>CAXUGY010000035.1:0-44987 GCA_964250695.1 uncultured Chthoniobacterales bacterium | reverse complement strand
CCATGCACTTCGCCTCGAAGAAGGGCAAGGTCATCCGCCAGATCGACCTCATCAAAAAGAGCCGCGGCGAGGAGAAAAACAAGGTCAGCGGCCTGCGTCTGGATACGGCGGCCTCCAGCCGGTATTGAACGCTCCTCCTTTCCCCATGAGCCATTCCATCCAGCTTCAGGAATACGAGACGCGGTTCGACATCTTCGAGCCGGGCGACCTGACCGCACTCGTCTGCATCGACCAGCCCGAGTACCAGCAGCCCATCGTCGAGCAGCTCAGCTCGATGGATTACAAGATCCACGTCGGGCTGTTCCAGGAGGACATCTCACTCAAGCTCAAGACGCACGTCTATGATGTGGTCGTCATCGACGAGCATTTCAACGGCTGTCATCTGGGCAACAACGTGGTGCTCCAGGAGGCCATCCATCTGCCCGGCACCCAGCGGCGCAACCAGTTTCTGGTGCTCATCGGCAGCAGCGTCATGACCAACGACGAGATGATGGCGTTCATCTTCAGCGTGGACCTGTGTTTCAACGTCAACGACTTGGCCAACCTGAAACCCGTGCTGCGGCGCGGCGTCGCCCGGCAAAAGGATTTTTTTCACGTCTTCATTGAGCAGGTCAAAGCGGCCGGTTTGGGTTAGGGGTTGGCAGATGGTCCGCAGATTGCGCAGATTTTCGCAGATCGGGAGGCGGGAGGGCAAACCAGCCAACCCTGTTCTGCAATCTGCAAAAATCTGCGGACCATCTGCGAACGATTCCGAACGCCGCTCCATCCTTGACCAGCCATTCGCCGCCGGTTACGTTTCTCCCTTCAGGGCGGCGAGACCCGGTTCCTCTATCCCGCCAAGGCTTTAACACGCGGGTAAAAAGGACGGAAACGTGGACAAATTCTTCGACAGTTATCAGCCCGAAGGTTTCTTCGACGAAATGTTCAGCGCGCCGGGGCAAGTGCGCCCGCATTACGGCAAGCTGCTGGAACGTTTCCAGGAGATGGACCAGAGCGAATTCGAGCGCAAACGTGCCCTCGCCGACACGTCGTTCCTGAGCCAGGGCATCACGTTTACGGTTTACAACGACAGCCAGGGCACGGAGAAAATTTTTCCGTTCGACCTGATCCCGCGCATCATCCCGGCGGACGAGTGGGAAATTCTGGAACGCGGCCTGACCCAGCGCATCATCGCGCTCAACCTCTTCCTGCACGACATCTACCACGAGCAGCGCATCCTCAAGGAGAAGATCATCCCCGAGGAGTACGTGCTCAGCGCGGCGCACTTCCGCAAGGAGTTCATGGGGTTCAACGTGCCCCGGGACATTTACATCCACATCTGCGGCACCGACCTGATCCGCGACGGGGACGGCCGTTATCTGGTGCTCGAAGACAACGGGCGCTGCCCGTCCGGGGTGTCCTACGTGCTGGAAAACCGGCAGGCGATGAAGCGCGTGTTTCCGCGGCTTTTCGCGCACCATCCGGTGCGCCCGGTGGACGACTACGCGCAGAGCCTGCTCAACGTGTTGCGTTACATCGCGCCCGACGCCCGGCGCGACCCGACGGTCGTCCTGCTCACGCCCGGCGTCTACAACTCGGCGTACTACGAGCATTCCTACCTCGCCCGTTCGATGGGGATCGAGATCGTCGAAGGGCGCGACCTCGTGGTGCAGGGCAGCGAGGTCTTCATGAAAACGACCAAGGGCCTCAAGCCCGTGGACGTGATCTACCGGCGCATCGACGACGATTTTCTCGACCCGCAGGTGTTCCGGCCCGATTCGCTGCTCGGCGTGCCGGGGATCGTCAACGCTTACCGCAAGGGCGGCGTCAGTCTGGCCAACTCCATCGGCACGGGCGTCGCCGATGATAAGGTGATGTACTACTTCGTGCCCCGGATGATCAAGTTCTACCTCGGCGAGGAACCCATCCTGCCGAACGTGGAAACCTACCTCTCCAGCGAGGAAGCCGACCGCCGGTACATCCTCGAAAACCTCGAAAATCTGGTGGTCAAGGCCGCCAACGAGAGCGGTGGTTACGGCATGTTGATCGGCACGCAGGCGAGCAAGGAAGAGATCGAAAAGTTCCGCCAATTGATCATCGCCAACCCGCGCAACTACATCGCGCAGCCGGTCATTTCATTGTCGCGTTCCCCGGCGTTCTGCGACCAGACGCTGGAAGGCCGCCACATCGACCTGCGGCCCTACATTCTCTACGGCGAGAAAATCACGATCATCCCCGGCGGCCTGACGCGCGTGGCCCTGCGCAAAGGCTCACTGGTGGTGAATTCCTCCCAAGGTGGCGGCAGCAAGGATACCTGGGTGCTGGAAGAATAAACCCTGCGATAATTTCTTATGATCGAATACATCCAACGCCTGCTCGCAAACGCCTCGTTTCACCCTTTTACCATTGTGATGAGCAGCGGCGAACATTACCGGGTTGCCAGCCGGGACCACGCCGGATTTAGTCCTGAAAAAAAATGGGTCTTGATCTGGTTCGATGACAGTAGCCACGCCACGGTGTCTCCTTTGCACATCACCGCCATCAAGGAAGAACATCCCTCGGAAGCGCAGGCCGCCTAGCTGGCTTTTTCGAGATTCAATCATCATTCATGCTAAGCCGAGTCGCCGACTGCCTCTTCTGGATGAGCCGCTACATCGAGCGGGCCGAAAACAACGCCCGCATCCTCGATGTCAACCTCCAGCTCATGCTCGACTTCGACACGCAGTCGGAGGTCGATGTCCGCCGGCACTGGGCGCCGATCATCAATTCGCTCGAAGAACAGGAACTTTTCCACTCCTTCTACCAGCAGGCGGACGGCGATTCCGTCGTGGAATTCGTCACCTTCGAGCCGAAGAACCCTAACTCGATCCACTCCTGCCTTTCCCGCGCCCGCGAGAACGCCCGGGGCGTGCGCGAACAGATCAGTTCCGAGATGTGGGAACACCTCAACCAGCTTTACCTTTTCATCCGCTCGGACGCCGCGCGGGAACTCTTCCACTCCAGCCCTTACCAGTTCTACAAACGCATCCTCGAAGGCAGTTTCCAGTTCCTCGGCGTCACCGACGCCACCATGACCCACGGCGAGGGCTGGGATTTCATCCAGCTCGGCAAGTTCATCGAGCGCACCGACCGCACCTCGCGCATCCTCGACGTGAAATACCACATCCTCCTGCCCAGCGGCGAGCGCGTCGGCGGCAACGTGGATACCGTGCAGTGGATGGCCGTCCTGCGTTCGTGCAGCGCGCTGGAAGCCTACAGCAAACTCTACGTCGGCCAGATCGCCCCGTGGAAGGTGGCCGAATTTCTCATCCTCCACGATTGTTTCCCCCGCGCCCTGCGCCACTGCGTGCATCAGGTGGACTACGCGCTCCACCGCATCAGCGGCGCGCCCGAGGACCGCTTCACCAACGAGGCCGAACGTCTTTCCGGCAAGTTGCGCAGCGACCTCGATTACACCCGCACGAGCGAGATTTTCCAGTACGGCCTGCACCAGTATCTCGACCGCCTGCAACTGCGCGTCACCCAGATCAGCAACGCCGTCGGGGAAATTTACTGCGAGATCATGGAGACGCCGCCGGAGCCGTCCCAGACCCAGGCGCAGTCTCAAACCGGCGGCAACGGTTCGCAGTCGCCATCCCAGTCCCAGGGCCAGACCACTGCTGCCCGTTAACGCAACGTGACGAATCCGTCACCGTCGCGTGGTTGTCCCGGTCCATCGCCCCGCTCACTCTTCGCCCCGGATGGCCACCACCCGCTATCGCACCGCCTGGATTTCCGATCTGCACCTCGGCACGCACGGCAGCAACGCCGAAGCCGTGCTCCGCTTCCTGCGCGAGGTGGACTCGGAAACGCTCTATCTCGTCGGCGACATCATCGACATCTGGAGCCTGCGCCGCTCGCGCTACTGGCCGCAGGGCCACAACGATGTCATCCAGAAAATCCTGCGCAAAGGCCGCAAGGGCACGCGGCTGGTCTACATCCCCGGCAATCACGACGAATTGATGCGCGGTTTTCTGGGCGATTACGGCAGCCTGCACATCGTCCGCCGGGCGATCCACCAGACCGCCGCTGGCCGCCGGTTGCTCATCATCCACGGCGACGAATTGGACACCGTGATCCAGAACGTCAAATGGCTCGCCTTCGTCGGCGACGTTGGCTACCAGTTCCTTCTCAAGCTCAACCGGCCGGTCAACTTCCTGCGGCGGCGTTTCGGGCTGGGCCACTGGTCGCTGAGCGCCTACGTCAAACACCGGGTGAAAAACGCCGTGGCGTTCATCGGACAATTCGAGGACGCCATCGTGCGCTACGCCCAGGATTTCCAGGTGGACGGCGTGCTCTGCGGCCACATCCACAGCGCGGCCATCCGCGAGACCGGCGGGATCGCTTATTACAACAGCGGCGATTTCGTCGAAAGCTGCACGGCATTGGTCGAGCATTTCGACGGCAAGCTGGAACTCCTCACCGACTTCCAAATCCAAGCCGCTGACGCCGGAGAAACCGCTTCCTCCGATGAGGAACCTGATTTGCCATTGGAACCGGCGGTCATCTAAACCTCACCGTCCCATCAGTCCCAGATACCACCGCACGATCTCCGGTCCGGCGAACATCCACCCAAGCGCGCCCACCGACAAATACGGCCCGAACGGAATCCGCAGCGACTTCGCTTTCGGCCCCAGTGTCAACACGCCGATTCCCACCACCGAGCCCACCATCGACGCGGCGGCAATCGTGAAAAACACCGCTTTCCAGCCGAGGAACGCGCCGATCCCCGCGATAAACTTCACGTCCCCCAGCCCCATCGCCTCGCGCGGAAAAACGAACTCGCGCAGCCGACCCGAGAACGTTTCCACCTGCTCGATTTCGTAACTGGCCCCGTCGAGCACCAGCCGATCCCAGAAGCACCGCAAAACCACGTTCTCGTGCGTGCGTCCCGCCAGCGTCAGCCGGTCGCAATGCAGCACCAATTCATCCTTCGGACGATCCGGGTTGAAATACTCGCTCCACCGTTCCCGCTCGTCGCCGATGATCATCTCCGCGTCGTGCTCCCCGGCGCGCTGCCAGACGAACTCGACCGCCTCCGGCAGCACGACGCGCTTCTTGCCAAACGCCAGTTTCCCGCCCTCGACCACCGCCCGCAGCGTCCCGTACCCCGCCGCCGCCCCGGCCAGCGACCACGCCAACCCCGACGCGTGCGATTCCTCCCCCATCAACTGCGGCATGGCCAGGCTCAGCAGCACGCCCGCCACGGTCCCGCCGACCGTGATCTCGTCCGGGATCATGAACCAGTCGAAGTCGATGAACGTCGCCACGATCAGCAGCGACACGAAAATCCAGTACGGCCCGACGAGAATCCATTCCGCGTGGAACCGCTGCCACACCAGGAAGAACAACACCGCCGTCAGCAGTTCGACCAGCGGATACCGCACCGCGATGGGCTGGCGGCAGTTCGCGCAACGCCCGCGCAACCACAACCAGCTCAGCACGGGGATGTTCTGGTGCCAGGCAATCTGCGCCTTACAGTTTGGGCAGAACGACCGCTTCGGCTCGTTGACCGACAACCCCAGCGGCATCCGGTACACGCAGACGTTCAAAAACGACCCCACGATGGCTCCCACCACGAACGACGTGACCGCAAACGCCACCTCGTAGTAGTGGAGCGGGAGCGGGGCGGGCATGGTCAGCGCAGCTTGGCCTTCTTCGCCTCGCATTCTTCCTGCAACCGGCGCACCTCGCGCGAGAGTTGCAGCCGGATGTTTTCCACTTCCATCAGGTCGCCGGACGCCGCCGCCTTCTGGACCTGCGATTGCAAAAACACCTCGCGTTCGGCGATCTTGGCCTTGTACGTCTGGTCGATTTCGGCGAGCGCCGCGCGTTGTTCGTCGGTGACTTTGACGGCGGGCGACTGTTTCTCCAGCCGCTCCATGGCGAGTTCGTAGGCGGATTTCATAAACGGTGGTGTCCGCAGATTACGCAGATTTCCGCCGATGAGAAGAGGAGGTGGCCGGATTTCCTGTCTTTCCTCTGCAATCTGCGGAAATCTGCGTAATCTGCGGACCTTCCCAAACGTAAAGAGATAGACGCCGCGCTCCTCATGTCCAACGCCCCTTCCCCGGTCTCGCTCATCAGCACGGACTTCGACGGCACGCTCGTCGAGCACGGCAACCCCGCGCCGTTCTCGCCCTTGCTCGTGGAAATCTTCCACGCCCTGCGCGCCCGGGGCGTGCGCTGGGCCATCAACACGGGCCGCAGCCTGTCCTCGCTGGAGGAAGGTCTGGAAAGTTTCGCGTTGCCGATCCACCCGGATTTCGTCATCACCACCGAACGCGAGATTTTCCAGCCCGCCGCGCGCGGACGTGGTTGGGAGGATTTCGGCCCCTGGAACGCCCGTTGCGCCCGGCTGCACGATGAGTTGTTCGCCGCCGCCGCCCCGCTGCTGGCGCCCGTCGTGGCCTTCGTCAAAAACGAGACCCGCGCGGAACTCCAATACGGCCGCCGCACCCGCCGCAACCACGGCACCACCTCCGAACTCGCCGGCGTCGTCGCCCACGACAACGCCGAGATGGACCGCATCGTCGCCCGGCTCGACGCCGTCCGGGCCCGGATGCCGAAGTTCAGCTACCAGCGCAACTCGATTTACCTGAGCTTTTGCCACGTCGATTACGACAAGGGCACGGCCCTCGCCGAGTTGGGGCGTCTCGTCGGCGTTCCGGCAGCGGCCACGTTCGCCATCGGCGACCACCAGAACGACCTGCCCATGCTCACGGGCGTCCACGCCCGGCACGTCGCCTGCCCGGATAATTCCATCGACGAGGTCAAGCGGGCCGTCCGCGCCGCCCACGGTTACGTCGCCCGCGACGGCTATAGCGCCGGGGTCATCGAGGCCCTCCGTTTCTTCTGCGCGGATTTATGAGGCAACCGGCCCGCCTGCCTACCGCTTCACAAATCCCCGTTCAGGTAGCTGCCCTTGAGCTTCTCCCGGTTTTCGGTCTGCTGCTGTTTCTTGGGGATCTGGAGGAGGTCCCAGGTCGGCTTGTCCAAAAACGTCAGCACCGCGCCGTCGTAATCCGCCGCGCTTTTGTACACGCAATACACCCTGGTCGCGGCCCACTCGCGGATTTCCATGACGGCGGTCGAGTGCGTGTACGTGCGTTCATCGCGGCTATGATCCTTCCCGTACTGGTTTTCCAGCAGTTTGATGACCCCTTTGACGCTCCCCTTGTCTGTCAGGTCGATGTTGATGGAATAGAGCCGGTCCTTGAAAAAGTTATACGTGATGCCCGCCACCTCGAACTTCCCGTAGCGCAACACGTCGCCCGGGCGTTTGAACGTCAGCCAGCGGCCCACGTCCTCGGTTTTCCGCAACCCCTGGAACGCGCTGAGCGGCGTGCCCAGTTTGGCGTCGGGCAGGCCGTTGTCGCGGTCGAGGTCCGCCAGGGACCCGGCGCGGATCGTCCCCGCCGTCAGCAACAGGGCCAGCGCCAGGACCGTCGCGGCCAGCCACCGCATCGGCGGGAGCGCGCGGGTTCCGGCAGGATCGGCAGCGGCAATAAACGTCGTGCGGTTCATAGGTAAAACGAGCGGGTTGCCGTCCAGCAAACACCAGATCCACCGGCGGTTCAATCCCTGGCCGCGCGCGCCGGTGGAATGATGCCGCGCACCGGGCCGGGTTCCGCCGAATCAAGAGGCAACCATGACGACCATCCCCCGCCGTTCGCTCTCCCTCTGGCGCCCGTTTCTGTGCCTCGTGGCAGCCCTCGCCTGTTCCCGGTCGCTGCCCGCCCAGGACGAGTCCGAAGTCAGCCGCCGGGGCAAAGCGCCCACCGAACTCGCCCAACAGGAAGGCGACTGGAGCCACGACGCCCCCGGCAAACGCCACCACGTCAATCTCACCGAGATCCCTCCGGTATTCGCCACCGAGTCCGTGCGCAACGGTCCGAGCGAGGTCAGACGCCCCGACGGCGCGACGCCCCAGGTTCCCAAGGGTTTCAAGATCGACGTGTACGCCACCGGCCTCCGCAACCCGCGTTACCTGCAAACCGCCCCCAACGGCGACATCTTCGTCGCCGAAACGGGCGGCAGCCGGATCAAGGTCCTCCACGGCACCGACCCCTTCGGCCGCGCCGCCGAGCCGGAACTCTTCGCCGACTCCGACCTCAACAAACCCTTCGGCCTCGCGTTCTACCCCGCCGGTCCCGACCCGCAATATCTCTACGTGGCCAACACCGACGGCGTGGTCCGTTTCCCGTATCACAACGGTGATCGCAAGGCCACCGGCCCGGCGGAAAAACTCCCGGCCCGCATCAGCGGCGGCGGCGGCCACTCCACCCGCGCCCTGGCCTTCTCGCCCGACGGCAAACGCCTCTACGTCACCGTCGGCAGCGGCTCCAACGTGGACGAGGGCAATAACCCCAAGGAACGCGAGCGCGCCCTCGTCTGGGAGATGAACCCCGACGGCACCGGCCAGAAAATCTTCGGCTCCGGCATCCGCAATCCCGTGGGTCTGGCGATCCGTCCCGGCACCGACGAGGTGTGGGTCAGCACGAACGAGCGCGACGGCCTGGGCGACGACCTCGTGCCGGATTACGTCACGCGGGTCAAACCCGGCGGCTTCTACGGCTGGCCCTGGTTCTACATGGGCAACCACGAGGACCCGCGCCAACAGGGCAAACACCCCGAACTCGCCGATAAAGTGCTCCTGCCCGACGTGCCGGTGCAGAGTCATTCCGCCTCGCTCAACCTGACGTTCTACACGGGCAGCCAGTTTCCCGCCGCGTACAAGGGCGACGCCTTCGCGTGTTTCCACGGCAGTTGGAACCGCAACAAACGCACGGGCTACAAGGTGGTGCGCGTGCCCATCGACAAGGAAAGCGGCAAGGCGAAGGGTGACTACGAGGATTTCGTCACGGGCTTCGTCACGCCCGAGGGCAACGTCTGGGGTCGGCCCGTGGGCATCACGGTCGCCAAAGACGGCGCTTTGCTCTTCAGCGACGACACGACCAACAACATCTGGCGCGTGAGCTACGCTGGCAATTGACCGAACCCGGGCCGTTGGATTAAGTTCCGATTCTACGCCGCGCATCACGTTCGATCCCGACCAGTGCGGTGGACGCCCTTGTATTCGAGGGATGCGTATCCGGGTCAAGGATGTGCTTGAAATGCTCGCCAGTGGCGCGACTGAAACGGATATTCTCGAAAGCTATCCTTATTTGGAGCGTGAGGATATCCAGGCCGCGTTGACTTACGCGGGATGACCCAAGGGAATCTCTTGGTTGAGATCCCCGGAAGGTCACCCTCAAAAACTCTCCACCCGCAGCAACGCCGCCGGGGGCACCACGCACCCGAGCTGCAAAAGCTCTCCCAACGCCCGCTGCATCTGTCCGTCGCTGGCGCGGTCGAGCATCAACACCAACTGCGCCCGCCCGGCGGCGTCGTGGGTTTCCGGCTGCACCACCGACGAAATGCCGATCTCGTGCCGCCCCAAAATCCCCGCCACTTGCCCCAGCACGCCGGGCCGGTCGTCCACCGCCAACCGCAGGTAATACCGCGACACGACCAGTTCTGGCGGCTTGCACGTCCCGTACAATCCGTGCGGCGTGAACCCATACGTCCGGTGCTGTCCGCCCAGGGCAATCGCCGCTTCCGCCAGGTCGCTGATCACCGCGCTGGCCGTCGGGTCCTGCCCCGCGCCGCGCCCGTAAAAGAGCGTCTCGCCAACCACGTCCCCGCGCACCGCCACGGCGTTGAACACCCCGCTCACCGACGCCAGCACGTGCGTCTTCGGGATCAGCGTCGGATGCACCCGCACCTCGACCCCGCCGCTCTTGCCGTCCTCCCCCAGACTCGCGTCCGCCTTGATGATCGCCAGCAGCTTGATCCGGTAGCCCAACTCGTCCGCGAAGCGGATGTCCGTGGCCGTCAACCGGTCGATGCCCTCGACGAAAATTCGGTCCGTCCCCACCCAGAACCCGTAGGCCAGCGACGCCAGGATGATCGCCTTGTGCGCGGCGTCCCAGCCGTTGATGTCGAGCGTCGGGTCGGCCTCCGCGTAACCCTGCGCCTGCGCTTCGGCGAGGGCCCCGGCAAAATCCAGCCCGGCGTCGGTCATGCGAGTCAGGATGTAATTGCTCGTCCCGTTGATGATGCCGTGGATGCTGACGATGTGGTTGGCGATGAGGGCCTCGCGGATCGTCTTGATGATGGGAATCCCGCCCGCCGTCGAGGCCTCGAAGAACACCGGCACCTTGCGCTCCGCCGCCAGCGCGAAAATCTCCTGGCCGTGCTCCGCCAGCAACGCTTTGTTCCCGGTCACGACGATCTTCCCCGCCGCGATGGCCGCGCGGATCAGCGCCAGCGGTTCGTCGATTCCTCCCATCAGTTCGACGACGATCTCCACGCCCGGATCGTCGATCAAATCCTGCCAGCGCGTCGTCAACTCCGCGGTCGGCGGCCCGGCCACGCGCGGTTTGTGTACGTCGCGCACCACGGCCCGGCGAATCACCAGTTCCAGCCCCAGCCGCTCGGACAGCAGCGCACGGTTCTGCGCGACGTGTTTGTAGACCCCCGCCCCGACGGTGCCCAACCCCGCGATCCCGATGCCGATTTGACGCATAAACTCCGTGCTTAACCGATGATTGGGACCGTGTCGAGAAAGACGAGATGAACTTACCGCGTAACTTGCGTTCGCCGACCCTGTTCAAAGGTGGTGAAAATTGTCCGGTGTCAGAATGAAATGGTGTGTTTTACCACCTCGCCAAGCGAAGTTGACCGACGTTGGAATCTGACTACCGCCCGGAGGGAGTTTATAACTCAAAGACGCCTCGCCCGATCTGCTACCTGCGAATCCAAATCCCTCTCCGATCAAAGTCCAAGGAATCAACTTTCCATCTTGATCCAACAGTTCCACCGAGCCGTCACCCAGTTTCAATTTGCCCGCCTCGTCAGAGGTCGAACCGACGCTTACCTGAAAAGCCTGAGTGCTTCCGTACGCCTGAATGGAAAAAAACAAATTGCGCCCATCGTCCGTTGTGAGGGGTTGTGTCGGCTTCGGTGAAGGGTCTGCCGACGTGTTCACCGATGTCGCGAGTAAGATGAGTAGTGCGCAGGCGTATAGGATCTGCGAGGTCATAAAATGGATCAGTCTTGAGCGACTGACATATAAACATCCTTCATCGTCCCGTCACGCCAGCGTTGCCCGGACGGCGAACACACGCTCCAACGTCCCGCCCGGCGCGATTTCCTGAATCCCCTCCTTTTGCTCGAACGGCGTCTGGCTGGCGGCATCCGGCAGCCCCCAACACGGCTCCATGCAAATGAACGGATGCCCGTCGCTCCAGAGCGTCAGAAACGGTGCTTCCGGGCAATCGAGTTCCACCCTGCGCCCGCCCGCCGGATCGACCAGGGTAAAAATCTTGCGCTCCACCTTGACGGGTTCCAACAGGAAGGAATCCGGCAACGCGGCCTTGTCGAAGGGCATCGATCCGCCGGGATGGTCGATGGCCACCGTGACGCCGGACAGGAAATTGCCCGGCGCGAGGCGCCGATGGTACCGTCCCTCCGGCAAGATCACCTGCGCCGCTTCGAGCGAACCCACCGCAAACCCCGGGTGCAGCCCGAACGAAACGTGCGCGCTCAGTTCCGGCTCCTGGTTCTCAAACCGGAATTGCACCCGTAGCGCACCGTCCGCCGCCAGCGAATACGTCAGCTTCAATCCCACCCGCAACGGATATTCCCGTGGCTCGTAATCGTCCGGGGACATGGTGTAGGTGAGCGCCGGGCCCGCCACCTCCGGCGCGGAAAACGTCTTGTGCCGCAGAAAGCTATGCGTGCCGCCCCGGATTTCGTGGCCCCGATAAAAGCTGTGCTCGTCCTTGAGCCGATGAACGTAGTAACCCATGACCGTCGCATGGTTGTTCCAGCCGTCGGGATTCTTGGAAAGATCGCCGTCCCGGTACAGAAACCCGGTCCATTGCCCATCCGCACCCCGCCGCGCGAGGCCGACCGGCTCCGCCCCCAAGCGTGCCACGGTCAACCGCACCCCGGCGGCGGCATCCGTGAGCACATCGACCGTTTTCCCTGCCAGTTCGCTGACTTCGTAGATTGCGCTCATCGGTTGACCCGCAGCTTACGCCAGTTGGGAACCAATGGAAAAGCCCGGCGATTAAAAAACCTGCAAATGACCCACTTAACGCCGGGTAAAACGTGACCAAGCCGGAAGCCGATTCCCGCCCCGGCTCCCGGCGATTCCCCCGCCTTCCAGGCTTGAAACGGCCCCTGTCCTCGCCTATGCTTTCTCCACGCTCGCCGGACGACCTTCCCATGAAAACGCTATTCTTTTGCCTCCTCGCCGCGCTGCTGGTGCGGACCGCCGACATCGGCCGCGCCTGCGAATACTGCCGCCTGGCCGCCGAGGACCCCGAAGCGGCGCGGCTGGCGTTGGCGGCGCATGCCTCCTCGGGCGCGTTCCCATTGCAGACGACGATCAACCAGTTCAAAGGGGACGCTCCGCCCGCCGTGCTCACCGCCCCGCCCCCGGCGGCTGCCATTGCCACCAGCGCGGCAGACCTGCCCGCCCGCGCCCACCGGTTGTCACCCCCGGCTCCGCCAGCCCCCGCGCCGTTGCCTGTCGCCGCACCGGCCGCCGCCAAAGCGCCTGCCGCCGCCCGCTCGGCTACCTGGGCCAACGCGGGTTTGCTCGGGGTCTTCGGCTGCCTGGGATTCTTCGGCTGGCGCACACGCCGGACTCCCGGCTCCGTCCCTTGACCGCGTTTTCCCTCGCCGTCTGCAATCCCGGCGGACGTGACCGCGAGCAGCATTTTCCCGGCGGCGCGGGCATTCCCGATCTCCCCGGCGCGCCGCATCCGCCGATCAACTTCCACGCTTTCGCCGCCTGCACCGACGGCTCCTTCCACGCCCGGCTCGACACGGCGCTTGCCACCGCCCGTCCCGTCCTGCTGCTCCTGCGCACCGACCTGCGCCCGGCTCTGCGCGCCCTGCGCCGCTTCAAGAAAGCGGGCCGCCTCACGGTCGTCACCTTCAAGGAAGCCGGCTCTGCCCAGATCGCTGCCCGGCTGCGCCGTCCCGCCGACCTCCGCCTGCTCGCCGAAATCTTCGCCCTGGCCGACGGCTGCCTTGCGCCGACCCCCTTCCTCTCCGATTTCTTCGAGGTGGCCCCGCTGCCGACCTCCGCGACGCCGCGCCCGGCGGTCGAGTTCATCCCGACACCCTACCCGGTGGACGACACGCGCTGGGATTTCTCGCTGCCCCCGGTCCGGCGGCGCGGCATTTTCGTCGGGACGCGCGAGTTCGACGTGCCCTCGCGCCAGCACCTCGCCGCCCTGTGCGCGGCGCGTTTTCTCCACGCGGCAACGGGCGAGCCGGTCACCGTCATCAACCCCGATGGACGGCGCGGCGCGAAACTCCTCGCGGCCCTCGGGTTTTCGACGAAACCGGACGCCGATCTGCTGATGGTCCCCGGCCCGCTGCCCTACCTCGATTACCTGCGGACCATCGCCCGCCACCGGCTCGTCTTTCAACTCGACCGCAGCGCCGTCCCGGGGCAGGTCGCCGGTGACGCCCTGCTTTGCCGGGTGCCCTGCGTCGGTGGCGACGGGGCCATCGAGCAAATGGTTTTCCCCGGGCTGGCCGGACACGACAAGGAACCGGCGCGCCTCGTGGGGCTGGCCGCCGATCTGTTGCGCGATCCGACCCACTACGAGCACGCCTGGCGCGAGGCGCACACCCGGGCCATGGGAGCGGTTTCCTTCCAGGCGGTCGCCGCACGGCTGGGGGCGTTTTACACGACCTTGGAAGCGAAACGCCGACTGTAGGTTTTGCACGGGAACAATCCCGGCTTATGCTGGGCGATGGATGCTCCCGAATGGATTTTATACGTGAAGGCTGGTTGCCCTTGGTGCAGCGAGGCCGTCGATTACCTCGACCGGCACGGCTACGAATACCAGCAGATCGACGTGCGCCGCGATGCCGGCGCGATGCAGGAGATGAAGGCGCTTTCCGGCCAGACGCTCACCCCGACGCTGTCGGTCGGCGACGCGCTGGTCCTGCCGGATTTCGACACCGGCCAGTTGGAAAAGTTCCTGGCCAAGCACAATTTGAAGCGGTCGTGATCCGGCGTCAGAACCACGCGGCAAAAATCTCGTCGAGCGGCAGGCGGAATCCCGGCAGCACGTCGCCGCCGTCGAGTTCGCTGTTGGTCAAAGTGATCGAAACGTCCGGGGCGGTGTAGACTTCCACCAGCTTTCTGCGCGGGTAAACCAACCATACTTGCCGGGTGCCCCGTGCGAAGTATTTCTCGGTTTTCAGCCGGATCCTGCCTCTGCGTTCGGAAGGCGAAATCACCTCGACCGCCAACTCAGGCGCCCCACGAAAGAACTCATCAGGTTGGGTGCCTGATTTCTGCACCCAGGCGCGGCTCGCGTAGGAAACGTCTGGACTGAGCACATTTTCTGGATCGAGCCGAAACCCCGCGCTGGGACCGTAAACCAAACCAGACCGTTGCGACGCAACGAAAGTGTGGAGCGCGGAGGCAATCCGTATTTCTATGTAGCCATGGTCGTTGTTCGCCGGACTCATCCTCGTCAATTTGCCGTCGATCAACTCGCACTTGCCGCGCTCTTTAGGTAGTGCCATCAACGCCGCATCGGTCCAGATTTTGCGCGTCAGTATTTTCATCGCCGCTCGACCGTTTACTTCCGCCGCTTGCCGGAAGAATAGCTGTAGCCCTTGCCGGAACGCCCACCGGACACCTTTAGCCTCTCCAGATTCTGGCCTTCCTTGAGGTCGAAAAGCTGCGTGTAGAAGTAGTTGAACCCCGGCAGTTTTACCCGCGAAATCGGCCGTTCGATGAATCGCTCAATCGCCTGGACGTGGTTCACATCCTCGGCGGTAAAGATGGTGAACGCGTCGCCTTCTTTCTGCGCGCGTCCGGTGCGCCCGATGCGGTGGACATAATCCTCGGGATGCTGCGGCACGTCGAAATTGATGACGTGCGTCACCCCGGCGATGTCGAGTCCGCGCGCGGCGATGTCCGTCGCCACCATCACCTCGTAACGCCCCTCGCGGAAACCCGCCAGCGCATCTTCGCGTTCCTTCTGCGCGCGGTCGGAGTGCAGGACGGCGACCTTGTGCCCCCCGGCGATGAGACGGCTGGCCACCTGGTCCGCGCCGATCTTCATGCGGCAAAAGATGATGACGCTCTCGTAATGCGTCTGTTCGAGCATCTCGTGGAGCAGATCGAATTTCTGCGCGTTGGCCACCGGGTAGAGGTTGTGCGTCACCATCTCCGACGGCGCGCGGCGCATCCCGATGCTGATCGTTTCCGGGTCGCGCATGGCCCATTTCACCAAGCCCTCGATCTCCGGCGGGATCGTGGCCGAAAACAGCAGCGTCTGGCGCTTCTCACGCGGCGGACACTGCTCCAGCATCCGGCGCACGTCGGGCAGGAAACCCATGTCGAGCAAGCGGTCGGCCTCGTCGAGCACGACGAATTCCAGTTCCTTGAGGCTCAACTCGCCGCGTTCGAGGTAATCCAACGCGCGCCCCGGCGTGACCACCCACACGTCCATGCCCTTTTGCAGCATCTCGGACTGTTTGCCGTAGCCGACGCCGCCGTACATCACGCCCACCCGCAGCGGGCTGAACCGCCCGAACGTGCGGAACGCCGTTTCCACCTGGAGCGCCAGTTCGCGCGTCGGTTCGATGATCAGGCCGCGCGGATTTTTGCTCCGGGGCATCCGGTCGAGTTTGGTCAGCATCGGCAAGGCAAAGGCGGCGGTCTTGCCGGTGCCGGTCTGCGCGGAGCCGATCACGTCGCGGCCCTGGAGGATCAGCGGGATGGCGCTCTGCTGGATGGGCGTCGGCTCGGTGTAACCGGTCGCCTTGATGGCGAGCTGAACGTCCTCGGAAAGTTGGAAATCTTCAAAAACCATGGGTGTATGCGCGCGCCGGAAAAGACCGGTTGCCTTGCGCCTCTGCAAACACTCTGGTCGCCGGCGCCGCTTTCCCCCTTGACGGCGCGGAATCGTACCGTAGCCGAGAAATCAATGCTTGTCATCCGGCGGCTTTGCGTCCGCCAATCGATGCCGCGCCCTGTTTTTTCGATGTGCGCCCGCCGCGTTTCCGGCGTTTCCTTGGGCACCATGCAAAACGTGCCCCGGGGCATCTACCCCATCCGCCACCTGATGGGCTGCTCCCACCTGCTCGTCGAGAACGACGGCCGGAGCGCGGTCTTCCTCGACGCCGGGTTCTTCGGCGAGATGTTCCTCGTGCGCCGGTTGCTCCGCCGCCTCCGCCTCGCCCCCACCGCCGTCCGCGCCATCCTGCTGACCCACGGCCACCTCGACCACGTCGGCAATCTCGTCGAGCTGCACCGCTGGACGGGCGCACCGGTCTGGGCGCACGCCGAGGAACGCGCCCACGTCGAAGGCCGCTACCCTTACACCGGCCTCAGCCGGGTCTGCGGCTGGCTGGAGGCCGCCGGCAGAATCCTGCTCCGACGGAAGGTCGGCACGGTGGACCGCACCTTTGCCGACGGCGACCGGCTGCCCTTCTGGGGCGGCCTGCGCGTGGTCCATCTGCCGGGGCACACGCGCGGACACTGCGGCTTCTACAGCGAGCGGCACGACCTGCTTTTCAGCGGCGACCTGTTCGCCAGCTACTTCTTCCACACGCACCGGCCTCCGGCCATTCTCAACAGCGTGCCCGCGCAGTTCGCCGGGAGCTTCCGGCGCGTCGCCGACCTGAACCCGCGCTGGATCGTGCCGAACCACTACGATGTGCTCGACGGTGCGCTGCTGCGCCGCCGCTTCGACCGCATCCACCGCCGTCTCCCCTCCCGGCGCGAATGTATTATTTTGTAAATTTTCGGTCAACGGACCGTTAAGTTTACCGGTGCGGCCACCGGGTATTTCATGCAAATTTCTTACCGGCAGGACATTGAATCTTTACAAAGCGGCGGGGTGCCGCCGGGCCGCCCGATTGGCCCCGCATCTGCTCCCATGATAGCCTTCCCCACCGCCGAGTGGCGTTCCGACCATGAAAACTTTGCCTCCTTCCCGCTCTACGCTCCGCTGGCTCGCGCCGCTGCTGCTGCTGAGCGTGCTGCCCGTCCTGTGCGTCCGCGCCGACGATGACGCCCTGCCGTCCAACCTCGGGCGCGGGTTGCGTCCGCTGGTCGCCTGGCACCGCGCCCAGCCCGCAGGCCGCTCCACCGGGGAACGCCGCGCCGCGCTGGTCAACCACATCAACCGCCGTCCTCTCCATCCGCGGGTGGACGCGGCGGGCAACGTCACCGTGGATGTCCGCCTCGACGGCAGCGTTCCCTCGGCGGAGGTTCAAAAGAACCTGTCCGCCCTCGGCCTGACGATCATCGGCGAGCACGAGGCCCGGCACGCCGACCGGCGCGACGGCATCCTCAGCGCCCGCCTGCCGCTCGACCAGGCCGCCGCCGCCGCCAAGGTTCCCGGCGTCCAGTCCGTGCTCACCGCCCACCGGCCCCGCCCGCGCGTCGGCAGGGTCGCCGGGCAAGGTCTCGCTCCCTTGCACGCCGACCAGGTCCAGGCCGCCGGTTACACGGGCAAGGGCATCACCGTCGGCGTGCTTTCCGACAGCTACGACCAGGTTTCCCCCCACGCGTCGGCGGACATCGCCAGCGGCGATTTGCCATCCAACGTCGTCGTGCTCAAGGACGACAACGAGCCCGGTTATGACACCGACGAGGGTCGCGCCATGCTCCAGATCGTCCACGACGTGGCGCCCGACGCGAAGCTGGCGTTCTGCACCACCGGCGACACGCAGACGGTCTTCGCCAACGCCATCCGCTCCCTGCGCACCAACACGACCGCCCCCTGCGACGTGCTCGTGGACGACATCCAATTCTCCGACGAACCGTTCTTCTCGGACAGCGTGATTGCCGAAGCGGTGGACGAGGTCGTCACCAGCACCTCACTCCCCGGCAAGCGGGTGATCTACTATTCCGCCGCCGGCAACGACGGCTCGGCCAGCTACGCGGCCACCTTCACCCCGGTTTCCGACGCCGACGCCCGTGCGGGCAACGCCGGCGCCAACAACCTGAAGCTGTTTCAGGTGCCTCGCAGCCTGACGGCGGGCGGGTTCCAGAATTTCAAGGGCGCAGACCTGGGTCACGGCACCAAGATCGTGCAAAAGGTAACCGTCATGGACGCGGACGCGGAAATCGATTTCCAGTGGGACGACCCGTTCGACGCGGGCAAGATCACCTCCGATTACAACATCCTCATCTTCGACGCGGGCGGCAACTACCTCGCGGGCAATCCGAACAGCGACGCCGACACCCCCTTGAGCGGAACCGACGATAACTTCTCGACCGGCGAAGCCATCGAATACGCCGAGTTGCCCCTCAACGCCGACGGGAGCAACACCACGTACCAGATCGCCATCACCCGCGCCTCTTCCCGGACCGCCGCCCCGGCCAGCCGTCTGCGCTATTTCGCCTACACGGACGGCAGCTTCTACGGCAAGTATATCCACACGGGACTGCCCACCCTTTTCGGCCATTCCGCCGCCGCCAATGCCGACGGCGTGGGGGCTTTCGACGTGCATGATCCCACCGTTCCCGAGGACTACAATTCGTTCGGCCCGGTGACGATCTTCTTCGACGGGGACGGCGACCGTCTGTCCACCCCGGCCGTGCGCTACCAGCCCACGCTGGCCGCCGTCGATGGCGTCAACACCACGTTCTTCCCGCAACCGGCGCGCGACAACGATTCGGACGGCGACGGGCTGCCCAATTTCTACGGCACCAGCGCCGCCGCCCCGCACGCGGCGGCGGTCGCCGCGCTGCTGCTCCAGGCGGGTGGCGGTCCCGGGTCCATCCTGGCGGCGGACATGCGCTCGCTGCTGGAAAGCACGGCCGCCGATCACGATCTCGACCCGGCCTATGCCGCCGCCACTCTCACCAGCGCGGACGGCCGGATCGAGTTGACGCTCACCGCCAACGGGGACGGCAGCAACAATTCCGCGTTCGACGAGGATTTCTTCCGGGCAACGTTCACCGGTCCCTCCGGGTCGAGTCTGCGCAAGCTCGCCATCGACATCGGCGCGGTGAACGAGGTGTTCGACCTGACGTTGGACGACGGGTTTCCGTTTATCGTCGGTCCCTCGACGACCGTCGTGAAAGCCGACGTGACGGCCGGGGTGTCCGACGACGCGGCGGGAGTGACCGAATCGAAGCTTTCGGTGCTCGTGACGCCGGGCGCGTTTTCGTCCGGCAACCTGCTGACGTTTGGCATCGACCGCGATGATCTGAGCGCGCGCGCCGGGGGCAACAGCGCGGATCTGCTCGCCGGATCGAAGGTCACGGCGCGGTTCATCCTGGCCGACGGCAGCAAGGTCAAGCTCACCGGCACGCTGGCCAACAAGACCGGCCACGGCTACAGCCCGGACGTGGGTTATGGCCTGATCAACGCCGAAGCCGCCCTCAACCGCTTGCTCGGACGCTAGATTGCCGGGCGGACGGGAGAATGCCGCGGAGGGCGGGGTCGAACGGCTTTCGACTTTCCCTGGTTTTCCCGTTACGCTGTTTCCGATGCCCGCCGCCCACCCATCCCGCCGTCGCCGCCTGCCCCTGGCCGCGCTGGGTTTGGTGGGGGCGCTGGCCGTCTTCGGGTGGGGCGTGATCCATTTGTTTGAACTGCGTTTCGCCGGGGGCGACGTTTACCCCGCCTATTCCACCCTGCGCAAAGACCCGCTCGGCACGGCGGCGTTTTACGACGCGCTCGCTGCCCTGCCCGGCCTGAGCGTCGAGCGCAACCTGCGACCGCTGGTTTCGCTGGCCCTTCCGTCCAGGCTTTTGCTCGGGCCGCCGGCCACGCCGGACCCCGCGCCCTCCGCGAACCGATCCGGCCCGCTCGTCTGTTTTTACCTCGGCGCGGATGCCTACGAATGGCCCCGGTTGTTCCGGCACGACGAGTGCGAGCGTCTGGACACGATCCTGCGCCAGGGTGGCCGGGTCGTCCTGACTTTCCTGCCCGGCCAGACGCCCGTCACGGAAAAACGTCTCGCACGGTTCCGCCAGGAGCAACCCGGTGACGACCCGAGCCCGTCGCCGGACCCGTCGCCCACGAGGTCCCCTGCCCAACGGCGGCCCCAGGCGGGCCTGCGCTGGGAAGACCTCGTCGCACGCTGGGGGATCGACTTCCGCCGCGACGACCAGGCCCCCGGCAAAGCCGCGCCGCCGACCACCGGGCGCGACGATCAAACCCTCGCTCAGCCCGTCGCGGGCGGTGCGTCGAACGGCGCCGAGGCGGTTTCGTGGCATTCCGTGCTCGACTTCGATCTCGACCGCCCCGAGGCGCGCGCCGCCGGTTGGCACGCCCTGTACCGGCGCGGAAACCGGTCCGTGGTCGTCGCGCGCCCGGTGGGAGACCGGGGCGGTGAACTCACCCTGGCGAGCGATTCGTATTTTCTGAGCAACGAGGCGTTGCGCACCGAACCTCATCCAGGGTTGCTGGCGGCGCTGGTCGGCCCCGCCCGGCGGGTGATCTTCGACGAGACCCATCTGGGCATCGCCGAGCAGCCGGGCATGATGACCCTCGCCCGGCGGTATCATCTGCAAGGCGCGCTGGCCGCGCTGGGCCTGCTGGCCGTGCTCTTCCTCTGGCGCAACGTCGTGAGCCTCGTGCCGCCGCCGGTACCTGCGAGCGGGGCAGCGTCGGCGGCAATGACCGTCACCGGACGCGATGCCGCCGCCGGGTTTTTGAACCTGCTGCGGCGCGCCGTGTCACCCCGGGAATTGATCGCGGTTTGTCTGGCGCAGTGGCAGCAGACTCCCGGCCCGCGAGTGCCCGACGCCGCGACCGCCGCCCGGCTGCGCGCCCTCGCCGACGCCGAAGCCGCCCGGCCCATCAACCGCCGCTCCCCGGCCACGGCCTACCGCGCGATGTGCGCCGCCTTGCACCGGCCCCGGTAAGACCGGCAGGGGTCCGGTCGTCCGACAATTTCCTTTTGCCGACGGGGTTCTTCCGTTACTGGTGAAATGCGCCCGATGGAAACCAACCTCGACCAACTCAGGAGCCTCCTGGCCGCCGCCCGCGCGGAGATCGGCAAGGTCATCATCGGCCAGCAGGACGTGATCGACAAGGCGCTCATCGCCGTGTTCACCAACCAGCACGCGCTCATCGAAGGCGTGCCCGGCGTCGCTAAAACGCTCCTCGTCCGCACCCTGGCCCACGTCCTCGGCAGCGACTTCGACCGCATCCAGTTCACCCCCGACCTGATGCCCGCCGACATCACCGGCACCAACGTCTTCGACCTCCGGCACAATGTTTTCAACCTGGTCAAGGGACCCGTCTTCACGACTTTCCTGTTGGCCGACGAGATCAACCGCGCCCCGGCCAAGACCCAGAGCGCGCTGCTCCAGGCCATGCAGGAACGCGCCGTCACCATCGACCGCGAAACGCACGCGCTGTCGCCGAATTTCACCGTGTTCGCCACGCAAAATCCCGTCGAGAGCGAGGGCACTTATCCGCTGCCCGAAGCCCAGCGCGACCGTTTTCTTTTCAAGATCGTCATGCCGTATCCGGGCCGCGACGACGAATTTCTGCTCGCCCGGAAGACGCTCAGCGCGCACGGGTCGCCCGAGGCGTCCCTGGCGTCCGGGGTGGTGCGGCCCGTGGCGACCGCCGAGGCGTTGGCCGGGCTGCGGGGCGACCTGAGCGCGATCACCGTGCGCGAGGAACTCGTGGGCTACGTGGTCGATCTGGTGCGCGGCACCCGGGTCCACGAAAGCGTGCTGGTCGGCGCGGGGCCGCGAGCGACGCAGGCGCTTTTGTTGGCGAGCCGGGCAGCGGCGGCCATCGACGGGCGGGATTTCGTGACGCCGGACGACGTGCGCGCGTTGGCGACGCCGGTGTTGGAGCATCGGTTGGCGTTGCGCCCGGAGTTCGAGATCGAAGGACTGACGCTGGCGGAGGTCATCGGCCAGATCGTGGAAAAGGTGGCCGTGCCCCGTTGAGCGGCCATGCTGATCCCGCAAAACCGTCTGCTGGCCATCGTGGGCCTGGGGGTTCTGCCGCTGACCGTGGCCGGGGGACTGTGGACGGAGCCGGTCAGCACGGCGGCGGTGGCCGGGACGGCGGCGTTGCTGCTCGCGGCGATGCTGGACGCCGGGCTGGGCTGGTGGCGGGCCGGGCACGGATTGGCGTTCGAGTTTCCCGCAACGGTGCGGCTTTTCAAAGGACGGGCAGGCGCGGTGCCGGTCGTGATCGTCAACCAATCGCCGGGCGCGCCGGGGCGGCGGTTGCGGCTGGGGTTGGGATGGCCGGAAACCGTCCAGACACCCACGGAGGAGTTGGCGATGGCGCTGACCGCCGGGGCGGAGCGCACGCGCTTCGAGTGGGTTTGCACACCGGGACGGCGGGGGCGGTATGCGTTGGGGCGCGTGCATTTTGAGGAAGCGTCACCGCTGGGGCTGTGGGCGATGCGGCGTTCGGCGGGGGTGGCGTGCGAGTTGCGCGTGTACCCGGACCTGCGGGCCGAGCGGCGGCGGGCGGCGGCGATTTTCCTGACGCGCGGCGGCTTGGGCAGCCACGCGCAACGGCAGGTCGGACGCGGACGCGAGTTCGAGAAGCTGCGTGATTACGTGGCGGGCGACAGCATCGAGGACATCAGTTGGAAAGCCACCGCCCGGCGGCAGCGTCCGGTGAGCAAGGTGTTCCAGGTGGAGCGGACGCAGGAGGTCTACGTGTGGATCGACGCCTCGCGCCTGAGCGCCCGGCCCGCCCAGGACGTGACCGATTCCGCGACCGTGGATGAAGGGGACGAGGCGGAAGCGGCGCGCGCCATGACCACGGACGCGGTGACCGGGCCGACCGTGCTGGAGCGTTACTTGTCGTCGGCGTTGCTGCTGTGCCAGGCGACGGAGCGGCAGGGCGATTTGTTCGGGCTGGGGACGTTCGCCAACGGGGTGCGGCATTTCCTGCGCGCACGGAACGGCCCGGCGCATTTCAACGCCTGCCGGGAGGCGATTTACGCGCTGGAACCGGCGGTGGTCAGCCCGGATTTCGAGGAACTGTGCGCGTTTCTGCGGCGGCGGCTGCGGCGGCGGGCGCTCGTGGTCGTGCTGACCTCGTCGCTGGATGATCCGGTGCTGGCGGAGAGCTTTCTACGCGCGGTGGAGGGCGTGAGTCGCCAGCACGTCGTGTTGGTCAACAGTCTGCGGCCCACGGGGGTAGCGCCCTTGTTCGACGACGCGGACGGCGGCGCGGGCGTCGTGACGACGGGGGATGTCTACCGGCGGTTGAGCGGGCACCTGCGCTGGCAGAAGCTGCGCGAATGCGAGCGGCGGCTGCGGCGGCTGGGGGTCGGGTTCACGCTGCTGGATGATGCACGGATGACCGAACAGATCATCAGGCAATACCTCCAGGTGAAGCAGAGACAGGTGTTGTGAGGCGGGTGGCAGGTTATTCCTCGCTGTCGTGGTATCCGAGCGGTTCGGAGCGGATGAGACGGCGTTCGCGCATGGCGCAAAGTTCAGACTCCGGTTTTCCGCTGCGCAGAGGTGATTCCGTAGAAGGCGAGAATCGAGGACGCCGTTTCGTAATGCTCAGCCGAAATCCACACGGCGGAGTAAACGTCATTTTCGTTGACGTGCAGCGAGAGCAAAAACCACTTCCGTTCGATGTTCGCTTGATCGAGCGCCTTGAATTGTTCTTCGGTCCGGCCCGAGCGGATTTCGACGCGAGCACCAGGCGGCGTTTTCCAGAACAGGTAACGGGTCAAACCATCGGGAGAACATTCGGAATAGATAGAAACCAGGCCGATATTTTTGCAAAAGTCGGTGGCTGCTTGTAGCAAGTCGCGGGACATCCAGCGGGTGAAGCTGTGCTGCCGGATGCGCTCCGTGTCGCCGGACAGGGTTCGGGAAGGAAGGTAATTGGGAGACGTTTCCATTGGGAGTGTTGGTAGGAGCTTCACCGGTTGTAGACCAGCCATCGCCGCAAGAAAAGCCGAATCATGTGCTTGCCACGACGCGTCCTGCCATCCGTCCGAAATTTCCCCGGCCCGGAAGCTGCTTTTTACAGGTCTCATGGCTCGTGAACTCAGCTTCAGCGGTGGTGACATCAGCGTGCTCAAGGCGCTCGGGTTGTCCGGGGGACAGGTCGGCGGCAAGTCACTCGTGGAGCGGCTCGGCGGCATGGAAACCGCCGAAATCATCGACTCGCTCGACGGTCTGATCATGATGGATTACGTCCAGTGCGACACCGAAAAGCTGCGCAGCGCCGACGACGTTTACCACGCGAAATTCAACGTCAACACCGCCATGATCCGCGACTTGCGTGATGCGTTGACCCCGCAGAAGAAAGAAGCGAAACCCACGCGGCAGCGGCGTGGGTGAACGTTGGCGGGTCAGGTCTTCGAAAATAAGGACTGGCTCGGAAAGCCATCAGGACCTTGAGGAGCGCGGCGTCGTTTCTAGATCGTCTTGCTCTCTAAAGGTGCTAGCGGCAACCGCAAACTCACTTCCAGCCCGCCGCCGGGCCGGTTGCGCGCCGACACCGTGCCACCCACGGCTTCCACGCTGCTCTTGACGATGCTCAAGCCCAGGCCGACGCCGCCGGTTTCGCGCGTGCGGGCGGTGTCTACCCGGTAGAAGGCGTCAAAAATCTTGGGGAGTTCCGCTTCCGGCACGCCGGGGCCGCGGTCGGCCACGGTGATCGTCACCGTGGCGTCGCGCGGGTCGGTCGTGGCTCGGATGAGGATCGTTCCGGCCTCCCGATTGCCGTAACGCAGGGCATTGCGCAGCAGATTTGCCAGGGAGCGCGTCAGTCCGGCGGGGTCGGCCAGGACGCGCAAACCGGCGGGGATTTCGAGCGGGATGCCGGGACCCTCGGCGGCTTCGCGGGCCACGGCTTCGCGGGCGGCGGCGAGCACGTCCACCGGCTGCGGCGGGGCCGCCGGGGCTTCCAGCGACGCGCGCGAGAACACCAGGAGTTCGTCCACCAACCGGGCCATTTGCTCCGCCTTTTCCATGGCGGAGCGCGCGGAGGTCTGCTGGCGTTCGTCGGCGGCGCGCTGCTCGATGATGCCGAGCGTCAACTGGAGCTTGGCCAGCGGCGCGCAGAGTTCGTGCGCCACGTCGCTCAGGAAACGTTTCTGCCCGCGCAACAGGCCGTCGAGCCGCGCGGCCATGCGGTTGACGGCTTCGGCCAGGACGCCGAGTTCGTCGCGGCGGCGGCTGGCGACCCGGGCGTCGAGCCGACCCGCGGCGATCTCGCGCGCGGCGTGCGTCACCTGCCCGATGGAACGCGTGATCCCGCGCAGCAGCGGCAGCCAGAACAACACCGAGCAGACCACCGCCGCCGCCCCGAGCCGCAGCCACGGCGCGGGGTCGATAACCAGGCCGCCCATGCTGGCCGAGGGGCTTTCGGCGACGACGTACAACGCCAGCGGGCTGCCCGCGCGCGGGTTATCCACGTGCGCGTTGACGAGCAGCCAATAGCGGGTCGGCGCGTCGGTGTGGATAAAGGCGCGGGTCGTCGGGGCGGCGGACCGCAGGTGGATGCGAACCTCGGCGGGCAGGCCATCCACCGAGCCGAGCAGATGGCGGCCATGGTCGTCGAAGAGTCCGAGCTGGACGTGGTAGGCACCGGCGAAGCGTTCGATGACCTCGTCCCATTCGTCCGGCTCGTGGGTGTCGAGATCGTCCACGATGAGGTCACGCATGGCGTCCACGCGCTGCTGGGCGTGGCTGGAGAAAATCCAGTCGAGGTTGAAGCGATACTCGGCGCTGAAAATCAAGAGGAAGCCGCCCAGCAATAAGGCGAGGTTCAGAAAGAACCACAGCAGGATCTTGAAGGGCAGCGGCAGGCGAGAGAACACGGTGGAAAAGGCAGAACCTCACGCCAAGCCGCCAAACCGCAAAGGAAGAGAAAAAAGAATCGTTTGGTTTTTCTTCGGTCCTCTTTTTTCCTTGGCGGCTTGGCGGCTTGGCGTGAGGTTTTCTGGTTACCACTCTTTTGGAATGGCCTGCGTGAGGTTTTCCGGCGCGCCGGTTGTCACCAGGATGTTGTCTTCGATCCGCACGCCCCCGATGGAAACGCCTTTTTCCGCCAGAGGCCAGTTGACGGCGTCACGGTATTTTTTGCGGCGCGCCGGATCGTTGAGCAACGACGGGATGAAGTAGATGCCCGGCTCGACCGTCACCACGTAGCCGGGGGCCAGCGGCAAGTTCATGCGCAGGTTCTTCAACGCCGGGTCGGTGAACGGCTCGCGCCCCGGGAACCGCCCGCTGGCATCGCGCACGCCCAGGCCCACCAGATGCCCCAGGCCGTGCGGGAAAAAGAGGGTGTGCGCACCTTGCTCGACCAACGAAGCCGGGTTGCCGCGCATGATCTTCACGTCCACCAGCCCCGCCGTCATTTCGAGCGCGGCTTGCAGGTGGATATCCTTCCATTCCGCGCCGGACACGCAACGCGCCACGGCGGCCTCCTCGGCAGCGAGGACGATCTGGAAAATGTCGCGCTGGAAACCCGTGGGCTTACCACCGACGACGTAGGTGCGCGTCACGTCGATCACGTACCGGTCCACCTCCGCCCCGGCGTCCACGAGCACGAACTCGCCTGTTTTCGCGGTCCGGCGCGACGGGGAAAAATGCAGCACGGCAGAGTTGGGACCCGTGCCGACGATGGTCCCGTAGCCGGTGCGGTCCGCGCCGGTGCGCAAGAAGGCGGCTTCCAGCTCGATCTGCAAGGCGCGCTCGGTCATACCCGGCCGCAGGTGGGCGCGCAGGGCCTCGAACCCGGCGGCGGTGGCGGCAGCCGCACGGCGGAGCAGAGCGATTTCCGCCGGGTCCTTGGGGCGGCGCGCGTGGGCGAATTTCTCGCGGACGGCGACGGTGCGCGCGTCATCGGCCCGCACCCCGCGCAACGCGGCCCCGAGATTGACGATGGTTCTCCCGCGCCGGGTGGTCAGCCATGGTTCCAGGCGGGCGAGCGTTTCGCCCGGGTCCTGCGCGCGGGCCTCCCAGACGCGCTCGGCCTCCGTCACGGCGGGCACGAAGCTCGTCCAGCCTTTGACCGGGCCACGCTTCGGATCGAACACGACGACCCCGCCGGGGCTGTCCAGACCCGCAAGGTAGACGTATTCCGAATGCGCGCGGAAGGGGTAGGTCTGGTCCGTGCCTTCGGGCAGCGGCACCGGTTCGCCCGCGCCGACGAGGAGGATTTCGTCCGTGAGTTCGAGGGATTTCGCCACGCGTTCGCGCCGGGCGGTCAGGGTGGAGGAATCAGGGGTGTCTTGCATGGGGCGGCCGGAACCTTAACGCAGAGAACGCAGAGAACAGAACGAGAAACGCAGAGAAAAGAAAAGGAACTTTGCTTTTCTCCTCTTCTCTGCTCCCCTCCTGCCTTTTCTCCGCGTCCTCTGCGTTAAAATTCTGGGTTCCCGGTCAGGGAGCATCCGGGTTGATCAGCAGGTAGCCGACCGCGCGCACCGTGCGGATGAAACGCGGATTCTTCGGGTCGTCGCCCAGTTTGCGGCGCAGGCTCCAGATGTGTACGTCGATGGAACGGTCCAGGCCGTCGTACATCCGTTCGCCCAGCGTTTCCAACAGGTGCTCGCGGGTGCGTACCCGGCCCCGCGCCCGCGCCAGACTTTCCAGCAAATTAAACTCCAACGCCGTGAGTTTCAACGCCGCGTCACCCAGGGACGCCGTGTGGGCTGACGGGTTGATCCGCAGCGGGCCCACGACGATTTCCGGCTCCTCGCGTTCCTCCCGCCGCCCGCCAACGGCGCTCCCGGCGGCAATGACGCCCACCGCCGGTAGACGCGCCGGGCTGCGGCGCATTACCGCCCGTAACCGCGCGAGCAGTTCGCGCGAGGAAAACGTCTTGGGCAGGTAGTCGTCCGCGCCCATCTCCAGGCCGACGATGCGGTCGGTTTCCTCGCCCCGCGCGGTCAACATCAGCACGGGAACGTCAGAGATTTTACGGATGCGCCGGAGGACCTCGAAGCCGTCCGCGCCGGGCAGCATCACGTCGAGGATGATCGCCTCGAAATGCTCCGCCGCCGCGCGTCCCGCCCCGGCGACGCCATCGTGCTCGGCCACGGTCTCGTAGCCGAGCGGCCCGAGGTAATCCCGGATCAGCTCGCAGAGTTCCCGGTCGTCGTCGATCACGAGCACACGCATGATTTTTACGGAGTCTTAACAATTTTTTTCGTGCGGGCAAACGGGGCCTTAACATTCGGGCGTTATGGGTAAGGAAGAAACCCATCCGCCCACCGTGGCGGTGACTGACATTCCATACACCAGAAAGCACCCATGAAAAAGACCCTCACTACCGTTTTGACCCTCGCCACCGCCTGCGCGCTGTGGCTGCACGTTCCCCGCGTTTCCGCCCAGGACGACGCCCCCCCGCCTCCCCCGGCCGGTGGTCCCGGCGGGGAACGTGGTCCCGGCGGCCCGGGCGGCCGGGGCGGTGACTGGCAACAGCGCAGAAACGAAATGGCCAAGACCGCGCTCAAAGCGAGCGATGAAGAATGGAGCGTGATCCAGCCGCTGCTCGAAAAAGTGGAGACGAAGATGCGCGAGTCCATGGGCGGCCGTTACGGCGGCATGATGGGCGGCGGCGGGGGTCGGCGCGGCGGGGCGCGTGAAAACGGCGAGGGCGGCCCACGCCCCGACCGGGGCCCGGGGGGACGCGGCGGCTCGCCCGAGTCGCAGGCTCTCGCCGAAACGCTCAAGAACGACGGCGCGACCGCTGACGAAATCAAGACCAAACTGGCGGCGGTGCGTGAACAGCGCAAGAAGTCGGCAGCCGAGTTGACACAGGCCCGCGAGGACCTCAAAAAGGTGCTCAACATGCGCCAGGAGGCGAGCCTCGTCGCCATGGGCGTCCTGGACTGACCCTGGATAGCCAACGAACAAGTGCTCCGCCTGCCGGGAAACCATTTCCGGCTGGCGGCGGCGCTGGCTCCGGTCAGCTCCGGTGCTGTTTCGCTGTAAAAACGCGAACTTCTCCTGTAGATTGCGGTTTATCCTTGGTCCCCCTTCCCCGTCCCGCCTCGTGATCGAAACTGAATCCCTCCCAGCCGCAGGCACCAACGGCACCAACGGCAGCCATGGCGCGGCCAACCCCGTTGCGGTAGCCGATCCCGCCCGGGCGGCTCTGGTGGGCCGCATGGTCGGAGACCGCCAGTTATCCGCCATGGATGCCGACGCCCTGGCGCGGCTCGGCGCCACCGCGCCCGCGACGGAAGAAGGGATTCTCCAATGGCTCGCGGAAGAATACGGCCTGGCGTACACCGCCCTGGAGAATTCCGATCCCGACCGTTCGATCCTTTCGCGTTTTCCGGCCCGCGTGCTGCTGCGCGAGGAAATGCTGCCCTTGCGCGAGGAAAACGGGCACGTCGAAGTCGCCCTGAGCCGCCTGTTCGCCGCGCCCGGCCTGGACAGCCTCAAATCCTTTACCGACCTCAAGCTCCAACCGATCCTCGCGCCGAGCCACGCGCTGCAACGCGAAATCAAGAAACACCTGGGCGTCGGCGCGGACACGCTCAACCAGTTGGAGCAGGAAGAGGGCTTCCAACTCGTCGCCGATGACCGCCAGGACGACGGCGACCTCGACAAGGCCGCCGAAGACGCCAGCATCATCCGGTTCGTCAACCAGATCCTCGGCGACGCGCTCGCCCAGCGGACCTCGGATATTCACGTCGAGCCGTTCGAGCACGAATTGCGGATTCGTTACCGCATCGACGGACTTTTGCAGGAGGTGTCGGTGCCCGCGCAAATCAAGCGGTTTCAACCGGCCATCGTTTCGCGCATCAAAATCCTGAGCAACCTCAACATCGCGGAGAAACGCATCCCGCAGGACGGCCGCATCAAGATTCGCGTCAAAAACAACGACGTGGACATCCGGGTCTCGGTGATCCCCATGCTGCACGGCGAGGCCGTGGTGATGCGTCTGTTGCGACAGGGGACGGGGGTCGTCGGGTTGAACAACCTCGGCATGGGCGAACGCGAGCAGCGGCTTTTCGAGCACGTGCTGTCCATGCCGCACGGCATCGCGCTCGTCACCGGGCCGACCGGCTCGGGCAAGACGACCACTCTCTACAGCGCGCTCAACCAGATCAACGACTCGGTGCGCAAGATCATCACCATTGAGGACCCGGTGGAGTATCAGCTCAAGGGGATCAACCAGATCCAGGTGGCGGAGAAAGCCGGGCTGACGTTCGGCAAGGGCCTGCGGGCGATCTTGCGCCATGACCCGGACGTGGTGCTGGTGGGCGAAATCCGCGACCAGGAAACGGCGCAGATTGCCGTGCAGGCGTCGCTGACGGGCCACATGGTTTTTTCGACGCTGCACACGAACGACGCGCCGGGCGCGCTGACGCGGCTGGTCGATATGGGGGTGGAACCGTATCTGGTGGCGTCGTCGCTGGAAGCGGTGATGGCGCAACGGCTGGTGCGCGTGCTCTGCCCCGAGTGCAAGACCGAAGATACCACCGTGCGCACGCGGGAGTTGCGCGTCAACATCCCGGCGTTGCGGGACACGTTTATCTGGGGCGCGGTCGGCTGCAAGGCGTGCCGGATGACGGGGTATTCGGGCCGTCAGGCGCTCTTTGAATTGATGACGATGACGCCCGGCATCCGGCAGGTGCTCTTGCGGGGCGGGTCGAGCCTGGAGACCAAGGAGGTCGCGCGCAAGGAAGGGATGCGGACGCTCATCGAAGACGGCTGGCGGCTGGTGAAGCAAGGCACGACGACCCCGGCGGAAGTGATGCGCGTCTCCAAGGACGAAGACGGGTTGGGCGGAGCGAAATAAACTCCATGCCTCTCTTCGAATACAGAGCGGTCGGCCCGACCGGCGCGATCTCGCAAGGCAAACTCGAAGCCGGTGGCCGGGGCGAGGCCGCCGCGACCATCGAAGGCCGCGGCCTGACCCCGCTCAAGCTCTCCGAAATCGGCGGTGCGCCCGCCGCCGCCGCGCGCAAAGCCGCCGTGCTCAAGCTGCCCGGCAAGTTCAAGCTCGAAGGGTTTCAATCCAAGAAAGTCTCGTTCTCCGCGCTGGAGGATTTCACCCGGTCGCTGTCCAGCTTGCTGACGGCGGGCGTGCCGCTTTCCCGGGCGTTGACCATTCTTTACAAGGAATCGAACAACCCGGCGGCAGCCGCGAAATGGCGCGAACTCCACGACACGGTCATCGACGGCGCGCCGCTCGCCAAGGCGATGGAAAAATCGCCCGACGTGTTCCCGCGCATTTACACCGCGATGGTCGAAGCCGGGGAAACCGGTGGTTTTCTCGACGTGGTGCTCGGGCAGATCGCCGATTTCCAGGCGCAGGAAAAAGAACTGCGCGCCAAGGTTAGCGCGGCCATGATGTACCCGCTCGTCCTGATGACGCTCGCGGTCGGCGTGGTCATCTTCTTGATGGTGTTTTTCATCCCGCGCTTCCAAACCCTTTTTGAGGGATTCAACGCCGCGCTGCCGCTACTGACGAGGGTCATCGTCGGCATGAGCGACGTGATCCGGCACTACGGGCTGTACCTGCTCGCGGCCATCGGCGCGGCGGTTTATTTCGGGCGGACGATGCTGGCGAGCGACGACTTCAAACGCAAACTGGAGAACGTCCTGCTGCGCGCGCCGGTCGTCGGGCCGCTGGCGGCGCAGATCGCCATGGCGCGTTTTTGCCGGATGCTCGGCACGCTGCTCGGCGCGGGGGTCAATCTGGTCAACGGCTTACAGGTCGCGCGCCGCTCGCTGGGTTACCAGACCTTGATCGACCTCGTCGCGGATTCCACCGAACGCGTCAAGAAAGGCGAGACCCTCGCGGCCAGCCTCGCGGATGCCCGCTCGATCTTCGGCGGTTCGACGCTGGAAATGATTTCCGTCGCCGAGGAGAGCGGACGGCTCGACGTGGAGTTGGTCCGGCTCGCGGGCGTCACGGAAGTCACCCTGGACCGGCAGTTGAAGACCGCCGTTTCGCTGGCCGAACCCATCATGCTCTTCGTCATCGCCGGGTTTATCGGCGTAATCTTCATCGGCATGGTGATCCCGATTTTCACCATCCAGGATTACATCAAATAGTCCGTGCGCTTTCGACCAACCCAAACCCATCCCATGAAACGTTCCGCTTCCATCCATCGCCGCCGCGAGACGGCGTTCACCCTCGTTGAAATGCTCCTCGTGCTGGTCATCCTGGCCACCCTGGCGGCCATCGTCATCCCCAAGATGGCCGGGCGCAGCCAGCAGGCGAAAGTGACCGCCGCGAAGTCCGATATTTCGAGCATCGGCATGGCGCTCGATCTGTACGAGGCGGACAACGGCTCATATCCGAAGTCGCTCAACGATCTCAACTCGGCGCCCGCCAACGCGCCGGAATGGAAAGGGCCTTACCTCAAGAAGGGTGTCCCGAACGATCCGTGGGGAGGCGTTTACGTTTATGACAACCCCGGCAAGCACGGCAACAGCGGTTATGATCTGATGTCCGCTGGTCCTGACGGCCGCGCGGGGACGGACGACGACCTGACCAGTTGGGACACGAAGCGATAACGGCATGACCGGAGGCCGCGCACACCCGGGGGCGTTCACGCTCGTCGAGTTGATTCTGGTGATGGCTCTGCTCGTGGTGATGCTGGCCGTGGCCGCGCCGTCGCTCGGGCGGTCGTTCCGCCAGCGCAACCTCGAACAGCAGGCGTCCCGGCTGCTCGCGCTCACCGAATACAGCCGCGACGAAGCCGCCAGCCAGGGCGTACCCATGATCGTGTGGATCGACCCGGACAGCCGACGTTTCGGGGTCGATGCACACGCGGGTTACACCGCCAACGCGCAACGCACGAAAGAGTATCTCTTGCCGGAGGATTTGACCTTCGATCCGATTGACGGCGCGCAGGCTTCCAAGACCCAGGGGCACGGCTTCGACGTGGCGGAATTTACCCCGGACGGCACGCTCGACCCCGCGAGCGCGGCGACAATCCGCCTCAGCGGCCACCAGCGTGCCGACGTGGCCACGCTCGCGCGGACGGCGGATGGGTACGGTTACGAAATCGTCAAGGAGGGCGTGCAGCCGTGAGGATCGGAGGTCAGAGCCGCCGGGCGGGTTTTACCTTTGTCGAGGTGCTGGCGGCGATGTTGTTCCTGGCCATCGTCGTGCCTGCCATCGTGACGGCGTTGACACTTTCCAACCGCGCCAGCGAGATGACCGACCGTGGCACCACGGCGGGTCAGTTGGCCGAGAACAAGCTCGACGAGATGCTCATCGGCAACGCGTGGCAGGGCGCGTCGAACACCGGCGGCGACTGCGGCGCGGATTTTTCCGGCTTCCGCTGGGCGCTGACGCAGGAACCGTGGACCGGCGATGCAAAGGCGGCGTTGACGCAGTTAAAGGTGGAGATTTTTTACAAGACGCAAGGGGCCGAGCACAGCGTGGCTCTGACGACTCTGGTGAGTCCGCCGACGACGGGCACCACGGGCACCAGTACGTTGGGAGGGATCGGGCTACCATGATGAACGCCCGGCGTCCGCACCGTCGTCTGACAGGCGGGTTTACCCTGCTGGAAATCCTGCTCGCCTCCATCGCGGCGGCGTTGATCCTCGTGGCGATTTACGGCGTGTTCGTCCAGGCGATCCATCTGCGCGACCGCGCCGCCGCCCGGGTGCGCGGCGCCCGGTTGCGCGAACGGGCGGAGCGAATTCTGCGCGACGATCTCAACAACGCGCTGGTTTCCGGCGGCCTGCTGGCGTCCACGCTCACGGGCGGAACCGCCAGCACCGGCGGGCCTGCCGGGGCCGGACTGCCCGGTTACCTGAAATTCACGGCGGCCAACGGCCGGAGCAGCAGCGGCGACGTGGCCAGCGACGTGCAGCAGATCGAATATTACCTGACTCCCGCCACTGGCCCCGGTTCGGGTAATGCACAAACCGGCGATGTGCTGACCCGGGCGGTCACGCGCAATCTGCTCGACGCGACGACCCAGACGACGCCGAAGGAAGAACCCATCCTGACCGGCGTGCAGGCGTTGCAGGTGCAGTTCTACGACGGCTCGACCTGGCAGGATTCCTGGCAGTACACCAACCCCAACAGCACCGCGACCGGCGCGCCAACGAGCAGCACCTCAGCGGGTTCCACGGTCAGCGTCGGCAACAACACGCTGCCCACGGCGGTGCGCGTGGACGTGGTGCTCGCGCCGGCCTTCACCAACGGCCAGCCGCCGCCGCCCATCGAAATTCTCGTTCCGTGGACGACCCAGCCTTTCACCGCCGCCACGTCCGACCCCACCGCCACCAACACGGGGAACGGCACCGCCACGCCCACCCCGTCCCCCGCGCCGACGGCCCCGACTCGCGGTGGCGGCGATGACAATCCCGGCGGTCCCGGCGGTCCGGGCCGTCCCGGGGGACCGGGAGAGGGAAACCCGGGCGAACCGCCTCCCGGCCCACCTCCGGGCCGCCCGCCGCGCAATCCCACCCGGCCATGATCCCGTTCCGCCCGATCACTCATGCGGAATCGCCGGACGCCGGAGCGCGGCTTCCCCGAATCCGTGCGCGCCGGGGGAGCGGCTCCGTGCTCATCGTCGTGCTGGTAGTTTGCCTGGGACTCGTTAGCATGACGCTCGTGTTCAGCCACGCCATGCTCCTTTCCTACCGTGGCGCGGACAACGAAATCGCCGGTCGGCAGGCCGAGGCCGCCATCCAGGGCGCGGAACGGTACGCCGAAACCATCCTGTCCCAGGCGCAGACGGCCCACGTCCTGCCTGACCGCACCACTTATCAAAACGCCGCCGTGCCGCTGGGGGACGCGTTCTTCTGGTTCATCGGCAAGCCGCTCGCCAGCGACGCGCCCGGCGTGCCCGCCTTCGCGCTGGTGGACGAGGCCAGCAAGCTCAATCTCAACGCGGCCTCCACTTACTCGCTCGCGCTGCTGCCCAACATGACGCCCGATCTCGCGCAGGCCATCCACGACTGGCGCAGCGCCGCCGGGAGCAGCGGGACCAGCGCCATCCAGCTCAACCCGGTCAAGGGCGCGCCCTACGAATCACCGGAGGAACTCGCGCTGGTCGATGGCGGGGTCGATCCGAGCGTGCTCTACGGCGACGACGCGAACCTCAACCACTGTCTCGACCCGGAAGAGGGCAAGAGCACCGGCGGCGGCGCGCTGGGCCAATTCAATCCCGGGTTGCTCGAATACGTCACCACGTTCAGCCGGGAGCCGAACACCCTGTCCGACGGCACCAAGCGCGGCAACGTGCAGGCCGGGATCAGAGGGTTGAGCGCCTCGTTGACCGCCGCGCTCGGGAGCACCCGGGGCCAGGCCATCGCGCGGAGTTTTACGCAGGGGGGACGACCGGCGACGTTCCGCAGCGTCGTGGATTTCTGCGTGCAGGCGGAATCCCGGGCGCAACTGACCCCGGACGAGTGGGACAAGCTCGCGCCGTATCTGACCATTGGCGGAGCGTCATACACGGTTGGGTTGATCAACGTCAACACCGCCAGCGCGGCGGTGCTGGCCAGTCTGCCGGGGATGACCGCAGACCTAGCCAATCAACTTGTCGCGGCACGGGCGCAACAGGCGACGCCATCGACCAACCTGCGCTGGGTGGTGGCGATCCTGGGCCAGCAAGCCGGGAGCATCGGGCGTTACTTGACGACGCGCAGCTATCAGGTCAGCGCGGACGTGGCCGCCGTGGGCCGGAACGGACGCGGCTACCGGCGCACGCTGTTCGTGATTGATTTCAGCGCGATGCCGATCACCGGCGCCACCACGCCGCAAATCGTCTACCGGCGCAATTTGTCCAACCTCGGCTGGGCGCTCGGCGGCGACGCGCGCGCCGGTCTGCCCACCGCCGCGAACGTCGCCGCTGGCACGGCGAAGGCAGGCACGACCCCCACGCCGAAAGGGGGCACCACGCCATGATGAAAACCCTTGTGCCCGCGAATTTGAACCTGAGCTTAGAACGGTTCGGCAGCCTGCAACTCGCTGCCGCCCGGGTCAAAAAACGGCTGCAAACGCGTTCGGTGCTGGCGTTGACGCTGACGGCGGACCACGTCGAGGTGGCGCTGGTGCGGGGCACGGCGGACAGCGAGATCGTGCCGCAGCGGTTCCCTTCCGTGGCGTTGAGCGTGGAGGAAATTTACCGTAACCCGGAACGCGCCGGGGCGACGCTGGCGGCGGCGTTGGAGGTGGCGTCGCTCCGGGAGAAACGGTGTGCGGTGGGCGTCCCTCCGGCGTGGGCGTTGACGGCATCCGCCGACCTGCCGGCGGTGAGCCCGGAGGATTTGCGCGGGTTCCTGGAAATCCGTGCCGAGCGGGAATTTTCGCTGCCGCCGAGCGAGCTGCGGCTGGGATATTCGGCGTACACCCTGCCCGACGGCACGAGTCACGCGACGCTGGCCGCGCTGCCCGCCAAACGGCTCGACGCCGTGGAGAAGATGCTCGCGGCGGCGGGACGGCGCGCCGTGTCGATCTCGCTCGCGCTGGACGCAGTGTTTTCCGACGAGGAACCGACGCGGCTGCACCTGCTGGCGAACGGCGGGCACGTCGATGTGGTCATCACCGCCGGGGTGCTGCTGGCGGGTCAGGGCGTGGCGGCGTTGCGCACGCTGCCCGGCCCGAACGGGCACAAAGATGGGTCGGCGAACAAAGAGGATGACCCCCTGCTGGCCGGGGCGAGCACGGCGTTGGTCGCTCCCGCCATCGCCACCGACGGCGGCGCGTTCAACCCGGCGGCGTTCTGCCGGGAGGTGCGCATCACGCTGGGCCGCCTGCCGACCGCCGTGCAGGCGCAGGTGCGCACGGCGCATTTTCGCGGCGCGCCGGACGCCGCCCGGCAGCTTTGCCAGGAAACGCGCGAGGGTCTGGCGCGCATGGGCATCGAATCGCCCGGCGACTGCTCTCCGGACGGCCGCCCGGTGCCGCCGGTGAGCGCGATGCGGTTCCTGCAACGGGAGACCGTGCCGTTCGAGTTTGTCGTGCCGGTGCCGAACCGCTGGGAACAGGCGTTCCACCGTTTCAATACCCCGCACGGACGTAAAATCGCGGGGATCGTTCTCGCGCTGATCCTTTTGCCGATGCTGCTGTTTTTCGCGCGCTCGCAGCAGGAAAGCCACCTCACGTCAGAGTGGGCGAAGATGCGTAACCAGGTCGCCGACCTCGACGTTCTCCAGCAGAAGATCCGCCGGTTCCGCCCGTGGTACGACCGCACGCCAACGCGGCTCCAGTTGCTCGAAGGATTGTTCGCCGCGTTTCCCGACGGCGGCGACGTGTGGGCCAAAAGTATCACGGTCAAGGGAACCACGGTTTCATGCACGGGATTCGCCCGCACCGAGGACGCGCGGCTGGCGATGATGAAACGGCTCATCGCGCGGCCTGATGTCAGCGAGTTGAAGACCGTGCAAACGCGCGGGGCCAGCCCGTCCATCCAGTTCACGTTCACCTACCGCTGGGGCACCAACCGCGACAAAACCTCATGACTCTGCCGGATCGCCAGAATTTATCGTGGCTCGTCATCGGGACGTGCGCCGGAATTTTGTTCCTCAATTTTTTCGTGCTCGAACCGATGACCCGCCGTTGGACCGAACAAAGCGAGCGCATCACCGCCCTGCGCGCCAAGGTCGAAAAAGGCCGCGCGCTGCTGGAACGCGAGGACCGCATCCGCAACCTGTGGGCGGCGATGCTGCGGGCGAATCTCCCGTCGGATGTTTCCGCCGCGCAGGCGGCTTGCGAAACGGCGGTCAGCCGGTGGCAGGGGGCCAGCGGGATCAGCGTCACCAGCCTGACCCCGCAGTGGCAGACCCGCGACGACGAGGGCTACGACGACTTCGAGTACCGCGCGGCGATGACGGGTGACCAGGTGTCGCTCGGACGTTTTCTTTACGAACTGGGGACCGACCCCATGCCGTGCAACCTGGAAGAATGGGAGATCAGCACCCGGGACGCGCACGGCTCGCAACTCAACATGGCGGCGCGCTTTTCGTTCGTGCGGGTGGACCCGGACATCAACGCGGGCACCGGCAGCGCCAGCAGCAGCCGCACCGCACGAGGAGGCGCCAGCGATGAGTAAACCCCTCTCACGGATTGTCTGGTTGGCGGCGTTTTGCGTCCTGGCGTTGTCCCGCGTCAACGCCGAACCGGCGCAACCTTCGCCCACGCCCACGCCCGCCACCGGCAGCCCGACTTTGCGGCCGGCCTACGACAGCTTCCGGCTCGTCCACACGCGCAACGTTTTCGACCCCGACCGCCGGCCCGTCCGGCCCGCCGGTAATGCGTCCGCTGCTCCCGCCGCCCGGGCGGATTACACCGCCCTGACCGGCACGTTGCTCAGCGCGGAGAAATCCTACGCTTTTTTCTCCGGTTCACGCCCGGAATTCAATAAGGTACTCGCCGTGCGGGAAAAAATTGCGAACGCCACCATCGCCGCCATCACCAGCGCGAACATCGAGATCGAGCGCGACGGCAAACGCACGACGGTCGCCGTCGGTCAGACCGTGCCCTTCGACAACCAGACCGCCCCGGGGGTGCCGCCCGTCGAGGTGCCCGCCGCGGTCCCCGCTTCCACCGACGCCGCTTCGCCCGGGGCCACCCCGGCGGTTAGCACGACTACGACCACCGCCCCGGCCGGTTCTGCCCGTCAGGCAGCGACGACCGGCCCCATTTCCACCGCCCCCAAAGGCCCTCCCCCCAACCTCGACGAAGTCCGCCGCCGCATGATGGAAAAACGTCAACAGGAACTCAAATGAACGCCCGCCACCTGCTTCCCCTTCTCCTCCTCGCCGGTTGCCTCGGCACGCTTCTGCCCGCCGCCGCCCGGGCGCAACGCGGCCGCGACCCGTTGGCCGATCCGCTGCCGGTCGCCGACGGCGTGGCCTACGCGGAAATGGACATCGCCCAGCTCGATCTCGCCATGCCGCCCCCGCCGCTCAGTGGTCCGCCGCCCGTCACCGCGCCCGGCGGCAACACCAGCGCGGGTCGCTCCAGCCTGCCGTCCACGCCGCGCGACGCCGTCCCCGCGCCCACGCCCGCCCCGGGCACCATCCGGCTCAACTTCCAGAACGCCCAGCTCAGCGACGTGCTCAATTCACTCAGCGCCGCCGCCGGTTTCATCGTCGTGCAACAGGCCGCCGTCACGGGCACCATCAACCTCAACAGCCAACAGCCAGTCACCGCCGAGGAGGCCGTGGACGCCCTCAACAGCGCGTTGATCGACAAAGGCTACGTCGCCCTGCGCAATGGGCGCATCCTCAAGATCATCGCCCGCGAAGGCGCGCAGAAGAACGACCTGCCCGTCGTCGTCGGCAGCGCGCCCGCGGGCATCCCGCGCAAGGATAACGTCGTGACCCAGATCATGCCCGTGCGCTACATCGAAGTGGCCAAGCTCGTGGACACCCTGCGCCCGCTGCTCTCCGACAGCGCCACCATCGCGTCCAACGACAACAGCAACGCCGTCATCCTCACCGACACGCAGTCGAACATCCACCGCATCGCCGAGATCATCCACGCGCTCGACAGTTCGGTGTCCAGCATCTCGGTGATCCGCGTCTACACCCTGCGCTACGCCGACGCCAAGGAACTCGCCGATGTCATCACCCAGCTTTTCGAGCCCGACGCCGCCAAGCAAACCAGACAGCAGCCCAACCAGGGGTTCCCGTTCTTCGGCGGCAACCGGGGCGGCAATCAGCAGGCTGCCACCAACGCCGCGCCGACCAGCGAGGCCCGCCAAGCGGCGTCGCGCGTGATCGCGGTGGCCGACGAAACGACCAACTCCGTCGTGGTCAGCGCGCCGGACGAATTCATGAGCGCCATCGACGATCTCATCGCCAAGCTGGACACCAACACAACCGAGGTCACCGAGACCCAGATTTTCAAGCTCCAACATGCGGACGCGACGGAAGTGGCCGCCTCGTTGACAGCCCTCTATTCCGACCAGACCACCGCGAACGGCGCGGCGGGCGGCAACAACAACCGCGGCGGCAACAACAACCGCGGCTTTCCGGGGCAACCCAACAACGGCGCGGCGGCCAGCGCCGCCAGCGAACGGGCCTTGCAACAGGCAAGGGTCATCGCCGTGGCCGACCCGCGCACGAATTCCGTCCTCGTCAATGCTTCCCGGGCGTCCATTTCGCAAATTGCCCTGCTCGTCGGTCGGCTCGACGCCAGCGACAACAAGAAACAGCACATCTACGTCCATTCGCTCGCCCACGCCGATCCGGGCAACGTCGCCTCCATCCTCAGCAGCATGTTCAGCGTGGGCACCACTTCCTCCAACTTTCAGGGACCCACCGATTCGCGGCTGACCACGCGTTCCGCCCAGGGCCTGACCACCGACGCCCAGAGCAGTCTCGGCGGTGGCGCTTCGAGCAACAGCAGCGGTCGATCCTCTTCCGGTCTGCGCTAACGAAACCCGGCTTCCCTCATGAAAATCTCTCCTCCCGGCCGCCAGGTTTTTGCCGCCTGCACCTTGCTCCTGTCGATCCTGCTGTCCGCCGCGCCTGCCGGTGGTCAAACCAACAACGCCGGTCAGCGTGCCACCGGTGGTAACAACAACAATAACAACGGCGGCAACAATCAGCAGCGGCAAGGCGGCGGCGCCACTTCCGCCGCGAACAGCGGCACGGCCTCCAGCACCCGCACTTACCGCAACGCCACGCAACTCGGCGACGCCCTCATCCAGATCGACCCGGAAACCCGGTCGTTGATCATCGTCGCCGACGAGGACACCAACAAGGAAATCTCCAAGGTCATCACCAACCTGGACCGGCCCAAGCCGCAGGTGCTCATCAAGGTCCTCTTTGCGCAGGTCACCCTCGACAACGATTCGGATTTCGGCGTGGAAGGCAGCTACAATTTCAACGTGGGCAGTTCGCCGGTCAGCACCCTGCTCTCCGCCGCCACGACCGCCGCTGCTGGCACCTCGACCACCAGCACCTCGCCTTCCACGAACACGACCGTCGCCACCACCACCCCGCTGGCCACCGGGGGCAGCCGGACGACCACGACCGTCACTTCCAACGTTCCCTTCACCGGGACCACCCGCGGCACGGCGGGACCCGCCACCAACTTCGGTCTCGCCAGCCAGACGACCGGCGGCTTTTTCCGGCTCAACACCCAGTACGCCACCGCCACGCTCTACGCCCTGTCGCAACGCGGCAAGGTCGCCGTGCTCTCGCGGCCGTCCATCCTGGCGCGCAACAACCAGGAAGCCGTCATCCTCGTCGGCCAGTCCGTGCCGTTGCCCTCCAGCAACGTGATCAGCGACACCGGCGCGAACAGCACCAACGTCCAGTACACGGACGTGGGCATCATCCTGCGCGTCACGCCGTTTATCACGACCAACAAGAACATCGAAATGATCGTCTCCCCGGAGATCAGTTCGCTCTCCGCCCAGTCCGTGCAGATTTCGCAGAATTTCAGCGCGCCGGTCATCAACAAGACTTCGGCGGAGACGGTCGTGGTGACCCCGGACCAGACGACCGTGGTCATCGGTGGGTTGATGCAAAAGACCGACAGCACACAGGTCAACAAGGTGCCGCTGCTCGGAGATATCCCAATTTTGGGCAACGCGTTCAAACGTACCACCAAGACGAGCAACAAGACGGAACTGGTGATCTTCATGACGCCCTACATCGTCGAGGGCACGGACAAGCTGGAGAGCCTGAGCGTCGATGATGTCAACCGCACCGACCTGCCGCAGCAGGCGTTCACCGCCAAGGATGTCTCACAATATCTCGACGACAATTTCTCCCTGTTCCCGCAGGCGACGCCAGCGACGCGCACGACCGTCACGACGAAAAAAACGACGCGGGTGCGCAAGGCATCAGCCGTGGAGAAGTAACGGGGGAGCATTCCAAACCTCTGTCATCCTGAGCGGAGGCTGTCAGCCGCAGTCGAAGGACCTTCTGTAGTGCCCGATTCGATTTGAGACGAAATCCGAAAGGTTTGAGATGAATCGGTCACCAGTGGGCATTGATCAATTCAAAGTTCGCTTGCGAGGCCACCTCGGGATCACGGCTCGCGGCCACCGGGAACAACGTGAGATTCAACGCCGCTGCAATCGCGGTGAAGTTGCCTTGCACAGCGGCTGGCGCTCCATCCTCGTCTTGCGGGGCAGTGGCTGGCAGGCTCAAACTAAAGCGAGCGGAAATCAGCGCAAAGTTGCGGTCCACCAAGGTTTCCGGGTCGCAAGCCCCCAACACCTGACTCATGAGCGAGGGAGACATCCAGTTGGTACGCGGGACGGGATTGGTGGCCGCCTGCGCGGCCGTGCTGACGATCTGCTCCAGATGGAAGATCGATCTCAACCCACGCCGCCGACTGAGAACCTGCACCCGGAACGAAGCAGGCACGCTGCCGCCAAAGTCCGCCAGCAGGTCAGCCGACGCGTAGGTGTAGCTCGAAACCCCCGGGTTCAGATTCACCTTCCGCAGCGTCGTCACGCCGTCAGCCGTCAAAATCTTGACCTTGTGGAAAAGCTTGGGATCGGAGTAAGCCTCGTCCCAACTCGCCCAAAACTCATGCCGTCGCCACGAGGCCGCGTCCCACTCGATCAGCAGATTCGCACCAGCAGCATAAGTCGGTGCCACACCCACCCCGTTGATGCGTAGGTTGATCGGTGCCAGCGGGCAGGCCGTCCGGTTGGTCAGCGTGATCGATGTGTTGTTTACCTGGGCCAGGTCGAGCGAGGCCATTGCGGTGTCGGTCCCGATCTTCAGATAGACCAACGCGTTGCGCTCGTAGCTGGCATCTGTCCAGAGGCGCATGTCACGACGGCGGATGATCGCCACAGCCGAGCCGGCAGCGTGCGCGGCCATCAACGTGTCATAACACCCTCGCCGCAGACCCACAAGACGCGCCTGCGTCGGCCCGACAATCACCACGTTGCGGTACGCAATGATCTCATCCTCCACGAACACCAGTAGCCGCATTTTCAGCCGCCCAGGTTCGCTCGTGGTTTCGAGGTCGAGCCCGTTGTCCACCCCAGGGAAATTGATCAGAATCCCTCCAGCCCCGTCATCGAGCGTCGTGCCCAGAGCCAACGGCGCGGCCAGCGTGCCAGACGTGCAGAACAGCCGGGAATGGTGATCCTCGTCATAGGTCGTGTTGTCCTCCGAACTGTAAACGCGGAACCGGATGTCCAGTCCACTGCCGCGAGAGACCAACGCCGTCAGCTGCGGCTTGTTCTGATCGTCGCGTACTGGTATCAGGCCGAGGGGGACTTCCAGAATGCGTTGGAACAGCGGCGGCTGCGGGTAGACGAGCGGCACGTCCGGCTGGGGCGGCACGTCCGGCGTGTAGGGCAAAATCTCGTTGTAATAGCCGTCCGCCCGCAACTCGAACTGCACCGACTGGCTGCGGTCGGCTTCGACCTTGCGGCTCATCACCCGCATGACCAGCGTCTCGGCGTAATCGGAATAAGTCAGCCGGACGAAAGCGCCCGGCTCAATGCCAGCAGCGGCCTCCTTGCGCACGTGGATCTCCTTTGCCACCACCCACGGCACGCTTTGCAAGCGCGCAGCGTAAGCACCTGTCTTCATGGCCAGAGCCGTCTTCGTGATGAAAGAGCGGTCCAGCTGGGTCGGCAGCGGCTCGCCGACGACTCGCCGGTTGCCGGCGTCGATGAAGAGGTAAGAGTTGTCCTGAAAATCGCTCAGCTGGTCGTTATATTTGACCGTGAACTCGTTGAACGTGTCGCGCCAGTTCTGGCTGCTGGGGTTGGGCACGTCGAGCAGTTCATACTCGCCAATCAAGGGCAGCGTCGCCGGGTCGCCCGTGAACGGCCGCGCCAACCGCAAGGCCAACTTGCCGCCGTTGCTGGGTTCGGCCACGATGTAACCGTCGAAATACTCGCAGAACTGCACCATCAGCGAGCGGGCATCCTGATCGTTGTCGAGCATGGGGCTGATGGCCATGCCTTCCGCGCGAATCTGCGTCGCGGCCGCATCCCAGGGGGGCAGGTCCAGCGTGTCGGCGGCGGTCCATCCGAGTCCGAACCGCTGGTCCGTCAGCAACTCGATCATGGCGTGGGCTGGGCCGATGTCGTCCACCAGCGTGGTGGGAGTCTGCAAACCCGTATTCTTCGGCGCGCGTTGGAGGACCACCTCCACGTTGGGAGCGGTCGTATTGTCCTGGCCGAAGTACAGCTGCTTGAAAACGATGTAACACTGCCCGCGATAGGCGGGGTGGCCGTGCGCGGCGAGGATCGGATCAATCGGCTGGGTCTCGGTGCCCCAGTACAGCGTGAAAGTGCCGTAAGTCTGTACGGTAATTTGCACGCTGTCTGACCCGTCCGTGCAGGTGACGTTGCCGCTCCACACCTTGTTGTCCTGCATCCACACTTCGGTGAGCGCGTCCACCAGGCCGACGCAAACGGCCCCGGCGCAATCGGCGTAATATTTGTGGCTACTATCGGCGGTGCTGGCCGAACCTTTGCCGCCAGCGGACGCATTCTTGACTGGCTTGGCCACCTGATTGTAGGCAGGACCCAGCCACGTCAGCGAAAACCGCCCGATGCCAGCGAAGTACCGCAGCACGATACCCTGCTCGTTGGTCGAGATGCGCGTGCTGTCGAGACCCGCTGTTTTCGGCGTGTCGGAGGGTAGATTGGTAGCTCCAGCTTGGGAAGACATGCTCGTTGATTATCTAGTTTAGAGCGGCCCCATCACTGTTCTGCTTGATCGATTTGCGGGTCAGTGAGTTGTTTGTAGACTTCGGGATGACCGACCTCCCTACTGACTTGAGTGAATTGCATTCTGGTGTGGCTGGCCTTGAATTCCGACAGCTATGCACGCCCAAGGATGGGCGGATCGCAGCCCTTTTCAATCGTGTCCAGTCGAAGGGAATTGGCTTCATCGATCTGAAGTTGTGGGAGGAGGCGAAGCGCGAGTTCAGAGCGATGCAACTTTGCACTGACGAAGCAGCGTTCAAAAAGCAGCAAGCCATGGCCTCGGCAGCCATGCGGCGTTTAAGAGATGACAGGAGTTACGCACCGTGAAGGCGTGTTCTTTGTTGGATGAAGTTTGTCACGGC
>CAXUGY010000034.1:0-46538 GCA_964250695.1 uncultured Chthoniobacterales bacterium | reverse complement strand
CTGCATGTAGTAGAGGAACGAACGTCGCAAAACAAGGCGAAGGTCTTTCGCCTATCACGGTTTGTCGACATGGTGGAGAACTGAAGACGAAATCGTGCCAAAAAGAGCCAGATGGTCAAGAGTGATGGTCTGGGCATGAGGACGAAAACCGGATCACTTCGTCACGCACGGTTGACCAGCGTTTCAATGTGATAAAAATGAGCACCGCACAATGCCCTATTCTCCGGTGCCCGCCGAGCAGTTGTAAAACCGGGACGAAGCTGACTCACGAGCACAAGGGCATCGCGGCGAGTCCGCGCGCCGGGCGGTCATGTCTGCTTCAATCCTCGTAGGCTTCCATCGGCACACAGGAGCAGACCAGATTGCGGTCGCCGTAGACGCTGTCGATGCGGCCCACGGCAGGCCAGAACTTGTGCTCGCGCGTCCAACGCGCCGGGTAGGCGGCCAGCGAACGCGAGTAGACGTGCGGCCATTCGTCGGCGGTGACGGCCTGCGCCGTGTGCGGGGCGTGCTTGAGGACGTTATCCTTTTTGTCCGCCTCACCGGATTCGATGGCCTTGATCTCGCCGTGGATGGCGATCATCGCGTCGCAAAAACGGTCGAGTTCTTCCTTCGACTCGCTCTCGGTGGGTTCCACCATCATCGTCCCGGCCACCGGCCAGGACACCGTCGGCGCGTGGAAACCGTAATCCATGAGGCGCTTGGCCACGTCTTCGACCTCGATCCCCGCGCTCTGCTTGTAGCTGCGCAGGTCGAGAATACATTCGTGGGCCACGAGGCCGTCGTTGCCCCGGTAGAGGACCGGAAAGTGCGGTTCGAGTTGCCTGGCGATGTAGTTGGCGTTGAGGATGGCCAGTTTCGTGGCTTCCGGCAGGCCGTCCCGGCCCATCATGGCGATGTAGAGCCACGAGATGACCAGGATGCTCGCGCTGCCCAACGGCGCGGCGGAGACCGGACCGTGGTCGGAAATGCCGTAGGCGTCGTGCGCCGGGTGGCCGGGCAGGTAGGGGCGCAACGTTTCGGTCGCGCAGATGGGACCCACGCCCGGGCCGCCGCCGCCATGCGGGATGCAGAAGGTCTTGTGCAGGTTGAGGTGGACCACGTCCGCGCCGATGTCACCGGGACGGCAGAGGCCGACCTGGGCGTTCATGTTCGCGCCGTCCATGTAGACCTGTCCGCCGTGGGCGTGGATGATCCGGCAGATGTCGAGAATCGTGCCCTCGAACACGCCGTGCGTGGAGGGATAGGTGATCATCAGCGCGGCGAGGTCGTCGCGGTGGGCGTCGGCGTGGGCGCGGAGGTCAGTCAGGTCGATGTTGCCCTGGCTGTCGCAACGCACCGGGACCACCTGATATCCGGCCATGACCGCGCTGGCCGGGTTGGTGCCGTGGGCACTGGTCGGGATGAGGCAGATTTTGCGGTGCCCCTCGCCGCGCGCTTCGTGGTAGCCGCGGATGGCGAGCAGGCCCGCGTATTCGCCTTGGCTGCCCGCGTTGGGCTGGAGGCTGACGGCGGGCAGGCCGGTGATTTCGCCGAGCCATTTTTCCAGCTCGTGCGCCAGGATGCGGTAACCATCGGCCTGCACGGCGGGCGCGAAGGGATGGATCTTGCCGAACTCGGGCCACGTGACGGGGAACATTTCCGTGGTGGCGTTGAGTTTCATCGTGCAACTGCCCAGCGGGATCATGCTCGTGGTGAGCGAGAGGTCCTTCGCTTCGAGACGGCGCAGGTAGCGCAGCATCTCGGTCTCGGTGTGGTACTTGTTGAACACCGGGTGCGTGAGAAAGGGAGTTTCGCGCGCCAGCGTCACGGGGAAATCGGACAGGTCGGACGCAAACGCGGCGGGGTCGAAGCCGAGAGGCTGGCCCTGGTTGAAAACGCTCCAGAGGTCCTGGAGATCGACCACGTCGGTGGTTTCGTCGAGGGAGACGCCGACGGTTTCGGGGTCGAGTCGGCGCAGGTTGATGCCCTTGGCGTGGGCGGCGAGGTGGATTTCGAGCGCCTTGCCCGCGCCGACGCGGACGGAGAGGGTATCGAAGAGGCCGTCGGGTCCGACCTCGTAGCCGAGCTGGCGCAGACCGGCGGCGAGGCATTGGGTCAGCCGGTTGACGCGGCGGGCGATGGCCTTGAGACCTTCCGGGCCGTGGTAGACGGCGTACATCGAGGCGATGACGGCCAGCAGGACCTGGGCGGTGCAGATGTTGCTCGTCGCCTTGTCGCGGCGGATGTGCTGCTCGCGGGTTTGCAGGCTGAGGCGGTAGGCGAGCTTGCCGTGGCTGTCCTTGGAGACGCCGACCAGGCGACCCGGCAGATTGCGCTTGAATTCGTCTTTCACCGCGAAGTAGGCGGCGTGCGGTCCGCCGTAGCCAAGCGGCACGCCGAAACGTTGCGTGCTGCCGATGGCTACGTCCGCGCCGAACTCGCCCGGCGGCTTGAGGATACACAGGGCAAGCGGGTCGGCGGCGGCGATGGCGAGAGCGCCGGCGGCGTGGACGGCCCGAAAGAAGGTTTCGTAGTCGAAGATCGTGCCGTCGGTCGCGGGGTACTGGACCAGCGCGCCGAAGAATTTGTCGTCGATCAGGGTCGTCTCGTGGTGGCCGACGACGATCTCGATTTTGAGCGGAAGGGCGCGGGTCTGGACGACGGCAATCGTTTGCGGATGGCAGCGTTCGGAAACGAAGAAGGATTCCTTGCCCGGTTTGCCACGGACGGCGTAGGCGAGCGCCATCGCTTCGGCGGCGGCGGTGCCCTCGTCGAGCAGGGAGGCGTTGGCGATGTCCAGGCCGGTGAGGTCGCAGACCATGGTCTGAAAGTTGATCAGGGCTTCGAGACGGCCCTGGGCGATCTCGGCCTGGTAGGGGGTGTAGGCGGTGTACCAGCCGGGGTTTTCGAGGATGTTGCGCTGGATAACGCCGGGGGTCAGCGTGTCCGAATAGCCGGTGCCGAGGTACGAACGAAACACCTGGTTGCGGGCGGCGATGTGGCGCAGTTCGGAAAGAGCCTCGCTTTCGCTCAGGCTGACGGGGAGTTGCAGCGGGCGCGCGAGACGAATGTTGGCAGGGACGGCGGCGTCGATGAGCGCGTCGAGCGTGGGGTAGCCCACGAGATCGAGCATCTGCGCGATTTCCGCCGGGCCAGCGCCGAGGTGACGCCGGGGAAAGGTGTCCAGCGGACGGAGCGGATCAGGCACCGGGGCGGCAGGCGCGGCGGCGATGGGGTGGGAGGAGGGGGCGGAAACAGCGGGAGCGGGCGCGGTGTCGAGTTCAGGCATGGCGGAATCCAGATGGTTAGGAGAAACTACGCCGGAAATCCAGGTTTGTCTCGTGCAGTTGCGACGCCTGCGACGCCTGCGAACTAAATTCTTTCTGCCAGCCGGCAAATAAGGTAACGTTGAAGCAATGGACGCGATTCTGGAACAGATGGTCGCTTCACCGGCGTTACCCCGGTACGTCGATACCTTGCAGGCGCTGCTGACGGACGAACGTGCCCGGCGCGAGCGGTTCTACGAGGAGATGGACGAAAGTCAGAAGGTGGAATTCATCAACGGCGAAGTCTTCATGCACTCCCCAGCAAAGTTCCGGCATATCGACGTGGTGACCCGTCTGCTCCGTTTGCTGAGTATCCATGTGGATCGACATGATCTCGGATGGGTGGGCAGCGAAAAAGCGTTGATCCGCCTAACGCGCAACGATTATGAGCCGGAGATCGTTTTTTACGGGCGGGAGAAGGCGGCTCTGCTCCGTCCCGAGCAGATGAAATTTCCCGCGCCGGATTTTGCGGTCGAGGTCATTTCACCGAGCACCGAACGCCATGACCGGGGCATCAAGTTCGAGGATTACGCCGCGCACGGGATCGCCGAATACTGGATCATCGACCCGGTGGCCCAAGCCGTCGAACAATACACTCTGCCTGCGGGTAGCACGGAGTACCAAATGGTCGGGACCTGGAGTGGCGAGTTGGAAGTCGTCAGCGTGGCGGTGCCGGGTTTCCATCTGCCCGCGCTGGCCCTCTTTGACCGGCAGGCAAACTTGGCGGCACTGGCAGCACTGGCGTGAGCGGGATCAGGCCGTGATCTGCTTGCCGTAGTTCTCAGCGTCCAGGAGGGCATCGGCGTCGGCACCGACCACGTCCTTGAGCTTGAAAAGCCAGCCGTCGCCGTAGGGATCGGTGTTGACCAGGGCCGGGTTGCCCGCGAGTGCCGGGTTGACCTCGGAAACCTCGCCGCCCACGGGCGAGTAGATGTCGCTGGCGGCTTTGACGGATTCGACCACGGCCACCGTCTGCCCGGCGGCGAGCTTCGTGCCGACCTTCGGCAGATCGACGTAGACGATGTCGGTCAGCTCTGCTTGGGCGTGGTCGCTGATGCCCACGGTGCCGTCCGTGGCGCGCAGCCATTCGTGGGTCGAGGCAAATTTAAGATCGTTGGGCACGTTCATAGGATGGAAAGCGGTTGGGACGGGTGGAGCGGAATCTTCACGCAGAGGACGCAGAGGAAAGGCAGGAGGGACGTAGAGGAGGGAAGGATTTTTATCTTTTTATCCTTTGTCGCCAGCGGGGGTAAAGCGGTCATCGCGGCGTTTGTAGAGGGGCTTTTTTTCGGTGACGGCGGCGTAGCGTTTGCCCCGGATGTCGATTTCTATCGGGGTGCCGGACCTGGCAAGCCTGGCGGGCAGATAGGCCAGACCGATGCCTGCTTCCAGGCTCGGAGAGAGGCCGCCGCTGGTCGTCTCGCCGACCGCCGCGCCGTCGGCGTACACGGCGTAGTGCGGGCGGGGCGGGGGGGATTTGTCCGTCATGCGGAAAGCGACGAGTCGCTCGGCGGGGCCGCCGTCGGCTTTTTGTCGGAGGAGGACATCGCGCCCGATGAAGGTGGGTTTTTCCAGGTCCACGAAGATTCCCAGACCGGCGGCGAGCGGGGTGCGGGTGGGTGAAAGGTCGGAGCCGTTGAGCGGGTAACAGACTTCCAACCGCAGGCTGTCGCGCGAGCCGAGGCCGCAGGGGATCAGCCCGGCAGCCGCGCCGATTTGGAGGAGTTCGTCCCAGATCACCTCCGAGGCGCGGGCGGGGAAGAACCACTCGAAGCCATCCTCGCCGGTGTAGCCGGTGCGCGCGACGAGGAACGTCAGACCGTCGCGGTCAAGCACACGGACACCGAAACGCTCGGGGCAAACGGCTTCCGGGCCGAAGAAGGCGGCGAAGATTTGCGCGGCACGCGGACCCTGCACGGCCAGGGCGGCGAAACGGTCGCTGCGGTTGGCCAGTTCGATGCCGGTGTCGCCCTCGGCGTCCGGCGGCGGCAGGTGGTTTTGGAGCCACGCAAAATCCTCGTCGATCTTGGAAGCGTTGACCACGAGGAGAAACTCGCCGTCGGCGTACTCGTAGATGATGAGGTCATCGATGACGCCGCCCTGGGCGTTGAGCAAAAAGCCGTACTGGCTCTGGCCCGCGCTGATGCGACCGAGGTTGTTCGTGAAGAGGGTGTTGAGCCAGGATTTGCCACCCGCGCCGCTGACGATGAATTGCCCCATGTGGGAGATGTCGAACACCCCGGCGGCGGTGCGGACGGCGCGGTGCTCGGCCAGGATGCCGCCCGGGTATTGCACGGGCATCGACCAGCCGCCGAAACCCACCATCTTGCCGCCGAGGCGGACGTGGGCGGCGTGGAGGGGGGTCTGCTTGAGCGACGGGGAAGCCGGTTGCTCGGCGGTGGCGGGCGGGCGGGAATCAGGGGCAGTAGCGGCTTCCGTGGACACGCTGCCTTCCTTAACGGCGCCGGGGGGCGCTGTCAAAGAAATGTCGGGCAGGACCTCCTCGGGCTGAGAACCGTCGCCCGGCCATCGCATCGTCCGCACGCGAAGTGCGGGCGGCGCACGATGCAGAAGGAACCGAACTCGCCACAGACCCCGGTTCCGTTCGATCCCTGACACCCGCCTTCTCTCATGCGCTGGATCTCCACTCTGGAACGCCGCTTCGGCCACCTGGCCATCCCCGGCCTGATGCGCGTCATCGTGATGTGCAACGTGCTGGTTTACGTGATGATGTTCAGCAAGCCGGAGATCATCGAGGTTTTGACCCTGCGGCCGGAGCGCGTCATGGCGGGAGAGGTGTGGCGGCTGGTGAGCTACATTTTCATCCCGGCAGCCAGCGCGGGGGGGAGGCTCAACCTGCTGCCCCTGAATTTGCTGTTCGCGCTCTTGTACTTCAATTTCCTCTGGCTGATGGGCGAAGCGTTGGAACGGGCCTGGGGCAGCTTCAAGTTCAACCTGTTCTACCTGGTCGGAATGGTCGGGACGACGGGAGCCGTGTTTTTCTTCGGGTCGGGGGATGTCAGCGGATTTTATCTGAATTTGTCGCTGTTCTTCGCGTTCGCCACGCTGTTCCCGAATTTTCCGATCCTCCTGTATTTCATCATCCCGGTGCCCGCGAAGTGGATCGCGCTGGTTTCGCTGGGGTTCACGGGGTTGTCGTTCGTGGATGGCTCCAGTTCGGTCCGGCTGGCGATCCTCGTTTCGCTGGTGAATTACCTGCTGTTCTTCGGGTACGAATGGGCGCGGATCTGGCGCGAACAGGGACGCACCATCGCGCGGCGGCAGCAGTTCCAGATGGCGGCACGCGTCGACGCGGACGGAACGCTGCACCATTGCAAGGTTTGCGGGGCGACGGAGATCAGCGCGCCGGACCGGGAGTTCCGCGTCGCGGCGGACGGGGAGGAATATTGCCTGCTGCACCTGCCGTCGCGGCAGCGGGAAGAGGCGGTGGGATGACGGAGGCGTGCGGTTCGGACAGGAGCGCGGATTTTTAACGCAGAGGACGCGGAGGACGCGGAGGTTCGCAGAGAGGAGAGTGGAGGGGAGGGGAGAGTGGAGGGGGATGCCCGATCAAGCTTTGCGGGCGTTTTCCAAGGCCTGCAATGCCCGGCCGCTGGAGAGCGAGGCCCGGGCTCGTTCGACTCCGGCGAACAGGTCGTCGCAAAAACCGGCCACCACGAAGCCTGCCGCCGCGTTGAGCAGGACGATGTCGCGCCGCCCGCCGCTGATTTCCCCAGACAAAATGCCGGTGAGCACCCGGGCGTTGTCCTCCGCGGTGCCGCCCCGGAGTTCGTCCAGGGAGTCGATCCGGGGCAAACCGGCGTCCTCGGGGGTGAAGGTCGCGTGGACCGTGTCGCGGCCCCGGCGGAGATCGAAACGGCTGACGCGGTTTGCGCCCAGGGTGGAGAGTTCGTCCATGCCGCCCGCCCCGTGGACCACCCAGACGCTGCGGCGGCCGAGTTGGCGCAGCACTTCGGCGTAGGTTGGCGTCAGCCCGGCGGTGAAGAGGCCGACGAGTTGGTGGCCGGGCCGGGCGGGATTGAGCAGCGGGCCGAGGAGGTTGAAGATCGTGCCGATCCCCTCGGCGGCGAGTTGCCGACGGACCGGGCCGATGGCGGCAAAGGCCGGATGATACTGCGGCGCGAAGAGAAAACCGAAGCCCGTCGTTTCCAGGCGGCGGCGCAGAACGGCGGGCGGCAGGTCGAGCGGCACGCCGAGCGCGGCGAGCACGTCGGCCCCGCCGCTCTGGGAGGTGACGGCGCGGTTGCCGTGCTTGACGACCGCCGCGCCGCCCCCGGCCAGGACGAAGGCGACGGTGGTCGAGACGTTGAAAAGATGAAGCTGGTCGCCGCCGGTGCCGCAAACGTCGATCATGGGGCCGGGCAGGCGGGCGGGGTCGATCTCCGGGTCCACGGCGCGGGCGAGCAGGGCGCGGGCGAAACCGGCGATTACCCCGGGGGTTTCGCCCGTGGAGCGCAGAGCGCGCAGGAAGGCCGCTTTGCCGGGGTCGGGCTCGGTCGGGTCGGCCAGGGCGGCGACGGCAACTTCGATCTGTTCAGAAGCAAGCTCAGGGTCGGCGGCCAGAGAACGGATGAGCGTGGCGAACGCGCCTTCAGAGATGGGGAAGGAAGGAGAAACACTCACGGCGGTAGGCTTCCTGCCAGGATGCTGATCCAGGGCGGAATTTGTCCGCAACCTACGCGGATTTTCGCAGATTGGCAGAATCAACCGAAGGGAAAGCACCTTTTTCTTCTTCCATCGCCAAGACCCTGCGTAAGATGCGGACCATTCATGAGGCTCGTCACGTCGCCACTGATCGCCTGGGCCGCCGCCCTGCCGCCGAAGGAATCGGGCGGTTGGATCGACAAGGTGTTCGACGCCTGCGTGGATTTGCTGCTCTCGCTGGCAGCGAGACTGGGCGTGAGCTACAACGCCATCAACGTCTGGATTTTTTGCATTCTCTGGCCTCTGCTGACATTGGTGCTCATCGGCACGGTGATCGCGCAACGAAGACGCATCCAACGGCTGCGGCGGTCGCTACGGGTGGCCGTGTCAACGAAGCTCTAAAATTCCCCTCCCATTATGCCCACCTTCGACATCGTTTCGGAAATTGACCGGCAGGAAGTAGACAACGCGCTCAACCAGGCGCGCAAGGAACTCGTCACGCGGTTCGACTTCAAGGGCAGCCAAGCGGCCATCGAGCAGCCGTCCAAAGATAAAATCGCGCTGTCGGCGGCGGACGGGACGCGGCTCAAGGCGCTGCACGAAATCGTGATCGGCAAACTGGCCAAGCGCAACGTGGACCTACGCAACGTCGAGCACGGGGACCCGGCCATCTCGTCGATGGGTCACGCGCGGCAGGAGTTGACCATCAAGCAGGGCATCGAAGGGGTGCGGGCCAAGGAGATCATCACGGCCATCAAGGCCCAGGCGACGCTCAAGGTGGCGTCGTCGCTGCAAGGGGACGAAATCCGCGTGACCGGCAAAAAGCGGGACGACCTCCAGGCCGTGATCGCGTTTCTGCGCGGGAAGGATTTCGGGTTGTCGCTGGTGTTCAAGAACTTCCGCGACTAGAATGACGCCCGCAAGTCAGCCGCCTTGCACCGGCGGCATGACGGAGACCGCGTCGCCTTCTTCCAAACGCTGGCTGCGCTCCGCAAACTCCAGCCCGACCGCCGTGAGCAGCGTCCTGTCCCAGTCGCGCATCCCGGGATGATCGGCGTAGAGGAGGGCGAGCAGGTCAGCCACGGTGGAACCGGCGGGCAGGTCGAAGGCGCGGTCCGCACCGCCAGCCAGGTCGCGCAGGCGGGAGAAAAAATGCACTTCGATCTTCACGAGGCACCTAACTTACGGCCTTTGCCTCGTCCTGGCGAATTTGCTCCAGCCCGGCGTGGATCACGTCCTCGCTCAACACGCCGATGCACGGCAGGTTGCGGTAACGTTCGATGAAGTCCAGACCGTAGCCGACCACGAACTCGTCGGCGATGTCGAAGGCCACGTAATCGGCTTCGACGGCGTGCGAACGTTCGCGCTGCTTGCGGAGCAGGACACAGATTTTGATGGACCTGGGGTTTTCGGCCTGGAGGCGGGCGCGGACGGCGTGGAGCGTGTGGCCGCTGTCGAGGATGTCGTCGAGGATGAGGACGTGCCGCCCGGCGATGGCGGGCATCGTGTGCTGGTCGAACTGCACGATGCCGCTGCTCTTGTCGCCGACGTAGCTCGACACGCTCAGACAATCGACGGCCAAGGGCAGCGGGATGCGCCGCAGCAGGTCGCCCATGAACATGAAGCTGCCGTTGAGCACCGCGACGACCGTCAGCTCCCGGTTGCGGTAGTCCCAGGTGATCTGGTGGGCCAGTTCGTCGAGGCGGCTGAGGATGGTGCTCTCGTGGTAGAGCACGCGCTTGAGGTCTTCGAGCATGTTCGCTTTTCGGGATACACGGGAACGCGCGCGCTGGCAAACGTTAACCTTGCCGCCGGGACGCGATCTTTTATAGTGGAGGCGTCCGCGCGCTCCCATGACCGCAGCCAATGCTTCGCCATCCGCCACCGCGATGGTTGCTGCCCGGCTGTCCGCAGTACGGCGGCGGCTCTGGGCGTTTTTCTTCGTTTATTTTTACCAGGGGTTGCTTGCTTGTGTGAGCGGAGTGGCGCTCGTGCTTGGCATTGTCCGCTTTGCGCGGGGTGAGGCGGTCTGGGACCTTTGGACGGCTCTCCTGCTCTTGGTGGTGCCAGCCTGGACGGCGTTTTTCATGACCTTCGGGTTGAACGGCAGCGTGCGCACGGTGGATCAGGCAGCGCGGTGGATCGACCATCTGGCGAAGACGCACAATCGATTCCATACGGCGCTGGTTTTCTCCCGGCGCGGCGTCGAGCGCACGCCCTTGCAAACGTTGACCCTGGAGGAGTGCGCCCGGTTTATGGGTGGGTTCGATCACCGGAAGGCGCTGCCGGTTCGTCCGACGCGGGCGATGCTCGTGGCGATGGCCCCACTGATTTCCCTGGCGCTGCTGGCTTGGCACGCGTCGCCGGGGGGCGGCTCGCGTGATGCGGCGCTTGCTGCCGCCGTGGCCCGGCGCGCCGAGGCGCTCGACAAAATCGCGGATCGTTTGCACCGGGACGATCCGCGTCCGGCCTCTGCTCTGGACAAGCTGGCGGAGGCCATGAAACGCAGCGCCGAACGGCTCAAGGACAGCCAGCGACAAGGCGACGAACAAAAACTCAAGACGGCGCTGGGCGAGATTTCCTCGCTCGAAGCCATGTTGGCCGCGCTGAAGCAGGCGTCGCAAGCTGCGAAAATTTCCCCGGGGGAACTGGCTGCGCTGGCCGCCGCGTTGGCAGCCAGCGACGCGGCAAAGGCGGCGGGCGAATTGGTCAAGCAAGGGCAACTCGAACCGGCGGGCGACCGGTTGGAAAAACTGGCCGAGCAGATGAGGGCGCAGGGTGGCAGCGCCCAGACGCTCCGGGAGTTGGCGCAAGCCATGCAGGAGCAGGCGGCGAAGTTGAGCGAGCACGAGAAAAACGAGGTCGCGCGGCAGATGCAACAGGCCGCGCAAGCGGCGCAGAGCGGGCAGGCGCCGCTCAGCGCGCAAGCCATGCAACGGCTGGCGGAACTGCTGCGGCAGGCCGGGAAAAACGGCGCGGGGCGGCAGGCGTCAAGCCAACCGGGCGCGAGCGGCGGGCCGATTAGTTCGCAGCAGTTGCAAGATTTACTCAACGCGCTGGAGAACATGAAGGAAGGTTTGCAGCCGGGCGGAGAGGGATCAACGCGGGGGTTACCCGGAGACGGGCAGGAGGACGGACAGTCTCTGGCGCTGGTGGAGTCGTTCGCCCGGAAAAACGGGGGTGATCCCGGGAGCAGCGAGAAACCTTCCGGGATGCCGGGCGGCGAACGGGACCAGGGAACGAACGATCATCTCCTGGCGGACCGGGCCGCCGAAGCGTCAAAGTCTGCCGGGCCGTCCAAACGGCTCGAAGGGATGCTCGGGGACGGCGCGTCGTTGCAGGAACTCGTCGGGGCGACGGCGACGGCTGCCCGCGCGAGTCGTCCTTACCGCAACCTTTACGAAGCCATCGCGCCCGCCGAGCAGAACAGCGTCGAGCAAGAGAACATCCCGCTCGGGTCCCGGTTATTCGTGCGGCGGTATTTCGAGAACATCCGGCCGCAGAATTGATGTTTGATCGACGGAGATTTTTTCGACGAAAACCTTGCAAGATCGCGCGCTCTGACCGCCAAACTTTTTCATGACCACCACCGAAGCTGATCAACAGGTCGAACGATTCCGCACGAAGTTCGGGCAGCTCCGCGACGAACTCGGACGGATGATCGTCGGGCAACGCGAGATCATCGAGGCCACGCTCGTCGCGTTTTTCGCCGCCGGGCACGTCCTGCTCGAAGGCGTCCCGGGCCTGGGTAAGACGATGTTGGTGCGCACGTTGGCCGACGCGGTGAACCTGAAGTTCTCCCGCGTGCAGTTCACGCCGGACCTGATGCCCTCGGACATCATCGGCACGAACATCATCGCGGAAGACGAGACCGGGAAGAAGAGTTTCCGGTTCCAACCCGGCCCGGTGTTTGCCAACATTCTGCTCGCCGACGAGATCAACCGCGCCACGCCCAAAACCCAGAGCGCGTTGCTCGAAGCCATGCAGGAAAAACACGTCACCGTGGCCGGGGCGACGCACCGCGTGGAAGAGCCGTTCATGGTGCTCGCCACGCAGAATCCGCTGGAGATGGAAGGCACCTATCCGCTGCCCGAGGCGCAGTTGGACCGGTTCCTTTTCAAGCTGAGGGTGACTTACCCGACGGCGGATGACCTGCACACGATCCTGGACCGCACCACGCAGACCGATGCGCCGCAAATCACGAAGGTCATCGACGCCGGGGAAGTGCGGGAAATGCGCGCTACCGTGCGCGACGTGCCCATGACGCGCGAGGTCCAAGCGCACGCGATCCACATCGTGCTGGCCACCCACCCGGACCACGCCGCCGCCGCTCCGCTGGCGAAGCGGTTCGTGCGCTACGGGGCGAGTCCGCGCGGCGTGCAGGCACTCATCCTGGCAGCGAAAATCCATGCGTTGTTAGACGGACGCTACCATGTGTCGCGCGCGGATATCAACAAGGCGACGCTGCCGTCGCTACGGCACCGGATCATCCTGAATTTCGAGGGTGAGGCGGAAGGCGCTTCGAGCGAACAGGTGTTGGAGGAAATTCTGAAGCGTCCCTGAGCCTGGGCCGATCATTTTCGCCTCCCGGCAAAACCAAACGGCGTCCCGCAAACGCTTTACCTTGTAGTAAATCCCATGACACCGACCCAAAGCGACAACAACGGCCCCTCGGGTACCGCCCCGGCTCCCGCCTGTACCCTGGTCATCTTCGGCGCGGGGGGTGATCTCACCAAACGGCTGCTGATGCCCGCGCTCTACAACCTGTCCGGCAGCCGGCTTTTGCCGGACGATTTTCAAATCGTCGGGCTGGACCGCGTGCAGCAGAACAATGACCAGTGGCGCGCGGCTTTGACGGAGACGATGCAATCCTTTACCAAGGACAAAACCGCCGAGTTCTACACGCCCAAACTGGACGACGAGCAATGGGGCGCGGTCACCGGCAAGATGAGTTATATCGCCGCCGACTTCGACCAACCGGACACTTACAAGCAAATCATCGAGAAACTCGGCGACAAAGGCAGCGCGGTGTTCTATCTGGCGGTGGCGGCGCGGTTTTTCGGTCCCATCGTGGATCAGCTCGGCGAGTCCGGTTTGCTCAAGCAGGACAACGGGCGATTCCGCCGCGTGGTGATCGAAAAACCTTTCGGCAGCGATTTGCCGTCCGCACAGGCGTTGAACGCTCGCCTGCTCAGGCAAGGAGACGAAAGCCAGTTCTACCGTATCGACCACTTTTTGGGTAAGGAGACGATCCAGGCGATCATGGCGGTACGTTTTGCCAACAGCATGTATGAGCCGACGTGGCGGCGCGAGTACATCGACCACGTGCAAATCACGGCGGCGGAGACGATTGGCGTCGAGCAGCGCGGCGCGTTCTACGAGCCGACCGGGTGCCTGCGCGACATGGTGCCGAACCATCTTTTCCAACTGTTGTGCATGACGGGCATGGAGCCGCCGAATTCGTTCGACGCCGAGGATGTGCGCACGGAAAAAGCGAAACTCGTGCAGGCCACGCACCCGGTGGCCATCGAGGATATCGTGCGCGGCCAATACACCGCCGGGACGGAGTTCGGCCAGCCGGTGGCGGGCTACCGGCAGGAGGCGCACGTCGATCCCAACAGCCGCACGGAAACCTACGTCGCCGCGAAGTTGAAGATCGACAACTGGCGCTGGGCGGGCGTGCCTTTCTATCTGCGCACGGGCAAGCGGCTGGCGGACCGGCGCACGGAAATCGCCATTTGTTTCAAGCCCGCGCCGTACCAGATTTTCCGCGACACGCCCGTGGATAAGCTGACGCCGAACATCGTGAAAATCATGGTGGACCCGGAGCAGGGAATCGTGACCCAGTTCAGCGCAAAGGTGCCTGGGCCGGTGATGAAACTCGGGAAGGTGGCGACGAGTTTTAAATACAAGGATTACTTCGAGGAAAAACCCAACGTTGGGTACGAGACGTTGCTTTACGATTGCATGATGGGCGACGCCACGCTTTTCCAGCGCGCGGACAACATCGAAGCGGCATGGACCGTGGTGCAGCCCGCGTTGGACGCATGGTCCAAGGGCGGTGACCCGGAGTTTTATGCGGCTGGCAGCCAGGGTCCGGCAGCGGCGGACCAACTGCTTGCCCGCGACGGCCGTCATTGGCTGCCGCTGGGCGAGGGGTAACGGTGCGGGGGGTGGGATGAGCACCCACGGGAAATCTTTGTCATCCTGGGCGGAGTGTCACGAAGTCGAAGGACCTTCCGGCTGGCGGCAACCAACGGTGGATAGCCGTTCCACGCTCCCATCGCTCGGGACGCTGCCTACCGGCGGTCGGAAGGTCCTTCGACTGCGGCTGACAGCCTCCGCTCAGGATGACAGAGATTTAAGGCAGGGCGTGTGTTCGCATAGACGCTGGTAGTGTATGTTGTGGCCATCCTATGAGCGACCAGTCTCCCCCCCTGCGCTTCTCCGTGGACGATCAGACGCTCGTTTACCTGCGCGTGCTCGGCGCGCGGTATCCGAACATCGACGCCACCCTCGCCGCCATCGCCAGCCTGCGCGCCACCCTGACTCTACCCAAGGGCACGGTCCACGTCATCAGCGACGTACACGGCGAATTCGTCAAGCTGACCCATGTCATCAATAATGCTTCGGGCAGCTTGCGCCCGCTGGTCGAGCAGACCTTCGGCAAACGCCTGACCGCAGGCGAGAAGCTCGATCTGCTCAACATGATCTATTACCCGCGCGAGACCTATCCCCTCCTCGCCGAACGTCTGCCCGATGCCCCGGCGCGCCGCAACTTCCTGCGTCGCCAGACCCGCCTGGAGATCGAACTGCTCCGGCGCATCTCGCGTCCGTACAGCCTCGAAACCATCGAGCGCATTTTTCCGGCGCACCACAAAACTCTGTTCCGCGAACTACTCTTCGGCGCGCACCTCGAACGGTCCGGCGAGTACATCGACGCCATGTTAGATGCGTTCGTCGCGCACGATCAGGAACTGCCGTTCCTGCGCTCGCTGGCGCGCATCATCCGCCACCTGCTTTTCTCCGAACTCATCGTCGCCGGGGATTTCGGCGACCGCGGTCCGCGCATCGACAAGGTCATCGACTACGTCATGCGCCAGCCGAACGTCGCCATCACCTGGGGCAACCACGACGTGGTGTGGATGGGCGCGTGCCTCGGCCAGGAAGCCTGCATCGCCAACGTGCTGCGCATCAGCCTGCGCTACCAGCGGCTTTTCCAGCTTGAAATGGGTTACGGCATCCCGATGGCGGCACTCGAAAAACTCGTGCGCACGGTTTACTACGACGATCCCGCCGAGCGGTTCCCTTGCCTGGGTCAGGGCATCCGCGACGCCGCCACGATGTCGCGGATGCAGAAGGCGATGGCGGTCATCCAGTTCAAGCTGGAAAGCCAGACCATCACGCGCCACCCGGACTTCGGGCTCGAACACCGCCAACTCCTGCTCGGGGTAAACCCGGAATATGGAACCATCAAACTCGACGGCACCGTTTATCCGATGGCCGACATGAACTTCCCCACCGTGGATTGGCAAGACCCGGCGCGTCTCTCCCCGGAAGAGGAAGAATGCATGGCGCAACTCAGAGTATCCTTCTTGCAGAGCCAAACGCTCTGGGAGCAGATGCACTACCTCGAACGCAAGGGCACGATGCATCTCGTGCGCGATTACAACCTGATTTTCCACGGCTGCGTGCCGGTGGACGAGAAGGGGGCGTTCCTGCCGATGCGCATCGACGGCGAGGAGTACCGGGGCCGGGCGTTGTTCGGCGCGCTCGACGCCGCCGTGCATCGGGCCTTCCGCGACCGCGAACCGCGCCATCTCGACCTGCTGTGGTATCTCTGGGGAGGGCCGTTGTCACCCGTCTTCGGAAAAGACAAGATCGCGACTTTCGAGGGTTACTTCATCGCGGATAAACACGCGAAGCACGAAACGAAGAATCCGTATTTCAAGCTCATCCACGAGAAGAGTTTTTGCCGCAGCATCCTGGAGGATTTCGACGTGGACCCCGATCACGGGTTGATCGTCAACGGCCACGTGCCGGTCAAGATCGAGCAGGGGGAATCGCCGATGAAGCGGAGCGGCCAAGCCATCACCATCGACGGCGCGTTTTCCGAAGTGTACGGCGACAATGGTTTCACGCTCGTGCTCGATGCGGACCGCACGTACGTCGCGCAACACCACCATTTCGAGTCGATCAGCGAGGCCATCACGCAAGGCGCGGACATCATCCCGACGATCCAGGACGTGGCCGTGTTCGACCCGCCCCGGCGCGTGGCGGATACCCACCAGGGTGAGACGGTCCGCCACGAAATCGCCGCGCTGGAACTACTGATCCGCGCGTATCAGGAAAACGTTTTGCCCGAGCAGATTGAACAAACACGGCCTTTGTAGGTGGCCGATTCGAGATGAGCCCCTCGTTCCCCTCGTTCCCAAGTTGCACTTGGGAACGAGGGGAACACGCTCTCAGGACGCCGCCGGTCGGTCCGGGGCATGGTGGGTGTGCCCGCTGCGCAGGAAGGGCACCCGGTCCAGCACGTTCTCCTGGAACCATTCCAGCCAGAGATAAATCACCGGCGTCACGTAGAGCGTGATGAGTTGCGACACCAGGAGTCCGCCCACGATCACCAGTCCTAATGGCCGACGTGACGAACCGTCCGCCCCGTAGCCCAACGCCAGCGGCACGGCACCCATCAACGCGGCCAGCGTGGTCATCATGATCGGTCGAAACCGCTCGACGCTCGCCTCGTGAATCGCCGTCCGGCGATCCTGCCCTTCGTCGAGCCGCTGCAAGGCGAAATCGACGATCATGATGCCGTTTTTCTTGACGATGCCCATCAACAGGAACAGCCCGATGATACTGTAAAGGGACAGCGTCGAGTGGAAGAGCCACAACGTACCGAGGCCGCCGACAATCGCGGGCGGCAACGTCGAAAGCACCGTGATCGGGTGGATGTAGCTCTCGTAAAGAATGCCCAGGATGATGTACATCACGAACACCGCCCCGATGATGAGGGGGATCAACGATTGGGTCAGTTGCTGGAGCACCAGCGCCTCGCCTTGGAACGTGGCCTGCACGGTGGCGCCCGCTCCCATGACCTCGCGCGTTGCGCCTTCGATGAAGCGGCTGGCGTCGCTGTCCGCCACACCCGGCTTGAGGTTGTAGTTGATGGTGACGCTCGTGAACTGATTGTAATGGTTCACCGCCTGGAGGCCGACCTTCTGGCTGGAACTCGTGACCGCGCGCAACGGCACCAGCGTCTGGTTGTTGTCCGCCTTGACGTACAACTGCGAAAGGTCCTCCGGCTGGTCGCGCGAGGCGTCGCTCGTTTCGAGGATGACCTGATATTGGTCGTCCGCTTGCTTGATGAGATAGACGTAATTCTCCGAGTACGCGCTCCGCAGCAAGCTCTCGATCTTGGCGGTGGACACGCCGTACAGGCTGGCCCGGGCGCGGTCGATGTTGATGTCCAGATTCGGCGTGGCGTTGAAATAATCGGACTGCACCGTCTGGAAACCGGGATATTGCCGCATCTTGGCCGTCAGTTTGGCGGCGGTGGCGTACACCTCGTCGGAGTTCAGCCCGCTGAGCGTGTAGGCGTAGCGGCCCGTGGTCTGGTTGGTCGCGCCGATGTTGATCTGCAACACCGGGCTGGGATTCATCACCGCGATGAGGCCCGGGATTTTGGTCATCGCCTGGGTCAACTGCGCGCCGACCGCGTCGATGGACGCGCGCTGCTTGGCGTCCTTGAGGAACACGAACGCCAGCCCCTGCGAACTCGCCGCCCGGCCCGCCAGCCCGGCGAGCGTGAAGAATTCGTCCACCGCCGGGTTCTGCTTCAGGATTTCGTTCACCTTCGTCTGGTAGGCCCGCATCTGCTCGGGCGAGCTGCCCTCCGCCGCGATGAACACCCCGCGAATGAATCCGCTGTCGCCCGTGGGCAGCAACGTGAACGGCAGCAGCTTGTAAAAAAGGAACACCCCGAGCAAACACGCCGCGTAGATCGCCGCCGTCAGCCAACTGTAGTTCAGAAACCAGTCGAGCGACCGGCCATATCCGCCAACCACCCAGCCGAGGAAATCGCCGACCTTGCGCTCGATCCAGGATTTCCGGCTGCCCGGTCCCCGCTCGGAGAGCACCCGCGCGCACATGAGCGGCGTCAGGGTCAGGGAGATCAGTCCCGACGCGAAGATCGCCACGATGATCGTGATGGAAAACTCGCGGAAAATGCGGCCCAGCAATCCCGGGAGAAACACCAGCGGGATGAACACCGCCGCCAGCGAGAGCGTCATCGACAGGATGGTGAACGAGATTTCCCCGGCGCTGTTGACCGACGCTTGCAGGATGGTTTCGCCCGCCTCGGCCCGGCGGACCACGTTTTCGAGGAAGACCACAGCGTCGTCCACCAGGAACCCGATGGCGAGGGTCAGCGCCATCAGCGTGAGGTTGTTGATGCTGTAGCCGAGCATGTACATGACCACGAAGGTCAGCAACAACGAGAGCGGCAGAGCGACCGCCGGGATCAGCGTGTCCGCCGCGCGGCCCAGGAAAAAGAAGATCACCAGCACGACGAGGATGAACGCGATGAGCAGCGTGGTCTGCACGTCGTCCACCGAGTTGACGATGGTCTGCGAACGGTCGAACACCGGCAGCAGCCGGATCGACCCGGGCAGGCCCGCCTGGAGCGAGGGGAGCAGGTTCTTGACCGACCGGGCTACTTCCACCGCGTTCGAGCCCGCCTGCCGCGAGACCGCCAGCACGACCGTCGAGCCGGGCGGACGATCCTTCAGGTCGCGCACCCAGAAGTAACGCGCCTGCCGCTCGTCTTGCAACCCGTCGTACACCGTGGCCACGTCCTTGAGGAAAATCGGCGAGTTGTCCTTGTTGCGGGCCACGATCAGGTCGCGGTAGCCGTCCGAGGTGTCCAACTGCCCGTTGGGCTGGAGGACGAACGTGCGGTGCGCGCCGTCGAACTGACCCGCGCCGGAGTAGGCCGTGCCGCTCTTGATGCCGGTGGCGAGGTCGTCCATCGTGATCCCCCGGCTGACCAGAGCGCCGGGGTCGGCCTTGATGCGGATGGCCCCCTTGACCCCGTAAACCTGCACCTGGCTGACGCCGTTGAGGATGGAGATTTGCTGGGCGACGACCGTGTTCGCGTACTTGTAGAGGTTGGCGTCGGTGAGGGTATCGGTCACCAGCGCCAGCAGCAGGATGGGCTGGTCGTTAGGGTTAGTCTTGGTGAACGTCGGCGGGCTGGGCAGGTCGATGGGCAACTGGCCGGTGGCGCGCTGGATAGCGGCCTGCACGTCGGTCGCGGCGTCGGGCAGGGTTTTGTTCAGGTCGAACTGGAGCGTGAGCGACGTGTTGCTCTGCGTGGAACTGCTGGTGATGAGCGACAACCCCGGGATTTGCAGGAACTGTTTTTCCAGCGGCGTGGCGATGTTGTTGGCCATCGTTTCCGGGCTGGCGCCGGGGTACGCGCAGGAGACGTTGATGACGGGGTAATCGACCGCGGGCAGGTCGTTGACCGACAGCAGCTTGTAAGTCAGGATGCCGAACGCGATGATCGAGAGCGACAGCAGCACGGTCATCACGGGTCGGCGGATGAACGGCTCGGAGAGACCGCCGCTGCGCTGGATGAGCTTGCCGCCCGGGGTGTTTTCACCGGCGGTCTGGTGCGGTCCGTGGTCCTCGGGCGGCTGCCGGTCGTGCGAGGCGGCGCGTGCGGCGTCCGGGGTTTCGCGGTCCACCCGTGCGGATGGCACACTGCCGTCGCCGACCTCATGGTTTTCGGCCATAAAAGAATTTCTTTAACCGCCGCCTACCTCTTTGCCCCCGGCGCGTCCGCATGGTAGGCCGGGTCGGGTTGCGCGTTGACCTTCATGCCCGGGGCCAACGCCAGTTGCCCGCTCGTCACCACGGACTCGCCGGGTTGCAGCCCCTCCGAAACGACCACCAAATCTCCCTGCCGCTGCCCCGGCTTGACGGTGCGCTGGTCTAGGGTGCCGTCCGGCTTCACCACGAAAACGAAGGGTCCGCGCTGGCTGATTTGCAACGCCTGGTTTGGCACGAGCCGGGCGTCCTTGAGCGTGTCGAGGATCAACCTCACGTGGACGAACGCGCCCGGCAGCAACAGATGGTCGGGATTGGCCGTGATGCCCCGGGCCTTGAGCGTGCCTGCGCCTGCCTGAACCGTGGTGTCCAGAAAATACAGGTCTCCCAGGCGTGGTGGGGCCTGACCGTCGGGCAAGCTGGTTTCCACCTTCAGATTTCCTTTCGGCTGGTATTTGCGGACCTGGGCCAGATCGTTTTCCGCCACCGTGAAATCCGTGTAGATCGGGTCGAGTTTCTGGATGGTGAGCAGCACCGAACTGCCCGCGTTGGCGCTGACCACGTTGCCCACGTCCACCAGCCGCAGCCCGGTCCGTCCGTCGAGCGGCGACCGGATCGAACAATAATCCAGGTTGACCTGGGCGGCGGCCAGCGCAGCTTGCGCGGATTCGATCTGCGCTTCGTCCGTGGTGACGGTGGTTTTGGCGGTGTCGAAGTCCTGCGGCGCGATGACTTTCTTGGCCTGGAGGTCCTGGGCGCGCTGCAGGTTGATCTGATCGAGCTTGAGCCTGGCGCGTGCCTGGTCGAGCGCGCCTTTCGCCTGGTCCAGCGCGGCCTGGTAGGGGCGGGGGTCGATGGTGAAGAGCAGGTCGCCCTTTTTCACGTCCGCGCCGTCGGCGAAGTGGCGTTCGGTGATCTGGCCGGTCACCTGGGCCTGGATCGAAACGGACTCCTGTGCGGCGCAGGTGCCGATCTCATCGACGTACAACGGCGAGTCCCGGGCGATGACCTGGGCGGTGGTGACGAGGCGCGGCGGTGGGGCGGCGTTTTTCGGTTGATCCGCGGACTTGCCGCAAGCGGTCAGCAGCAAACCGCCAGCGACCGATGACAAGAAGCGGAAGGAAAGATGGGAGATCGACATGGAACGCGCGGACGGAAAGCGGGCAACAAACCTCGTTTGGGAATGGCTAACGTCATCCGGGAAGTTATTCAAGTGCGCCGAAAGCATTGTGCGAACGCTTCCGCCCGGCCGGGCTTCGTCGATGTGAGTGGTCGTCAGCGGGCTTAAACGGACTCGCCTGCCGTCGTTCGCAAGGCGGCTAGACAGAGCCGATCACGGGACCGTTTCCGCGTCGCCGGGTGGACCCCACCGCCGGAGCCTCGGCGGACATTCTGTCGATTGCATTTGCATCCGCTGGCGGATACGATTAGAACTTTGCCTGCGTGCGGATAGCAGGTTTATCAGCCTGGTCTCAATGAAAACTGTCCCATCCGCCGTCCGAGTCCCGCTTTGCCTGGGCGTTCTGTTGATCATCGCTCTGTGCCCGGGCGCGGCGACCGGCGCGCACGCTCAAACTCCGGGCAATCCAGACCCGGGTTTTACCGTCGGCAGCAACAGGTTTCTCTCCATTCTGGGTTTGCAGACAGGGGGAGGCATCCTCTTGGGCGGCATCGACTTTGGCCCTGCTCGCGTGAACCCCGACGGTACACCGGACGACAGCTATCATGCTGCGGTGCGCCCTGATGGATTCGACAGCAGTCCGGCGGCGCAACCGGACGGCAAGACGCTGGTTCTCCAAGGAACGCTGGATCGCGTGAACGCCGATGGGACGCTGGATGACTTCTTCCAGGAACCTTCCCTGCCCTCCGCAGTCCAGCAAATATTAGTGCAACCCGACGGCCGGATTGTCGTGGTTTATGTTGTCCTTTACCCTTCCGGACCGGACCCAGGCGGCCAAGGCCACCTGACCGCCGTGTTCACCGGCGTCGAGCGCTTTCTGACGGATGGCACGCGAGACGACAGCTTCACCAACGGGTTGACGCAATTTACCCTCGTGACGCAATTAGATCATCTGGCGACCCGTGCGGCCTTGCAGCCCAACGGCCAACTCCTCGTCAGCAACGCTACCGACGGCTTTCACCGTCTCAACGCTGACGGCAGCCTGGATACCGGCTTCAACGCCAGCACTTACAACGCGGTGAGTCTGGCCGTGCAATCCGACGGTAAAATCCTCGTCGGCATCGACAATACCAGCAACAGCGATGACCCCAGCATTGTCCGCCTCAACGCCGACGGCAGCCTGGATACCGGCTTCAACGCCAACATCGTCAACACCGCCACCACCGGGGCCGGTGCGGAGGTGAATGCCCTGGCCCTGCAACCCGACGGCAAAATCATCGTCGGCGGCATTTTTGGCCAAGTGAACGGGGTGGCCGAGAACAACTTCGCCCGCCTCAACGCCGACGGCAGCGTGGACACCACCTTCGTCGGCCCCGGCTACGGCAACGTGGTGAACAGCCTGCTCCTGCAACCGGACGGCAGGGTGCTCGTCGAAGGCGGCGCGGGCCTCGCCCGGTACTACGCCTATACCCCGGTCACCACGAGCGCCACGGAGGCGGCGGGCGTGGTGGGGCAGCCGTTCACCTACCAGATCACGGCCAACAACGCTCCGGCGAGCTTCACGGTCAGTCCGCTGCCGGCTGGCTTGAGTCTCGACGCGATCACCGGCGTGATCAGCGGCGCCCCGACAAGCGCGGGCATTTTCCAGCTTGTTCTCGGCACCCGCGATGCCGGGGGCACGAGCACCGGCACGGGGACGCTCACCTTGGCCATTGCAGCGGTGCCTGTCATCCCCGTGATCACCAGCGCCACCACGGCGGAAGGGCTGACGGGACAGGTGATCAGCTACCGGATTAGAGCCAGCAACACGCCGACGAGTTTCGCGGCGAGCGGCTTGCCGGATGGTCTGACGGTTGATGCCGCCACCGGTTTCATTGAAGGCACGACAACGATCCCGGGGCTCTTTGCCGTCACCTTGTCCGCCACGAACAGCGCTGGCACGGGCACCGCCACGTTGAGCCTGACGGTGGAGCAGACCGTGGGCTCCGGGCCGCTGATCACCAGCGCATCCGAGGCGACCGTGCAGCAAGGCCAACCATTTACCTACCAGATCACGGCCACCAACAGTCCGGCGAGCTTCACGGCCAGCGGGTTTCCCGCAGGTTTAATTACGAACGCCACCACGGGTCTCGTGACGGGCGTGCCGAAAGAAGCCGGCACCTTCACCGTGATCCTGAATGCGACCAACAGCGGCGGTACCGGTCAAGGGACCCTGACGTTGGTGGTTGCTCCCTTGCCGGTGGCTACCCTGACGGCCACGACGCCTGCGGTTACGGCGGGCAGCGGTGACATCGGCGGGTTTGCCCTGAGCCTATCACCGGCTCCGACGAGCGACGTGGTGGTCAGTTTCACGGTCAAGGGCACGGCGGTGAACGGCTCGGATTATGTCTTCCTCAAGGCTACCAAGAAGATCAAGGCGGGTTCGGGAAGCAAGCCGATCAAGGTGGTCCCGTCAGGCGACGGCGGGGGCAGCGGTGCCAAGCACACGGTGGTGCTCACGCTGCTGCCGGGTGACGGCTACACCATAGGCACCACGAGCAAGGTCAAGGTCAAGATTTACGGCCAGTAAGCCTCGGGGACGAAGGTTCACCATCGTTCAGGGTGCTCAACATCACCCGCCACCACACACCACCCTCGACCGTGACCTCGCACGTCCAAGATGGGTGACTGGAAGGTAGGCTCAATGATTTTATCAACGACTCGGTCGGCTTCGCGCTCTCGGCGCAACGGAACCCGTGAGCAGAGTCCAGGATTGATGATCGTCCGTTTGAGATGTTCGTGATGCCGCTTTGATTTGCCGAGTGCCGAGTTTTCAGCTTCACCGGAGTCGACGGTAATTTTCCCTTGTGGGGAACCGAATCGTAAGTTACGTGTCCGTTGTGAAAAGCAGTGGAAGCTTCATCTGGCCGTGTCACTTGGGAAGCAGATCATAGCCGTGGCAGCCAAATGATGTTCCCAGTCGCATTGCAGCCAATTCGGGATGTAGCTTAGCTTGGTAGAGCGCCTGGTTTGGGACCAGGAGGTCCAGGGTTCAAATCCCTGCATCCCGACCACCTTCGTCCGGTCTTGGGACCCGGCTCGCGGGAATTTGCACCGCACCTTACCGGTCGCCACGATTCAGGCAGCGACACTTTCCCACTTTCTATGGACACACGACCCCTCGGCAATTCGGATTTGAACATCACCCCCGTCGGCTTCGGCGCGTGGGCCATCGGCGGCGGTGAATGGCAGTATGGCTGGGGCGCGCAGGACGACGACGCATCAATCGCCGCCATCCACCGCGCCCTCGAACTCGGCATCAACTGGATCGACACCGCGGCGGTTTACGGCCTCGGTCATTCCGAGGAGGTCGTCGCCCGCGCCCTCGCGGATTGGTCCGGGGAGCAGCCTCATGTGTTCACCAAATGCGGAATGGTGTGGAATGATCAGCGTCAGGTCGATTATTCGCTGCGGGAAGCGTCGATCCGCCGCGAGTGCGAGCACAGCCTCCGCCGGTTGAAGGTGGACGCCATCGACCTCTACCAGATCCATTGGCCGACGGACGACCTCGCCGAAACCGAGGAAGGCTGGCGCACGCTCGCCGCGTTGCAAAAAGAAGGCAAGGTCCGCTGGATCGGCGCATCCAATTTTAGCCGGGAAGAGTTGGAACACGCTCAGGCCATTGCGCCCGTGACCTCGTTGCAACCGCCGTATTCGCTCATCAAGCGCGGCATCGAGCACGAACAGTTGCCGTGGTGCGAGCAAAACGGGGTCGGCACCATCGTTTATTCGCCGATGGCTTCCGGTCTGCTCACCGGCGCGATGACCGCCGCACGGGCCGCCGCCTTGCCGAAGGAGGATTGGCGGAGCAAGAACGCCGAATTTCAGGAACCCAAGCTCGCGCAAAATCTCGCCTTGGCCGAACGTCTGCGCACCGTGGCGGACCGGCACGGGCGCACGCCGGGTGAGGCTGCCATCGCGTGGACGCTGCGCCAACCGGCGGTGACCGCCGCCATCGTCGGCGCACGCAACGCCGGACAGGTGGAAGGGATCATCGGCGGGGGGAACTGGAAGCTGACGCCCGAGGAGGTTGCCGCAATCGAGGCAAGCTGAGACGAAGATCAGCGCACGGCCACCACTTCGTAAACTCCGTCCGCCACCCGCTCGCCCGCGCGCTTGCCGATGAGCTGCCGCCCGAGCGGCGACTGCCCGGTGACGACCAGCACTTCCTGCCCGTCGTGGACGATCTCCATGCCGCCCGCGCCGGGGCCGACGAAGTAGAACACGCGCTCCCCGGCTCCGGCGAGCTCCACCAGCGCGCCGATCCCCACCGGTTCGCCGGGCGCGAAATCCCGCCGGTCCAGCGCGCCGAATAGTTCCCGGGTGCGCAAGGTTTCCAACGCCTGCCGGGATTGGCCATGCGCCAGGTACGACGCTTCCAACCCGCGCGTGTCATACTTGTTTTCCGCGCGGCTCTGGTCGTCGGTGGCGTCCGCTTGCGCGGCGCGGGCAGCCAGGGTGTAGCGATCCAGTTCCTCGTCGAGCTGCGCCAGCAATTTTTCGATCAGAAATCGTTTGTCCATGGCGGATCACAGTTGCGAACGCAGCAGCGCGCACGCCCCGTCGATCAATTTCTGCACCGGCGAACGCCCTTCCCATGCCGCCAGCGTGATCTCGCGCGACTGTGCCCGGTCCGCCTCAAACACCGCCACCTGTGCCGCGCCGAACGCCGCGTCGAGAATGTTGATGTTGGCCTCGTCGTTAAGCCGGAAACTGCGGTTGTCGAAATTGCACGAACCCACGCTGACCCACGTTTCGTCAATGATGAGCAGCTTGCAGTGAAACATCGTCGGCTGGTACTCGAAAAACCGCGCCCCGGCCCGCAGCAGGCCGCCCCAGCGCGAGCGCGAGGCGTCGCGGACGAATTGTTTGTCGATGTGCGGCCCGGGCACGATGATGTCCACCTCGACCCCGCGTTCCAGGGCTTCGATGAGGGTCTGGGTCGTCAGGTCGTCCGGCACGAAGTACGAGTTGGCCAAGCAGATGTGTTCGCGCGCCGCCGCGATGGAAAACAGGAACATGAGCCGCGCCGAATCGCTGCCCTCGTGCGGCGCGCTCTTGAAAACCTGGCAGCGTTGCTCGCCGACCGGCTCCAGCAGCGGGAAATAATCGTCGCCGTGCAGAACGGCCGCCGCCATCTCCATCCAGTTGTCGGTGAACGCGCTCTGCAACTGCGCAACCACCGGCCCCTCGACCTGGAAATGCGAATCGCGCCAGTGGTCGGGCGACTGGGCGTGGCCGTTCCACACGTCGGCGATGCCCACCCCGCCGATGAACCCGACCCGCCCATCGACGACGAGCAGTTTGCGGTGCGTGCGGTTGTTGAGCCGGTCGATGTCGGAGAACTCGATGATGTTATAGATTTCGACCTGGCAGCCTGCCGCGCGCATCTCGCGCACCAACGGGCTGCGGATGCAGTCGCAGCCCGCGCCGTCGAGCAATACGTGGACTTTTACCCCCGCCTGGGCACGCGCGGCCAAGCTGCGGGAAAATTGCTCGGCGATCCCCCCTTCCCAGTAGATGAAACTTTCCAGCGTGACGCTGCGTTTCGCTCCGGCGATGGCGGCGAGCATGGGCGGGAAGATCTCGTCGCCGTTCTGGAGCGCGGTCACGCGGTTGCCGCCGAGGATGGCCGGGCCGAGGAGCTGACCCAGCGACCGCTCGAAACGCGGATCGGTGACGCCGTAGTCCAGGTCGATCCGGTGGCTGATCTTGCGCTCGTAGGGGATGAAGTTGCGGGCGAAGAGCGTGCCCAGCGTCCCGGCAGCCGCGCCCGCGCCCAGGAGAGTCAGGGGATGGAGGTGGCGGAGTTTGCGGATGAGCATGGGGAGAACGCGGCGGGCGAAACCGGGAATGTGCGCGGGCGGTGGCGCGATGCCAACGGGTTTTTTACAATCCCGCCGGATGCCGGATGACGCACCCATCCGCCGGGCGGCTGCGCGTAGTCCAGCGCGGGCCGCCGTTTCCGTGGCCGCCGGTCCAGCCCGTGTCGAACCGCAACCCCGCCACCACCAGGAAAACGTGGCCGTCCCGGGCGTACACGCTCACCCACCGCCCGGCGCCGCTCTGGCCGTAATGGCGGAATTCGTCCGAGGTCATGACCCCGCGCAACCGCCCGGCGGCGCGCAGCACGTAGGAGGCCGAGCCGGAGCAGTCGAATCCGCCGCCGTTCGAGCCGTGGCCACCGCCGTAGACATAAGCGGACCCGGCGATTTCGTTGCCCGCCGAGATCGCCCGGGCTACCGCGGCGGGCGCACGCGGCGGGGTGGTGGCTTGGCCGTCTTCTGTCACGCGGGCGGTCTGGCCGGGAACGTAATGGTAGGTGTACGGCGGGGTGCCCGCGCAACCCACGACGAAAACGACTGCTGCCAGCGAAAGGAGCACGCGGCAGAGACGGAAGCGAAACCTGGGAAATGGGAGCATACTTGATCCAAATTTCTGTCATCCTTTTCCTCGTCGTCCCTCGTTCCCAAGTTGTACTTGGGAATGTACTTGTCCGGGCAGTTGGACTGCCTCTGCCGGGCGGACCGGACGAAGTACAACTTCGCAGACAAGGGCATTCCCAAGTGCAACTTGGGAACGAGGAACTTGGAAACGAATGTTCAAAAGCAATATTCCGGCCAAACCATAGGATCAGCTTACGGTGGCGAACCCGATTCTTTCCGTGGCAAACCCGCGTCCAGCAGCGCGGCTTGTTCGGCCCAGTTCTTGACCCAGGCCACCTGGACCGCCCGGTTCGGTGAACGCCGCATCCGCTGACTGCGCTCCGTGGTGCGCCAGAGGTCGCGCAGTTCGCGCAACGCCTCGCGCGGCGTGCGTCCGTGGCCTTGCAGCCAGCACGCGACGACCATCCCCGTGCGGCCAACCCCCGCCTGGCAGTGCAAGTACACCTTGCGCCCCGCGGCCAGCCCCGCGTCCACCGCCTCCAGGATTTCCGCCATCTGCCGGGGATTATCCGGCACGGCGTTGTCCGGGATCGGAAACCGTTGGTAATCGATTCCTGCCCCCTTGAGCAGACTCGCGTAGGGAAACATTTCCGTCGGCGGGGTCAGGTCGATGAACGAGGTGATGCCCGCGTCCAGAAACGCCTTGATCTTGTGCCGCGCTTCGCCCGCCGTGTTGCCGCTGGGATATTCACCCGCCAGGAAACGATCCTTGACCACCCAGTAGGAATTGGGATTCGGCGTGGTCGGCGGTTCGACCTCGCGGGGGCGCATCCAGGCGGGAAGCGGCCACCTGGAAATCATGGATCGGCACTGCTGGAGGAGAGACATCAGTGTCGGCAAATGATCGGCGGAGTGTACGGATCTGGCGGACGCCCGCGCAAGCGCAAAATCGCGCCCGTCCCCGATGATCCTACCGGTGTTCGTGCTTCCGTCGCAAGAAAGATTGACCGTCGCGGCGAATCGCGTCACTCTGAACGCGATATGCCTACGGAATCCATCGCCACCGCCTCGTCCCGTTGCGACGCCATCGTCGCCCGCCACAGCCTGCTCCAGCATCCTTTCTATCTTGCCTGGAGCGACGGCACCCTGCCGGTCCCGGCACTGAAGGAATACGCGCACGACTACGGCGCGTTCATCCGCACGGTGGGACAGGGGTGGGAAGCCGTCGGCGAGGCGCACATCGCCGGGGTCGAGGAAGGGCACGCGCAGGTCTGGCAAAATACGTTCGCCGCCGGGCTGGAAACGACCGTCGATGCGCCGCGCGCCGCCGAAGCCGCCGCGCTGGTGGACTCCGCCCACGCGCTGTTTGCCGACCGCGTGACCGCCCTGGGCGCGCTGTACGCCTTCGAGTCCCAGCAGCCCTACACCGCCCAGAGTAAGCTGGCTGGTCTGCGCGAGCATTACCAGCAGTTGCCCGAGTGCTGCGGCGAATACTTCCGCCTGCACGAGGACGATTTCGACGAACCCGCGCTGCTCGCCGCGCAGATGGACGCCCTCCCCGCCGCCGAGCAGGAACGCGCCGTCGCCGCCTGCGAGCGTCTGAGCCAGGGGTTGCACGACGCCCTCACCGGCCTCTACGCGCCGTATAGCGCAGGCAAGTCCTGTCTGTAATCCGCGCGGAGTTTAACGCAGAGGACGCGGAGAGACGCGGAGGAAGAAGAGAGGAACGGAGAAATTCTTCCCTCCGCGTCCTCTGCATTATCCAGATTAATTTCCGGCGTGCAACCGGATGGCGTGCCGGTAGGCCGCCAGCAAACGCGCCCGGTAGGACTCCCAGGTGAACCGCTCCAACGCCCGCGCCCGCGCCGCCGCGCGCATCGCGGGCAGCCGTTCCGGGTGGCGGTAGAGTTGCTCGGTCGCGGCGCACAGCGCGTCGAGGTCGTTGCAAGGCACGGTCAGCCCGTTGACGCCGTCCACCACCACGTCGCCCGACTCGCGCGTGGTGATTTGCGGCAACCCGCACGCCGCCGCCTCGCAAGTCACTTTCGCGCAGCCCTCGCACTGCGACGGGAAAATGTGGACCGTGGCCGAACGGTAGTAATCTTCCACCCGTCCGGCCTTGCCGGGAACCCGCACGTTTTTCCCGCCGAACCGTTTCAAAAAGGGCCGGATTTCGTCGTGGACGTGACCGACGAGCACCAGTTCCGCGTCCTTGAGGTTGAGCCGGTGCCACGCTTCGAGCAGCAAATGCACGCCCTTGCGCCGGATCAACGCGCCGACGAACAACGCGCGGAAAAGCGGCGGCTGCTCGCCGGGTCGGAAGCGTTCGATGTCGGCGCCCTCGTCCGTGTTGAAAATCTTTTCCGGCGGAAAACCTTCGGCGAGAAACGTCTCCGTGGCGTAGGTGGACCGCGTCAGCAGGACGGTGGCGCGGTCGTATTCCTCGCGCAGCCGGTCGGGCCGGATCGGCAACCCGTCCAGCCAGCGGCGCGGCAAGAGACGGCCCGACCAGCCGCCCGCCGGCGGAATGTTTTCGTGCTTGCGAAAGCCGTGCGCGACGTGCCACGTCGGGATGTCCAACACCGATGGAACGCCCCGCTCGTCCGCCGCCCGCAGCGACGCCAGGCTGTCGCCCGACCAGCCGTGCAGGAAATCGTAGCGTCCGGTGCGCATTTCCCCGGCGGCGGCCCGGTCGGCGTAGCGGCGTTTCGCGCCGTAGTAATAGGGACGGTCGAGGAAGGAAATCAGACGCACCGGCGACCAGCGCAGGGAACGCACCTTGGCGTCGGGAATCTCCGGGCAGCGGTTCTGGTAGGCGACGGCCCGCCCCAGAAACCCGCCGCGCTGGGAAAGCTTGAGTTGTTCCTGCGCGCACAGGTCCAGGCCGATGCCGCCGATCCGCGCGCCGGTGACGAAGAGCAACCGTTCGGGCAGGGGGGCTTCGGGTTTAACATCCATTGGGATTTGTCCGCAGATTACGCAGATTTTCGCAGATTGGGGAAAAAGAAGGAAGAATCTCCCTAAATCCGCGTAGGGTGCGGACCACTTTCATGAAGATCGGTTTAGTGAGACGCGGTTTTTCAGCCACGGGCGGCGCGGAGCATTATTTGCGTCGGCTGGGGGATGCGTTGGAAGCCGCTGGTCATGAGCCCTCTCTGATCACCACCCCCAACTGGCCACGGGACCAGTGGCCGGGGAATCGCCGGTTCATCACCTTAGAGGATTTCGGGAGTCCGATGATCTTTGCCAAGGGAGTGGCCATGCTCGAATCGCAGGGCCGGTGCGACCTGATTTTCAGTCTGGAACGCGTGTGGCGATGCGACTGCTACCGGGCGGGCGACGGCGTGCATCGCGTCTGGCTGGAGCGACGGGCGCAAATCGAAACGGTTTGGCGTCGATGGTTACGGCCCGCCAATTTCAAGCACCGGCATTTGCTCGCCCTGGAAAAGAGCCTGTTCGCCCAGGGCGGCGCGCGAACGATCATCGCCAATTCGCGGATGGTGCGCGACGAGATCATGCAAACCTACGGCACGCCGACGGAGCGCATCGACGTGGTTTACAACGGGTTGCCCGGCGCATCCTTCCAGCCGGTCGCGCCGGAAACGCGGGAGCGTGAACGGGTCACGCGGAAGTTAGCGCGGGAGGATTACGCGGTCCTTTTTGCCGGGACGGGTTGGGGGCGCAAGGGCTTGGCGCACGCGCTGGCGGCGGTGGAACGCCTGCCCGACTCCCTCCGGGCGCGTCTGCTGGTGGCCGGACGCGGTAATCCGAAACGCGTTTTGCAAGGGGTGACCGCACGGGGCCGGGAACGGGTGCGGTTCCTGGGGCCGGTCAGCGACATGCGGGCGCTCTACGCGGCGGCGGATGTGTTCGTGGCGCCGACCCTGTACGACCCGTTTTCCAACGCCTGCCTGGAAGCTCTCGCCGCCGGGTTGCCGGTGCTGACCACCCCAGCCAACGGTTTCGCCGAAATGATCGGGGCGGGCATCGACGGGGACGTTTTTGCCACGGAAGACCGGATCGAAGGAACGGCGTTGGCTGCCCTCCTGACCGCCTGGGCCGACCCGGCGCGGCGAGCGGAGGCACGGGTTGCCCGCGTCGCCAAAGCCGCCGGTTGCACCATCGAAAAGAACGTCGCGGAAACGCTGGCTATCCTGCTGGGCAACCCTTGATTTCCATCGGAATGCGCGTCGTTCATGCCAGCCAGGCGGAAATGAAGGCGAAAGCAGAATCGGACCGGCTGCAAATCCGGTTGCCTCGGCTACCTGTTTCAGCGAGCGGCCTGCCTCCGCCGCCGCGCCGCAAGCCCTGATGACGAAAAAGTTCCCCGCCACCCCGCGCCGTCCGATGGTGTACGTGCTGTTTTCCACGGAAACGTCGTCGTCCACGATCACCGTGGCGATTTTGATGCCGTCCGCTTCCGCGACCTCGCGGGCCATTTCCCAGCACATGCGGTCGCCCTGGTAATTGTTGATGAGGTGCAGCACCCCCTTGGGCGTGTTCATCAGCCTGGTAAATTCGAGGACGTAATCCATCGGCGGCGCGGCGAAAACGCCACCCGGGCAGGCAGCGTCAAGCATCCCTTTGCCGACCGCCATCACATGCGCGGGTTCGTGGCCGCTCCCGGACCCCTGGATCACGGAAACCTTGTTGGGGTCAGGCGCGTCCGCACGGTAGATGATGTTGTGCTGCGGCACCCATTTCAGGGTCTTTGGATTGGCCAGGGCAAGACCTTCCAGCATTTCATGGACAATATTGGCGGGATCGTTGACGAACTTTTTCATGGGTGAGGGAGGGGTGAGGGGATGGAGAGTAGACCGGGAAAAATGGAACGCACACGGCGAAAATCGGCTCAGGTTTTCGCGCTGGAAGTCAACGCGGTCTGGAGAGATTTGGGCAACTTGCCCACGGCCACGATGCCCGGGTCCAGCGTGCCGCTGCTGCGGTCGCCGGTGAACGATTGCCGTCCACGACGCGCGGTCCAGGAGCGGCTCGTTTCCGCCACCGCTGCGGCCTGCCCGGCGCATCGGGCCAGCAGGCCGGACAGGTCCGCCGTGCCGCCCTGCGCCGCCTCTTTTTCCAGGAGGACCGCGACCGGCTCCAGGGCATCGAGAATGGTTTTGTCGCCTAACTGCGCGCCGCCACGGGCCATGATGCCTTCGATGGCACGGCGGAGCATCACCGCCAGATCGGCGACGGTGAGTTCCTGCTTGCCGCGCGACACGGTGGCTGCCCGCATGAATGCCGTGCCCCAGATGGGGCCGGAGCATCCGCCGACTTTGCTGGTGATGATGACGCCGAGGCGGGCAAGGAAGGCGCCCACCGACGACCGGTCCAGCGACGGCCACTCCTTGAGCGCCACCCGGAAACCCGTGGCGAGAGAAGCGCCGAAGTCGCCGTCCCCACATTGGCCGTTCAACTCGGAGAAATAATTTTCGTTGGCGATGGCGGTGTCGGCCACCACTTTCAAGGCGTGTTCCACGTCGGCGAGGGAGATGGTATTCACGGGATGGTTCAGGAAGGGTGGAGGGTTTGCCGAAGGTCTTGGAGGGTGATTTGCGCGGCGGGGGGATCACCCATGTCCGGGTAGACGGCGGCGGCCTCCCGGAAATCTTCATCCACGGTGTAAGCACTCCGCGTGATGACACAGGTCATGCCCGCCCGGGCCGCCGCGAGCAGCCCGTTGCGGCTGTCCTCGACGACCACGCACCGCGCGGGGTCGAGCCCTAGCTGCCGCGCGGCTTACCGATACACGTCGAGGTCAGGTTTTTTCCGGGGGACGATGTCTCCGGAGAGATTCCGGCAAACTTCTCTTCGCGTTCAGGACCGAGTAAATGGTGGACGACCGCGCGCACGGCACGCTCGTGGGAAGTCGAACACACCGCCAAGCAAACCCCGCCAGTCCGGGGGCTTCGCGGCAGAATTGGAGGGCCTGGTCCGCGTCCGCCAAGTGGCCGTCCTCCTCGGCGACCACCAGGTCCTCCTCCACGCCGCCGATCTCGCCAATCTCCGCCTCGACGCCGATATCATGCTTGGCCGCCGCCATGACCTGCCGGGTGGGGGCAAGATTTTCGGCGTAGAGTTTGTCGGAGGCGTCGATCATCACCGCCGTCCAGCCGGTTTCCATGCAGCGTTCCAGCCAGCTTGAGGCCCTTGCCGTGATCGAGGTGGAGAGCCACCGGCACCGCGGCGGACCCGGCCAATTCGCGTGCCCAACCCGCGAGCGTTTCGTGGCCATAGAATTTGACGGTTTTGGCCGAGGTCTGCACGATGACGGGAGCCTCCAAATCGGCGGCGGCCTGGATCACCGCCTTCATGGAGGCGTAGTCAACCGGGTTGAAAGCGGCGACCGCCCAGCCACCTTGGCGCGCTATCGCCAGCGTTTGCTTCATGTTGACCAGAGGCATCGGCGGAAATGTACTTTTGGGGGGAACCAACCACCGGAAATCCCGATGTCATCCACTCAACTCCGCCCGGCTCGCCGGACAATCGCTATTTCATGCACCGACCGTTTTCCGGCTCGATAGGCACAGAGCGCGGACAAGTTAGCATCCGGCCGATAACCGAGACGGTCCACCGCCGCCCATATTCTCATTCTTGATTTATCATAAATGCGAATATGATCGTGCAACGCTAGCGAGACCGTCGAATCATGGCAGCCTGCCGCCGTGGCGACACCGCGAATGGTGGGGCGGGGGGGAACGAGAGACATGGCAGAGGGCGTGTCTGGTGAACGGGATCAAAAGGTCTATCCGACCCGTTGGCAAAACCTATTCGTCCGATCAGTCCGCGCTGAGGTCCACCTTTCGAACAACCGATGAAGTTGTTCCGGGAGCCTGCGGCAGATAAACGGAGGGCCTGCGCCATCTGGTTCTCGCCAGAAATGATTGCCGCTCATGCAGACCCGGTCTTCGACTCCGAAAGCGACAAGTTGCCCCCGGCCGCCGCCAACGTCCGCCAGACCAAAGCCCGCCTCAAGGATGCGGCTTCACCGCGCTCGGTGTAGCCTGCCAACTCTGCAACAGGGCGTAGGCTGCACGGTGGACCTGGTCGAAGTCCGCCGACAGCCCGACGGCAGTCACCCGGAGTTGCTGTGCGGCATCCAGATTCAAGAACAAGATGCTGCGCTTGAAACGCTGGCCGTAAAATGCGTACTCGACAAGAAATTCGTGGTCGGTCCAGTCGAAGATCGGCAACGGATTCTCTTTCTCGGCGGTGACGAGCACTTCCGCCGAGCCGGGTGGCGCCTGGGTTAACGCATGCTGACGATAACGCTCGAGATCCTGCTCTTTGAACAGCAGGCTGGGCGCGAAGGGCGATTTCTCCAGGCGCACCTCGCTACCAGGCAGACTCGGCGAGGTCAGGATCATGGTGGTCGGCGTGGTGGTGATTTGCCACTTGGCCGGGGCACGAATGATCACATTTGTTTGTGCATCGTAGGCAAAGTAAGAAACCTGACGCGGGTACCCATCCTCCTCGACGGATTTGGTTGAAAGCGTGAAGTCGAGCGCGTGAACCGGCAGAGCGGTCAGAAATACCAGTGGCGTGCAAGCAGCAACGAGCCAAGTGAACTTCATAAAGCAATGAGTGCGGAAGAGAGAATAGTCTAAGGGTTACTCTCCCGAACCCAGCGGCCGCGGGTGTAAGTGGTCGAACGCAGATTGCCGGGCGGCGGCGCGGTGAGATAGGACGTATCAAAGTACCAATACCGATTGGGGGCGGCGTAGATATTACCGGTGTTCCACGCGCCGGTGAAATGCTTGCTGGCATATAGCTCGACCATTGAGCCGTGATAAGCGAAGGGCAGCCCTGACCAGGTCTCCAGGAAGCGGGGCAAGTTATGCGCACCGCCGCTGGCGTTATCCGCGTTCGTCAGCACCTGTCCTGTGACCAGCGCGGCGTTAAAGGTGGTCCCGGAGGCGGCCCGGGCGCTCAGCGTCTTGCTGGAATTGCTGTCGAGCCAACTGTTGGAAAGGATCATCACGGCGTCGCCGATCACGGCGGCCGGTTTCGCCGTGTAGCCGCTGACCGTGTAGTTCGCCGAATCGCCGGTGGTGTCGGAACTGGGCTTCGCATTCAAGTTGATCGCGCCGTTGCTCGAATCCGACTTGTAAGTGGTGCCGGTATTGTAGTCTCCTTGCACGTACACCGCGCCGTCGGACACCAGCGTGAGACCGTTGTCCGGCAGCACGCCGCCTTTCTTGATGCGAATGGCGTCGCTGTTCCCCATCTCTCCGTTGCTGTCCATGTTCGTCACATCAGTGATGTAGACGACACCGTTGTAGCTCGGATAAGCGTTTAAAACCGGCGTCAACTTGGACATGTCCACGGTGCTGGCGTTGATGTTGTGTCCCTCGCGCATATCGTAGATGTCACCCGTGCCGGTATCCGTCGTGATGGTGGCGGCAATCGCCGTCGTGAGAGCGGCGGTGGCTGCGGTGCTGTTTTCCACGTTACTGCTCGCGGGCGTATAAACCGTCACCGGCGAGGCGTTGGCACGGTTGATGAAAATGCGCAGTCCGGCGCTGTTATACAGCCGATGGGCGGCGTAGGTGGTGGGATCGCTCGTGCCGGGCTTTACCGTGGGGTCGTTCTTACTGGTTGGGACCGGGCGCTCAATGATTTCGTGGGTGCCGGAAGCATTGGCATTATTGTTGTCGACGGCCAGATCAGCAGACATGCCCAGAGGGTCCAGAGAGGGTACGGTGGGAGAGAGCTGAGAACTCTTGGAGTTGGCGTACTTCGGGTTATTGTAATTGTCCCAGAGACCTTCCTGATCGTAAAGTGACTGGGTGACTCCTTCGATGTACCCGGTCATATCGTAGATCGCGTTGCTGGGGTGCTTGGCGGCGGGAGTGAGAGTAGACGTGGAGCCGTGATAGGATACATTGGAATTGAAGGTCAGGCCGTTATGCGCGGACAGGTAAAGGTTTGCATTGGTCGCCACCAGTCCGGAGACGGTCATATCCGCTCCTGGATTGAGTTCCAGGTCGTTCTGAAAAAACATCATCGCCTGGAACAGGGAACAATCCGTCGTCTGGAAATAACGCGAGACCGTGCAAGTGCGCGAAGCGTCTTTGGTGCCCGCGGTCTTGTTCAGCCATTTCGCGACGGTGACGCGCGCGCGATAATTATAACTTCGGCCGATCCAACCCGGCACCGTGGGCGGGCTGAGCGTCCAACTCGCCGTCGTATGCCCGTTGGTCAGGACACTATCGGTGCGGTCAACCGCATTGATCGTCAAGGCGGTGACCACGTAGTTACTGTTGGAGAGCGTGCTGTTGAAGCCGGTCAAGATCGGACTGAGCAGCGTGGTGAAGTCCGAGGTTTCGGTGTAGCCGCCAATCGGCAGGGATTGGTTGGCGCTCATGTAGTTCTTCCAGGCTACGAACGTGCCTTCGAGCACACCCTCGGCCGTGCTTTGTTCGGCGGTCAGGTCCTGACTGCGGCCGGACTGAATCGCCGTGTTCGCCGTATAATCAAAGGCCACGCCGAGGATGGTGGCAAGCACCGCGATGACGAGAACCGCCACGACGAGCGTACTGGCGCGCTCAGAGCGGACATGGGAAGCGTGAAGTGTCATAAGTACCTTGGGGATGATGGCGGGGGTCTGATCTTTCCTAGTCCATGCGGTACTTCATCCCCATGAGCGGAGCGGAGCGGATGAAGACGTTGAATTCGCTGCTGACGTTGATCTGGCCTGACGCCACGCCCCGTTCAGCAATCGAGTGGGTATAATCGATGGCGCGAATCGGCAGATTCAAAGAGAGGGCCGAGAAATTGCCGCGTCCCCCGTAATAATTGAAGGGCTGGGTGGCGACGCCGGTGGTAGCGTCGATTTCCTGGGGCGTCGCATCCAGATCGTGGATCAAGATGGTTGGGTTGGCGAGATTCGCAGTGTTCTCGACGTACCGGAGTTGCTTCTCGACGGCATTGCCCGCCGAATCTTTCACGATGTAGGTCATGTAAGCGGACTCGTGAAAGAGATAGACGGCCTGATCTCCGGTCGGGTAAGGACTGGAAGGTAAGGCGGTTTTGGTCTGATCTACCGTCACGGTGAACGTCACGCCGGTAGCGGCGGAGTTCGAGACGAGCGTCACGCCGGTGATCCGCCGCCCGGGCTTGGTGTAGGCGGTTGCCCCGGAGCCGAACGTTTCGAGCATCGCGGTCGACGAAGGGGAAGGGGACATGATCAGGAGGCGGTCCCCCACCGCAGGCAAGCCTTTCTGCCGGTCCGTCCCGGTCGCGGTGATGAAATGCCCGACGAGGGTGATGCCGAGCGCGGGATTGGTGATGGGCGTGAAGTGGTCTTGCGTCGTGCTGGGCATGTTGTACGCCGCACCGAAATTGACGTACACGAGCATGGCTTCCGCGGAGACGGTCGAGGCGGGCAACGGCGTCAGGCTCGCGGTGCTGCCAGAAACCGTATAAGTCGCAAGCGTGGGCGGTTCGATGGCCATGTCGATATCGCGCTTGAGCATTTGCAGGGAGTAACGCAGCGAGTTATTCGATTTGTTGATCGAGAAGTTGCGCGCATAGAGATTCATCTCCGTGACCAGGAACGGGTAGAGGATGGACGTGCCAACCGCGAGAATCCCTACGGCCACCATCAACTCCATGAGGGTAAACGCCGCGCGCCGGGGGCGGATCGTGCCGGGTGGAAGGATCGTCAAGAGTTTCATAGGGCCGATTTGAAAGTGACCAGTTTCGAGGTGAAAGTTTGTCCCCGGTAGACGTACCTGAGCATGTATTGCACCGCCACGAGGTCGCCCGCCGAAGGCAAGCCAACGAGGGTCCCCACCGGGGTCACGAGCGTGTAGAGATCGCCTTTGACCACAGGGGTCGCGCCCGAGTTACGCTGGACGACGAGTGGGATGCCCGACGTGGTGAGAACCCCGTCCGCGACGCCATCCCCATCGAGATCCGTGCCCGGGGCAGTCGCCGTGGGAGGCGTGGGTTGCGAGAGCACCGCGTCGATGCTGCTTTCCAGGATGGCGCGCGCGGCTTCGGCGTTGCGGTTGCGGGTGGCCCGGTCGTTAAAGGTCATGAGCGAGTAGACCGAACTGAGAGCGAACAGCCCGAGGATGGCCAGCGCGATGACTGCTTCGACGATTGTAAAAGCGGCTTCCGCGGAATGGACCGGGCGCATCGCCGCACAGAGAATCTTCCTGGCGGGAATCCGGCGGGCTCGCGGGGCGGATTTGCAGCGGTGAAAAGCAATGGTGAGCGACACGAATGTTCTCGAAGCAGAACATGTGCCGCGGAATTTCCGGTGACCGCCGGGCTTGGTTGCGGGCGTGGCAGCGACCAGAGCGAGCGTGACGGTACGATCCTGGGACGTTGGCCACCTTGACGAAGCCAAGGTCCCGCGAAGCAACCGGACGATCCCCGGCTCGGAAAAGCGGGTCTCGTCAGGGGACGGTATCAGCCCCTTAGCTGGATGATTTCAGCGCGCTTGCCGCCACCCAATAAGCGCGTGCCGGGCTGGCTTGGTTGAGCAACATCGATTCTTTGAGCGAGCCATCGGAGGGCCGGTCCCAACGCTCCGGATACCGCCCGTCCCGACCCGGCAGATTGCCGTGGACGTAGACCAGAGTACGTTGCACGATGTCGGCCCAGTGAGGATCGTGGTCTTGCCCGTGGACGGCCAGGAAGGCTTCCATGAGCAAATGGGCGAACTTGCCGCTGTCGGTGACCGCGCCGTCTCCACGCACCCAAGATTTCTCGGCGGCCTGCGCCACCCGCCTGGCTTCATCCAGGTAGCGGGCCTCGCCGGTGATCTTGTGGAACAGGCAGTTTGCCCGGATCATCAGCGCCGAGTTGTAGGAATATTTCTGGCGGGTGATGCGGCCGTCGAGCCGGATATTGTCCCAATAAAGGCCATCTTTGTCCTGCAAATGCGAGTTGACCCAGGCGTACAAACGCTTCGCGGTCTCCAGATACTTGTCTTCTCCGGTGAGTTGGTAGAGACGGAGCGCACCGACGATGGCCGGTCCATTGGTGCAGGTATTCTTCGACGAGAGAAATTTTTCCCGCCAGTAAAGACCGCCCCCCAATTGGTTGTCCTCGCAGCTCGTGACAAAGCGGAAAGTCGCCGCCGAACGATCCAGGTATTTTCGGTCCTTGGTCACCTCGAAGACCTCGGCCAAAGCGAGGACGAGCCACGCATTGTCATCATAGTAACGATCCGTGTCTTGCGTTCCGGGCAGCGCATCGAAGCCCGCTTGACCATCGTGATCCATCCAGTAAACCTGGATGGCATCCGCGTAGTCACGCGTCTCGGCCAGATATTTCTCCGGCTGTACCACCGAGGCGGCGGCCAGCGCGGTCAGTTGGATGCCCACCCCCCACATGAACGACGGATGCGCCGGAACGCCGTGTTCGTCCGGCGCTTGTTCGGCGTAGAGACGGAGTGCCGGCAGCCAGAGGTCCTTGTGGATCGCTGCGAGGGTTTCGGTTCCCCACTGCTCGTAGGGCGGGGCGTCGGCGCCGCGAGCGGATGAAAGGATGCCGAGCCAGAGGACGAGCAGGAGAGCGCCGATGTTTTTGTGCGTCATAAATCGGATGAGAAGACCTTCTCCATTTTGCCTTCCTGAATGTCAAGACTCTTCACACAGCCCGCGAGCACATCGGATCTCCAGATCGGGTTTCGGAGCACTCGCTCATTTGAATTGCGCCTTTTGCCGGGCGAACAACCGCGGAACGTTGCTGTCCGCCGGTTGCACACTCCGCCAACGTTCCGTCAGGGTGCCATCGGCATTCGCTACCGAACTGATCAGCACGCCATTCTGCGTCCAATTCTGCAGGTCGGTCGAAAATTCCACGGCGTAGTTCACATCGCCACTCTCTCCGGAACGCGTGCAGGTACATACAAAATAGGGACGGTTACCAGTTCCCAACACGGTCGGGTCCAGGGTCCCCGCGACCAGAGGATGCGCGCTGGCGAGCAGGGGCGAGGTCCCAAAGAAATACTCGCTGGCATTGGACCAGCCGTCGCCGTCCGTGTCGGCGGTCGCCGCCCCGATGCCGGGGTAACGTCGCGCCCATTCCGCATAGTTGATGAGGTCCGCCTGTCCCGGCGAACCGAGCGGGCGCAAGCTGGCACGCCAGTTGGTCGAAAGGGCCTCGTTCGGCGCGAGCGTCGGATTCATCAACACCAGGCTGGTTCCACCGCCGTCGGGTGCCGTGGGCCACGGGTCCACCGTCTGTCCGGTCGCCGGGTGCGACCCATCGGAATACGTCAGGTCCTGCACGGTCTGACCCATCGAAGTGAGCACGATGCGCTCGCCGCTGTTGTCAAGATTGCCCGTGTACGTACCCGCCACCCGGCCCACCGAGCCGTACCGCTGGGCAAACGCCGCCGTGCTCGCCACGACCAGGATGCGTTCCCCCGGCGCGAGCGACACCCCGGCGCCGAACGTGTACGCAATGCCTTTGGTAAAGGCCAGACCCTCCAGATCGAGGGTCCGCGTGCTGATGTTCAGCAGTTGGATGTACTCGAAGAGTTCCCGGTCGGTGTACCCGGCGGCGGTTTCTGCCTGGCTCAAAGCTCCCGGGTGATACATGATTTCACTGATGACCAAATCCGTCGCCGCGATGGCCGAGCGGGCGGATGCGGTGACAAACTGGACCGCTTCCGACCACCGGCTCCAGCGACCGGTGGCGTCTTTGTGCCGCACGCGGGCACGGTAGGTGTGGCCAACTTGCAGGGACGACAGCGGAACCGTCACCGTGGCGTTCGTCGTCAACTCGGCGGAACGCCAGACATCCGTCACCTCGTACACCCGTGGCTTCGTCGCGTCGTAGAGCGGCACCCCGGGCGCGGAAATCTCTCCCACGCGCCATTGGGTGGCTGCGTAAGCGTTGGCGCCAGCGTAGGCGCTGCCCGAGAAACGCAGGTCGTCCAGCGGATGCGTCGAAGCGCCCAGGTAGGTGGCGGCCGGTCGTTGCGGCGCCGTGGCATCGGTGGCTTCAGACGCCAGATAGCGGGCACCGTAGCCACGTTGGTCGCCGTTGTTCACCGCCCAGGTGGAGCCTGCCGGGAAAGTGTCGGTGGCATAATTGAGCAGGTAGCTCATCGAACCGGCAAAGTCCGCCGTGGCCAGCGTGCGGGTCCAGGTTCCGCCGTTCCGGCTGTCCAAATACGTCGAAGCGTAAAAGTTTCCCCGATGGTTGGTCTGGGCGTTGTCGGGACTCGACACCGTGCGCGTGTTCAGGTTCCACATGGCCGCGTCCAACTGCGTCCAGTTCGGGGAAGTGCCGGTCGGCGCGACCATCCGGGCATATTCGTCGATGAGTTGCCCGATCTGGCCGCCGTTGACGGTCGAATCCGCACTCATGAGATCGATCAATTCCCGCGCTCGATTCTGGTACTCGATTTTCAAGGTCGCCACGGACAGGGATTGGTTTTGATCGATCACCCCCGCCTGGTGTGTTTTCGGGATGAACATCATGTCGAGATCCCAGGGGATGACGAGCCAACGACCGTCCGGCCGATGGTAGAAATAATGATTGAAACCGTACCGCAGATCGACATTGCCCACCAGCCGGTTCCCGGCCGCGAAGCTGTAGTACGTCGGCATGTCCATATTCGCCCGCCACCAACTTTCCGTCTGCGTGGCCTTGCTGGCGGTCAGGAAAGCGGTCCAATCGGAACCGTCCGTCGGTTGGTTGTCGCCCTGGTGTTTCAGATCGCCCTGGCTGCTCTCGATCTTGTAGACGTTCCCGTCGTCCAAGCCGCGCTCGTCCAGGAACGAGCTGTCGGGATTTTCCACGGCGAGATAGAGGCCCCAGAGATCGCCCCCGTTGACCCCGGAACCATCCCCGCCCTGAAATTGCGTGGCGCCGGTCTCGGCCGCGTCGTCAACCACCCGGAAGTGCATGAAGTGTGACTTCGGCGAGGGAACGCCCAGCAACTCGTAAAAACGCAACGACACCGCTTCTTCGACCCCGGACATGCCTCGATGCACCGCGCACCATGGGCTGGCGCACGCGTTCAGGTTCAACTCGTTCCATGACTCGGCGTAGGGTCGGCCCCAATTATCAAATGCCTGCAGGGCACGCGCGGTGTTGAAATGGAAGCGCCACTTGTTCTTTCCGGCCACGTAGGTGGAAGCCTCGCCGCGATTGTTGAATTGGACGTGGTCGAAAACCGTTCCGTTGTAAACCAGCGTGCCGTAAAACCGTTGGCCGTTGTACGCGGAAGCATACTGGCTGTTGACCACGTCGGTTCCGTTGGCGATTAAATGATAGGTCGGCAGCGATTGCTGCAACGCGCTGCTGAACGTGACGTTGGCGGTCGTGCCGGGTTTGAACGATCCGGTCCAATCCGGCGCTCCGTTGTAAACGAAATAGGCGAAGTTCGGACTGCCGTCATCCCCGTAGGGCGCTTCCACGGAACTGCCCGCGGCGTTGGTCGCGTCGATCCGGTAGCGTACCAGACGCCGGTTGGTTTGGACAGCCGCAGGAAGCGTGGTCGAATAGACCGCGTCGCCCGCGACCGCATCGCCATGCGTGCCGTCGTCGTACATGGGCACGCTCGTCCAGGTGGTCGTGTAAGCCGCGTCGGTTTTGCGAACGTAGACACCCGGATCGACGGTCTGGTACTTCAACGCGACCGCCGACACGCCTTTGGGGTCCGTCACCTTCGCGGAAACGACCACGGCTTGCCCGGCCACCGGCTGCAAGGGCACGTGCATCACATCACGAACGGCAGGCGGCGCATTCGCCGACACGCAGGAGTTCATCGCGCCGGGAGTCGGAGCCGTGGAAGCCGTGGTCGTGGAAGCAGCTTCCAAGGAGACATCCAAAGTAAAATCACTCGAACTGCGGCTGGAATTGAACCCTTGCACCGCGACGATGTTTTCGCCTTCCGTCAGGTACGCATCCGTCCCGGTGACCGTCACGTCCTCGAACGTCGTCAGGCTGGCCTCGTGGTCGGTCGCCACCGCGTCGTAGGTCGGCACGACGCTGCTGCCGACGTGGAAGCGCGCCACCTCGACCCCGTTGATCCAGATGATGCAGCCGTCGTCCACCCGCGCCCGCACTTTCAATGCACCGGGCTTCTGTCCCGGAGAAATTGTAAACGTGCGGCGCATGTAAACCGACGTGTACGCGTTCTGCATGTCGGTGAGGATCGTGTTGTCGTCGTTATCCCCGTAGCCGACCGAGGTTTGGCCGACGTGCCAGGTGCTGTCTTCAGTAAACGACGCGGTCCTCCAAGCGCCGATGGGGTTGGACGCTTCGCTGGTGCCTTTGCGGTAGTGCCAGCTCACGTCGGTGATCGGCACGTAAACCTGATTTTCCGAGCTTCCTCCCGGCTGACCCGACGACCGCCACGAACCCCCCAGATTGTGGTCGAGGGCCGGGTTGATCAACTCCATCGAGGAACCGTCGCCCCGCGCGGCCGTCGGCCAAGGAAAACCCACCCCGTAGGTCACGCTGTCCACCGTGTTGGACGACGCGTCGCGCAGCCGCACCTGCTCTCCCTCGTTGCTCAGCTTGCCCGTCCAAGGTCCCAGAGGGGTAAAGCCCCAATACGCGCTAAACGCGGCGGGTGCGCTCGAAACGACGAGGTACCCATTTGCCGCGAGAGTGGTGCCCGCAGGAAAGGTGTAGGTAATGCCGGCGTCAAACTGCCATCCCGAGAGATCGACCGCCGACGCGCTCGTGTTCAACAGTTCGACGAATTCGGCGGGGTTCGATGGCCCTGATGGGGCATAATTGATTTCGTTGATGACCACGTTACCCGCTTGCGTCCTCGAAGAGGTAAATAACAAGCCTAGGGAGGTGATCAGCGCAAGGCATGACAGCCAAGAGAATCGCGGGGGGACGATCATTGGAAAAATCGGGGGGATGAAGCTGCTGGAAGCTAGGAATGATCGCTTAAGTGGTCTGACAAACAAAGCGTTTTCTGATGGCTGATTCCAGGTAGCCGCGTGGAACGAAACGCAGGCTCTTCTCGACCATCAGAGTGCCCCCGCTTTGGTTTTGCCGCTTCCGTGTTTTATATCGGAGCGGTGCGGCTCGGCGGCCGGTTCGGTGCAGCTTCCCGGCCACAAAATCCGGGGCAGTGCTCCTGCGGCTGCCGGTTGACCCAACGCGTGGAGGAACCACGTTACACGGGGAGTCTCACGCCGAAGCGCCGCGTGGCGATCTGCTCGGGGACCTGCGTGAACGGTAGGGAGGCCAGGCCAGACTTACTTCCAGCCGCCGAGGCGGGTCAGATTGATCTTCTCGTATTTGCTGACGACCTGCTGGGGCAGCACGTCGAGCGCGGAGGCCTCGGTGCAATGCGCGATGAGAAATTCATCCACCTGGATCGCCCAGCCCAGGTAGTACTTGCCCGCCGGCCAGTGGCCCTGGGCGTCGGGTTTGGCGGGCGGCAGCACTGGCATGGGTTCGCCCGGCGCCAGTCCGAACGGCGGGCCGACCAGCCAAACGTGTCCGCCGCCGCGCAAGGTGCGCTCGATGGCCTCGAACAGGGGCCGCAACGGGTCCGGCGATTTCAGGCGCTCCATCACCAGGTCGAAGCGGTGGACGGCGTGGTCGGGCACCGGCGGCACCGACATCAGCGGGGCGGCCCCCCGGTAGTACCATTGCATGCTGATCGCGCATTCCCAGCGGTTGACGATGACGAGATCATCCGGCTGGACCCCGGCGTTCACCCGTGCCGCCACCAGGTCCACGTTCGTGCTGCGAACCTGGAGGGTTTGCCAGCTTTGCTGATAGATCATCAGGCCGAAGAAAAAAATCAGCAGCAACCGGGAGACCCGCCACGCGGTTTCGCCGCGCTGACCGAGCACGACATCCAGGCAGACGGCCGCCAGCGTCAGGTAGGCGATGTAGTACCAGGGTTCGGTGACGTAGCCGACCAGCCGGAGGAAGACGCCGTAGACGACGGTTGCCACCGCCAAAGTCACCGCCGCCGCCACCTGTCGCCGCGCTTCGGGCGTCGGCGGGGCAGGGGAACGCAAGGCGGCGATCATCCGCCACGCCGCCAGGCCCAGCGCGCCAAACACCAGCGCGGGCCACATCCAGATGCCCGCCGGGTCCGGCGCGCCGGTCACTTCGGAGAGGCGTTTCCAGAGCCAGCTTGCCGTCACCGGAAATTTGAACAGCACGTTCCACTGGCCTGCGCGGCGGAGCGCCGGGAGGTAAGGCAACAAAGACAACGCGGCCGGCGCCCCGGTCGCCAGGACGACGGCTGCCACCCGCCAACGCCGCCCCCAGAGCGCGACTACCGCGCCGCCCGCACAACTCGCCAGCAGCAGCCCGGCGTTGTGGTAAAGAGCCTGGACGCTCAGGACCCCGGCCAGCATGGCCAGCAGCACCCGCCGCCATTCGACTCGCTCCGAGACGGCGACGCGCCAGACCGCCGCCGCCGCTAAAACCGCCAGCGCACAGCCCAACCCGTAGGCGCGCATGGAATCGCCGTAGCGCACCATCATCGGGTTCAATCCCAACAGCGCCAACGTGAAAAGCGGCACGCGCACGCCCAGTAAACGGACGCCGAGCCAGCACGTGCCCAGCACACCGAGACCGATCAGAAAGCCCAGCGTGCGCAACGACGCGTCGCCTGCCGTGAACAGGCCGCTCCACGAGCGGACGACCAGATGGAACAAGATCGGAAACGAATCAAATTCCAGGTAGCTCCACGTTTTCGCCAGCGAGGGCATGGCCGCGACCTGGACGGAGGTCGCCTCGTCGCGCCAGATGCCCCCCGCCGCGCCTTTTTGTTGCCAATGCAGAGCGGCGCTGGCCAGGAGCAACACCACCCCGGCGATGATTTCCAGCGGGCCGAGAAAACGCGTCCATCGGCCCGGGACGCCACCCGCGCGGGGCGAGGTAACCTTCGACGGTGCAACGGGGAGGACACTTTTGTCCGTTGGAAGAGGGGTGGCAGCGGAGAGCACTCCTCCGAGGACATGCAGGCGGCGTGCCATCCGGGCAACGGGCCGACTATTTGGCACAAGTGGGTGGAAATGCGGATTTTCGGCTTGCGTGGGGGAACGCGCTCGGGTACATCTGTGCCAAATCCCGAGCGGGGAAAACGGCCTTGGCCGGTCTCCTGCGTCCGGGTTTCAGGGCAGATCAATGGTCCGGCGTTTCGGACCGCTGCCCGCCGTCAGCCGAACAATTTACCGACATGCAGCTCTAGCCATTCCTCGCCAAGACAAGGGTTTCCGG
>CAXUGY010000033.1:0-46581 GCA_964250695.1 uncultured Chthoniobacterales bacterium | reverse complement strand
AGCCGGGTTTTCTCCCAAGTTTTGCCAACGGCGGGTGCTTGCATGACAGAACCGTGACAGAACCGTATAAACCGACCGTGAAAAAAGCGACGAAACACTCCCGCCACCGGGGCCTCTTCCCTCTGAAAACCACCGCTAGTTTGCCGAAACCTCAGAAATCGGCGTAATCTGCGGACCATTCGGGTTCTGCTTCGTGGGCTCAGGCAGCGACCGGCGCGGTCGTGAAGCGGTAACCCTCACCGCGCAGGGTCTCAATGCGTCCGGCGTGCGGGCCGAGTTTTTCGCGCAGGCGGCGGATGTGGGTATCGACGGTGCGCGTGTCGATGGAACCGGTGTAGCCCCAGACCTCCTGCAACAAGGAATCGCGTGATTGCGTGCGGCCCCGGCGTTCCAGCAACAGGCAGAGCAGCTTGAACTCGGTGGTCGTCAGGTCCATCTTCTGACCTTCGAGCGTGATCTCGAAGTTGCCCCGGTCGATGACGAATTCGCCGATGGTCAGCCGGTCGTTGCGCCGCTCGGCCCCGCGCACGCGCCGCAACACCGCCTCCACCCGCAGAACGAGTTCGCGGGGGCTGAACGGCTTGGTCATGTAGTCGTCCGCGCCGATTTCCAGCCCGGCGATGCGCTCGGCGGGCTGGCCTTTGGCGGTGAGCATGAGCACGGGGATCGCGGCGGTGTCCGGCTCGGCCTTGAGTTGGCGGCAGACCTCCTCGCCGTTCATGTGCGGGAGCATCAGGTCCAGGACGATGAGTTCGGGCCGGTGGGCGCGCGCCTGCTGCAAGGCCGCGAGGCCGTCGCTGGCGGTGAGCACTTCAAAACCCGCGCCGTGGAGTTTGTAGCGGACCAGATCGACGACATCGGCTTCGTCGTCAACGATGAGCACCGTGGATGGCATAGAGAAACCCAGTATGCCGGAAGCCCGGCCGATGGCAAGCTCCGCCCGAACCGGCGGATTCCGGGAGAGGAAGGCAGGGACCGCACTTCTTTTTCTGCAATCCACGGAAATCCGCGTAGGCTGCGGACGACCCCGTTCGCGCCTCGTCCGTGAAGCTCATCATCCAAATCCCCTGTTACAACGAGGCGGCCACGCTGGGGATCACCCTGCGCGCCTTGCCCCGCGCCGTGCCGGGGGTGGACCGGGTGGAATGGCTGGTCATCGACGACGGCAGCACCGACGCCACCGTGGCCGTGGCGCGGGAGGGCGGGGTCGATCACGTCGTCAGCCTGCCGACCAACCGGGGGCTGGCGCGGGCGTTCATGGCGGGGCTGGAAGGCTGCCTGCGCGCCGGGGCGGACGTGATCGTCAACACGGACGCCGACAACCAGTACCACGCGGACGACATCCCCGCGCTGATCGCCCCGGTCGTCGAGGGCCGGGCGGACATGGTCATCGGCGCGCGGCCCATCGACCAGATCGCGCATTTTTCACCCTCCAAGAAAGTGCTCCAACGGCTCGGCAGCCGGGTGGTGCAACTCGCCAGCAACACGCGCGTGCCCGATGCGCCGAGCGGATTCCGCGCGTTCAGCCGGTCGGCGGCGATGCAGATCAACGTGTTCAGTTCCTACTCGTACACGCTGGAAACCATCATCCAGGCCGGGCAGAAAGGCATGACCGTGGTGAGCGTGCCGGTGCGTGTGAACGCCGATTTGCGGCCCTCGCGGCTGGTGCGTTCGATCCCGCAATACCTGTGGCGTTCGACGCTGACCATCGGACGCATCTTCCTCATCTACCGGCCGCTGCGGTTTTTTCTGAGCGTGAGTGCGTTGTTGTTCGCGCCGGGGCTTTTGATCGGGATGCGCTTCTTGTACGAAATGCACCGGGGGCACGGGCAGGGACACGTGCAGTCGTTGATCCTCATGGCCATCTTGCTGATCGCGTCGGTGCTGTTCTTTATCCTCGGGTTGCTGGCGGAGTTGATTTCGGTCAACCGGCGGCTGCTCGAAGACCTGCGCGCGCACCGGAGCGAGGAAAGGCTCAAACATGAGTGACGAATTTTTCCACGACCGGCAGGCCGAGGGGGGCATCCTGATCGGCAACCAGTTGGACAAAGACCAGGTACGCAACCCCATCGCCCGGTGGATGGTCGGCGGCTTCGACGCGGCGCTGGCGGGGCTGGTGGACGAGATTCGCCCGGAGAGCGTCCACGAGGTCGGCTGCGGGGAGGGCCGGCTCAGCCGCCGGTTGCACGCGCAGACCGGGCGGGAAATCAGGGCGTCGGATTTTTCGCGGGAACTGGTCGCCGAGAACCAGGCGCGCGGGGATGCCGGGGTGCGGTACGTGGCGCGGTCGGTCTACGAGTTGGACCCCACGGAGGATCGCGCCGATCTGGTGGTGTGCTGCGAGGTGTTGGAACACGTCGAGCGGCCCGGCGACGCGCTGGCGGCGTTGCGGGCGCTGGGGGCGCGGGCGTACATTCTTTCGGTGCCGCGCGAGCCGTGGTGGCGGGTATTGAACGCGGCGCGGGGGAAGTATCTCGCGGCGTTGGGGAACACGCCCGGCCATTTGAATCATTGGTCGCGGCGCGGGTTCACCGGCTTTCTGAAAAGCGGCGGCTTCCGGGTCGAGCGGTGTTTGCAACCGCTGCCGTGGACGATGGTGTGGGGACGCTTCATTTAAGGAAGGGATGGCTCTCCGAGCCAGTCCCCATTGTTTCCGGCGGAATGCTCCCGCACGGCAGAGATGCAAGGGACCGGCTCGGAGAGCCATCCCTTCCTTGTTTTTAGCTGGTCGTCATCACCTGGGCCATCGCCTGCCAGAGCGCGCCCGGTTCCAGCGGCTTGCGCAACACGGCGTCGATCCCGGCGGGCTTGTATTCGGGCGAAATCACCGAATCCGCAAAACCCGTCAGCAAAATCACCGGCATCGCGGGCGTGTGCGCCTTGATCGCCGCCGCCAACCGCTCGCCGTTGAGTTCCTCCAACGCCAGGTCCGCCACCACGAGATCGAACGCCCCGGCCTCGAATTTCGCCAGTCCCTCGCGGCCCGTCACCGCCGTGGACACCTCGTGCTGATCCCGCCGCAGATATTCGCTCACCACCTCGCGCACCATCGCGTCTTCCTCCACCAGCAACACCCGCAACGGCCGGACCGCGCGGTGCTCGGAGGTCACCACGCCCGCCGCATCGACGGCGTTCCGGGCCAGCGGCAGGCGGATGCTGATCGTCGTGCCGTCGCCGGGCTGCGTGCGAATGTCGAGCGCACCCTCGTGCCTTTGCACGATGCCGTACACCGCCGACAACCCCAGGCCCGTGCCCGGCTCGGCCTTGGTCGTGAAGAACGGTTCCAGGCAGCGCGCGCGGACCACTTCGGTCATGCCGATGCCCGTGTCCGCGACTTCCAGCAGGGCCTTGCCGTCCTCCGCCGGCCGGGTGCGCAGGGTGATCGTGCCGTCCATGGACATGGCGTCCACGGCGTTGAAAATCAGGTTGGTGACGACCTCGCGCAGTTCGGCGGCGTTGCCGGCCACGTCGGGCACGGCGGTGAGTTCCAGCTTGACGGTGACGCTGCGTCCGGCGGCGCGCGCCTGGCTGCGCCACTTGGGCTGGGTGAGCATGGCGGTTTCCTGCACGAGCTTGGGCAGGTCGATGGGCAGGAACACGTCGTCCGCCTCGCGGGGGCGGTAGAAATCGCGCAGCCGGGCGACGACGCGCACCGAATCGTGCGCGGCGGTGTGGATCGTCTGCAAATAGCGCAACGCCATCGGCTTGTTGTTGAGGATCTGCGCGTCGTTCAACAGGAGCAGGTCGCTGTAGCCGACGAGGACGGTCAACTGGTTGTTGAAATCGTTGGCCACGCCGTTGCTCATCTCGCCCAGGGCGCGCAGACGTTCCTGCTGGACCTGCTGCTGCTGGGCGGCCTTGAGTTCGACCAGGGTGCGTTCCAGCTCGTCCGTGCGCTGGCGAACGGTGTCTTCCAGCCGGGCGTTTTGATCCTGCATGGCGAGGTGCAGGGCGCGCGTGGCGAGCAGGTTCTTGCAGCGCAGGAGGACCTCGTCGTTGTCGAAGGGCTTGGTGACGAAATCGGTCGCGCCCCCGGCCAGCGCGCGGCGGCGGGTCTTCGGGTTGATGTCGGCGGTGAGGATCAGAATGGGCAAAAACGAGCCGGGAGCCTGGGAGGCGCGCAGGCGTTCCATGACCCCGTAGCCGTCGAGCACCGGCATGGAAAGGTCGAGCAGGATCAGGTCGGGCGTGGCGGCCTCGGCGAGTTGCACGCCGTAGGTGGGGTCGGTGGTTTTCTGGACGCGCCGGTAGCCCGCGTGCTGGAGGATGGCCCCGAGCAGGGCCACGTTGGCATCCTCGTCGTCGATGACGAGGATAAAGGGATCGGGGATGGTCGTCATGAAATTCTAGAGGACGGGGACGGGGGCCACGGGCAGCAGCGCGGCGTCGATGGCGCCGAGCAGGGATTGGACCTTGAAAGGCTTGACGAGGTACTCGCGCACGCCGAGGCCGCGCAGCCGGGTGATCTGGGCGGGGGTGGCGTCGGCGCTGAGCACGACGACGGGGATGCGGCGGGTGCGCGGCTCGGTGTAGAGGCGGCGCACGGTTTCGTCGCCCGCGAGATCGGGCAGGTGGAGGTCGAGCAGGATGAGGTCCGGGCGGTGTTCGCGCGCCAGGGCGAGGCCCGAGCGGGCGTCGGTGGCGGTGAGCAGGCGCAAATCCGGGCGGTAGTCGAGCAGGCGTTCGACCAGGGAAAGGTTGGCGGGCTGGTCGTCGATGTGCAGGATCGTGCGGGCAGGCGGCACGGACGGCAGGTCGTCCACCGTGGATGGCTCGACCCACCCGGCGACGGCGGCGGGCAGATCGATGTAGAACGCGCTCCCCTTGCCCGGTTTGGAAACCACGTTGATCTGGCCGCCCATGGCTTCGGCGAGGCTGCGGGAAATCGTCAGGCCGATGCCGGTCCCGGCGATGCCGCGCGCGGCGGCATTGAGGCGTTGGAAAGGGGTGAACAGCCCGGCGATCTCGTCGGGACCTAGGCCCGGGCCGTTGTCGGCGACGAGGACCCGCACCGTCCGGGCGTCGGGACGGCGGCAGGCCAGCCGCAGACGGCCGCCTTCGCGGTTGTACTTCACCCCGTTGGAGAGCAGGTTGAAAAGCACCTGGTCGAGCCGTCCGCGGTCCGCCCGCGCCAGGAACGGCTGTTTCCCCACCGCACGCAGGTCGAGCTGGACGCCGTGCTGCTTGGCCAGGGGTCTGACGAAGTCCGCCGCCGCCGCCAGCGCCTCGTGAACATTCAACGTTTCGAGGTGGAATTCCATGCTGCCGGCCTCGATGCGCGCGATGTCGAGCACTTCGTTGATGAGGTCGAGCAGGTGCCGCCCGCCCTTGAGAATCTGTTCGACGCTGGCCGTTTGCGACGGGTTCAGGGATTCCAGGCCGAGCAATTGGCCGAAGCCGAGGATGGCGTTGAGCGGGGTGCGCAGTTCGTGGCTCATGCGGGAGAGGAATTCGCTCTTGGCGCGGTTGGCCTTCTCGGCTTCCTCCTTGGCGGCGCGCATGGCTTCCTGGGCGCGCTTGAGTTCGGTTACGTCGAGGACGACGCCGTCGCGGTACAGGTCGCCGTTGGGCTGGCGCTCGGGGCGGGAGCGGACGATGGCCCAGCGGATTTCACCGTTGGGCAGGCGCAGGCGGCCTTCCCAATGGTGCGGCGTCAGGGACGCCGTGGAGGCATCGACGGCGATGGTGGCGCCGGGGCGGTCCTCGGGGTGGATGGCCTCGTTGAGCAGGTTCGGATCGGCGTAAAGCTGCGCCGGTTCCAAGCCGCAGACCAACCGGCAGCCTTCGCTGACGAAGGGCATGCTGACGCGTCCGTCGGCGTGGCGGATCGACTGGTAAACCATCCCGGGCGTGTTGGCGGCGATCCGCTGGTAGCGCGCCTCCACCTCGTGCGAAACGGCCTGGTGGCGGCGGCTCTCGATGATCGTGGAGAGCAGGTCGGCCACCGTTTGCAGGAACGCGACCTCCGACGGGCTGAATTCGCGCGGTTCCACCGTCAACGCGGTCAGCGTGCCGAAGGGGTGTCCGTCGCCGTGGATGACCACGCTGATCGCGCTGACCGGTCGCGCCCCGGACGCCGTTTCGGACATGACGGGGAGGGTCGGCGTCGCCCCCAGGTCGGTGAACGTGAGCGGGGCGTCGTCCTTGCCCTGGTCCCCGGGCAGGTGAGCGCGCCAGGCGTCCATGACTTTCCGGCCCACCACGCCCTCGCGCCAGCCGACCCCGGCGCGCACGAGCAGGCGGCCGCCGTCGGGCAGCCGTTCGTTGACGCTGGTGAGCGGGACTTCCAACGCCTCGGCGGTCAGCCGGGCGGTGTGGGCAAAGATTTCCGGCAGTTCCAGTCCCTGCAACGCGTGGCGGCCCAGCTCGGCGATGGCGGTCTGCTGGCGTGTGCGTGCCTGCGCCTCTCGCTCGCTGCGGCGGCGCTCGGTGATGTCGCGGGAGTTGACCACGACGCCGACCAGCGGAAAATCCGGCGGCAGCGGCGAGGTGATGCTTTCCAGCCGCCGCCAGGTGCCGTCGCGGTGGCGCAGGCGGCACTCGGTGCGCACGTAGTTCTCGCGGGTATCGATGATGCGCTGGAGGTGCGCCCGCCCGCAGGCCCGGTCGTCGGGATGGAGGTGGCCGTCGAAGAGGTTCTCGCCCAGGAGATCGTCGGGTTTGTAACCGAGGATGTGCTCGACCGAGGGTGTGTTGTAAACCATGACCCCGTCGGGGGTGACGATGCTGGTGAGGTCCTGCGCGTTTTCGACCAGCGCGCGGAATTTGTTTTCGCTGCGGCGGGCGGTGGCCTCGGCGTGCTCGCGCTGGGCGATGAGCTGGCGCAGGTTGCCGTTGAGCAGCGCGAGTTCGGCGGTGCGTTCGCGCACGCGTTCCTCGAGTTCCTCGTGCGCGTGCTGGAGGGCTTCCTCCGAGCGGCGGCGCTCGGTGACATCCTCGACCGTGCCTTCGTAGCGCAGCAGCGCCCCCTCGCCGTCGCGGATGGCGCGGGCGTTTTCGGAAATCCAGATCCGCGCGCCGTCGGACCGGTAGACCTCGCTTTCCAGGTTGGTGATGGTGCCCTCGGCCTCCAACCGGCGCTCGAACTCCGCGCGTTCCCCCGGCCGGACGTAGAGCAGGCCGAGGTCCGGCACGATGGACATCAGCGACTCCGGGGAAGCGTAGCCCAACAGGTGCGCGAACGCCGGGTTGACGCTCAGGAACCCGCCGCCGGGCCGGGCCAGGTAGATGCCCTCGACGGCGTTTTCAAAGATGCCCCGGTAGCGCGCCTCGGCCTCGACGAGCGCGCTGGTGCGCTGGGCGATGCGCGTTTCCAGTTCGTCGCGGGTGGCGCGCAGGGACTGGTCGGCGCGTTTGCGGGTTTCGAGTTCGGCCAGGCTGCGCTCGATGTACAGGCGCTGTTCGATCTCTTCCATCACGAGCCGGGCCAGGTCTTCGAGGATGGCGATGTCGTCCGGCCCGAAATCGTCGCGCGGCTGGCCGTCGATGACGCAGAGCGTGCCGAGCCGGAACCCCTGCAAGGTGGTCAGCGGCGCCCCGGCGTAGAAGCGGACGTGGGGCGGACCGGTCACTGCCGCGAGGTGGCGGAACCGTTCGTCGCGCGAGGCGTCCGGCACGACGAGGGTGCGGTTTGCCAGGATGGTGTGGGCGCAGATGGCCTCGTCTCGCGGGGTGAAGAGAACGTCCAGGCCGACGCAGGACTTGTACCACTGACGGTCGCGGTCGATCAGGGAGATCGTCGCGATGGAGGCCTTGAAGATGTGGGCCGCGAGGCGGGTGATGCGGTCGAGCGCGGGCTCGGGCGGGGTGTCCACGACGCCGTAGTAGGACAGCTCCTTCAAGCGGTCTTCTTCGTCGTGTGGCAGCGGCGCCGGCATAGAGCTTTCCCTGAGTAGCAGTTCCGGGGCCAGCGGGAACGCGCCAGCCGCCCGGCTAGAGCTTTGCGTTCTGGAGGGACGCGAGCAGGCGTCGGACCTCCGCGTCGGACTGCTGCCGGTAACGGTCCCAGTCCGCCTGCGCCCTGGCGTGGAGCGGCGCGCGGGCGGCTCCGGCGGTCACCTGCTCTTCCTGGTCACGCCGACGGCGCACGGCATGTTCCTGGTCGGCGTAAATGATGAGTTCGCAGGCGTGGGCGAGCGTCTGGTATTCCGGGCGCGGGTCCGGCGCGGCGGCCAGACGTGATTTGATCGTGAAGGCGTTGGCAGGCGTGATGCCAGGGGCTTCGAGCGTGGTAGGGACGCTGCCCAGTTCCTTTTCCAGCACGGCCGTGACCGCGTGAAAATCCTGCGCGGGCGGGGCGGCGGCGGGAGGGCTGGGATTTTTTGCCGTCACCGTGAGATCGGGGGTGCCGCCGCCGAAATACAACACGGCGGCGATGACCAGCAGCGCGACCACTGCCAGGATGAGAATGGTTTTCATGGATGGCGGGGCGAGCTTATCCGTCCCGATAAAAATCGCCAGCGTAATCAGGTAGGATCGTGTTTGGCTGCCGCGACGATTTTCCTTGCCGAAAACGTCCGTCCGTAGGAAACACGCGGCTGGTTTGAAAAAGCTCGAAGAGATTTTGAATAGACGGGGCCACCCACCGCGTCTGCACATCTGCTGACGTATTCCCATGCAAGCCTCCGCCATCGAAACCGCTGATCACCTGCACGCCGCCGTCGCCGCGCCCGCCCGACCGCTGGTGCTCACGCCGCCGGTTGCCGTGCCGCACCCCGGCGCGCAAACGCCGCCGGTCGCGCCGCCGTCCGCCAGCCTCTGGAAGCTGGTCAGCCCCTACGCCTGGGAGCATCGTTGGGCGCTGGCCCTGTGCCTGTTCCTCAACGCGCTGCCGGGCTTCGCCATCGCGCTCCAGACCGTCGCCCCGCGCTACCTTTTCGACGACATCCTCAACGCAAAGGACGTGTCCATGAACGGCCGCTACCTCCGCCTGGGCATCTTGCTCGTGGGCTACCTGTTCGTGGCGGTGGTCATGCGCATGTACGCCTGGTACGGCTCCTACAAAATCTTTACCCGGGTGCGCGAGAGCATCGTGCTCGAACTCCGGGCGCGCTTTTTCCGGCACATCAACGGCCTTTGCCTGCGTTTTCACGGCAAACATTCCAGCGGTGAACTCTTTACCTACGTGATGGGTTCCCCCCTGGCCGAAATCAGCGGGTTCTACAACACGATTGCGATGCAGGTGCCCAACGCGCTCTGCTTGTTCCTGAGTTCGCTCTTGATGCTCGGGTCCTGGGACTTGGGCATGACCCTCATCCTGCTGGTGTCGGTGATTCTGACGGTCTTCAGCAGCAACAGCGGCCAGAACACGCTGCGCGCGTTGATGCAGGATTTCCAAGACACGGAAAGCAAGGTCATCGGCCGGGTCGCCGACATCTTCCGCGGCAACCGCGACGTGAAGATGTACGCCATCGAGGATAAGATGGGCGACACCTTCTACCAGACCGCCGACGTGTTGCGCCAGAAGGTGTATGACCGCGATCTCAAGACGCATCAGGTCAACATGCGCCAGGAAGCGGTGGGCATCGTCTGCTTCATCCTGGTGTGCGTCGTGTCGGCGGGCCGTTACATGAACGGGCACCTGAGCGCGGGCCAGTTCTTCACCTACATGGCGGCCTTTGGCGTCCTGCAGACGCCGGTGCAGCTCATGTTCCAACTGGCCGTCGCCAAGGGCCGTGCCCAGGCCAGCGCCAACCGGCTCAACGACATGCTCACCGCCGACAGCACCACGCCCGAGCCGCGCCGGGCCGCCCCGCTGCCCCGGAAAGGCGCGCTCGTCGCCAAGGACCTGACCTTCGGTTACGCCAAGGATGAACCGGTCCTCAAGGACATCAACCTGACGATTCCCTACGGCCAGAGCGTGGCGTTCGTCGGCCCGAGCGGCAGCGGCAAGAGCACGCTGGCCAAGCTGTTCCTGCGCCTCTACGACCCGGACGAAGGCTCCATGTCGCTCGACGACATCGACCTGCGCGCGGCCCGCACCACGGAACTCCGCCAGCGGTTCGGCGTGGTGCCGCAGGACCCGTATTTCTTCTCGACCACGATCCGCGAAAACCTGCACGTCGTGAAGCCCAACGCCACCGAGCAGCAGATCCGCGAGGCCTGCGAGACGGCGAACATCTGGGGTTTCATCGAGCAGCTTCCCCAGGGCCTGGACACGACCATCGGCGAGGGCGGCGCGCGTCTGAGCGGCGGTCAGCGCCAGCGGCTGGCCATCGCCCGTTCGCTGCTGCACGAACCCGCTTACTTCGTGTTCGACGAGGCGACCAGCGCGCTGGACACCGTGAGCGAACGCATGGTCCAGGAAGCGTTCTCGCGTATCCTGCCCGGCAAGACGGCGATCTTCATCGCGCACCGGCTGTCCACGGTGAAGGATTGCGACCGCATCATCGTGCTCGACGAGGGGCGCGTGATTCAGGACGGCACGTTCGAGCAGTTGCGCAACGAGCCGGGCCTGTTCCAGCGCATGGTCGAAAGCGACGATTTCTAGGCTCGACTTTGGACGAGTCCTCCCCGACGTTGGGCACCGTGGATGCCCTGGCAAATTTCCACGAGGTTATCATCGTCGGCGGCGGGCCGTCCGGTCTGAGCGCCGCGCTGGTGCTGGCGCGCTGCCGTCGGCAGGTGCTCGTCATCGACTCCGGCAAACCGCGCAACTGGGCGTCGCATGCCGTTGGCGGGTTCTTCACCCGCGACGGCACGCATCCCAAGGAAATGCTCCGGCTCGGGCGCGCACAACTCGGCGCGTATGCCTGCGTCAAGTTGCTCGACGGGGAGGTGACCGCCGTGACCCGGATCGGCGAGCGTTTCCACGTCGTGATGCGCGGCGAACCGCAGCCCTTCCAATGCCGCCGCCTGCTGCTGGCGACCGGCCTGGTGGACGAGGTGCCCGCCATCGAAGGCATCCTGCCCTTTTACGGCAACAGCGTTTTCCACTGCCCGATCTGCAACGGCTGGGAGGTGCGCGACCAACCGCTCGCCGTCTACGGCACGGACGACGACGGGGCCGAACTGGCCATCGAAATGCTGGCGTGGAGCCGCGACGTGATCCTCTGCACCCAGGGTTCGGACACCATCTCCTCCGGGCTGCTCGCCCAGTTGGAGCACGGCGGGATCAGGGTCATCGACCGCAAGATCACCCGGCTCGCCGGGGACGGCGGGCAGTTGGAACGCTTGTATTTCGAGAGCGGCGACCCCCTGGCCCGGAAGGCGTTGTTTTTCTCCTCGCCGCAACGCCAGCGATCCGGTTTGCCGGAATCCCTGGGCTGCAAGTTCGACGACGACGGCACCGTCCGCAAAAACGGCGTGTGCGAGGCGACGAACATCCCGGGTCTCTATGTCGCCGGGAACGCCTCGGCCAGCGGTGGCACGCAACTGGCCATCGTCGCCGCCGCGCAAGGGGCCGAGGCCGCGCACGCGATTCACTGCAACTTGGCGGCGGAGGATTTCCGGCGTGGCCGGGTCAACGGCGGCTGCCCGGAGTAGTGGTCCGCAGATTACGCAGATTTCCGCAGATTGGCAGAAAGCAGGGAGGTCTCTGTCTTCCCGCCTCTCTTCTTCGATCTGCGGAAATCTGCGGACCATTCTTCATCTGTCGGCGAACGGTGATTCCTCGTACCGCCGCAGCAAATCCTCCGGGTCCTGGAAAATCGCCACGGCTCCCGCCCGGCGCAAATCCGCCTCCGGGAAGCCGCCGCACAGCACGCCAACCGTTTTCATCCCGGCCTTGCCCGCCGCTTCGGCGTCGTAGGGAGTGTCGCCGATGGCCAGACACGTCCCGGTCGGCACGCCGCCCAGTTTCTTGACCGCCACCTCGAAGATATCCGGGTGCGGCTTCGATTTTTCCGCTTCGTCGCTGGAAGTGCCCGCGTCGATCAGGTCTTCGATTTCGAGCAGTTCGGCGTAATGCTCCACTTCGCTACGCGAGGCGGAACTGGCCAGCGCGAGCTTGAAACCGTCCTTTTGCAGCCGCCCGAAAAGGGCTCGCACCCCCGGGAAAGGCTTCACCCGGGGCATGAACTCCTTTTTGAAGAGTTGGCCGCGTTCGGTGTTCATCTTTTCGCCGAAATCCTCCAGTTCCTCCTTGGAAAAAAATACCGGCAGCAACTGGTCGCCGCCCTTGCCGATCTGCGCGCGGATTTTCTCGAAGGGAACGTCGCGGTCATGTTGGAGGAACACCTGCCGCCACGCCTCCGCGTGCAGATCAACGGAATCCAACAGGGTGCCGTCGATGTCGAAGATGGCCGCTTGATGTTTCATGGCAGGGTTGCTGTCGGTGGATAAACGGCGCGGCGCAACAAAAAAGGACGTGCCGGTCATCAACCCGTAACATCCCTGTGCTCCAATGCGGCCTCCCCATGAATCCAGAACCCGCCAAAAACCAGACGCCGCCCCCCGACCGGATCGCTCCGCTCGCCCGGCGGCGTTACCTCCCCAACCTGTCCAGTAGCCTGTTCGCGCTGTTCGTGATCTTCGTGCTGGCCGCCTTCATCGTGCCTGCTGGGAGCCGGATGGGCCACGTCGGCAACCAGACGAGGGCTTTGGCGCAATCCAAGCAAATCGGCTTGGCGCTCAAGCTTTTTGCCGGGGATAACGACGACAGATATCCCGGCAAAGGCGTGCCGGTCCAACTGAATGCCGCGCCGACCACTTCCAACGCCGCCTTCGCGCCTTTGTTCCCGACTTACACCACCTCGGAAACCATCTTCGGCAACTCCTTTTCCGCTTACCAGACCCGGCCGCCGGACAACGTCATCGACTCCCCCTACACCGGCAAACCGATCCAAACGCTGGAACCCGGCGAAAATGTCTACGCCTACGTCGCGGGCCTGACCGAAAAATCTGACCCCAACGCTCCGATTGTCCTCGACGGCACGGACGGCACCCTGTTCTACAACAGCACCCGCGCCGTCCGGGGCGGCGTCTGGGAGGGAAAAAAGGCGGTCGTCGTTTACCTCGATAATCATGCCGCCGTCGAAACGCTCACGGGCCGCGAAAACACGCGCTACATCCCCGTCAACCTCCCCGGTCGCCCGGCCAACCTGCTCGACGTTTCCTGGCTGGGACCCAACGCGCACCTGCTCAACCCGGCGGTTGCTCCTTGAATTTTGCGGCTTCCGGCACGAGCGGGTTCGATGCGCATCCGCGGTCCTTACGAGGTCAGGCCCCGGCAGCTCCGCGTCCTGGTCCTGGTGTTGGCGTTGCTGCCGCTGATCCCGGTGACCTTCGTCGTGCGCTTCGTCAGCGAAGACATCGACAACCAGCGGCGCGAAGCCCGCGAACGCGCCCGGCCCATCTACCAGCGATTTCTTGACGCGGCCAGCGGTGCCCTCGCCGCCGCCGCCGCCAAGCAACTGCCCGCCGGGGATGCTTTGAACCCCGGTGACCCCTGGCGCACCCTGCGCGAATCGCCCGACGCGGTCGATACCGTCCTGATCGCCACGCCCGACGGACAGCTTTCCGCGCCGCCCGGTTCCTCGCCGCCGGACGATCACCGGACCGTGGCGAACGCGGAAACCCTGGCGCGCGGCATCGTGGATGGCGGCGTCCACTACGCCTTGCTGCCGCGTCCCACCGCCCCGGTACGCTGGCGTTTCCTCGGCGAAACCCGCGAACCATTTTTCGGTCTGCACCCGTTCACCGCCGCCTCCAACCAGCCCGGCAACCGGCCAACGTTGCTGCTCGTCAAGAGCAGGCAGCGCCTGCTGGAGCAGATCGGCGCGTTTTATCGTCGGGAAGTCGGTCCGCAAGCCGCGTTGCGCCTGATCGACGAGAACGACGAGAACGTGTCGCTGGTGGGTCCGGCGGACGCGGCGGCGGCTGGCGGCGACCCCCGGCCGCTGGGCGAGACGCTCCTGCACCCGCCGCTGCCCGCGTGGCGGGTGCAGCTCTTCAGCGCGAATTCCGAACTGGTGGACGGCATCGCGCTCGAACAAATCCGCTTTTACTGGTGGTCGGTGGTGGCCATGATCGCGGTGACCGCCGCCGTGGCCGGGGCGGCGGGTTGGGCGCTCAACCGGCGCATCTCCCTGCACGAACTCAGCAACGACGCGCTGGCCGTCGTCTCGCACGAGATGAAAACGCCCCTGGCCTCCACGCGCCTGCTCATCGAAACGCTCTTGCAGCGCCGCTACCGGGGCGGGGAGGCGGCGGCCGACGAATACCTGCAACTCATCGCCCACGAGAACACCCGGCTCGAACGCATGGTCCAGGGGTTCCAGACGCTGTCCCGGCTGGAACGTCCGCGCGACGGGCGTCCGCGTCTGACGCTGGAAACCGTGCGGGCGCAGGAGATCGCGGAACTGGCCCACGAGCGTCTGCGGCCTCGGCTGGAGGCGGAGGGCTGTCATTTCCGCGTCGAGATTGACCCCGGCACGCCACCCTTCCGCGCGGACCGCGACGCGCTGGCCGCCGTGTGGATCAACCTGCTCGACAACGCGCTCAAATATTCCGGCGACGACAAGCAGATCGTCCTGCGAGCCCGTGGCGGAAACGGCAAGGTGATTTTCGAGGTCAGCGACAACGGCGTGGGGATCGACGCCGAAGAACAGGGTCGGATTTTCGAGCGGTTCTATCAGTCCGACCGCCGGTTGTCACGCGCGCACGAAGGCTGCGGCCTGGGACTGAGCATCGTGCGCTCGGTCGTGAAAGCCCACGGCGGCACGGTGTCCGTGGCGAGCACGCTCGGGGTGGGCAGCACGTTCACGGTGCGCCTGCCCGTGGGATAAATGCAAAAGTCAGAAGGCAGAAGGCAAAAGTCAGAAGAGGCCGCGTGGTCTTTCATTCTTGAACCGGTTTCGTTATCCTCTTAGACTTTTGCCTTTTGTCTTTCCTTCCCTCATGGAAACCGTGCTCATCATCGAAGACGACCCGACGCTCGCCCGGGGGCTGAAGGATAATTTCTCCTTTCAAGGTTACAACGTGCTGCTGGCCTCGGACGGCGAAAAAGGGCTGGCCCTGGCAATTGATTCCAAGCCGGACCTCGTCGTGCTCGACCTGATGCTCCCGCGCATGAACGGCTACGAAATCTGCCGCCGGTTGCGCCGCGAGCGGATCGAGGTTCCCGTGCTCATGCTCACCGCCAAGGCGGAGGAATCCGACGTGGTGCTCGGGCTGGAACTCGGCGCGGACGACTACGTCAAAAAACCGTTCAGCGTGCGCGAACTGCTGGCCCGGGCGGAAGCCCTCTTGCGCCGCCGCCGCCAGGGCGAGCCGGAACGCTGGACGTTCGGCGACTACCTGCTCGACCTGCGCGCCCGCACGCTGACTCGCGCGGGTCAGCCGGTGGAACTCTCGCCCAAGGAGTTCGCGCTGTTGCACCTGTTTCTGCAACGCGCCGGGCACGCGCTCAGCCGCGAGGAGATCCTCAACCGGGTCTGGGGCTACGACGTGAACGTGACCCCTCGCAGTATCGACCGTTTCGTGGCGACCTTGCGCCGCAAGATCGAGAAGGACCCGCACGCGCCGGAATACATCCTGACGGCGCGCGAGTTCGGCTACAAATTCCAGACCGGCGCGGCCTCGTCCCCAGGGTAGGGAGGGCTCTCCGCGCCAGTCCCTGTTTGTCTGGAAGACGCAGCCGTTTCCTTGCGCTGGCTGCCGCAGAAGTCAGGGACTGGCGCGGAGAGCCCTCCCTACCCTGGGGACGGTTCAACCCACCGCCGCCAACTCGAACCCCACCAACCCTTCGCGGATCTCGTCCGCCATCGAAAGGTCCTGGTGCCGGGTCAACGGATTCGGCACCGCGATCACGCGCAACCCCGCCGCCTTCGCCGCTTGCACTCCCGGCCTCGAATCCTCGAAGGCGTAGCTGCCTGCCGCCGTCGAAACCCCTAACGCCGCGAGCGCGCCCAGATAAACGTCCGGCTGCGGCTTGGGCCGGGCGACCATGTCCACCGTGCAAACCGCCCCGAAAAATTTCCGCAATCCCAGCCGCTCCAGGTTCGGCACGACCCAGTCCGCCGTGGAATTGCTCGCCACGCCCAGCCGGTACCCGAGCCGTAACCCGTTCTCGATCAGCGCCGCCACCCCCGGCAACACCGGCTGCCCGGCGATGAGCGCGCGCGCCCGTTGCGAAATCCACGCGTCGCGCGCGGCCCAATCGAACGTCCGGCCCGTCAGGGTTGTCAGATGAGCACGCGGATCGAACCCGTTCACGTAACCCACTGCGTTGAGCCAGTCCGCAATTTCCAGATGCGCGCCTTCCGCCTCGTAAACCTCCTGCCACGCCAGATAACCCGGCATTTCGGTGTCCACGATCAACCCGTCGAAATCCAGGATCAGCGCGCGGGGTTCGGTGTGCAAAGCGAACGGGCACCTTCACGGCGGCCCCGGCTCACGGCAAGCGCGAAAAGCGCGTTCCTCTGGATGACAGCCCTCCTCGGCGCCTCCCTGCCTTCTCATGCCCAGAGCGCGCTGGCCGTCCCGGCCACGGGCGCGTACACCGGCGCGTACATCGACTTCGGCGAAACCGAGGACACCGTGACGCTCCCTGCCATCCAGGCGTTCGAGCAGATGACCGGCAAGCACCAGGCCATCGTCGCCAGTTCGAGCTACTGGGGCCGGGGCGGTTTCCCGACGGCCAACGTCAAACTCATTTCCGACTACGGCGCGGTGCCGTTGCTTTACTGGTCGCCCTGGGGGCCGCCCTACGAACAGGGCAAGCACGTCGATCCCGGCCCCTGGAAGCTCAGGCGCATCGTCGCGGGCGATTGCGATGCGTACCTCGACGCCTGGGGCGCGGCGGCGCGGGATTTCGGTCGGCCCGTGCTGGTTTCCTTCGGGTGCGAGGCCAACGCCGACTGGTTTCCGTGGAGCGGCTCGGCCAACGGCGCGGACACGAAAAACCCGGACGGCAGTTTCGCGGGTCCCAACCTTTACAAACGCGCCTACCGCCACGCCGTGGACCGCGTGCGGGCCGCCGGGGCGCGCAACGTCGAGTGGGTTTTCCACGCCAACTACGCCTCCCTGCCCGACCGTCCCTGGAACGCGCTGGCCGAGTATTATCCCGGCAGCGACTACGCGGACTGGATCGGCCTGAGTTGCTACGGTCAGATCACGCCCGGCAAGGACAGTTGGGACGAGTGGAGCGAGGTGATGGACGCCGCGTACCAACGCCTCGCCGCCGTCGATCCCTCCAAGCCCCTGATGCTGGCCGAATGGGGGGTGGGGGAGTTCGACGATCCCGGCAGCAAGGCGAGGTTCATCGGCGACGCCTTCGCCGGGTTGAACAACGGCAAATACCCGCGCCTCAAGGCGGCGGTGTTCTGGCACGAACGCTGGCAGAACAAGGACGAGACCTACAGCAACCTGCGCGTCAACTCCTCGCCCGGCGCGCTCAAGGCCTACCGGCAGGGGGTGGCCAACCCGTTCTGGCTCGACCACCCTGCCTTGCGCTGACTGGCGGCACCGCGAGCGATGGGGCATCGCCGCGACGGCAAAAACCACCGTTTTCGAGTGTCGTCATCCTGGATGATCTCGACGCCATCCAAACATTGGCGAACTTACGAGATCCAGGCAGCTCGTGCCCGGCGGCGAGAGCAACCGTCTTGGCTCGACCGTCATCGCAAAATCGAGACCTGACGGTGGCCTTGGTGCGAAATGTGCTCAAATGGAGGGATGCACACGGCGGTTCCCTCGGACCTTGACTTGATTGATTCGCTTGGTTGCCCGCTCGTCAATCATCGGAAAAATCGATACCAGGGCGACAATCTTTGCACGCGGATGGACGAGTTTGCCGAGGTGGATCAGCGCTTGATCAAATCGACCTACCGCTTTCTTGAAGGAATCTTCGTTCCGCTCAAACGCTACCATGCAAGTGGAGACCAAACCGCGTTGAGCCAGATCCAATCCACGGTCGATGGCCTGGAGATGAACGAAGTGTTGGGCAGGGTCCGCCCCCTGGGTGTTGCCAGCATGGAATCCAACCCCGGTGAACTGCTGGGCAAGACCGTGCATGATCTGCGCGGCGGAGCGATGTCCAGCTTGATCGGGCTCCTGCAACTTGCGCAGATCGTTCCTTTGAACCGGCGGCAGGCGCACCAGATCTTCTTCCTGACGCGCGACCACCTGAAGATCATGCGCAACGCGCTGTTGGGGCTGGACGACGCCAAACGGCAGGCGGACTTGCTGCCGGCCATGCACGGCGTGGATCTGATCATTGAGAAGTGGCAACACGCGGTCCTCGGCAACGGCGAACGACAGACCCATTTACAGGTGGAGAGCGACTACCTCGGCAGCATCGCGGAGTGCTGCGTGGAATTTGGGGCCCTGGATCGTGTCCTCTACAACCTGATCAACAACGCCTGCCGACACACGGCTTCGGGGCAGGTCAAACTTTCCATCCGCAGCCAGCCTGCGGGGGATGCTCAGCCCGACAATCTCTGTTTTTGTGTCAGCAACCCGGTGGGAGTGGAAGAAGGACAGCAATTATCCGCCCGCGGCGACCTCCGCAAACTGTTTGAGCCAGGGGTCTCCAGCACCGGTTCGGGACTGGGTTTGACGGTGGCGGCAGACTTCGTGACGAACGCCTACGGCTTGCGAAGCCACGGAGCGGCGCTCGACGGCAGTTACCTCGGCGCACGGTTGCACCAGGGCGGGTTCCACGCGTGGTTCCACTGGCCGATTGCAGCGGACGTGTGACGGGGAGTGAAACTCCTCGCCCGGCAGGACGATGCCGATCCAAGGAACCGGCGGGCGGTGGTGAGTTCGGTCACCGGACAACTCCCAGCCACTCAACGAAGCAACCCGATCTGGCTCGACCACCCGGCCTTGCGCTGACTGGCGGCACCGCGAGCGATGGGGCATCGCCGCGATTTCGGCGATTGGCTACTGGCCGATGATTTTGACTTTGACCTTGCCGGTCGTACCTACGGTGTAGCCATCGCCCGCTTGCAGGGTAAGTACCACCGTGCGCTTGACCCCGGCGCCTGCACCTACTCCCAGCGGCGTGATGTTGATGGGCTTGCTCGTCTTGCCTGCCTTGATCTTCTTGGTCGTCTTGAGTAGCACGTAATCCGTACCGTTAGCCGCCGTGCCTTTGATGGCGAAGGAGATAACCACGTCGTGGTCCTGCGCCGCCGATAAGTTCAAGGTGAACACACCCAGGCCGCCGCTGCCCGCCGTGACGGTTGGTGCGGTGGCCGTCAATGTGATTACCGGGAGGATGGAAGGAGCGACTGTGAGGGTGAGGTTAGCTGTGCCTGTGCCGCCCGCATTGGTGGCACTTAGGGCGATGCTGAATGTTCCCGCCACCGTGGGCGTGCCGGTGATGACTCCCCCGGCGGGATCAATGCTTAGACCGGCTGGCAGGCTGTTGACGGCGTAACTCGTCGGGCTATCGGACGCGATGATTTGATAGGTAAACGCTTGACCTACCTGCGCCGACGCGCTGCTGCTCACAATGGCAGGCGGGGTGACGGCCGGGGGCGTGATTGGGGCTACGACCAGCATCAGCGATGCCGTGCCGGTGCCGCCTGCGTTGGTGGCACTCAAAGCAACAGAAAACGTGCCCGCTGCGGTTGGTGTGCCGCTGATTAGGCCCGTACTGGCATCCACGCCTAACCCAGGTGGCAGCGTATTGGCGGCATAGCCAGTCGGGCTGTCGGACGCGGTGATTTGATAGGCAAACGCTTGACCTACTTGCGCCGAAGCGTTCACGTCACTGGTGATGACAGGCGCGGGTGTCAGCACGTCGTTTTCGGTGATGGCCACGCTGGCCGTCGAGGTCGCTCCCAACACCGCGCCGCCAGTGGGTTGACTGAGCACCAAGCTAAACGTCCGTGTCGAGCCGTCGATGATGCCACGGTCGAGGATCGGCACGACAATCGTGCGACTGGACAGGTCGTTATCTGCCCAGTTCAGAATGCCGGTCTGGGCGGTGTAATCCGTGCCAGCGATGCCGCTGCCGTCCACGGTGGAATACGCGAGACTCGCCGCGCCAATGTATCCATTGCGGCTCACAGTTACCGTGGCGGCACCGGCGTTTTCGCTGACGGTGTAGTTGCTGGCGTCAAACGTAGATGCACCGTGAAGATTCAGGCGGAAAAAGGTGCCGACGTAGTTGTCACCGGCTTCTTCAACGGTACCGTAGAAGTTACCATCACGCCCTTGTATCAAACCGGAAATGGAGCTGTCTTTGACTTCGGCGTAGCTGCATCGATACAGAGTAGTGAGCACCCCACTTGGCGTGATGGCAAAAATCGTGCCGTTGTTTGCACCACTGGAATACGTTTCACCGTAAAGTCTACCGTCGCTGCCTTGTGTCAGGCCGCTCGTGGGAGTCCGGCCCTCACCTTCAAGGGTGGTGGTGTAATTACTGATGGCGAAGTTGTGCAGACTGGTGAACATACCGTCAGGTGTGATCGAAAAAACGGTGCCATTTCCCAAGCCGCCACTAATAGTAGTACCGTAAAAGTTGCCGTCGCTGCCTTGAACCATACCGCCGTTTGGCTCGACACCGTCACTATTGGTATAGTTAACGGTATCGGTGATGGCAGAGAAATTGTGCAGCACGGTAAATTCACCAGCCGGGGTGATTTTGAACACGGTACCATTGCCATTGAGTCCATTCGAAGAGGCCGTTCCGTAAAGGCTGCCATCCTTCCCCAAAGTGAGGTCATTTGCTCCCGTACCAGGAGACTCAAAGCTGTGTAAGGCGGTGAATTGTCCATCTTTCGTAAACCGGAAGATGGTACCACCCGCTTTCGCACCACCACTGGCTGTCGTTCCATACAGATTGCCATTGCCGTCGATGGTCAGCGACTTTGGACCCGTGCCGCTAGCATTTACATAACCATCTGCAAACGTGTCTATTTCGTCGAAACTATACAAAGAGGTAAACACTCCGCTCGGCGAGATGCGGAAGATCGTGCCCCATCCGTTCGTACCGCCCCGGTATGTCGCCCCGTACAAGTTTCCGTCTGCATCCTGGGCCAGATGCCCATGCAGCCCACCACCTTCAGGATCATTGGAATTATTAGAGAAACGGTGCAAAACAGTGGTTGCCCCGTCAGGGGTAACCTTACAAACCGCGTCACCGGCTGTCAGATAAAAATTACCATCTGTCCCTTGGATCAAACCAGAGTCGAGCTCAAAGCCATCGATCGATCCATTAAAGCTGTGAAGCTGTGTAAAAACCCCGATGTTTTGCGCGTTCACGCAAACCTGGAAGGTCAACACCGCGAATAGTACCAGCACGAAAGTTTTCACCGCCGGGCCACGGTGCAGCAGGGAGGAAGCTCTGAGAAGCGCGAGGAAGTTCATGGACGTCGGGGCAGGAGGCTATCCCACCGGGGACTTAAGGCAAGCTCGAAGGGTCATTGCCACGAAAATGTCTCCTCACCATCGGCTGATCGGATCAGCACGTTGCCTGTAGCCGAAAGTTTCCACTGCCAAACGCGCGCCGGATTGTCTGACCATTTGGGACTTTTGACGCAACGAACCGACCGCACGCTGGGCAAAGCGGGGTCGCTTGTAAATAAGCACGGACGAAACTTCCCCGCCGACCCCGGCAGGTCAGGGGATGTCTACACCCCTCCCAGCCACACCGTACCCGGGCGGCTTGCAAGGCGGAGACCCCGGGCGTAGGCTCGTCCATGCCAAGCACCTCCCAGCTAGCCGCCTTCGATTACAAACTCCAGATGCTTTCCTCGCTCGACACGGACAGCATCAACCCGTTCTTCGACAATCTGCCGGTGGACCCGTACATCCAAGGCACTTTCCGTCGCCGACGCTTCTCGCGTTTCACCGGCACGCCTGACAACCTGCAACGCTTGGAGCACAAGTATTTCGTGCAGAGCGCGAAGGTCAACCAACTCGCCGGGGGCATCAAACGCGACTTCCCCGAACTCGAAGACGGCCTGCTCGAATTGGAAGCATTCCAGACCGTCGTCGCCTCGTTCATCGACTTCTCGAAGATCGACCCACTGATCACGGAAATGGGCATCCACCAGATTCGCATCGTCGCCAGCAAAAACGAGACGGGCGAACCCGCCCCCGAAGGCATCCACCAGGACGGCTTCGATTTCGTCGGCATTTTCTGCATCAAGCGCGACCGCATCAGCGGCGGCGAAACGCATCTCTACCGCGCCAAGGACCAGCCGCCGATCTTCGACAAGGTGCTCGTGCCCGGCGAGTTCGTGATGGTCAACGACCGTGCGTTGTACCACTACGCCAGCGCGGTCGCTCCGACCGGCGACGGCGACGGCGTGCGCGACGTGTTCGTTCTCACGGCCTGATTCAATATTGGATCATTGTACGGCGCGCGCCTGCTTTTCCATGCAACAGGAGCAAACTCATTCCTTGCCCATCCCGCACGCGGAGTTGCGCGCGCTGTTCCCCTCGCTCGGCCAGCAGGTCGCCGGGCAGACCGCCGTGTTTCTGGATGGCCCCGGCGGCACGCAGGTGCCGACGCCGGTCATGGAGGCGATGACCGCCTACCTGAGCCGCGACAACGCCAACACGGGCGGCGCGTTCCTCACCAGCCAGCGCACGGTTGAAACCGTGGCCGCCGCCCGCGCCGAAACGGCCCGGTTTCTCAACGCCGCCCGGCCCGAGGAAATCATCTTCGGCCAGAACATGACCAGCCTGACGTTCGCGCTCAGCCACGCGCTGGGCCGGACGTGGCACGCGGGCGACGAGGTGGTGGTCACGTCGTTGGACCACGACGCGAATGTCGCTCCGTGGATCATGGCTGCCGCCGATGCCGGGGCGACCGTGCAAACGTGGGAGTTCCACCGCGAGGATTGCACGCTGCGCCTCGCAGACCTGGAACGTCTCTTGAGCCCGCGCACCCGGTTGGTCGCGCTCACGCACGCCTCGAACGCGGTCGGCACCATCCCCGATGTCGCCGCCGCCGTGCGGATGGTGCGTGCCCGGTCACCGGAAGCCGTCGTCTTCATCGACGCCGTGCATTACACCCCGCACCACCCGGTGGACGTGCAGGCGCTCGATTGCGATTTCCTCGGTTGTTCCGCCTACAAGTTCTGCGGTCCGCACCTGGGCATCCTCTACGGGAAATACGCGCACCTCGACCGGCTGAAAGCCTACAAGGTCCGGGCCTCCTCCAACCAACCGCCCGGCAAATGGGAAACGGGCACGCAGAGTTTCGAGAGCATCGCCGGGCTGCGTGCCAGCCTCGCGTATCTGGCGCAACTCGGTCCCGGCGTGCGTGGCGCGATGGCCCACATCCGTTCGTATGAACTGGGTCTGACCCGCGCCTTCCTGACCCGGGCGGCGCAGGTCCCCGGCCTGAAAATCTACGGGCTCACCGACCCGGATCGTGCAGGCGAACGCACGCCCACCTTCGGCGTCACGCTGGAAAATTGGAACGCCCGCGAGGTGGCGGCGCGGTTGGGCGAACAGGGCATCTTCGTGTGGGACGGCCACTTCTACGCGCTCGGTGTCGTGGAACGTTTGGGATTGGTGGAGCGGGGCGGGCTGGTCCGCATCGGTTTCGCGCATTACAACACGCTCGCGGAAGTGGAACGCGTCGTGGCAGCATTGCAACACCTCGCCGTTTCGCGCTAAATCCGATGCCTCCCGGCTTCGACTACACGCTGGACTTCAAGACGCTGGATTTCCGCGCGCATCCCGAACTCTACCGGATCGGTCGTGGCGAGCAGGGGGTGCTTTCGGTCGAGCCTTACAAGGGAGAAATCCTGCCGCATTGGCGGTTCAAAACGCCGGAGGCTGCCCGCGCATCGTCGGAAAAAATCCATGCCTTGTACGAGCAGTACAAAGCCGCCGGCGATTTCGTCGGGATGGACATGGCCCGCAAGTTTATCCAGATGGGTTACACGCGTGCCCGGCGGTACGCGAACCATCCCGGAGGACGCAAATACAAGCCGGGCACGCGCGAAATCCTGCCGTTCGCCGAGGACGAAACCAAGGCGGAGAGCGCACGGATTTTCCGGGCGCGGTGGGAGCAGATCAAAGCCGATCCCGAGTATCAGCGTCTGGCCCGGGAGCACCGGAAGCTCTCCGGTTGAGCCATCAGAGGTTCCGCCCCACGGACGAAAACGCCACCGGCGGCGGTACGCTCTGCACCGGAGCCACCCCGGTCCCCGGCGCGAGGTTGGCGTTGCTGCGGTCGATGGCCGTGATCACCCCGTTGCCGAACGACACGGAGAACCGACCGTTCGCCACTTTTTCGTAAACGACCGACGTGATCAGACGCCCGTAACCATCGTACCCGCCGACCTGCCGGGGCACCGAAATATAATGGATGTATTCCCACGTCTCGACGACCCCTTGCGCGTCCGAGTGGGAGACTTTTTTGGTCGGCGCGCCGAGGCTGGCCAGCACTTCTTCCATCGTCATGCCGAGCGCCACTTCCCCGCTGGCGGCGAGCGATTGGACCAGCCGACGCCGTTCGACGCTGCGGCGCAAACCCGCCACGAACGCGGGGTCCAGCGCCGAGAGATACCGCGCCTCCACCCAGCCGACGACCTGCCCTTGGTGCGCCAATCCCTTGACCCGCAACAGCCCGTCCTTGTCGTTGACCGCCTGCAACTCGACCAGCCGTCCGCGCGTCAACGTGCCCAGGAACCGGGCGAGGTCGGAATTAAAGTAAATGGGTGCATCCGTCAGCACCCGCAGGCGGTAAGGTTGCTCGAAGAAGTCTTCGAGATAGATCGCTCCCTTTTCGCGCGGCAGTCCCTCCAAGGCAAAACCGCCGGTCGGCGCGCACAGCGACAGACAGGCTGCCAGCACACCACAAAGCACGAGATTCCGGGGAAGGGGGCTTTTCACCGCCCGGTAAGCTACTACATTTTCCTCGATGATGAACAGAGAATCTATTGCCCGACCGCGTTCGGCGGAACTTTTCGCGGAGGCGCAGCGTTACATTCCCGGCGGCGTCAACTCGCCGGTGCGCGCGTTTCGCGGCGTGGGGGGTGAGCCGTTCTTCGTCAACCGGGCGCAGGGCGCGAAGATTTACGATCTCGACGGGCGCGAGTACATCGACTTCGTCGGCACCTGGGGACCGGCCATTTTAGGGCACGCCCCGGCGGTGGTCGTGGAGGCGGTGCGCGCGGCGGCGGGGCGGGGGCTGAGCTTCGGCATCCCGAACCCGGACGAGGTCGAGATGGCGCGGTTGTTGTGCGAATGGGTGCCGTCGCTGGAAAAAGTCCGCATGGTCAACAGCGGCACGGAGGCGACGATGAGCTGTGTGCGGCTGGCGCGGGGATTTACCGGGCGGGATCGGATCATCAAGTTCGAGGGCTGCTACCATGGGCACGTCGATTCCCTGCTGGTCAAAGCGGGCAGCGGCGCGCTGACGCACGGGCAGCCGGATAGCGCGGGCGTGCCCCGGGCGCTGGCGGAACTCACGCTGACCCTGCCGTTCAACGACGAGGCGGCGGTGCGCGCGGTTTTCGAGCGCGAAGGCAGCAAGATCGCCGCCGTCATCCTGGAGCCGGTGCCGGCGAACGCGGGTCTCTACCTGGCGCGTCCCGGGTTCCTCGAAACGCTGCGCGAACTCTGCACGCAGCACGGTGCGCTGCTGATTTTCGACGAGGTGATGACCGGCTTCCGCGTGGCCAAGGGCGGCGTGCAGGAACTCTGCGGCGTCACGCCGGACCTGACCGCGCTGGGCAAGGTGATCGGCGGCGGGCTGCCGGTGGGAGCGTTCGGCGGACGCGCGGACATCATGGACCTGCTCTCGCCCCACGGTCCGGTGTATCAGGCCGGGACGCTCTCCGGCAACCCGCTGGCGATGGCTGCCGGGTTGGCGCAACTCCGCGAACTGGAGCGCACCGCTGCCTGGACCCGGCTGGAGGAACTCGGCGCGCGGTTCGAGGAGGGCGTGCGCTCCACCCTCAAACGCACCGGCAAACGCTACACGTTTAACCGGATCGGCTCGATGTTCTGCCTGTTCTTCACGGAGGGCGACGTGTACGACCTCGCTTCCGCGCAACGGAGCGACCGGGCGGCGTTTGCGGCTTTTTTCCACGCCTGCCTGGACGCGGGGGTGTACTTTGCGCCCTCGCAGTTCGAGGCGGGATTTATCTCGACGGCGCACACGGCCGCCGACATGGAACGCACTTCCGAGGTCGCCACGCAAGCATTGAAAACTTGACCAGAAGGCCAAATTGCTAACGTGGAACGATCTCTGCTTGAAGAAAACGTCAACCCTTCCGTCTCAACTACTATGACTACCCTCGCACCGAAGACAAAATTCGCGTCGGCAAAAAAACTTTTGCTGGCTCTGCCGTTCCTGGCCCTCCTGGTTGCCATGGTCCCGACCGCCCAGGCGGACGACCACCATCGCAACCACCGGCGTGGCTATAATCGCCACCATCAGCAACGGAGCTACCATCGCCGTCATTACTACTATCGGCATGGCCGTCGTTATTATGGCTACGAGCCGGGCTACTATCGCCCGCGCACGGGCGTGAGCGTCAACGTCGGTTTGTAACCAGCACAGACTCTGCTCGACACGGGGAGGAGCGTTCGCGTTCCTCCCCGTGGCTGCTGGAGTGATTTGCAAACTGTTTGAGGCGAGGCTTCCGTCATAAACGGACCGCCGGATTGATCAAATCCAACGCCCAGTTCATCATGGAGCGGCCCAGTGTCGTGCGCCCCGTTTGAATCCGCGCCATCCCGGTCAGGCCGGCGCGCAAACGCTCGCTGCCGGTATCACGCACGATCATCTCCGCTTCGTAGTAAGCGACGCTCGGCTCCAGTTGTCCTTCCCGGTTGAGCTGCGCGGGAACGTCGCCGCCCGTCACGCTGGCGGAACCGTTGTTGGTCAGCTTGGTCAAGCTGGAGACCGGTGCGGAAGAAATCGCGCCCTCGAACGTTTCGCCTGACAGGGAGCGCAGCTTCAGCCGGGCCGTCTGGCCTGCCGTCACCCGGCGCGCCTGCGATTCGTCCAGCGAGATGATGGCGCGATACTCGTCGCGGCTGCCGACCTCGCAAAACGCCTTGCCCCGGGTAAAATACTGCCCGACCAGATTCGCCAGCCCCTGTTGCCGCACCACGCCGTCGTGCGGCGCGCGCAACGTGCATTCGTTGAGCTGCCATTTTTTGAGCGCGAGTTGCGTGTTGGATTCCTCCACGAGCCGGGCGTAACCGGAGGCCATTTCGCGGATACCCTCCTGCGGGTCGCTCAACGCCGCGCGCCGCTGCACGTCGTAGGTCGCCGCTTCCCGGGCGAGTTCGTCGGCCTCGGATTGCAGTTCGGAATTCTCCAGCCGCGCCAGCGCCTGCCCCGCGTGGACCGGTTCGCCGTCACGCACGAAAACCTCGCGCAGGAACCCGGGCGTGCGCGCCGTCACAGGTTCGACCACCGCCTGTTCGAGCACTGCGCCGCGCTTCACCGAATCCTGCCACGGGATCACCCAACAGAGGGCAAACGCCGCCGCCAACCCGACGCCGATTTGCGCGAAACGGCGGCCCGCCGCCAGCCGCGTGACAGGATTCTGGTAGGTCGATTTCATCAGTCGGAAACAGGGCAGCGCCAGCGCGGTGGCAAGGTAGAGGTAGACGTAACTATGGCTCAAAAAATCCAACCCGTAAGGAGCCAGCAGGTCGAACATGTGCGTCGAGATGCGGTAGAGCACCAGCCACCCGTAAAAGTAGCTGGCCACCGCGTACAGACCGAACAACGGACTCAACTCGTTGGTAAAAAATTGCGCCGGTCCGCCGCCGCGTAAACCGAGCAGATAACGTTGCGCCCAACCGCTCGCGGCGGCGCTGCTTTTCTGCTTGAGGTTCGGCACTTCCAGCGCGTCGGCCAGCATGTAGTAGCCGTCGAACTTCATCAGCGGGTTCGCGTTGAAGAGCACCGTCGAGATGCTGCACATGAAGATGATGTTGAAACAAATCTGGTGCAGCAGCCCCGGCGCGGTCACCCTCCAGACCCACGCGGCGACGATGGCGATGGTCAGCTCCACGAAGATGCCTGCCGCCGTCACTAGGATGCGCCGCGTCTTGTCGGGCAGCAGCCACGAATCGCTCACGTTGCAATACAGATACGGCGTGAACATGATGAACATCGCGCCCATTTCGTGGACCTCGCCGCCGAAGTGTTTACACGTCAACCCGTGGCCGAACTCGTGCACCGTTTTGACGAAAACGAACACGACCCACGTCAGGGCCAAGTTCTGCAAGGTGAAGAAATTCGCCCCGTGCTCGGCGAGTTCCTGCCCGTGCCCGGCCAGCATGAGGAGCGTCGCCAGCATCGCCACGCCGAATGCCGCGACGTACCCGCGCGTGAACATCCAGCGGAAATACGGGTCCATCCGCCCGAGCAGCTTGTCGGGATCGAACAGCGATTTCTTGATGTAGAGAATGCTGCCGATGATCGCGTCGAAACGAATGGTCTTGCGACGCTCGGCGTTGGCGTTGAGGCGTTGCAGCGAGTAACGCCCCGTCGATTGGACGACGCCGGTGCCCGCGAGCTGGTGCGCGAGTTGGGCCAGTTCTTCGATGGCCTGGTCCGGCGGCAGCGCGCGCCAGTACGGGTCCGTCCGGCAGAGATCGTCGGCCACGGCCTGGATCGTGACCTTCCCGTCGAACCGCCGTGCCGCCTGATAGTGCGCGCGGGAAAGCCGGAAGTACGTCAGGCTGATCGGGTTCTTGACGACGATGAACGTCCGCCCGAGATACACCTGTTCGCTGGTGGTGAGATCGTTGCGCAACGGCACCGGCACGATGCCGGCGTACCGTTCGGCCACGGACGGCGCGGGGGAGGCGGGGACGGTTTCCACGGCGGCCTCCCTCAGTTCCCCTTGCCGGACGCGCTCCCCGGCGGCGGCGTGACCGCGCCGGTGGGCAGTTCGGCGGAATGTCCGGTCAACCGCAGCAGGCCCACCGCGCCCATCCCCGCGCGCAGAACGTGCGCGGAGTTGTCCAGCACGATCTTCACGCGGAACTCGCCGCTGGCGGGATCGACCACCGGGGCGACGAACTCGACATCACCCTTGAATTTCTTGCCCGGCAGGTCAGGCACGCTGACCTCCACGGATTGCCCGGGCTGCACGTCCGGCACCCGGTTGGAAGGCAGGTAGATTTCCAGGTACAACTTCGACACGTCAACCATCGTGAGCAGCGGCAGGTAGTTATCCGTCGCCTCGCCGGGCTGGCGCAGACGCTTGGTCACCACGCCGTCAAAGGGCGCGTGAACCGATTTCTTTTCCAGCGCGACGACCGCCTGTTTGAGCGAGGCGTCCGACGTGCGGAGGTTGGCCAGCGCCATGTTGGCGTTCTGGATGCTGTCGCTGCCCTTCTTGGCCAGTTCGCTGCTGGTTTTGTACTCGGACTGGCGCACTTCGAGGATGGCCTTGCCGCTCTCGACGGCCAGTTTTTCGTTGTCGTCGTCCAGACTGACCACCACCTCATCCTTGTGGACCTCGTCGCCTTCCTCCTTCATCGTGCGGATGAGTCCGGTGCTGCGGCTGCTGATGTTCGCCGCGTGCAGCGGGAAGAGCAGACCTTTGAGTTCCAGAGTCGCCGTGTCCTGCGCGCCGCTTTCCTTGCCCGGGCCGACCGCCCACGCGCTATTGGTCAGCACGAGCAATGCGAGCAGACCCATCAGGTAGGGATAGCTCTCCGAGCCAGTCCCTGATTTCCTCCTGCCCGTCAAAGACAAGGACTGGCTCGGAGAGCCGTCAGGATCTTGGAAAAACCTTAGAACACCCATTCGACCCTCCAATAGTCCAGGAATTTCCGCATCATCACGGCGGCCAACGGATGGTGCCCGAGATCGATCTTCGCCTTGCCCGTGTAGCCGGGTTTCAGGCTGTTGGCCAACGCGGCATCCACCGGGAACTGCGCGCGCACCGCAAAAAAACTCCCGCCCGGCTTGACGTGCGGCGTCTGGCTGATGGCCTCCGGCCCGTGGATCACCGAATGCAGCCGCGCGCCGGTGTGGGCGTGCAGGATGAAATCCACCGGCAAATCCGCGCGCTGCCGGAAAGCGTCGAGCAACACGCCCAGGTCCTGTTGGCGCAGGTCGATGCTGACCTCGTACACTCCGGTCGCCGCCAGCTCGCAGAACGGCTTGCCGATTTCCAACGTCTCGCCCACGCGGTTGGCGAGGTTTTTCGTGAGCACGACACCGCTGATCGGCGCGACCAACTCGGTGTGTTTGCGCAGGAACTCCAGCCGCTTGAGCTTGGCCTGCGTGCCTTCCAGTTCGATCTGGGCGACCTTGCGCTGGGCGTCGTCGCCGCTGGATTGATAGCGGTTCGCCTCGGACTGCCACTTGCCGAGTTCTTGCAGGGTCACGTCGATTTGCGTGCGCAGATCGTCGTCTTCCAGTTTGGCGAGCAGCGCGCCTTTCTCGATGTGCTGCCCTTCGCTGACGAACACCTTTTCGATCTTGCCGTTGGTCTCGGCGGAAACCGTCGCCATCCGTTGCGGCTCGACCGTGCAATCTCCGTCCACGCGTAACGTCCACGGCACCAGCAGCCACAGCAAGAGCAACGCGACCGGCGCACCCAGCCAGGTGAACAGGCGCACCCGCTGACGGCGCTTCCACATGCCCCGCGCATGGGTCACCGGTTTGAGCACACGCCGGAACGGCACCTCGCGGTGGGTCGTGGCGGCGAGCATGGCCCGGCCGAGTTGCGCGCGCGCCCAGTTCAGATGGCGCAAGGCGACGGGGGCGAACGGCGCGTTCGCCGCATGACGCTCCAGCAAAATGAGTTGCGTCTGTCCCTCGTGCGGGTGCCCCTTGAAGAAAGCGTAGGCCACCTGCCGGGTGCCGAGCGGTTCGAGCGACGCGGCCCACTCCGCCGCCTGGGCGGGGACTTCCAGCGACAGCGACCCGGGCGCCTCGCTGACCGGCAACCGCGCCGCGAGCGCGCAAAGCTGGACCACCAGTTCGCTGCGCTGGTCAATCGTCTCCTGGTTGGAAACCTGTTCGAGCCGCCAGCGACCGCCCGCCTGATGAAACAGGCTGCACCGGCTGGCGTTGAACAGGTCCGTGAAATGGTTGACCGCGCTACGCCCGACTTTCGCCGGGTCGAGTTCGCCGTTCAGGTCGCCCAGGCAGCGGAGCATGTGCTCGTACTCCTGGTTGCGCGAGATGGCGACCTCGCCCTGGCGCGCCTTGAGGAAGCTCGTCGCGTGGACGCACACCGAATTCAAAAACGTGACCAGCGTCGGATATGACTTCGGATCACCCGCCGCCCGCAGCCAGACGTGCAGGATCACGCCGATCTGGTTCTCGCCGGAAAGTACCGGGATGAAGAACATCGGGTAGGGGGTCGTGTTCAGGATTTCCTCCCCGGCGGGCTGGCCGGGCGGGGGAGGGGCGGCGTCCGGCGAGACCGCGCCGATGATGAACGCCCGGCGGTTCTTGATCGTTTCGCCCAGCACGCGGGTGATGTCCCGCCGTTGGCGTTCGCTCTCGTGGTACGCGCTGGAAGCAAAGTTGACCTCCGCGATTACCTGGCACTCGCCGGTTTCGCCCGGCAGCCAGATGGCGCCGCCCTGCCCGTTCAGCGCCGTCACGGTGCGCGCGAGGAATTCGCGGAAAAACTCCGCGCCGTTGCGGCTGGTGCGCGCCAGTTCGGTGATCTCGGCGACCTGTTGGCGGATCTGCGCGCGGGTCTGCTCCAGGAGTTGTTCTTGTTCCAGCGGAGACACAGGGAAACTTGGGTGAAGAGCCTATTCTCAGACACCGAAGGCCCCGGCGCGTTCGGTTTTAATCCCGGCAAAAATCCAGGGCGGCCGCTCCTGCCAGCAGGGGCGATGCCAATCGAGCCGCCGTCCTTACTGTTGCGGGGTCGGCGCGCCTTCCGGTTGCTGCCGGATGCGGCGGCGGAAATCCATCTCGACCTCGCCAAAGTTTTGCTCGTGGCGGCGGACCATCTCGTTGAGCTGGAACAGCAGCCGCTTGGCGGTGGCGGGGCTGAGGATCAGCCGGTTGGAAATGTCGATGTCTTCTTCCAGAACCTTGACGCCGAACGCGTTGGCGTTGAAACCGAAATCGAGCACGATTTCCTCGGGGGTCAGTGCGCCCCGGCAGAAATTGACGTAGGACGTTTGGGTCTTCGTGGTGGAAATGTGCTGGACGACGGTCTCGCCGTTGGCGGCAGGGTCTTGAGGGGTGCTCATAATGGTCCGGCAACCATAGAATGCCGGCGGCAAAATGCAAAAGGCAAAAGTCAGCCGGGGCGACCGCATGTTTGCTCGACGCGGTTCGTGGCCGCGCTTATAAAAGCGGGCAAACGTTCCGCCTGCCCGGACTTTTGCGTTCTGCATTTTGACTTTCGCCTTTCTCCTTCGCCGACTCGCCTCGCTCGTACTGGTGGTGTTCTGCGTGGTGACGATCACGTTTTTCATGATCCGCCTCGCCCCGGGCGGGCCGTTCGACCGCGAGCGCAAGGTCTCGGCCAGCGTCGAGCGGGCGGAACGGCTCAAGTACAAACTCGAAGGTCCCGAGGGCCGCGCCGCCGGGGAATCGCTGGGGACGAAATTGGGGCTGGGTCCCGAGGGACGCTCCCGGCTCGGCGAGGCAGGCTCGACGCTCCAGCAGTACCGCGATTATCTCTGGGACCTGCTGCACGGCGACCTGCGCCTTTCGACCAAGTACCTCAGCCGCACGGTCAACGAGATCATCGCGCAAACGCTGCCGGTTTCCCTCCTGCTGGGCACGCTGGCGTTCCTGGTCGCCACGACCGCCGGGGTCTGGCTGGGGGCGTTCGCGGCGGTGCGGCACAACGGCGGGTTCGACGCCGGGGCGATGTTCGGCGCGCTGCTGGCGATTTCGGTGCCGACGTTCGTGACCGGCCCGCTCGGCATCCTGGTCTTCGCGTTGAAGCTGGGCGTGCTGCCGGTCGGCGGCTGGGGCACGGCGGCGAGCGTGGTCATGCCCGCGCTGGTCCTCGCCGCGCCGTATGTGGCGTACATCGCGCGGCTGATGCGTTCGAGCATGCTGGAAGTGCTCGGGCAGGACTTCGTGCGCACCGCCCGCGCCAAGGGACTCTCGGAAAACGCGGTGGTTTACCGGCACGCGCTCAAGGTGGCGATCCTGCCGGTGGTCAGTTACCTGGGGCCGCTGGCGGCGAATTTGCTCACCGGCTCGGTCGTGGTCGAAACCGTCTTCAACATCCCCGGCATGGGCGGTTTTTTCGTCAATTCGATCCTCAACCGCGACGGTTTCCTGCTGGGCGGCGTGGTGATCGTCTACTGCGTGCTGCTGGTCGGGCTGAACTTCCTGTCGGACGTGGCCTACCGGCTGCTCGACCCGCGCGTGCAAATGGTCTGACCTTCCGGCGATGCCCCCCGACCCCGTCCAACCCGCCACCTTGCGCGCGACGCCCTCTGCCCTGACGCGCTTCTGGCGCAACCCGGCGGTGCGCGTGTCCGTCGGCGTCCTCGTTTTCGTGCTCGCCGCCGCCGCGCTGGGGCCGGAGGTCCTGCCGACTCGCTACCAATCCCCGACCGTGCTCCAACTCGCGCCGCCGTCGCCCGCCCACTGGCTCGGCACCGATCTCAACGGGCGGGACCAACTCTACCGCGTCTTCATCGGGGCGCGCATCTCCCTGATCGTCGGGCTGGCAGGCGCGCTGGTCTCGTTCTTCATCGGCACGACCTACGGCCTCGTCTCCGGTTACGCCGGGGGCCGCACCGACGCGCTCATGATGCGCGGGGTGGACATCGTCTATTCCATCCCCCGGCTCATTTTCATCATCATCCTCATCAACATCGTGGAGTTCCGTTTCCACGGCTGGCTGCAAGGGACCCTCGGCGACTCCCGCCTTCCCTTCCTGCGCGCCCTGCCGGATTATTCCAAGACGATCATCCTCATCGTCTCGCTCGGTTTCGTCGAGTGGCTCACGATGGCGCGCATCGTCCGCGGACAGGTGCTCGTCCTCAAGAACATGCAGTTCGTCACGGCGGCGCGCAGCCTGGGCCAGACCCACGCGAAAATCCTCTGGCGCCACCTCCTGCCCAACCTGACCGGGATCATCGCCGTCTACCTCACGCTCACCATTCCCGCCGTCATCCTGGACGAGAGTTTCCTCAGCTACCTCGGGCTGGGCGTCGATGCCAGCCAGGCGAGTTGGGGCACGTTGCTCAGCGACGGCGCGCAGGCGGTCAACCCGATCAGGAGCAGTTGGTGGCTGCTGGTTTTCCCGGCCACCATCATGTCGGCCACCCTTTTATCGCTCAACTTCCTGGGTGACGGCCTGCGGGACGCGCTTGATCCGAGATCGAGATGATGAGTCCATTTTCGGACCTCAGCCGTAGGTCGGAAAGGTCCGCAGATTACGCAGATTTTCGCAGATTGCAGAGGAGACCTGAGCAAGTCTGACTTATCTTCTTCTCCTCCTCTGCGGAAATCTGCGTAATCTGCGGACCAACCCTTCCCGAATGGACCTGATCGACGAACTCAACTCCCGCGTGCTCTGCGGCGACGGCGCGATGGGCACCGCGCTGATGGAAGCCGCCGACGTGCCTTTCGACCGTTGCCTGGAAGAATTTTGCCTGAGCGCGCCGGACCTCGTCTCGAAAATCCACACCCGGTACATCGAGGCCGGGGCTCGGGTCATCGAAGCCAACAGTTTCGGCGCGAACGCCGTCCGCCTGGAACGCCACGGACTCGAAGGCAAGGTCAACGAACTTAACTGGACCGCCGCGCAACTCGCCAAGCAGGCCGCCAAGTCCAAGGGCAACGTCTACGTCGCCGGCAGCGTCGGTCCGTTGGGCCTGACCGCCGACGAGGCCCGCGAGCGCCAGATCGACCGCGCCGCCGTCTTCCGCGAACAGATCGGCGCGCTGCTCGACGGCGGCGTGGACCTGATTTTCTTCGAGACGTTTCTCGACGCGGAAGAACTCCTGCTCGCGTTGGAGGTCAAGCAAAGCCTCCATCACCTGCCTGCCCTCTGTTCCTTGGCGTGCGCCGAAGAAGGCCGCCTCCCGAGCGGGCTGCCGATCACCGAGGCGTTCGCCCAACTGACCGCTGCCGGGGCGGAGATCATCGGCGTCAACTGCCTCAACGGTCCGCACACCACGCTCAAGCTGCTCGAACACGTCCCGCTCGTGCCCGACCAGCTTCTGGCCGCGTTCCCGAACGCCGGGTATCCGAAATACCACGAAGGCCGATTCCTCTACTACACCGCGCCGGAATATTTCGCCACGGTGGCGCGCGACATGGTCGGCCAGGGGGTCCGTCTCATCGGCGGTTGCTGCGGCACCGGCCCGGCGCAGGTTGCCGCGATAGCCGCCGCCCTGCGCGACCTCGCCCCCGTGACGAGCAAGGTCGTCCGGCCCATCGAACCGCTGCCCGCAAAGCCTGCCCCCGCCCTCGCCAGGTCGCCGGTGCTCGTTCCCGCCGTGGCCGACGCGCGGCCGACCGACCCGGCCGCCGGGGAGACCAGCATCCTCGACCTCATCGCCCGGGGCAAAACGGTGGTCATCACCGAACTCGACCCGCCCAAGACGCTCGACCTGGAAAAATTCATGACGGGCGCGCAGGCGTTGACGCAGGCGGGCAGCGACGCCATCACGCTCGCCGACAACTCCCTGGCCATCCTGCGCGTCAGCAACATGGCGGCCGGCGCGCTGCTCAAGCAACGCCACGGCATCATGCCGCTGCTGCATGTCTCCTGCCGCGACAAGAACCTGCTCGGCCTGCAAAGCGAACTGATGGGTCTGGCCGCGCTCGGCATCCGGCACGTCCTCCCGCTGACGGGTGACCCGGCCAAGGTCGGCGACCACCCGGGCGCGAAGTCGGTTTACGACGTGACCAGCGTACAGCTCATCGAGATCGTCCGGCGGCTCAACGAGGGGTTCAACCACTCGGGCAAATCCATCAAGGCACCCACACAATTCGTCACCGGCTGCACGTTCAACCCGAACGCCAAGCATCTCGACGCGCAGGTGGCCCGGCTCGAACGCAAACTCGCGGCGGGCGCGCAGTACGTCATGACCCAGCCCGTTTTCGACCCCTCCCTGGTCGAAACGGTGGCCAAACGCACCGCCGGGCTCGGCGTCCCGATCTTCATGGGTGTCTGGCCGTTGCTCAACGGACGGCAAACGGAGTTCCTCCACAACGAGGTCCCCGGCATCCTGATCCCCGACGCCGTGCGCGCCAGGATGGCGGGCAAGGAAGGCCCGGAAGGCCGCGCGTTGGGCGTCGAGGTCGCCAAGGAGGTCTGCCGCGCGTCGCTGGCGAATTTCCCCGGCGTCTACCTGATCACCCCGTTCCTGAACTATGAACTCACCTGCGAACTGGCGCAGTTTGCACGCGGCTAAAAAGCGCCTCCCCCTGGTCTCGGTTCCGGCTACCTTGGCTGCTTTTCGGCCAGGTTTTTGTTTTGCTGGGACTTACCGATGACAAACACCGAGACCAAACCCGTCACGGTGGTTCCACCGACCACATCATGTCCCAAAAAAGAAAGAATTGCGCCGGTCAAAATCCCGGCCAACCCGATGATCAGTCCGTAGGTCTGCCCTCGGGCGCTCTGCTGTTGCTGACTGGCAATCACTAACTTCTCCATCGCGATCCGATGACTCGATTGGTTTTCGGCCATTTTTAAGAGCCGCTCCGCGCTGCCGGGAACGACGTTTTCTTATTCCAACAACTCCTCTGCCGGTGGCAGGGGGCCTGACCGGGTAATGGTGGTTTGGGTCGTGATCAGCGGCTTGTTTTCGGAGGCCGACAAATTCTTTGACGTTTGCCGGGCCGTCAACCTGCGCTCCTGTCGGGTTGGCTGGGGCATCTGTGAGCCAGTCGGCAAAACTTGCTGCTCAGCGTTGCCGCTGTTTTAACAGTTCCATCTCCGCTCGGATGTCCTGCCCGACCATGGCCCAATCACTTTCCAAAGCAATCCTGTCAGCCTCTTCCGGTGTAGTTGCTTTGTTGTACGCAAAGTGGTTTCCGCCGATGTTCAGCACCGAACCCATGCCGATCACGAAGGTAGACGCCGCCGTCAGAAAATCGGTTTTGAGGTTTCCGTTCATCGTCAGATTATCTCTAGTTTAGCCCTGCCCAATGCGCTTTCAACCCGGGTTTTATCCCCACCAGCTTGCCGCGTCAAAGCAAATGCATGGCGCGCTGCTCTGCTCCTCTCTTTGAGGAAGCATTCGCCGTACTAACCGTTATGTCTATTTCGTTCCCCAAACCCCGGCAGGCCGTCGCCTACCAGATCCTGACCCTGTCGCTCGCCGCGCTGGTCGTTTTTGCGGTCAGTCGGGTCTATCCCATCGACGCCCTGGTGCGCTCGCTCCACGGCTACGTGGACCGCCATCAACCCTGGAGCACCGCGGCTTATCCGCTCATCCACGCCGCCTGCAACCTCCTGCTCCTGCCTGCCGGTGCGCTGGTCATCGGCAGCGGATTCATCTTCGGCCTCTGGCAGGGTTTCCTCCTGGCGCTCACCGGCCACCTCCTCGCGGCGGCGGGTGCGTTCTGGATCAGCCGCACGTTCGGCCGCCGCTTCATCGAACGCCACCTCGCCAGCCGTCCCCAGTGGCGCGCGCTCGACGCCGCCATTGAGCGAGAAGGCTGGAAAATCGTCTTCCTGAGCCAGCTCAGCCCGATCTTTCCGACCAGCCTCTTCAACTATTGCTACGGCCTGACCCGCCTGCGTTTCTGGCCGTGCATGGCGTGGATCGCCCTGGGCTGGTCGCCGGGGATGTTTCTGTACGCTTACCTCGGACGGCTCGGGCATTTCGGCTGGCAGGCGCTCCGCCACGGCGAGCGGCCGTCACCACTCCAATACCTCCTCTGGCTGGGCGGGCTGGCGGCGTCCCTGGCCGTGACGCTGGTGCTCGGCAGCCTCGCCGCGCGTTTGCTGCGTGAAGCCCGGGCGCGCGCCTTGGCCGACCAGGCCGCGACCCCGGCTGAAATGAGCGTGCGTTGACAGGGGGAAGCCGGGTGCTAACGTGCCTCTACACGCTTCCGCCCCACGGATTTCCGTGTCGCTCGGGTTGCTGTAAATTTCGTGCTGCCGCGATGAACCCGGACCCTTCCGACAAATCGGCTTCGATCCACCTGGATTACGGTGCCGACTCGGCTGACTTCAACGTCGGCGACCTGCACGTTTGCGAGCAGGGCATGCGGATGAAAACCCGCTGGTACTTTGAACCCGGCACGGAACTGAGCGTCAATTTCCAGCTTAATGACACCGAGCCGCCCTGCCCTTGCCGGATGCTCAAGACCGAGGGCGTAGTGGTGGACTGCGAGCGGGACGACGAGACCGCTGATTATCTGGTCACGGTCGTTTTCCTGGAAGTGACCGAGGACATCCAGGCGGTGATCCGGGAGGTGGCCGTTTCCGTGGCGTTGCCGAATTAGGTCGGACCCTTCCCCTGTGAACGTCCACCATCTCGAACTCTTTTATTACGTCGCCCGGCACGGCGGCATCAGCCAGGCGGTGCGCCACATCCCCTACGGCATCCAGCAACCGGCGGTCAGCGGGCAGGTGCTCGCGCTGGAAGAAGCCCTGGGCACGCGGCTGTTTCAGCGGCGGCCTTTTTCGCTGACCGCCTCCGGGCGGCGGCTGGCCGAGTTCATCACGCCGTTCTTTGAAAACCTCGCCGAAGTAGCCGCCGAACTGCGCGGCGAAGCGGGCCAGCGGTTGCGCATCGCCGCCAGCGCGCAGGCGTTGCGCGACCATGTGCCTGCCCTGCTCAAGCGGTTGCACAAGCAGGTGCCGCTGCTCCAGCTCAGTCTGCAAGAGGCCTACCAGGCCGAAGCCGAAGCGTTGCTGCACCGGCACGAGATTGATCTGGCCGTCACCGAGCTGGCCGACCGGCCCGCTGCCGGGTTGAAGGCGTGTACGCTGCTCAAGCTGCCGCTCGTCCTGCTCGTGCGCGCGGATTCTCCTCTGACCTCGACGCGGGACCTCTGGACCGTCGGCACCTCGCGCCAGCCGCTCATCGCGTTCGGCGAGCACCAGACCCTCACCAAGGAATTCCACAACGAACTGCGCCGGCGCGGCTACCAGTGGACGGTGTCCATCGAGACGAGTTCGATGGACCTGGTGGAAACTTACGTCGCCGAGGGCTTCGGGGTCGGTCTGTCGGTGGAAGTGCCGGAAACGCGCTGCCGGCCCGGGGTCAAGGCGCTGCCGATGCCGGGGTTTCCGCCTTTGATCGTCGCCGCGCTCTGGCAAGGCAAGCTGCCCGCGCTACCGGCGGCGTTTCTGGAACTGATCAAGGCGCGGGCGGTCGAACTGCGCGGCAAATCCGAGAAGCGCAACGCCAGAGCAGAATCCTGAACGGTCCGCGTCCTCCGCGGATGGCTCTCACTTCCCCTGGCTGATCGCCGCTTCGATCTCCTGCGTCAGTTCCGACACGCTGTACGGCTTGCTGACCACCCCGCAAAAACCGAAGTCCCGGTACCTGCTCATCGTGGCATCCTGCGAGTACCCGCTCGATACGATGGCGCGCACCGCCGGATCGATCTTCAGCAATCGCTGCACCGTGTCGCGTCCGCCCAGACCGCCGCGCACGGTCATGTCGAGGATCACCACGTCATACGGCTGGCCCGACCCCATGGCCTCCTGGTAGCAGCGGATGGCCTCCTCGCCGTCCGCCGCCGTGCCGACCAGATACCCCGCCCGGCCCAGCAGCTCCGCCGCCAGTTCGCAGATCGGCGCCTCGTCGTCCATCACCAGCACGCGCCGGGTGTCGGCGCTGCCGGGCGCAATCGGGAGCGGCGCATACGGATCGTCCCCCGGCCGGTTCGACGCCCGCATGGACACGGGCCGCTCCAACGGCGCCTGCGCCTGCGCGACCGCCGGCAACGCGGGCAAATAAAGGTAAAACGTGGTGCCATAATCCGGCGCGGAATCCACCGTCATGAAACCCTCGTGGTTTCGCGCGATGAGAAAACATGTGGCCAACCCCAACCCCCGGGCGTGCTCCTTGGTGGTGAAAAACGGCTCGAAGATCCGCGTCATCTGCGACGCCGGAATCCCCCGTCCCTCGTCCCGCACGCTCAGCCGCACGTAATCGCCCCTGGGCAGCGGCAGCGTGCTGTCGGCGTCGAGCTTGACCAGTTCGCCGCGCACGTGGATCGATCCGCCGATGGGCGTGGCGTGCAGCGCGTTCGTCAGCAGTTCGTAGAGCAACTGGTGGAGTTGCTCGGCGTCGGCGTTGACCGGCGGCAGCGGTTCGGGCCAGTTGAGCCGGTAGGGCACGTTGGCATCCTGCAAAATCAGCCGCGTCGATTCGCGCACCTGCGGCTCCAGCGTGAGCGGTTTGCGCACCGGCAGCCCGCCCCGCGCGAACGCCAGCAACTGCCGCGTCAGGTCCTTGGCGCGCAGACACGCCTTCTCCGTGTCCACGAGCCGCCGCAACGCCGCGTCCTCCGGGGCCAGGAGAATCTTCGCCAGCGACAGGTTGCCGAGGATCACGGTCAGCAGATTGTTGAAATCGTGCGCGATGCGTCCGGCCAACTGGCCGAGCGACTCCTGTTTGGAAAGTCTGAGCAGTTCCTGCTCGGTGCGGCGGCGCTCGGTGATGTTGCGGAACACGAGCACGGCCCCGAGCGTCAGCCCCTCCTGGTCGCGGATGGGCGCGGCGTTGCCCGCGACGGCGAACTCCAGCCCGGCGGGCGTTTGCAGCAGCGTGACGCCGGACCGCGGCACGGCGCAGGGCTGTCCGGTGGTCAGCGCGCAGGCCACCGGGTCGCGCTCGGCCAGCCGGGTCCCTTCGTCGAGAAAAGCGAGGTGCTCGTTCAGCGGCCACCCGACCAGCGCCTCCCGTTCGAGACCCAGCAGCGCGAGCGCGGCGGCGTTCGCCTGGACGACGACCCCCATCAGGTCGGTGGAAATCACGCCGTCCGCAATCGAGCCGAGCGTCACGGCCATCCGCTCGCTTTCGGCGGCCAGCGCGCGGCGGGTTTCGCGGCGTTCGGTCACGTCGCGGTACACAAAAACCGCCTGCCCTTCGTAGGGCGTCTGGCCGGGCGTGGTCACGGTGGCGAGCGGCTTGGCGGTTGCCTCCAGCCAGCGCCACGAGCCGTCCTTGTGCCGCAGCCGGAAGGTGGCGACGAACGGGATGGCTCCGATGACGCACTCGGTAAACCGTTCCACCACGTCGCTCACGTCCGCGCTGTGGATCAGCGTCGAGAAGTTCCGGCCGAGCAGTTCCTTGGGTTTGTACCCGAGGAGTTCCTGATGGTTGGGGCTGGCGTAGGTGTAAACGCCGTGTTGTGACACCTCGCCGATCAGGTCGAGGGTATTTTCGGTGATGAGTTGGTAGCGTTGGCCTTCGCGTTGGGATTCGTCGCGGGCTTCGCGCAACGACTGGTTATCAGTGGCCAGCGCGATATTTTCGGTGCGCAGTCGGTCCAACTCGGCGAGCAGTTCGTCCCGGTTGAGCGTGAATTGATTCATTTCGGTCGGCGAAACAGGAGGCGGCACGGCGATTGTGTGGGCACGAGGGTCCGGGGTCAAGGTTCTAGCCAGAAACGGGCCACGCGGGCGGATCGTCCGGTATTCCGTTGCGTCGCGGCCGATAGACGCAAGATCATCTCCGGCCATTCACTTTCGGCAAAGATCGGAGGTCATCCGCGGACGAATTTCTGCTGTATACTGCTCCGGTGCTCTACGCGGACGTGACCAGTTCCTGCAAATCGCCCATGAACACGGGCGTGCAGCGGGTCGTGCGCGAACTTTTCCGCTCGCTGGCAGCCGTCGGGCCGGTGACGCCGCTGATCTGGGACCCCGGGCTGCGCTCCTACTGCACGCTTTCGCGCCGGGAACGCGGTTTTCTGGAACGCCCCTTCGCCGCCGGGAGCGCGTCCGCCGCCGAGCCGGGCCGCCGGGCGAATCCCATCCCCGTTTGGAGCAAGCTGGCGCGCCGGATCGTCCACCGCCGCCACCGCCTCGATCTCCCGGCCATCACGACCGCCGCCGACACGCTCTTCGTGCCCGAGATCTTCCAGGACAACCGGGTCGAAATTCTCTGCCGGTGGCGCGCGGACGCCCCGTTGCGCCGGGTCGCCGTCTGCCACGACGCGATTGCCTGGCGGCGGCCCGACCTCTCACCGCCCGCGCGGGAAGCGGGGTTCGCGCCGTATCTCGACGCCCTGGGAACCTTCGATCACGTCGTCGCCATTTCGCGGGAAACGCGCGACGATCTCCAGGCCCGCTGGCGCGAAGTCAACCTGGGGAACCCGCCGCCGGTTTCCGTGCATCCCTGGCCGGTCAACCACGCGGGCACGCCGCGCCGTCTCACGCCGCCGCCCACGGACGCCGCCCGCCCCATGGTCCTCTGCGTGGGTACGTTCGAGCCGCGCAAGAACCATCTCATCCTGCTGGCCGCCGCCAACCGGGTCTGGGCGCGCGGGACGGATTTCGAGCTGACGCTGGTCGGGCGCACCACGGCCCACTGGGGCAGAGGCGTCTCGTCCGCCCTCGAAGCCCTGCAACGAGCCGGACGCCCGGTCCGCTGGCTGCGCCATGTCGATGACCAGACGCTCCGCCGAGCCTACGAGCAATGCGCGTTCACCGTCTTCCCGTCGCTGGCGGAGGGTTTCGGGTTGCCGATCCTCGAAAGCCTCTGGCACGGGCGGCCCTGCCTTTGCGGCGTCAACGGCGCGCTGGGCGAGGTCTCGGAGGGTGGGGGATGCCTGCCGGTCGATCAGACCGACCCGGGGGCGTTGGCTGCCGCGCTGGAGCGGCTGTTGCTGGATGTGCCCGAGAGAAATCGGCTCACCGAGCAGGCGCGGGTCAGGAGGTTCGGGACGTGGGAAATGCTGGTCGAAACGTTGTGGCCGCTGCTGATTCGCAACGCGTAGAGAGGGTTTGGTAGGTGCGGATCAGTTCGAGGCCGAACCATCGGTAATCGGACCAGCGGCAATCTCTGCCGTAAAAACGGTAGGCCGTTGGATTCTGGCCGGGAAGGAGGAACCGCACGAACCGGCGCCCGGGTAATTCGGGCGAGTCCCGCACCGTCACCACCCGGATCCGCCCGAAGTAACCGAACACCGCCAGCGCGGCGAGAAGCACGCTCAGGTTGCCGATCAATCGCTGCATCCGGGCAAAAACGGTTGGCAACGATCAGAGCGTCACCTGTTTCGGGAACTCCGGGCACAACCGCGATTGCTCCAACTCACCTTCCGGCCCATAAAACCGTAGCGTGCCCGACAGATCGCAGAACCAGCATTCCAGCGTCCCCGCCTCAAAATAATCCTCCCGCTTCGCTTCCATTTCGCGTCGGCTGTTGCTCGGCGAACGCACTTCGATACAAATCTCGGGCGCGACGATGGACTCGAACGCATCGCCACAAGCCGCATCCCGCTCGGGCGAGAACCAAGCCATGTCCGCCACGGGTGTACTGAGACGGCACTTGACCGCGCACTCCGGCACCACCTGGCCCGGTGGCATGAGGCGGTGCAACAAAGTGCTGATCGCGTCTTGGTACTTGGAATGCCGACGGCTGTGCGGACTCAATTCGATGTTCCCCTGGCGGTTGATTTCGACGCGGTACGGCAGATCAGCCAGCAACGGGTTGTTGCACACGTCCTCCCACGTTTGCGGAAAAGCAAAGCGGTCGCGTTCCATACGCCCATCCTCCCCGTTCGGCTCCGGCTTGTCAACGCGGGAGAACTTCCGCCTTCGCCCCGTTCTCGCCCGCCTGCACGAAAAACCGCGCGATGATCTCCTCAATCGGCACTTCCTGCACGCTGATGTCCCGCACCGGATAAGCCTCGAACAGCCGCCGCACCACCGCCGCCACCTCCGCGTGCGGCACGCGCAGCTTCACCGTCGAATCCGTCCGCTCGACGACCTCTCCCAACCCGGCGAAATCCCGGGACCCGTCGCGCGACTCGAACTCCAAATTCAGGATGCGCCCCGTGGCGAACTTCTGCGTGATCTCGTCCAGCGCGCCGTCGAAATGGATGCGCCCCCCGTCGATCACGATCACCCGTTTACAAAGCTCCTCGATGTCCTGCATGTAATGGCTCGTCAGGATCGTTACGACGCCGTGCTCGGCGTTGTAACGCCGCAGAAAATCCCGCACGGTTTTCTGGCTGATGACATCCAGCCCGATGGTCGGCTCGTCGAGAAACAGCACCTTGGGGGAATGCAGCAACGCCGCGATCAATTCCATCTTCATGCGCTCGCCCAGCGAAAGCTCGCGCACCATGACGTTCATTTTGTCCGCCACGTCGAGCAGCGTCACCAACTCCTCCACCACTTCCCGGAACCGCTGGGTCTCGATCCCGTAAATCGCCCGGTTGAGTTCGAGTGATTCGCGGGCGGGCAGGTCCCACCACAGCGCGTTTTTCTGGCCCATGAGCAGCGAGAACTGCCGCTTCATTTCGTTCTTCCGCTCCCACGGCACGAACCCGAGCACGCTCGCCCGGCCCGCCGTCGGATACAGCAGCCCCGAGAGCATCTTGAGCACGGTCGTTTTGCCGGCTCCGTTCGGCCCGAGAAACCCGACGAACTCCCCCTCTTCGATCCGAAAACTCACCCCGACCGCCGCCCGCGTCTCGTCGTACTGGCGATGGATCAGTCCGCGCAACGCCCCGCGCAGCCCCGGTTCCTTGCGGTAGGTGCGGTAGACCTTCGTCAGTCCTTCGGCTTCGATGACGCTCATAAAAATTGTCCGCAGATTACGCAGATTTTCGCAGATTGGGAACAGAACAACGGAGCCGCGTTCTCTCCTTCTTTTAATCTGCGGAAATCTGCGTAATCTGCGGACCTTTCTGCTCCCACCGGGGCTGGTGCCACTTCTGCACCCGGCGCACGAACCAGCCATAAGCGTTGAGCACGGCAATCTGCCGGAACCAGTTAAAGATGAACCCCTCGCTGGCCATGTGGAACCCCAGCGCCGCCCCACCCAGCGCGTGCCGCCGCTCCGGGAAAAGCCGCCGGTGCCAATCCCACATCACCACGCTCAAGCCAAGATCGACGCCCCAACGCCCGAAAAAAAGCCCCAGTCCGGCGCGCTGCCAATGTGCCGAACCCCCCAGCGTCGCCGCCAGCAGGATCGCCAGCGAGAGCGATCCCCACAACGGCAGGACGGCATCGACGCACTTGATCGGCAGCATCAACCAGCCCACCGCCCCCATGCGCCGGTCGCCGACCATCCGCCGGTACTCCCACAACGTCTGCAGGAACCCGGCAAACCACCGCGTCCGCTGGTGCAGGAAACTCGGCACGGTGTCCGGCGAATCCGTGAACGCCACGGCCTCGGGCACGATCTCCACGCGGTAGTCCAGCCGCGCCAGCCGCAGCCGTTCGTGCATCCGGTAAATGACCTCGTAATCCTCCACCAGACTCGTCCCCGAGAACCCGCCCAACTCGCGCAGCGTCCGCGTCCGAAACGCCCCGAACGCCCCCGACACCTGCAAGCACACGCCCAGGTGCGCCAGCCCGATGCGCCACATGAAATTCTTGACGTACTCCCAGTATTGGTAACGCACCACCCACGGCCCGGCCGCCGCGTTGCGCACGTACACGAACCCGCCCGCCGCCGTGACGCGTCCATCGACGAACGCGCCCGCCAACGCCGCCAGCGCGCCCGGGGCGAGGCGGGTATCGGCGTCGAGCGTGGCGCAAACGGGAGCCGCTGCTTCGGCCAGCGCGGCGTTCAACACCCCGCCTTTGCCGAGTTTGGGGAGCGTCAACAAGACCAACCGGCTTTCCGGCTCGCCCCACCAACGCTGCCCGCCGCCGTCCGCTTGCAATCCGTACCGCGCCGCCAGCCGTTCGTTCATCCCGTCGGTCGAGCCGTCGCTGGCCACGATCACCTGCAAATGGACCCCCTCCTGCGCGAACACGCTTTCCAGCGTGTCGAAAATACACGACTCCTCGTTGTGCGCGGCGATGAGCACCGACAGCGCCGGACGGTCCCCCTTTGCCACCGGCTCCTGCCGCCGCCGCCGCGCCCGCAGCCCGAACCACGCCGCGACGACCAGTAAAACGTTCACCCCGAGTTCGTAGGAAAAATATCCGGCGGTGATCCAGAACAACGCTGCCGGATCGCGCCGCCAGAGGGCCGCCGCGCTGAAAACGAGGGCCGCCCCCAACGCCCCGACGATCAGGAAAAACCGCGTGGCCGTCCGCGCGGGCCGGGGGCTGGGAACGGCTGCCGTCGCGGGGTGATCCATGGTGCGGCGGAACTATATACCCGCCCGGCCCGAACGCACGCCGAACTTCTTGAAAGATGACATGAAAGGGTAAGCAGCGATCATCCACCGCCGATTTGCATCGGCCCCCGCGCCCCGCGATGGTGCCCGCATGGACGCACAACCTCTCCCCGCAGAGAACACGGTCGGTTTCGTCGGCGTGGGCCGCATGGGCGCGAACATGGCCCGCCGTCTGCACGAAAAAGGCTGGCGGGTCACGTCGCTCTACGATGTCCACGCCCCCGCCGCCGCCGCCCTCGCCGCCGAACTCGGCGCGACCGCGACCCGCACCCTCTCGGACGTGAGCGCGGGGGCGGCGACGATCATCACCGTCGTCACCGACGACCAGGCCATGCGCGAAATCTTCGACGCCGGCAGCGCGTACTCCCTCCTGGCTCCTGCTGCCGCCAAGGGCCGCCTCTTCATCAACTGCGCCACGGTCTCCCCGGTGGTCCACCATGCCGTGCAGTCCATGGCCGAACTCGTCGGCGCGCAGACCCTCGAAGCCTGCATGGCGTCGAGCATCA
>CAXUGY010000032.1:0-46730 GCA_964250695.1 uncultured Chthoniobacterales bacterium | reverse complement strand
CCTTGATCGAAGCTCGGCCAACATCTTGCCGGGTAATCCAGATAGGCACTAAGAAACTGTTGAGTTAAACGAAAACTGGCCGAAAAGCAGGTGGAAAAACTTCGGAAGTGGAGCGTGATAGCCTCTTTTGCTTGTTCTTCCGGCCATCAAGGGTGCTAAAAACCGGCCAATTTCTGTTTAACTCAACAGTTTCTTAGTGCCGTTTAGCCTCCAAGTAACTTTCACGGTCGCCGCTGGTGAGCATGAGCACCTGCGTCTCGCCCGCGTTTAGTTTTGTGGCTACCAGCGTGGCCTCTTTCCGGGCCGCCGCTTCGTCGGCGAAATTGCGCCGATGACGCTTCCCGGCCACAAACCAAGTCACCATGAACAACGGTTTACCCCGGTTGGATGTCGGGTAGATCTTCACGTGCGCCGAGCCCTTCTTGATCGTGATGACACCGTCGCCGGAAGCCAGGCCGTGGGGTCCATCTGACGAGGACTTCATCCCCTCAACTGCCATGCAGTCAAAGGCGAGAAGCTCAAAAACCGGATTTTACCTCTGCGAGAGGTTCCGGAGCCTACGGGGCTCGAACCCGCAACCTCCGCCGTGACAGGGCGGCGCTCTAACCAATTGAGCTAAGGCTCCTCGTCCGCGCGCTGCAAGCAGGCGGCAGGACGGCATACTTAGCGGCACTCGCCGCCGGGTTCAACAACTTTTCGTCAGAATCTGTGCATCCCTCCGCCGAAACAAGGATGCCGACCGTTCAAGCCGGGTGGCGCGCGTCCGCCAACTGGTGCGGCGGCGTCCGAAAACACAGGGCGACCGCGAACGTTACCAACGTGCCGAACATGATGCGCCAGGGAAATTCGATCACCGGCAGCCAGTCCGGTTGCCGGTACGCCTGCCCGCCCCAAATGAGCGCCAGATCGTTGGGCAACCCGGTCAGAATGGTCACCGCCACGAACCCCGCCACCATGGCCGTCACGTTGCCAGCGTCACTCCCGCGCGTCCGGGTGAGCATGCCGACAAAAAATACCCCCAGCAACGAACCATACGTGTAACCAAAAATCCCGATGATGATCGGATAAATCCGTAAGTCGCGCGGCTTGGCCGAGTTCGCCCGCGCTTGCAACGCCGGATCGTCCGGGTGCGCCGCCGCTTGTTCAATCAGCACCTTCTGGCGCCGCGTCTGCTCCGCGCGCTGGATCACCAGGAACGAGGTCGCCGACGAAACCCCGATCATCAGCACCGCGAAAACCACGGTCGCCCAGCGCACCGCCCGCAGCGTCCCGTGGTCGCTCGCGCCCGGGTCGATATACGGCAGGTACCAGTCGCGCACGAAACTCGTCGCCAGCGCGTTGAGCGCCGTGCCCAGCGACCCCATCGCGGTGGAAAAAATCCCCGCCAGCAGCAGCCCGCGCATCCCCGCCGGTAACTCGTGCAGAATGTAATAACCAAAAATCTCGGGGTTCGCCGTCGGCCGGTGCGGATCGGGGTGCGCTTGGTAGAAGGCGTAGAGCAAAATGCCCACCGAGAGAAACACCAACACGATGGGAATATCCGCCAGCCCCGACAGGATCAACGAGCGGCGGCTGCGGCGGATGTCTTTGGCCGTCAACATGCGCTGCACCATGTCCTGATCCGTGCCGTGGGTGGCCATCGTCACGAACACCGACGCCACGATGGCGAACACCGTGTACTCGGACTCGAACATCCCTTTGACCCGGTCCCACCCGTGCCGCGCCGGGTCCAGCCCCGTGGCGAAAAAGAGGTCGAGCGGCTGGTTCGTCGAAAAGCTCGCCGTGACGCCCGTCCAACCGTTCGGGATCGAAAAATAGAGGATGACCAACGCCGCCAGCGCGCTGCCCATCATGATCGTCGCCTGGATGAAATCCGTCCAGATCACGGCCTTGATGCCGCCCAACGTGGTGTAGATCGCCGTCAACACCGTGATGATGACGCTGGCCGCAACGTAGATCAGCAGCGTATGGGCGGCGTCGGGCCGCGCACCCAGCACCAACTCGAAAACGAGCACGAGCGCAATCGCGGCGACGTAAATCCGCGCCCCCGACGCCAGCACCCGCGTCACCAGAAACAGCGCGGAGGCCGCGTTGCGCGTCAGCGTCCCGAACCGGATCGAAAGGTACTCATAAATCGAGTAAACGTTGTGGTCGTAATAGGGCTTGATGAAAATGTAGCTCACCAGCACCCGGGCGATGATCGTGCCGATGGAGAGTTGCAGGAACGTGAAGTTGCGCATCGCAAACGCCTCGCCCGGCGTACCGAAAAACGTCCCCGCGCTCGTTTCGGCGGCGATGATCGACGCCAGCACCGCCCACCAAGGGATGCTGCGTCCGCCCAGCGCGAAATCATGGAGGCTTTCCTCCCGCCGACCCATGTGCAGGCCGATGCCCAGAATCAGGCCCACGTATCCGAGGACGACGACGAGATCGATCAGCCAAGCGAAGTGCATCAAAGTGCGGCCAGACAATCACCGATCCCGCCGCGACGCGAGCAAAATTCCGCCCGGTCGCCGCGCAAATCAACCGGCTGATTTATTTGCCGCCGTTGGCCGCCCGTTTGCCGCCCCAGACGCCTTTCAGTGCCGCCAACGCCAACAGGCCCAACGCCGAGCCGATGAACAGGACGGGTTGCGTGCGGAAGCTCTGCACGACGCCCCGCGGCTCCGAAATCGCTTTTTCCGGTTTCATTCGATGATGACCTTCGTGTTGGGGGCGACCATGCCGTAGACTTTGAAGGCGTCCCAGTTGGAAAGCCGGATGCACCCGTGGCTGGCGGCGCGTCCGATGGTGTCGGGCTCCGCCGTGCCGTGCATCCCGATGCCCGGCTTGTTGAGCGCGATCCAGCAGATGCCCACGGGGTTGTTCGGTCCCGGGGGCAACTGGAAGAAGGTGTCGGAGCGTTTGCCGGTCATCAGCACCGACTTATCCCAGCGGAACTCGGGCAGCAACGTTTTCGCCACGACGTGCCACTCGCCCTTGGGCGTGGGAATGGATTTGGAGCCGGGCGTGATCGGAAAACACGCGACGAGCCGCTCGCCGTCGCGTACTTCCAGATAGTTCGCCGTCGTGTTGACGTGAAAAACGAGCCGACTGGAATCGGCGGGCGTCGCGCGCAGGACCGGGCGGTTGTCCGCGCTGGCGGCGTCTGTCGGCGAGGGCGACGGGTCCGGGCTGTTGTCCGCTCCCGGCTTCGGCACGGGCGGGACCGCCGAAGGAGGCGGTGCCACGGCGGAAATCGGCACGGTTGGCCCGGGCATTTCCTCGGGCGGCGACGAGGAAGGTGTCGCGCTGGCCGCCTCGCCCTTTTTCTTGTCGGCAGCCTTGGCCGCCTTGATCGCCTTCTCGCGCTCGGCGGTGTACTGCCGCAGCGCGATCACCTGCGCCAGGTTGAACGGCGGCACGACGTTCGGCACCTTGACCGGGTCGCCTTCCTTGGGCTGGTCGAGGTTTTTGCCCGCGTTCAACTGGCGCAGAAAATCCACGCCGACGTGGTACCGTTCGCCCAGCAACTCGGCCATGCTGGTGTAAGGCAGGGCCTTGCCCTTCGCCTGCAAGGCCAGTTCCTTGGGCACTTGGCCGAGGGCCGCCAGATCGTCCGGCGCGACCTTGTAGGTCACATAGGTCGGGTCAACGGCGGTAAAGGTCTTGGCGTCGAACTTGTCCACGGGAGGAGTGACGCCCTGCGATTCCTGGTAACGCTGCCACGATTTGGCCGTGAACCCGCCGTAACGCCCGTCGATCTTGCCCGGGCTGAAATTTTGCTCGTCCAGAAAGATCTGCAACCGGACCACTTCGTCGCGCGATGGTTTGCCCGCCGCCGCGGACTCGGTGGCGGCTTTGGGCTTGGCCTGGAGGGCAACGACCGGCAGCGCAATGACAAAGAGGACGAACGCGAAGAGCTTCATGGAGAGGGTTGGAAAGCAAAGCCCGGGCCGGGCCGCCCGTCAATGCCCGGTGACGCGGAGAGTCTGGAAATCCGCCGGACGTGAGCCGTGCGCACCCGATTGATGGGTCGAAGCGTAGAGAAACCATCTGTGAACACCGCGATCCATTGGTTCCGGCGCGACTTCCGCCTGACGGACAACACCGCGCTCAACGCCGCCGCCAAAGCCGCCGCGAACGTCGTGCCGGTTTACATCGTCAGCGAATGGAAGGCGCACCACCATTGGACCGGCCCCAACCGCCAGGAATTCCTCTGCGACTGCCTGGGCTCGCTCGCCAGGAACCTGGAAGCCATCGGCGGGCGGCTCATCATCCGCCACGGGAGCGCCGATGGGGTGCTGGCACAACTCGCCGCCGAAACCGGGGCCGAGGCGATTTTCTTCAACCGCGACCCCGATCCGTTTGGCCGGGCGATGGAGGCCCGGATCGAAAACATGGCCCGGGACGCCGGGATCGCCGTTCACGCCCACCAGGACATCGCGCTCCACGAACGGGACGCCCTGCGTTCCGGGACGGGCGCGACCTACCGGGCGTATGCCCCCTATTTCAAAGCCTGGTCGAAGCTGCCCAAGCCCGCCGTGGGTCCGCGCCTGCGCGAACTGCACACCCCTGCCGCCGTCCGTTCCGAGGGGCTCCCCACCCTCGCCCACTGGAAACTCCGGAGCGAGGGCGCGCGGTTGATCTCCGGCGGTGAACGCGCCGCGCGGGGGCGTTTGCGCGCCTTCCTGGGCGTCGGGGGCGGAGCAGCCGGATACGCCGCCAATCGCTCGACGCCCGCCGGACAGACGACCTCCCGGTTCTCGCAGGATTTGCGCTGGGGGCTGCTCTCCATCCGCGAGCTTTATCACGCGGTCCGCGCCCATGCCGACGAGGGCGAACCCGCCGTCCGCGCCAGCATGGAAAAGTTCACCGGCGAACTCGCGTGGCGCGAATTTAATTTCCAGGTTCTTTACCACTTTCCGCAAATCCTCGACGAAGAATTTAACCCTTCGATGAAGGGTATTTCCTGGCGGCGGGCCAGCGAGCACCCGGAAATCTTCGCGCGCTGGTGCGAGGGCCGCACGGGTTTTCCCATCGTGGATGCCGGGATGCGCCAGATGGCCGCCACCGGCTTCATGCACAACCGTTTGCGCATGATCACCTCCATGTTCCTGACCAAGGACCTGCGCATCCACTGGCGCGACGGCGAGGCGTTTTTCCTGCGCAAACTCGTGGACGGCGAGATCGCCAGCAACAACGGCGGCTGGCAATGGAGCGCCGGGACCGGAGCCGACGCCGCGCCGTTCTTCCGCATCCAGAACCCCTGGACCCAGAGCCAGAAGTTCGATCCGCAGGGAGATTTCATCCACCAGTGGGTCCCGGAACTGCGGGACGTGCCGTTCGGGCGGTTGCACGCGCCGCTGGCCACCGCCGGGCTGCGCCTGGAAAACGACTACCCTCCGGCCATGGTGGACCACGCCGCCGAACGCCTCCGCACGCTGGAAATGTTCCGGCGGCACCGGGAGAAGGCCGCCGCCGACAAAACCGGGTTGCCAGCGGACTGAACTTTCCGCTAGGCTCGCCGCCATGAACATCGACGAGGGCATGCAGGCCGCGATTGCGGAAATGAAAAGGGGACTCGCCGAGGGCGGCATCCCCATCGGTTCTTCCCTGGTGGTGGACGGCAAGGTGGTCGCCGCCGGTCACAACAAACGGGTGCAGGACGGCGACCCCATCACCCACGCGGAGATCGACTGCCTGCGCAACGCGGGCCGCGTCGGCACGGCCAATCTCCACCGCGCCACGCTTTATTCGACGCTGATGCCCTGTTACCTGTGCTCCGGGGCGGCGGTGCAGTTCGGCATCAAAAAAGTGATCGTCGGGGAGAGCCGCAATTTCCCGGGCGGACCCGAGTTCATGCGCAGCCACGGCATCGAAGTGATCGACCTCGACCTGCCCGAGTGCGTGGAAATCATGGCGCGCTTCGTGGAGGAAAATCCCGCGCTCTGGAACGAGGATATCGGGGTGTGAGCGCGGAAGTGCGGTTTTCCGATTTTGCGCTTGCAATGCGCGAAAACTTTCCCCAGGGTCGCGTTGGTCCGTATTCGTTGGAAAAACAGCCCTTGGAAAGATTGGTGGATTGTCAGTTGGAGTTTGCTCTGGTGACAGTTTGAAACCTGACGATCAGGAACAGTCACGACCAGGTTATTTTCTGGCAGCGGGAAAGCATCCGATAACGCAACGCAGTGCAGCAGCAGTAGTTCCAGTTCACCACCAGACTCCCATGGGCAATCGACTTTACGTAGGCAATCTGTCCTTTAATGCGACCGAAACCGATCTGATGGACCTCTTTGGCCAGGCAGGTCAGGTCAAGGATGTCGCTCTGATTCAAGACCGGGTCACCGGCAAAAGCCGTGGCTTCGCGTTCGTGACCATGACCACCGACGAGGAAGCGGCGACCGCGATCAGCACGCTCAACGGCAAAAACATCGAAGGCCGTACCATCACCGTCAACGAGGCGCGTCCACGGGAGGAGCGACCTTCCGGCGGCGGGGGCGGGGGACGCGGCGGCTACAGCGGCGGGGGCGGCGACCGGGGCGGTGGCGGTGGGGGCGGCTACGGCGGCGGCGGCGGCGGCGGTGGCTACGGTGGCGGCGGCGGCGGTGGCTACGGTGGTGGTGGCGGCGGCGACCGCCGGGGCGGTTACAGCGACCGGCGAGACCGTGGAGACCGCGGCGGCGGGCGCGGCGGCTACGAGCGCTGAGCCGGACCCTGCCGTTGGAGGGGCGAGGAGCGGAATTCGTCCGCAGATTACGCAGATTTTCGCAGAGGACGGAGCGGGCGAAAATCCTCCTCGCCGTTCTCTTTCTGAATCTGCGAAAATCTGCGTAATCTGCGGACGAATTCCAATTTTTCCCGGCGGGAACACCAAACTGGAGTCTTTCCGCCCGGCCAGCCGCGAAAACAGTTTCCCACCCGCCGGAAAGTCGTACAATGGCGCTTGTGAGCTATCAGGTTTTCGCGCGCAAGTACCGACCGCAGGTTTTCGACGATGTCGTCGGTCAGGAGCACATCACCCGCACGCTCAAAAACGCCATTTCGCAGAACCGTCTGGCGCACGCCTACCTTTTCGTCGGCCCGCGCGGCACCGGCAAAACCAGCACCGCGCGCATCCTCGCCAAATGCCTGTGCTGCGTGCAGGCCCCGACCACCGAACCGTGCGGCGTGTGCGACGCGTGCAAGGAAATCGCCGCCGGGATCAGCCTGGACGTGCTGGAAATCGATGGCGCGAGCAACAACGGCGTCGAACAGGTGCGTGAACTGCGCGACAACGTCCGCTACGCCCCGACGCGCGGGCAGTACAAAATCTACATCATCGACGAGGTCCACATGCTGACCTCCGCCGCGTTCAACGCGCTGCTCAAGACGCTCGAAGAACCGCCCGAGCACGTCAAATTCATCTTCGCCACGACGGAGGTGCAGAAGGTGTTGCCGACCATCCTGAGCCGCTGCCAGCGGTTCGATTTGCGGCGCATCCCGGCCCCGCTCATCGCCGCGCACCTGCAAAAGATCGCCGCCAACGAAAAGATCACGCTCGCCGCCGACGCCGCCGAAACCGTGGCGCGCGGCGCGGAGGGCGGGCTGCGCGATGCGGAATCCATGCTCGACCAGCTCGTGGCGTTTTGCGGCGACGCCATCGCGCTGGACGACGTGCTGGGCATCTTCGGGTTCACGTCGCCGGAAACCGTCGCGCGGCTCGCCAGCAGCCTGCTCAACCGGAACACGTCCGACACGCTGGCGGTGCTCGACGAGCAATCCGAGGCGGGCAAGGACCTCATGCGTCTGCTGGGGGAGTTGATTGCCCACCTGCGCAACCTGCTCGTTTTCCAGGTCAACCCGGCGAGCGCGCAGGCGGAAATCGGCGGCGGGGCCGACACGTTCCAGACCCAATCCGCGCTAGTGGCGACCGAACGCCTGCTCGAACTCATCGACGGTTTCGCCGCCGCCGAGAACCGCATGAAGTGGGCCCCCAACAAAAAGCTGCACTTCGAGATCGCGCTGATCAAGGCCATCCAGAGCCTCGGCCAGAGCACGTTGACCGAGGTGATCGACGCCCTGACGGTCCTGCGGGAAGGCGGCAGCGACGCGACGGCCAGCGTCCGGGAGGACATCCCCGCACCGCCGCCGCGACGCGAACCGGAGGCCCGGCGCGAGGCCAAGGCGGCGGAAGCGCCGTCGCGCATGGATTTCACCGCCCTGAAGAAATCCGTCGCCGGTCCCGCGCCTGCCGCGCCGTCACCCGAACCCGCGCCGGTTCCCGCCCCGGCCATTTCGGCCCCGGCGGTCGAATCCGCCCCGGCTGCCGCGCTTGACGGCCCGAAAATTTGGGGTGAGCTGATCCGGGAAATCAAATCGCAGCGACCGCTCATCAACGCCTGGGTGCAGGCAGGGCGGCTGCTCGGCATCACGGACGGCCAACTGCGCGTCGGGTTCCCACCGGACCAGAAGATGTTCGTCGAATCGCTCGGCAAGCCCAACAATCGCAAACTGCTGGAGACGATCCTCGCCAAGCTGGCGGGCCGTCCGCTGGGTCTCCAGCTCGAACTGCTCGATCCAGCCGAAGACGGCGAGGAACCGCCTGCCGTGAACGGTCAACATCCGCCGGTCCAGCGCACCCGCGACCAGACCGCCGACGCGTTCGCTGCCGGGACACCACCGGCGAACGGGGCCGACACGCCGTCCGTGGACCCCGCCGAATCCTTCAAAAATGATCCCCTCATCCAGAAGGCGCTGAAAATCTTCGCGGGCGAAATCCGTTCCGTGGACGGCCCGGCTTGAACGCTTCCGAAACCCCAAAGACCTCTCCGACCATGAACTTCAATAAAATGCTTAAGCAGGCGCAGAAGATGCAGTCTGACGCCGTCAAAATGCAGGCCGAACTCGCCGAGAAAACCGTGACCTCCTCGGTGGGCGGCGGGAAGGTGACGGTTGTCGCCACCGGCGCGGGCGACGTGGTGAGCATCAAGATTTCCAGGGATGTCGTTGACCCCGAGGACGTTGAAATGCTCGAAGACCTCGTGCTCCTGGGCGTCAAGCAAGCCATCGAAGACGGCAAGAAAATGGCGGAGGCCGAGATGGGCAAGCTGACCTCCGGTCTGGGCGGGATGGGTTTGCCGGGAATGGGATTCTGACCGGGAGGGCGCGGCTCGTTCAACCGGGAGGCGCTCTGGAAAACTTTCCAGGAATTTTCCTGTTCATGTGCTACCTTTCATGATCCTGAATCGACAAATGGAAACTATCTCAATGAAAACGATTTTCCGACCAATGACCTTCCTTCTTTGTGCAGGCACCGCGCTGCTCCTCGGGGCAACGTGCGCGCGTGCGGACGATCACGTCAAAACGCGTCACGCTCGCCACCATCAAACGGTGGCGGAAAAGGCACCGGTTGCCAAAAAAGGCGGTCAGTCCATCCCGACCCGGGATGGTCGGCACGCCCAGTTCGTGGATGGCCGCGCCGCCGGGGGTGCGAGCGGCCCCGAATATCGCGTGCGCACCGGGAGCCACATTCCCCAACATTACAACCGCCGCGGATACACGACGGATTCGCCGGACAATGAGTTCATCTACGATAAGAATGACATCCGTCTGCGGAAGGCCACCGACGTGAATGATTCCTTGCGTAGCGTGCCCGGTCTGACGGTCAGTCGGCCTTGAAAGCCGACCCGAATTCCACCCGGGCTTTCTGACGCAACGGCTGTCAGCGAATCGGGGGCGATGCGGGTTTCAAAAAATCCACGGAATCAGGCGCGCGGTCCTTTGCGTGTAGACTGCGTATGCCTCGCCCAGACCGAGACGCAACGCCGCTTCCTCCACCTGGATGCGGTACAACAGCGCCAGCAGAATCGGCAAGATGATCACCACGGCGCTCAGCACATTACCGAACGAAAGCGATAGTCCGGCGAACTGGAGCAGGAGGCCGGTGTAAGAGGGGTGGCGCACCAGCCGGTACGGCCCGGTATCGACGATCCGGTGGTCAGCGGCCACCGCGACATCCACGGTGAAAAATCGTCCGAGGTAGTAGATGGCCCACCAACGGAGCGCGGTCCCGGCGGCGAAGATCGACAGGCTGACCCAGCCCCACGGAAAGCCCGCCGACAGGGCCGGACCCACTCCCAGCATCGCCAGCCAGACGCCTGCCGTGATGGAGGATGCGATGACGATCCAAAGCACGCGCAGCGAACCGGCGTCCATCTTCCGGGTACCCGTGGCACGAGCGGAAGTTCGCCATCGGCTCAAGCCGACTTCCGAGATCAGGAACCCGAATCCGAGAAACGCGCCGGTGATATTCATAGATCAGACATTTTTTGTGGCCGGGCCGCCCGGGCCGGGTGCGTGCTAACTTAACAGGATCAGGTCCGCTTGGGAAATGGCGTTTCCGTGTTCACTGGTGAATGAATGCCGCTGGAGAGATGGTAAAGTTGTTCCTACCAAATTCTGTATGCGATTGCGCTTCCTGACCTTTTGCTCCGCCTGGTTTCTCGCGTCGGCACCCGGCGCTTTTGGGATCATCCTGCTGGCTTCCGGCGACCCGCAGCGCCATACTTCCACCCCCGGCGACAACAGCGGCTGGCAGTACGAAGGGCAGTTCGGCGATTTTCTCGGGACGCCGATTGCACCGCGATATTTCATCACCGCCCACCACATCGGCGGCTACGTCGGCGAGCCGTTCGTTTTCCACGGCGCGACTTACACGACCATCGCCGGGTACGCCGATCCCTCGTCCGACCTGCAAATCTGGCAGGTCGATCAGGCGTTCCCCGATTACGCCCCGCTTTACCAGAGCGGCACCGAAACCGGGCTGGAACTGCGCGTGTTCGGGCGCGGCACGCAACGGGGCGCGGACAACGTGCTCGCGGGCCGGGTCCGGGGTTGGGACTGGGGCGCGCAGGACCATGCGCTACGCTGGGGCAGCAACGTGGTGGCGGCGACCTTGGTCTCGGACGGCGCGCCCTATCTCCAGGCCAGCTTCGATTCGCCCGGCTTGCCGGACGAGGCGCACCTCTCGGTGGGGGATTCCGCCGGGGGCGTGTTCGTCCTGGAAGACGGCCTCTGGAAGCTCGCCGCGATCAATTACGCGGTGGACGATCTGTTCACGGTGGCGAACGCCAGCAGCGGTTTCACGTCCGCCATCTTCGACGCCCGGGGTTATTTCGCGCAGGACGACGACGGAAACTTTTACCAAATCCCCGATCAGGGGGTCAACGTGCCGACCGCTTTCTACAGCACGCGGGTCGCGGCGCGGTTGGCCTGGATCGAGGGCGTGATCGGACAATCCACGGCTACCCTGCCGCCCGAATCCTACCAGGCTTGGCAGAGCCTGTACTTCACACCCGGCCAGATCGCCGACCCGTTGACGGCCAGTGCCACGGCGGACGCCGATGGCGACGGCATCCCGAACCTGCTGGAGTTCGCGTTCAACCTCGACCCGACCGACGCCGAACCGGCGCAAATGGTCGCGGGCACCGGGTTGCGTGGCCTGCCGCTGATCCGCACCGAGGCCGTGAACGGCAAAGGTTCCCGGCTGATGGTGGAGTATGTGCGCCGGGCCGCCGCCAGCGAATCCGGGATCGTTTACGCGGTCCAGTGGACCTCCCGCCTCGCGCCGGACAGCGCCGATTGGCAGACGGGCGGTACGGAAAGCGTGACGCCGATCAACGCGCGCTGGGAACGGGTGAAAGTGACCGACACGGTGGTGGTCGGCAGCGGTGCCGCGGCACGGTTCGCGCGGGTCGCCGTGACCCCCGTGCGCCGACCCGATTCCGGCGGCCTTTGAGGAGTGGGTTGCGCCCCGGGGCGGGCGGGGAGTAGGGTGGAATTCACATGCCCGCCTGGCTCGAACATTTCCTGGTCACCTTCATCCCGTTGTTCGTCGCGCTGGACCCCATCGGCCTGGTGCCGATTTATCTGGGGATGGCGCAGGGCACGCCGCGCAACCGCCGCAATCTCGTGGCCAACGAGGCGGTCGGCACAGCGCTGCTCATCGCGGTGGGCTTCCTGTTCCTGGGCCGGTTCATCTTCCATTCGCTGGGCATCACGGACAGCGATTTTCGCATCGCCGGTGGGCTGATCCTCTTCGGCCTCGCGGCGCAGGACATCCTGCACTCCGACCGGCGCAACGCCGACGCGAACACGGACTTCGGCGTGGTGCCGCTCGGGATGCCTCTCATCGCGGGTCCGGCCATGCTGACCACCCTGTTGACGCTGACCAACTCCGCCGGTCTGACGATGACGCTCATCGCCCTGCTCAGCAATTTGCTGCTGGTGCTGTTCGCGCTGCGGACGGCGACGGTATTCGAGACGCTGTTCGGCTTGCGGGCGATGCGCGCGTGCTCGAAGATCGTGGCCCTGTTGCTCGCGGCCATCGCCGTGAACCTAGTGCGTCTCGGTCTGAAAACTTCCTGAGCCCGGGCGGCGCGGCGGAGTTCCCGGCGGCGTTGGCATTCTCCCTGCTCACGGAGGGGTGAACCTGCGACCCGAGGACCATCCATGAATAAAAAATGGGGCTGCGCCCTGATCCTGATCACGTTGCTGTTGATCGCCAGCGGCGTGGGGAACGCGCTGCTGGTGACGAGCCGTTCGTGGACCCTGCCCACGCTCGTCACGGGGCGCGATGAGTCCAAGACCCCGCGCTTCGAGCAACAGCCCTTGCAGGACGGCTCGCTGCTGGCGGGAAAGATCGTGGTCCTACCCATCCGTGGGGTGATCGGCGACGACGCCCCCGGCGAGCTGGGCGGCTCCATGGTAGACGACATCCTCTACGGGCTCCAGCAGGCGGCGGAGGACAAGAACGTCAAGGCGATCATCCTCAAAATTGATTCTCCCGGCGGCGAGGTCACCGCTTCGGACACCGTTTACAACGCCATCCGGGCCGCCACCAAGAAGAAGCCGGTCGTCGCTTGCATGGGGGCGATGGCCTGCTCGGGGGCGTATTACTCGGCGGTCGGCGCGGACTACATCATCGCCAACGAGGCGACCACCACCGGCAGCATCGGCGTGATCATCCAGACGATGAATTACCACGGGCTGCTCGACAAGGTGGGCGTGGAGCCGCAGGTGTTCAAGAGCGGCGCGTTCAAGGACGTGATGAGCGGCAGCCGCGCCATGACGCAGGTGGAAAAAGACTACATGAATCTGATGGTCATGCAGACGTTCGAGAAATTCCTCCAGATCGTCGCCGAACAGCGCAAGCTGCCGAAGGTGACGTTGCGCGAGCAGGTCGGCGACGGGCGCATCATCTCGGGCCGCGACGCGCTCGCTTACCGCCTCATCGACAAGACCGGCACGTTCAGCGATGCCGTGGCCAAGGCCAGGGAAATGGCCAAGGCGGAGAGTGCCGCCGTGGTGCGCTACGTCGCCCCGGTGACCTTCGCCAAGGCGCTCCATTTTTTCAACAAGGCGTCCGACACGGGTTTCGCCATGAAGGTGGAGATGGCCCCGGGGCTGAGTCTGCAAGCCGGTCGCGTCTACCTGCTGCCCGCCGCGTTGTGCCCGGGAGTGAGCGTCCAATGAGAGTGGCACTGAAATGCTTCCGTCGCGCGGCCTGCCTGGCGCCGCTGATGTTGGTCGTCTTCCTGGCAGGCAGCGGCTGCCGACGGCCTTCCCCGACCGGCGCGTCCGCCGAACCGACGCCCGAGCCGACCCCGGAATCCACGCCGGACTCCCGCCCCGTCGGTGAGCATCCTCTGACGGAATCCCCGCCGGTGACCGTCGCGGACCTCGACCGGCTGCTCAGCCTCGGGTTCACCGTGGACGAAGTGATCTCGGAAATCGAACGCCGTGGCGTCCTCAAGTTGCCGGACCCCGCCGAACGCGAGCACATCCAGAGGCTGCCCCGTGGCGACCGCCTGCTCGACACGATGGAAAAACCCGGCAACCTGCTCACCACGGCGGCGGTCTCCCGCTACGGCCACAGGCAGGCCGGCGCGCCCAACATGGAACAATGGCACGCCGCGCGGGCTTTCTCGGCGCGGCAGGTGGCGCTTCGCGGACCGGGAGGGGAACCGGACCTGTCCCCGCAGCAACAGCAGTGCGTCGAATACCTCCGCCGCCACGCGGCCCTGACCGACCAGATCAACGCGTTGTGTTCGCAACGCCAGACCATGAAGCGGCGCGGCCAAAGCACGGTCACCATCACCATGCAGATCGAACGCCTCGAACGCGAGCGGGACGCGCTGGTTTCACCGCTGTGACGCGCCGCGTGCGCTATCGCATTTTTCAGTGGCCTATGATGTTCCGAGGTGGATGGCGACCTCCGGGCGCCATGGCTATCCGTGCGGCGACCCGATGGCGCCCGGAGGTCGCCATCCTCGGAACACCGAGAAACGCGTTAGCTTCCGCCCTCGCCGATTTCGGCGACCGCACTGCCGGTGACGCCGTTGATCAGCAGATCCCGGTTTCCGTTCTTGGAGGACAGTTTGCGCAATCCCAGCCGGTAGAATTTGTGCGCCGTCGCCCGCTGGTTCGCGCTGGTGGCGGCTTCGATGCCTTCGAGGTAGGCCGAGACCTCCTGCGGATGGTACTCGATGATCTTAAAGTATTCCTCGCAGGCTTCTTCGTAACGCCTCTGCCGATGGTAGAACCGGGCCAGGGTGTAATCCACCGGCGGACGCAAGGTCTCCGATGGCAGCAGGATCGCGTCCAGCGCGTAGTGGATCGGGTAGACCGTCCAATGCACGATCTCCGGCCCGATGAACAGACAAGACGTGATCAACATGGCCAGCCCGAACACGCTCCCCGCAAATGTGCCCGCCATGCTGTCTCCGTGCGTCATGACCCCGGTGAGGGTACGTAACGCCGCCAACCCGATCAACCCGGCGACGACCCAGCGAACGATGACGCTGGTTCGGGGCCGGTTCATGGCGGTGAGCGGGTCGGAAATCCCCCGGGTCAGACCGCTTCCAAGGCGCGCGCGGCTTCGACGACGTGCTCCGCCGTGATGCCCAGTTCCTTCATCACCTCGCCGCCCGGCGCGCTGATGCCGAACCGGTTGATGCCGATGGCCGTGCCGTCCAGCCCGACGTATTCCATCCAGGTCACGGGCACCGTCGCCTCGATGGCCACGCGGCGGCGGCAGGATTTCGGCAGCACCTCGTCCTTGTACGCCTGCGGCTGGCGGTCGAACCGCTCGAAACACGGGATGCTCACCACGCGGGTCCCGGCCCCGAGCGTTTCGGCGGCTTTCATCGCGTGCTGGAGTTCGCTGCCCGCGCTCAGGAGAATCGTTTCCAACGCGCCGGTTTCCTTCTTGGCCACGTACCCGCCCAGGAGGACGCCCTCGCGGCGCGTCTTGACGGGAATCTCCGAGAGCAGCGGCACCGCCTGACGGCTCAGGGCGAGCAACGTCGGGCCGTCGGTGCGTTCCAGCGCGGCGACGAACGCCCCGGCGGTCTCCTCCGGGTCGCCCGGGCGGACCACGTCCAGGTTCGGGATGACCCGCAGGCCGGGGATTGTTTCAATCGGCTGGTGGGTCGGGCCATCCTCGCCCACGCCCACGCTGTCGTGGGTGAAGATGTAGATGACCGGCAGGTGCGACAATGCCGCCAGCCGGATGCTCGCCCGGCAATAGTCCGCGAAAACGAGGAACGTCGCGCCGCTGGGCCGGAAGATGCCGTGCGCCGCGATGCCGTTCATCATGGAACACATGCCGTGCTCGCGGATGCCGAAGGGGATGTTGCGGCCCGTGCGGTTTTCGGGCGAGAAATCGTCGTCGCGCGCCTTCAGGTCGCCGATGTAGTTGAGCGTCGAACCGTAGAGGTCGGCGCTGCCGCCGATGAGCAGCGGCATGAGCTTGGCCAACGGCTGGAGCACCTGCTGGCCCGCCGCGCGCGTCGCCAGCTTGCTGTCCGCCGGGAATTCGGGAATCGCCGCGAACAACGGAGCCACGTCCGCCGTCTTCTTGTCGGTCTGCTCGGCCATCTGCTGGCTCAGCGCGCCCGACACGGCCAGTTCCTTCGCCTTGTCCGGGTTGGCGGCTTTCCAGGCGTCGAACTTCTCGACCCAGGCGTCGTGCGCGGCGGCCAACTCGCCCTTGCGGTCGGCGAAATATTTGGCGACCTCCGGGAACACGTAATAATGCTCGTCGGGCAGGCCGAGTTCCTTGCGGTCCTTGTCCACGAACTTCGCGCCGCCCTCGCCGTGCGCCTTCTGGGTGCCTGCCACTTCAGGAATCCCCTTGCCGATGAGCGTCTTGGCGATGATGGCCTGGGGTTTGCCGCTCCCGGCCTGCCGGGCGCGGTCGTAGGCGTCGAGGAACGCGTCCATGTCGTTGCCGTCGATGGTTTGCACGTCGAAACCCAGCGCGTCGAGGCGTTCGCCGGTGTTCTCGCTCTGCGTGACCTTGGCCATGGCGTCGAGCGTCACGGCGTTGGAATCGTAAATCAGGATCAGGTTGTCGAGCTTCTGATGGCCGCAGAATTCGAGCGATTCCATCGCCACGCCCTCCTGCATGCACCCGTCGCCCGCCAGCACGACGATGCGGTGGTTGAAAATTTCGTGCTCCTTGGTGTTGAAGCGCGCTGCCGCCATCTTCGCCGAGAGCGCCATGCCGACGGCGTTGCCCACGCCCTGCCCGAGCGGCCCGGTGGTAGTCTCAACGCCGCTGGGCGCGTGCGTGAGTTCCGGGTGGCCGGGCGTCTTGCTGTGCATCTGCCGGAAACGCTTGATCTCGTCCTTCGTCATGTCCGGGTAACCGGCCAGGAACAGCCAACTGTAGAGGAACATGCTGCCGTGGCCCGCCGAGAGGACGAAACGGTCGCGGTCGAGCCATTCGGGATGGTCCGGGCAATACTTGAGCGAGTGCCCGAAGAGCACCGCACCGATCTCCGCGCAACCGAGCGGCAGCCCGAGGTGTCCGCTGTTGCTGTCGTGGACGGCGTCCATCGCCAGACCCCGGGCGACGGTGGCGGCTTGGGCGAGAACGGCTTTGTTGAGCGAAGGCATGTCGGGCGAGGATGAAGGATAAAGACGGCAGGATGGAAGCAAAAAGAATCGAAAGCCCCTTTACATTCGGCTGCTAACATCCACCTTTCCAGCCCTCAACTTCCGGTTTTCGTGTCCGTCAACATCACCCTCTCATCTTCCTCCGTCCTGAGCCTGGGCCTGCCATCGGGCAGTTTGCAGGAGCCGACGCTCGCGCTTTTTGCCAAGGCGGGCTTCCACATTTCCGGGGCCAGCCGGTCGTACAAACCACTGGTGGACGACCCCGAGTTGCAAATCCGGCTGCTCCGCGCGCAGGAAATCAGCCGGTACGTCGAACAGGGTTTTCTCGACGCCGGACTGACCGGACGCGACTGGATCGAGGAAAATGGCTCGCAGGTGGAGGTGCTCTGCGACCTGCCGTTCAGCAAAACCAGCAGCGCCCCGACACGGTGGGTGCTCGCCGTGCCGAACCACTCTCCCATCCGCAGCGTGCAGGACCTCGCGGGCAAACGCATCGCCACCGAGGCGGTCGGCCTGACGCGCCGTTACCTCGAACGCCAGGGCGTGCAGGCGGAGGTCGAGTTTTCCTGGGGCGCGACGGAAGTGAAGGTGCCCGATCTGGTGGACGCCATCGTGGACATCACCGAAACCGGCTCCTCCCTGCGCGCGAACAATTTGCGCGTCGTGGCCACGCTGCTGGAATCGTTCCCGCAGTTCATCGCCAACCCGGCGGCGTTGAGCGACCCGTGGAAAAGCGATAAGCTCGCGCGGTTGGTCCTCCTGCTCAAGGGCGCGCTCGCGGCCCGGGACAAAGTGGGGCTGAAAATGAACCTCGCGCAAAATCAGTTGCAAAACCTCTTATCCACCCTACCCTCCCTTCGCGAACCCACCGTCTCGCCTCTGGCGCAGCCGGGTTGGGTGGCCGTCGAAACGGTCATTGACGAAAAAGTCGTTCGTGAAATCATTCCACAACTCAAAGCGCTCGGCGCTGAAGGCATCATTGAATACCCGCTGAACAAAGTCGTTTATTGAGAACGACTTCCAAGGCCACAAGTTTGTTATGGGCTCCCTGAAGAAACGTCGGAAAGCAAAGATCTCCAAGCATAAACGCCGCAAGCGCATGAAGGAAAACCGCCACAAGAAGCGGTTGCGCTACAAGAGCTAGGCGTTAGGTTCGAGGCCATGGGCCTGAAGCCGCGCCGCCACAGGGATCAGCCGGTTCGTCGTGCCGCCGGTTTCGGGGCACGCGGACGGCTTTTGGCGTGGTTCCTCGGCGGTCTGCTGGCCGCGCAGACGCCGGTTTTCGCCGCGCCCCCTCCACCCCCGCTTCCAGCGGCGGCCAAGCCGCACCGTGTGCCCGCCCCCAATACGGGGCCGAAAACTGCCCCGGAATCGGCGGTGGTGTTCGATGACGCTTACCGCCCTCCGGCGAAGGACCTCCTGCTCAACCTGGAAGGCGAGCGCAAGGCCGAGGCCATCGCCCGGTTCATGCACGGCCTCTTGATCGAGGGGGGCGCAAACGAGGACGAACCGGAGGCGGAATTTCTCAAGTCGCTCGCGCTCGATCCCGCCAACGTCGAGTTGTCGGTCTCCGTGGCGAGAGATTATCTGCGAAAGGGCGATGTCCCGGCGGCGATCAATCTGCTCAAGGACACCATCAAAGCCGCGCCGAAACGGGCCGAACCCGAACTCGCGCTGGCCTACGTTTATTTCACCAGCCAGAACAAGGCCGACCTGGCCCTCAAATCGGCGACCCAGGCGCTGGACCTCGATCCGAACAACATCCTGGCGTACATCTACCTGCGAGCCATCTACAAGGCGACGAACCAACCCGCCAAGGTCGCGCCCCTGCTCGAACGCGCGGCTAAAGCCGACAGCAAGGACCCGGAATTCTGGCTGCAACTCGGCAAGCTCTACATCCAGACGTTCATCTCGGACGACCCCTCCCAGAGCGTGGATGAACTCAAGAAGACATCGGTGGTCTTCCAGAAAGCAGCCGACGCCGGCAGCGACAGCGCGGAAATTCTCAACAAGGTGGCCAATTTTTACGCGCTCACCAAGCAGCACAAGGAAGCGATTCCCCTGTTCGAGCGGGTGATCGAAATTGATCCGAGCCAGGTCGCCGCCCGGGAAAATCTCGCGCGCTGCCATCTGGCGACCGACCAGCCCGCAAAAGCCGCCGTCGTGCTGGAGGAACTGATCAAACTCAATCCCGCCGATCCCCACGCCTACGAAATCCTGGGCAAAATCTATGAGCAAGCCGGGGACATCACCCGGGCCACCCAAAATTACGAGCAGGCGTTGCTCGTTAACCCGGCGAATCTTCAGGGTTACGAGACCCTCACCTTGATGTTGCTCGACCACAAGCAACCCGAGAAGGCAGTGACGGTGCTGACCGAGGCCCGGCGGCGTTTTCCCGACCGGCCCGGCTTCACGTACCTGCTCGCCGTCGCTTACGAGCGCGCCAAGCAGCACCAGCAGGCGCTGACCACCTTCGAGCAGACGGAACTCGAAGCGCAAAGCACGCAGCCCTCGCTGCTCAGCGGCCAGTTCTATTTCGAGTTCGGCGCGACCGCCGAGCAGGCCGGGTTGTTCGACCGGGCCGCGCAGTTGATGAAAAAATCGCTCGGCCTGGAGGAAGACCCCCGGCTGATCGCCAACACCTCTAACTACCTCGGCTACATGTGGGTGGACCACAGTCTCAACGTCGAGGAAGGCGGCGACCTGATCAAACGCGCGGTGGAAGCCTATCCCGACAACGGCGCTTATCTCGACAGCCTGGGTTGGTATTACTATCGCACCAACCAGTTCGAGCAGGCGACGGTCCAGTTGACCAAGGCGGTGCAGAAGACCGAGCCGGAAGACCCGACGGTGTACGAACATTTGGGCGACGCCTACGCCAAACAAAACGATTCCGCGAAGGCGGTCGAGTGCTGGCAGAAGGCGCTCGATCTGGACCCAAAAAATCCTGCCGGGCCGGATTTGCTCAAGAAAATCGCGGCGGCCAAGGGTCCGATCTCGCCCGCACCCGCGCCGTCGCCCAAGGGCTGATGATCCCTGGCCCGGGGAGGCGGCGGCGCGCCGGGCTCACAAGCCGGTCTGCTCCAGGATGAACCGCGCGTTGTCGCGGGCGGCGTCCGGGCGGCTGAGACGGGCGATGTTTTGCATCCAGCCCCGGCAGATTTTAGCGTCGTCGGCGAACGCTTCCCGGACGGTTTCCGCGATGCGCGCGGGGGTCAACGCCAGAGCACCCGCGTGGTTGTCCACGAGAAGCTGCGCGTTGCCTTCTTCCTGCCCGGGCGCAATCTGGCTGATGACCATCGGACACCCGGCGGCAATGGTTTCCTGCGTGGTCGCGCCGCCCGCCTTGCTGATGAGCACATGATGGCTGGCCAACAGCGCCGGGACCTCTTTGGTCCAGCCGATGAGCCGGGCAGGATGGCGGGTTTTCCCACGGGCGGCGATGGCGCGCTCGACCATGCCGTGCATTTCCGCGTCGCGGCCCACGGTCACGGTGAGCGCGATGTCTTCGATTGCCAGCAACCGCCGCACGACCTCCGGGGCAGCCTGGCGACCGGCGTTGATCATGTAGAGCACGCGCCGTCCTTCCGGCCCGGCAGGATCGGGACGCGGCGGCAACGATTCCGCCGAGGCGAAACGGGGTTCCACCGGGAACCCCAGCACGCGCAACTTTTCGCCGGGCACGCCCGCATGGCGCATCACCTCGGCGGTTTCCTCGTTGGGCACGCTGAAGAAATCGCTCCCGCAACGGTGCCAGACGGAGTTGATGGAAATCGAATCGGTCACGACCGTCAGGCGCAGGAAGTCCTTCGGCCCGCCGCGCCGGGCGATGTCGTTGAGCAGGTAGCCGTACATCGGATAGGTGGAAACGACCACCGCCGGTCGTTCCCGCTCCAGCCGGGCGGCGAACGCGTCGCGCTCCGCGCCGAGCAGCGCGATCACCCCCGAATCCATCGACGCGGTGGCGTCGATCAGGCGGTAGATGGCCGCCCACAACCGGGGGGCGCGGTTCATCAGGGTCACGTAGCCCTTGCGCATCATGGCGTACACCCGCGGGCTGCGATGGCCGAGCACATCGACGAACTCCGCCTCGACGCGCCCGGCCCCCACGTCGCCGAGGGCCGTGACAAGGTTGCGCGCCGCTGTATTGTGCCCTTCGCCGAAGCCCGCCGAGCACACGAAGATTTTTCTGGGGTTGGCCACAACGGCAAACATCGGCAATTTTACGCTCGAAAGACAAACTTCTATTTCGTTTGATGCCATTTTTCCCGCGATGAAAACCTTTATCTGGTCTTGGCGACTGATGTGCCGCTGGCTGGTCGAAGCTTATTTCGACAACACCACCGGCCTGGCCGCGATGATGGCCTACGACCTGATTTTTATCCTGGTGGCGCCGGGGTTCCTGCTGCTGTCGGCGTTGCTGTCGCTCTTCGGAACGGACCCGACGCTGCTGCACAAGATCATCGAACTGCTGGAGGGTTTCCTGCCGGAAATCTCGAAGCCGCTCATCGAGCAACAGGTCGTGGCGCTGGTCATCACCGGGGCGACGAGCCACGTGGCGCTGCTGGGCATCCCGCTGGCGTTGTACCTGGGGATCAACCTCATCAACACGATCTCACGCACGCTCAACCACTGTCTCGGGATCAAAGACCCGCAACGCTCCTGGTGGAACCGTTGGATCATCGCCGTGTTGCTGTTATTCTGGCTGGGCGCGACGACCCTGTTCAGTTGCACGGCCATCGTGTTCGGCGAACGGATGGCGGCCACCATTGAGGCGACCTACCATCTGCACAGCAACCTCCAAGGAGCGGTGACGATGGCGAAATATCCGATCATCGCGCTGGCGTTGATCGTGCTCGCCCTGGCGCTCTACCTGTTGACGCCCGAGGTCTACCAGACGATCTGGCAGGCGTTGCCGGGCGCGGTGTTTTTCTCCGTGGGCTGGCTCGTGGCGACGTGGATTTTCGGGTTTTACGTCAACCAGCGGAATTCGCGGTACAACGAGACCTACGCCGCGCTCGCGGGTTTCATCGTGCTGCTGACGTGGACGTGGGTGACGTGTCTGCTGTTGCTGTTGGGCGGGCGGCTCAACGCCGTGCTCGTGCGCAAATGGCCCACGCGTCCCTGGGCACACCACCGGCTTTTGCTGGCGGGCGGGCACCCGGCACCCACCGGGACCGTCCCGTCGGCGAGCTGAATTTTTCCATGCGGCGTCCCCTGTTCCGTCCCGCCGTTCGTCGGCGCTGGTGGCTGTTCCTGCTCGTCGGGGCGGGCACGTTGTTCCTGTCGCCGCGCCCCGATTTCCCGGCGGGGACGCTGCACGCGCAGGCGGTTGATTCCAACACGTCTTTCGCGGAACAGGCCCGCCTGCGCCGGGAGGCGTTCCTCAAAGCCCGCGAGGAGATGCGCACCTTGCCGCCGCCCGCGCCGTCGCCGGGACGGCCCACGGTCAAGCCGACCCCCGCCCCGCCGCCGGTCACGCAACCGGCGCAGACGCCCGAGCCAACCGCCACGCCCGCCGCCACCCCGGCGCGGCCGGGCCGGGCCACCCCGTCGCCGACACCCACCCCCACCCCCACCTCGACGCCCGACGACAGCGACACGCAGGCCCCGGTAGTGGTCCAGAAAGCTGGCGTTCCGACCGGCGAGGAAAACACCGATTACCCCGCCCCGCCACCACGCAAGAAATTCTTCTTCGGTCTGTTCGGCGGCGGACCCAGTTACCGTTATTTATCCAATTCGGTGCTGGAGGAAATCGACCGTGCCCGGGTGCGCGGCGGACGCTGGAAATACATCGTCGTCCACAACAGCGGCACCCGGCAGGGCAACGCGAAAATCTTCGACTATTACCACCTGCACACGCGGCACATGCCGAACGGGCTGGCGTATCATTTCGTGATCGGCAACGGCACCAGCACGGGCGACGGGCAGATCGAGGTCGGCAGCCGCTGGAAACGTCAGATCAACGGCGGGCACGTCCACAGCGATTACCTCAACAACATCGCGCTGGGCATTTGTCTGGTCGGCGATTACAACCGCGACGTGCCGACCAGGGCGCAGTACGCGGCGCTCGACGAGTTGATCACCTATCTGCGCAAACGCGTGGGCCGGGTGGACCGGCGGTTGTCCATCGTCAAGGCGCACCGGGAGATCAACCCCGTGCCGACCGATTGCCCGGGCAACCGGTTCTCTTACACGTGGTTGCACCGGAAGTTTGATTGAGCGTGTCCCTGACGGACGCCGCGGCAACACGAGAATGCTCAATCCTTTTGCAAATGGCTATAATGATTAACCAACAACACCCGCGTGCCGCTCTGGGCAACCGGACGGGCTTGTGCGGGGGTCAACGCCAGTGCGCTTCTCCATTGGGCAATGTCGTCCCACTCCGTTACCAGCAGCACGGTTTGCGGCGAGTTCCAGCGTCGGGCGAATTCCGCGTCGCTGAGGAATAGCTCCCGGCCAATCTTCAATTCGCGCGAGGCGAACTCGCCCGCCGGTTGCGCGTGGACCCAATAAATCTCGCGGTTCAGATAAAAAAACAGGCTCGGATTGTCCAACGGCAAACCCGCGCACACGACCTGCCCGTTCGCACCCGCCAGCCGGTTCGCCGCCAGCGCGACCCGTTTCAACGAGAAATAATCTTCGAGCGCGTTCAGGCCGCACACGGCAGCGACGAGGACCCCCGTCATCATGACCGCCGTGGCCGGAAGCACCGCGCGCCAGCGTCCGCTCGCAACCAAAGAAAGCAGCACGGCCCCACCCACGAGGAACGTCGTCCCCGCCGCCCAGACCAAGGGCAGGAGTTGACGCCAGGCCGCCGCGGAAAAACCGGTCAGCGTGGCCGCAATGGTGTCCCGCACCGCCGACGGCGCCGCCAGCCGGTTCGGGTCGTTCGCCGCCGTGTGCGCACCTAGATAAAGCGCGGCCACGATCACCCCTACCCCGATTCCGGCCAGACACCAGCCGGGAGCCAGCCGGGTCCAGCGCGGCAGGGCGCGTCCGGCGCTGTCCCCTACCCAGATTCGGGCCAGCCAGAACGCGACCGGTGTCCAGGCGGTCAGCAGGTAGTAATCCTGCAAAGAGGAGAACAGGAGCGTCACCGCCGTCACGCCAAACCAACCCGCGAGCAGGTCGCGCCCCAACGTATCCGCGCGCGGCCCGCCCGACGTTTCCCGACTCTGGCCGACCACCGCCGCCGGGATGAAAAAGGTCCACGGCAGGAAAAAGACCAGGTGCTCCAGCCAGAAGACGAGAAACGGCACCCGGTTGCTGTCCGGCGGGTAGCGCCGGTTGATGACGTGGCCGAGTTGTTCGTTGATCAATTGATCGTGCAGGAAGCCGGGGAACCTCACCGCGATCACCGCGTACCACGGAATCAGAATCGCCAGGAACGTCAGCCATCCGGCGGGCTGCCACAGCTTCTTCCAGACGGGCCGCGTTCCGGGGTGACGCCACGCCAGCAGCCCGGCCACCGCCAACGGGTAGAGCGCGCCGTGGAGTCCCTTGCTGCACGCGCCCAGGCCCATGAACACCCACGCGAAAAACATCCAGCGTCCGGCGCGCCCGGGTTCCTGACACGCGCCGAGAAAACACCAGAACGTCAGGGTCAAAAACGCGGCCAGAAACGGCTCCGGCGCGACGAGATGGCTGAAGATGAACGTCCCGGCCATCGTGGCGAGGATCATTGCCCCCGCCCGGCCGAACGCCGCGCCTGCCACGCGCCGCCCGAGCAGGAACGTCGCCCAGAACCACAGCAGCGTACACACGGCGTTGGGCAGACGCGCGCCGAACTCGTTCACCCCGCAAACGCGCATCGACGCCATCAACAGCCAGTAAACGAGCGGCGGCTTCTGGAGCCGGGGGATGCCGTCGTTGGTCGGGAGGTACCAGTGGCCGCGCTCCAGGCGTTCCCGCGTTGCCGGGAGGTAATCCTGCGGGCGGTTCATCATCTCGCGCACGGCCCCGGCGTACTGCGCCTCGTTCTGATCGTACAACGCCGGGCCGACGCTCGCGCCGAGGTATAGGAGCACGATCAGCACCCACGGCAGCCCCCAACCGGCGCGGCGGCCCATGGCGCGGGCCGTCGGCGGCGGGGCGACGGAAGGTTGGCGGGAATCTACGGACGGCGCGATGAGCATGTCGGGGCGACCATCAAAGGAACAAGCGGCACACGGATCAATGTTATTTTCACGCGCATCATCCCGCTGGCCGCCGGGACGGATCGTGGTAAAGTTCTCGTGTTTCCAAATTTTCGCAATGAAGGTCGGCATCACCGGCGCGAGCGGATTTCTCGCGCGTCATCTCATCGGGGCTCTGCACGCGCGGGGGCACGAGGCCGTGGCGTTCACGCGCTCGCCGGGCAAGCCGGTCCCCGGTTGCATGGAAACGCGCGGGCTGTCCGCCGACCAGCCACCGGACGTGCGCGGTCTCGACGCCGTGGTCAACTTCGCCGGGGAAAGCCTGCTCGGACCGTGGACCCGGGCGAAACGCCAGCGCATCCTCGCCAGCCGGGTCGGCACGACGACCCGGCTCGCCGCCGCGATGGGCCGTCTGCGCGAGGGGCCGCGCGTGCTGCTGAGCGCGTCCGGGGTCGGGTTCTACGGCGACCGGGGCGACGAGGTGCTCGACGAATCGAAACCGGCGGGCAGCGGATTTCTCACGGAGGTCACCGGGCAATGGGAAGCGGCGGCCAGCGGCGCGGAGAAATCCGGCGCGCGGGTCATGCGGCTGCGGATCGGGTTCGTGGTCGGCGCGGACGGCGGCGCGTTTCCGGTGCTGCGGCGGGTGTTTGGCCTGGGGCTGGGCGGACGGCTGGGTTCGGGTCGGCAGTGGATGAGTCCGATCCACGTGGCGGACGTGGCGGGGCTCATCGTTTTCCTGCTCGAAGACGAGAGCGACAACGGACGAGCGGCAACGGGCGTGTTCAACGCGGTGTGCCCCGAACCGTTGCGCAACGCGGATTTCACGCGCGCGCTCGGCCAGGCGTTGCACCGGCCCGCGCTGCTGCCGGTGCCGGGGTTCCTGCTGCGCGGCGTGATGCGCGACCAGTCGCGCCTGCTGCTCGACAGCCAGCGCGCCGTGCCGAAAAATGCCCTGCGTCTGGGCTACGCGTTCCGTTTTCCGACGATTGCCGCGATGCTGGCCGACGTTTGCAAAACTTCTGATTCTCCATGACCGCGCCGCAGAACCTCATCGCCCTGATTTTCGATTACGACCAGACGCTCTCGTCCAAGTACATGCAGGACGAGGCGCTTTTCCCGGCGTTCGGCATCGATCCGAAACCGTTTTGGGCGCGTTGTGCCGAGTTGGTCCGCCACCAGAGTTACGACAACGAGCTGGCGTACATGAAGGTGCTGCTGGACACGCTCGAATTCGACCGGCCTTCCAACGCCCGGCTGCGCGAACTCGGCGCGAACCTGACGTTTTACCCCGGCCTGCCGGAGATGTTCGAGGAGTTCGCGCGCGGCCTGCTCGGGCCGGAGGAAGCGGCCCTGGGCATCCGCGTCGAGTATTACATCATCTCCAGCGGCCTGAAGGCGATGATCGACGGCAGCCGCATCCGCCCCCATGTGCGCGAGGTGTTCGGCTGCGAATACGCCGAGGACAGCGCCGGGCGCATCACGTTCCCCAAACGCGTCATCTCGCACACGCAGAAGACGCAGTTCCTCTTCCGCGTGAACAAAGGGCTGCTCGACCTGAGCCAGGACGTGAACGACCACATGGACGACGACCTGCGGCCGGTGCCGTTCGAGAACATGATCTACGTCGGCGACGGCCCGACGGACATCCCGTGTTTCAACGTCATCCGCAAGCAGGGCGGGCAGGCCATCGCCGTTTATAACCCCGACGACCCCACGCGCGCCGCCTTCCGCAAGTGCTACCAACTGTGTGCCCACACGGACCGCGTGCGGCACATCGCCCCGGCGGATTTCCGCGCGGGCAGCCACCTGCGGCTGTTGCTCGACGAGATGGTTTCCGAGATCGCCACCCGGATCAAGGCCCGGCGACAGGCCGCGCTCGACAGCGGCACGGTCCGCGCGCCGGGGCATGGGTAACCGTGGATTCCATTCCCTTGTTCAGCGGTTCGTGCCGGGCAAAAGCTTCACCATCCACACGCTGCTATCCAAGCGGCTCGTTCCTTTGACTTTCCCGGCCCCTTCCGCTAGAAGGGACGGGCTTTCATGTTCACCAACCTCAAGCACCTCCATTTCATCGGCATCTGCGGCACGGCGATGGGCGCGGTTGCCGCCGCCCTGCGCGACCAGGGTTACACCGTCACCGGTTCGGACGAGGACGTGTACCCGCCGATGTCCACGTTCCTGGAGGAAAAAGGCATCGTGCTCAACCGGGGTTACAAGGCCGAAAATCTGCCGCCCGCGGCGGAGTTGATCGTCGTGGGCAACGCCATCCGCCGGGGCAACCCGGAAGTGGAAGAAGTGCTCAACTGCAAGCTGCCCTATTGCTCGCTGCCCGAAGTGCTCAAATTCTTCTTCCTGCGCGGACGGCACAACATGGTCGTCTCCGGCACGCACGGCAAAACCACCACCACTTCCCTGCTCGCCTGGATCTTGCAATCCGCCGGTCTCGCGCCGGGCTACATGATCGGCGGTCTGCCCAAAAACCTCGGCCAGGGCGCGCAGTTCAACGCCTCGCCGTATTACGTGATCGAGGGTGACGAGTACGACACCGCGTTCTTCGACAAGCGCAGCAAGTTCGTCCATTACCTGCCCGAACTGCTCATCATCAACAACATCGAGTTCGACCACGCCGACATCTACAAAAATGTGGACGAGATCAAGCTGAGCTTCCGGCGGCTGGTCAACATCGTGCCGGGCAACGGGCTCATCCTTTTCAACGCCGACGATCCCCACTGCACCGACGTGGTCTCGGGCGCGTTCTCCGCGCGGATGGCCATCGGCCTGACCGCTCCGGCCAACGAAGGCGGCATCCACGACATCCTCTACGGCGCGGACTTCACGACGTTCCGGTTGTTCGGCGAGGAATTCACCACCCCGATGATGGGCGAGTTCAACGTGCGCAACTGCGCCATGGCCATCGCCGCCGCCCGCTTCTACAACATCTCCACCGATGTCATCCGCACCGGTCTGCTCAGTTTCACCGGCGTGCGCCGCCGCCAGGAGCTGCGCGGCATGGTCAACGGCATCAAGATCGTGGACGATTTCGGGCATCATCCGACCGCCATCCACGAGACCTTGCGTGGCCTGCGCCAGCAGCACGGGGCGACCGGCAAAATCTGGGCGTTGTTCGAGCCGCGTTCCAACTCGACGCGCCGCGCCGTGTTCCAGGACCAGCTCTCGGAGGCGTTCGAGCACGCCGACGGGGTCGTCTTGGCGCGCGTGGCGAAGCTCGAACAGATTCCCGAGGCGGAGCGTTTGCGGCCCGAGGGGGTCGTCGAGGCCATCCGCGACCGCGGCAAACCGGCGTTCTACGAGGACGGCACGGGCGCGATCATCGCGCGGGTGAAGACCCTGGCGCACCCGGGCGACATGATCGTGGTCTTCAGCAACGGCGGCTTCGACGGCATCCACGCGAAACTGCTCGAACAACTGGCGGCGCCCACGGTGCCATGACCCGGCCCGCGCGCTTCGACGACACGGCCCAGCGCGTTCACGATTACCGGCATCTCGTCGCGCGCTGGCGGCGCGTCGCCCGGGCTGCCGGGCTGAAACTGGCGGCGTTTGCGCAAGCCGGGGACTTCCCGGTTTATGCGCTGAGCACGCGCGACCACGCGGACGGCGGCCTGTACGTTTCCGCCGGGATTCACGGCGACGAACCCGCCGCGACCGAGGGTCTGCTTCAGTGGGCGGAAACGCGGCTGCCCGCGCTCGTGCGAGGACGGTGCCCCCTGCCCCTGTTGATCCTGCCGTGTCTGAACCCATGGGGCCTGGTCAACAACTGCCGGTCCAACGAGGAGGGAAAAGACCTCAACCGCCTCTTCGACCGGGACGACGTGACGCCCATCCGCGCGTGGAAGCAGCTCGTCGCCGACCGCCGTTTCGCCCTGGCGCTGGCCCTGCACGAGGATTACGACGCCCGGGGCACCTACCTCTACGAGACCCATCGCCGCGCACCCGACTGGGGCGCGGACCTGCTCGCACGGTGCCAGGGGACGCTGCCGTTGGAAAACCGGCGGCGCATCGAGGGGCGGACTTTTCGGAACGGCGTTTTCCTGCGGCGCAGAGGCCTGGAAAACATCCCGTTCCATCCCGAGGCCATCCACCTTTATCTGCGACACTCGCCGCACGTCATCACGTTCGAGACGCCGAGCGAGTTCGGCCTCGCGCGCCGGGTGCGAGCACACGTCCTGCTAGTGGAAGAGTGTGTCCGGCGGCTCGTCTCGGAGCATTCCGGCTGACACCTCGCATGTACTCTCCTTCCACTCCCCCGCCGCGCTACCGCATCGAGCGCAGCCTGGGCAAAGGTGGCCTGGGCGAGGTTTTCCTGGCGTTCGACACGCGCCTGCGCCGCCACGTCGCGCTCAAGCGACTCGCGGACACCCCCCATCCCCGCGAGGGGAGCCTGCGTGAACAGGCCTGGCGGGAAGGCGTCCACCTCGCCACGGTCCAGCACCCGAACGTCGTCACGGTCCACGATTTCGGCTCCGACGCCCACGGCCCTTTTCTCATCATGGAACTGGTCGGCGGCGAAACGCTCGACGCCGTCGTGGCGCGCGGGGCGTTTCCGTTGGCGGATTTCCTGTTGCTCGCCCGCCAGACGCTCGAAGGGCTCGCCGCCGCCCATCAGGCCGGGCTGTTCCACCGCGACCTGAAACCGGGCAACATCATGCTCAAGTACAGCCCGACGAACGCGCTCCAGGTAAAAATCGTGGACTTCGGCATCGCCCTGTCCGTCCGCGAACTCGAACGGCGGACCGATTCCCGAGCCGCTGGCCAGCCGCCGCCGATCATCATGGGCACGGTCGAATTCGTCGCGCCCGAGCGGTTCGAGCACCATCCGATCAGCGAACGCGGCGAGTTGTACTCGCTCGGCTGCATCTTTTATTACGCGCTCACCGGCCTGGACGCCTTCCGGGGGACGAACACCGTCGAGATCATCTCGAGCCATCTCGCCGGTTCCCCCACCCCGCTCGACCGGTTGCGGGCCGATCTTCCGCCCGCCGTGAGCGCGTGGGTGATGCGCCTGCTCAGCCGCCAGCCGGAAGACCGGCCCGCCTCCGTCCAACTGGCGTTGGCGGAGTTCCAGACGATTTCCTCGCCCCGGGTGCCGGTGCGCTGGGCGGAAGCCGCGACGATCAGGGTGTGACGGGCACGTCGGCGATGGGCGTCGCGTGCGGGAAGTACACGTAGACGCTCCGCACGGTGGACGGGATCGGCGGGAACTGCGCTTCGAGCGTGCGGCGTTCTCCCGGGCCGAGCACCGGGTCCAGCCGGGGCGCGCCGACCACGTCGAACCGCTGTTTGGTCACCGGGTCCACGAGGTACAGGCCGGAAATCGAACGGTCGCCGGAACTGGTGCCGACCCCGCCGGTGAACTGCCCGGCGGCGTCGAGGCTGCCGCTGCTGTTGTTGGTGACGGCGAGACGCAGTTTCGCGCCCCGGAGGCCGAGGGCTTCCACGGTGAAGGGCGTGTCCGAGTTGGAGCTTTGGATGGAACCGATGCCCTTGCCCGGCGCGGTGGCGTTCGCCTGGTTCGTGTAGACGTTGGGGAGATTGTTCGAGGTCGGCTGGTCGATGGCGACGGTCGGCGCGATGGGCGCGGCGGTGGCCGGGAGGGCGGCCCCGGTCGGCGCGACGATGGCGGCTCCGCCCGGCAGCGGTTCGCCCGCCTGGGGCAGGCCGATGGGCACCCCGAGGATGGGGGTCGCCTTGGGGAAGTACACGTCGAAGGCGCTGGTCGTGTCCGGCGGTGCGAGCAGTTGGGCGTCCAGCACCCGGCGTTCGCCCGGTTGGAGCGGCGGCACGACCTGACCGCAGAGCGGCTGGTTGCGGCTGTCGCGGATGACGCCATATTTTTTGCGCCCGTTGGGATCGACCGCGAACAACGCGGAAATCCGGTTGTCGTCGGTCGGGTTGCTGTCGCCCGCGAAATCCTGGTGCGGCTGGAGCGGAGCGGCGCCCCGGTTGGTCAACGCCAGAAGCACGAGCAACACGTTGTTGACCGTGCGGCGCGCGCCGATGACCTCGACGGTGAACGGCTGGTCGGTCATGCCGTCGGCTTTGTAGTCGGGCACGCTGGTGGTCACGGGCGCGGGAATCTGCGCGGCGGCGGGCGGGGTGGCGGTCAACGCCCAGACCAGCGGCGCGAGCAGGCAGAGGGAAAGGCAACGCTTCATACGAGGGAATACCAGCAGGTTCGGTGCGCGGAAGGGGTGTCACGCCGATGGCGGCAGGGAAAGATCAGCGCAACCCGACCCGGATCGCCAGCAACACGGCCCCCAGGCCCAACGCCGCCAACGCCGCCCACAGCGGCACGGCAAACCGCAGCCAATCCTCGTAACGCACCCGCGCCGCGCCGAGGATCGCCATCAGCGCGCCGTTGGTCGGCGTGAGCAGTTCGCACAAACCCGCCCCGTACTGGTACGACAACACCACCACCTGACGCGACATCCCGAGCAGGTCCGCCAGCGGCACGAGCACCGGCAGGGTCAGCACCGCCTGACCGGCCACGCTCGGCACCGGAAAATGCAGCAGGGTCTGCACGCCGATCATGCCCGCCGCCGACCAGCCGACCGGCAGACGCCCCAGCGGCGTGAACAGCGCGGCGACGAGGGTGTCCACGACCTGACCGTCCTCCAGGACCACGTAGATCGCCCGCGCAAACCCGATGAGCAACGCCGCGAACGCCATCGACTCAAACCCTTCCACGAACGCTTCCGCCGTGCCGCTGAGCCCGAGCCGCCCGATCAGCCCGGCCGCCAGCCCCATCACGAAGAACACCGCCGCCAATTCCTCGAAATCCCAACCCAGTTCGAGCACCCCGTAAATAAACGCCGCGAACGCCACCCCGACGAGCACGAGGATCACCGTGGTGCGCGTACCGGACGCACCCGGGGGCAGTTCGGCGGGAGCCGGGCCGTCGGCTTCGGCGAACCCGGCGCGTTGGACCCGGTTGGCGTGGCGTTGCGTGCCCCAAATCCAAATCCCCACGGCTGGCAGCAGGAACGCCGTCCGGTAAGGCCACGCCGAGAGCTTCGGCAACTCAGCGATCTTCTGGGCGAGCACCGCCTGAAACGGGTTCATCGGACTGAACGCCGAGCCGACCGACGCCGCCCCGATGCTCATCGCCGCCGCCGTCAGTGGGTCCAGCCCCAGCCGTCGGCACAGGAGCAACAACACCGGCACCATGGCGATGATCTCCTCCTGCAAATTTTCCAGCGCGCCGCCCAGCGCGAACACCGTGCAAACGACCGGAATGACCAGTCGCCGCCGGTTTTGCAGCCGGTCGGCCAATCCGTTGATCGCCGCCCGCAACGCCCCCGTTCTGTCCACCACGGTGAACGCCCCGCCCGCCAGGAACACGAAGAAAACGATGTTCGCCGCCTTGATCAGCCCCTTGGGGATATCCACCGCCGCCCGGAACGGATCGACCGGGTGGCGCGGGACCCGATGGTAAGTTTTGTCCACGACGACCTCCCGCCCGGTCACCGGGTCATGGCGGCGTTCGTACACGCCCGCCGGGACGACCCACGTCAGCACCATGGCCAGCAGAATGCCGCCGACGAGCAGGACGAACGGGTGAGGGAAGCGGAAGGAACGCACCAGAGAAACGCCAACCGCCATGAACCGTTCGCGGGAGCGCCTTGCTAAGCGGCGGTGGCCACAGGGGCTTGTTTAATGCTGGCAAGGAGCAGAACGGAAAGAAAGTGCGTGTCTCCGCCGGACTCTTCGATGATGACCTGCGGAACTTCCGTGGAAGAGGCCAGCACAAAATCCGGGTGCTCGACGGGATGCTCACGTCCGTCAGCCATGCGGATGGTAAACGGCTGGAACGGAGTGGCGCGTAACAAGGCTCGGAAACGGGCTTTCATCAACGTAATACGTAGCGCAAAGGGTTCCTGTCGTCCACACACGATGAGCGCAGCCGCCCAGCTGGCATTATTTCGTTGGTAGATTTTTGTTTTCCAGCCGCCGGTATTTTTCCAGCACTTGCTTCAACTCATCGTGCGGCAGCGCGGGGACGTGGTGGCCGCCTTGCCCGGTCATCGGCTCGGCGGCGACCAGCGCGTTGATGATCGCCTCCTCCGTCGCCTGGACGGTCGCCTCGAAAACCGGGTTGATCTCGTCGTTGGGCAACATGTCCAGTTTGGCCACGCCTTCGGATTTGGCCGCGTCCGGGTTCGCGGTCGAAAACGCCAGAAACAAATCGCCCGAGCCGTTGCCCGAAACACTGCCCGTCCGCGCCAGCCCGAGACTCGCCCGGCGCGCCAACCGCTTGAGCTGATGCGGCAGCAGCGGCGCGTCCGTCGCCACGACGATGATGATCGACCCGGTTTCCTGGGTCCAGATCGCCGGGGTGCTGATCTCGCGCCCGACCGGCACGCCCGCGATGGTCAGTTGCTTGCGCAAACCGCAGTTCGCCTGCACGAGCACGCCGACCGTGTAACCGCCTTCTTTCGCGCCGAGTTTGCGCGAGGCCGTGCCCGTGCCGCCCTTGAATTCGTAACAAATCATCCCGGTCCCGCCGCCGACGCTGCCCTCCGCCACCGGGCCGCCCCTGGCGCTGTCCAGCGCGTGAAAAACGTGCTCGTCGTGGACGTGGAACCCGTTCACGTCGTTGAGGTAGCCGTCGTAGGTTTCCGCCACCACCGGCAGGCTCCACCAGTAGCCGCTGGCGTCGGGCGCGCCGTGGGCCACGCGCCATTTGATCACGGCGTCACGCACCACCCCGACGCTGTGCGTGTTGGTCAGCATCACCGGACCTTCCAGAAAACCGCCTTCGTCCACCCATGCCATCCCGGTCATCTCGCCGTTGCCGTTCAGACTGAAGCCACCCGCGAACACCGGATGATCCAGCGTGTCGTGCAACCCGCGCGGCAGGATCGCCGTGACCCCCGTGCGCACCGGCCCCTCTCCGGCTCGCAGCTTGCCCTCGCCCGAGATCAGCGTCGTGAAACCCACTTCCAGCCCCGCCACGTCGGTGATGGCGTCCAACGGCCCGGGTGTTCCGTCGAACGGAATGCCGAGCAGGCGAGCGCGCGGCTTGTCCGCTGCGGCCGCGCCGGACGAAAACGCCCACGCGAACGCCAGGACGGCCAGCAGGGTTTTCCCGGGCGGAGAGACGGTCAGCCAACGCATTGTCGTGCAGGACCGATGCTCAGCCGTTGAGACGGGCGCGGATTTCAAACGGCAGCGTGCGTTCCGAAACGGTCGCGGGTGCATCCGCCAGCACGGCGGCAGGGGTCTGCCCCGCCGGGAGGCGAGCCGGGGCGACCACCGCCGGGGGCGGCTCCAACGGCAGAATGATGTTCACGCAAAGGCCGGTGCTGCCCGAATCGAGTTCGATCCGCCCGCCGTGGTCGAGAACCACCCGTTGCGCGATGGGCAGCCCCAGCCCCAAACCCTGGGCCTTGGAACTGCAAAACGGTGAGAATGCGTGGGGGAGAATGTCCGCCGGAATGCCGCAACCGTTGTCAACGAACGCCAGCTTGTAGCCTACCACTTCGCTGCCCGCCTTGCTGGCAACCACCCGCACCTTGATCTGGGCGCGCACTTTTTTGCGCTGGGCTGCTTCGATGCTGTTGACGAAAAGGTGCTGGAAACTTTGCGTGAGCGCCTTGGCATCGCCGAACCACGGCGGCAGCTTTTCGTCCACCTGAAATTTGATCTGGGCGCCCAACGTTTCCGTGGCCGCCCGCGCGCCGTCGGCGGCTTCTTGCAGCATCCCGGACAGGTCCGCGCGGTCGATGACGCCCGCCGCCGGATGCGCAAAACCTTCGATCTGCGCCACGATGCCGTCGAGCCGGCCCACCTCGCGCGTGACCATCTCGCGGAACTCCAGCCGGAAATTTTCGTCCGTGTGACGCTGCGGCAAAAGCTGTGTGAACGTCTTGATGGCCACCAGCGGATTGCGGATTTCGTGGCTGATGCCCGCCGCCAGCTCCCGCCAGAACTGGGTGCGCTCCAGTTGCTCCTGCCGGGCGTCCGCCAGGAGTTGCTCGGTGATGTCGTCCACCAGAGCCACCGCGCCGAGGCACTTCCCGCCACCGGTCAACTGGCGGGTGCGGACCGCCAGCGTGCGTCCTCCCGCCGCGCGGGTTTCGAGCACCAGCGGTTCCTTGGTCGGCTCGCCCGCCAGCGCGTCGCGCACCAGACTTCCCAGGCGGCTGCCGAGGTCTTCCACGGGCACGAGCGCCGCCGGACGGCTGGCCGACCCCCGGCTGGCCTGCGCCAAACCCCGCGCCAGGACGGGAAAAAGGCGTTCCGCCGGGGCGTTGCACCAGGTCACCTGCCCTTCGGGGTCGGTCGTGATGACTGCCGTCACCATCATCTGGAGGAGATTTTCGCCCAACGTCTTCTGCGAAAGGGCTTCCTGGTGCTTGATCGTATTTTCCAGCGCGTGGACGATGTGCTCGCTCAGAAAACTCAGTTCCGGGTGGTCGGAATGATCGAAGGGCAGGCCGTCGCTCTGCCCGGTGAAAAGCCAGCCGAGCACCCGCCCGCGCAGGTTCAGAGGGATGAAAGTTTCCGCTCCCAGCAGATCGAGCGACCGGCGCAGCAAGGTCCGCTCCGCCGGGTCGGCGATGTGATCGAGCGACGCACGGGTGATCAGCCGGGGCTGCCTCTGCAACCAGCGCACCAGCGGGTCGCGGTCGCTGAACTCCAGCGTCAGCGTGTCGTCGAGGCAGCACCGCCCGGCGTGCAGGCGGAAAAGCGCCTCGCCGTCCGCCCGGTAAAACAGGCCTACCCTCGAAACCAGCGCGGCACTCGCCACGCCGTCCACGATCTTGGTGAACAGGTCTTCGAGCCGGTCCAGGTGCTGCGTGGCCTTGATGAGATGTTGGAGGCTCAACACGTTGCGAGGCTGCGCGCCGCGACCGCCCGGCCCGTGCTGCTGGATCGCACGCAGCCGCGCCAGTTCGTCGCGCAACGTTTGTGTTTCCTGCATCCAGCCCGCCCGCTCGACGATCAGATCCGCCAGATCGCGCAACGTCTTGCGGTCAGCCTCCAGGTCTTCGACCCGGTAAACGCCCACGTCCTGAGCCGCCCGGAACGGGTCGCTGCCCGGGTAACCCAAAGCCACCACCACGGCATGCGGGTGCAGCCGGTTGAGCCTCGGCAGCAGGTCCAAAGCTCCCTCGACGCGCAGGTCCACGAACAAAAGCAGCGGCTCACCGCCGCCGAGCAGTTCTTCGAGCCGGTGTTGGTCCGGCGCGTGGCAGATGTAGGCGCGTTCGTTCAGAATCCCCGCCAGCCGATGCCGCAACGGCGCGTCATCCGAATGCAGGATGCACAAAGGGCGGGTGGGGACGAGAGATTCGTTCATGGCGCATACTACTCCACCATCACTACGCGCTTCGGCGCACGAAAGGTCTTACACAGAGAAAACCTTCTTTTACAAGCGAATTGCGCCGAAGTCCGCTGGCGGTCAGCACGCCGGCAGATAGACCGAGAAACAAGTGCCGTTGCCCTTCTCGCTGTGCACCTCCAACCGGCCCTTGTGCTCGGCGATGATGTTGTAGCTGACCGACAAACCCAGACCCGTTCCCTCGCTCTTGGTGGTAAAGAACGGATCGAAGATTTGCGGCAGCATGTCGGCGGGGATGCCGCTGCCGTTGTCGCGCACGTCCAGACGCACCAGCGGCTCGTGTTCCACCAGCCCGAGTTCGAGGTCGGTCGAAAGTTCGATCCAGCCGCCCGGGCCGCTGGCCTGCAACGCGTTGAGCAGCAGATTCAGGATCACCTGCTGGAGACGATCCTTGTCGGCGGCGATCAGGTCGGTGTCCGCCCGCAGCGATTTGCGCACCTCCACCTGCAAGCGTGACGCCTGCGGGCCGATGAGCTTCATCGCGCCGCCGACCACGTCGTGCAGCGACACCTGCTCGATCATCAGCGGCGCGGGCCGCGCAAAGGCGAGCAGTTGGTTGACGATGCGCTCGATGCGCGCGATTTCGCTGCCCGCCAGCCCGCTGAAGTCGTCGCGGAACTCGGCGTCGTTGTAACGCTTGGGCAAGAGTTGGGTGAACGTCTTGAGCGCGGTGAGCGGGTTTTTGATCTCGTGCGCCATGCCCGAGGCCAGCGTGCCGATGCTCGCCAGCCGGTCGGCCTGGCGCACCTGCCGCTGGAGGTGTTCGAGCGCGGTGTGGTCGTTGATGACGAGCACCGCGCCGAGCAGTTGGTCGCGCTCGCTGGCAAAAGGCAGGCAACTGATGCGCACGTGCGCCTGGTCGCGCGCCCCGGCCCGCAGGACGATTTCCTCGTCGTGCGCGACGGTGTCCCCCTGGAGCGTGGGCGGGATCAGGCGGGCGATGTTCGGTTCGAGTTCGATCTCGGAGGGCGGCGCGTTTTCGTCGAGGTGGAGCAACCGCCGCGCTTCGGGATTGACGACGGTCAGTTCGCCCGCCGGGTTGGTGGCGATCACGCCGCAGGACAGGTGCTCGACCAGGAACTGGTTGTAGGCCTGGCTCTGGCGCGCCTCGGTGTAGAGTTGGGCGTTGGCGACCGCGACTCCCAGTTGCTCGGCGATGAGCCGCAGCGTGGCCCGGCCCTCCGAACCGTACACGCGCCCCGACAGGCGAGGTGCGAGCACGAGCAACCCGCTGAGCTGGTCGCGGTAGCGAATGGGAATGATGAGGTCGGCGCCCAGGAGTTCCAGACGGTTGAGCAACGCGTCGCGGGAGGGTCCGGGCGCGCGGCGGTGCAAATCCTCGCTGGCCACGTCCCGCTGGTTCACGTGCAGTTCCGCGAGCACGATGTCGTCCAGCGCCAGCCGTGCCCCGCGCACCCCTTCCGGCCCCTGTTCGTAAAAGCCGTCCGGTCCCAGGAGAAAAACGGCGACCTTCGGGGTCCCGACCGCCCGGCGCAGCACCGTCGAGAACTGTTCGATCAGCTCCGAGAAGATGGTGACCGTCTGGACGATGTGCGCGACATCTCCCACCGTTTTCTCGAAATCCACGCCCGCCGTCGGCAGGATCTTCTTGGCGATCCGTCGCAACGGTGTGCCCGCCGAGTTCACCAACAACGCCATCGTCACGCCCGAGCAGAGCGCCTGCGCGAAATCCGAACGGATGCCGAGCGAATTGAAAACGCGTTCCAACAGAAACCAGACGCAGGCGAAAACCAAGCAAGCATAGACGGCGAGCAGCAGGTACGACAAAACCAGACGCAACGCCGAACGCACATTTAGGATACCGCGCGAGGTAATGCCGTAGGCGATGATGATGTTGAAGGCTACCACCCGCAGCGGCGCGTAGTGGCTAAGCTGAGTGCTGTGCGTGATCCGCCGTAACGCGAGGTTCAGAAAAAAACTGAAGATGACCGCCGAGTAGGCCAGCAACAGAAACTGGAGTTCTATCCGCTGTGTCCCAACGATCCGCCGGTCGAACTGGTCCCGGATCAACTGGATCGCGTTGAGGCCGAAGGTGACCGACAAGTAGCCAAAGAACAGGGCGGCAGCCAGACCGTTTGCGCCGTAAATAGGTACGACTGTTTCCCCGCGTTCTGCTGTCATGCGGACACCTTGCAGGAAGTTCGGGCTCAGGCAGAACGCCGACAGAACACCTGCCACCGCGAACCATCCCCAGGCGCGTCGAATGTGCTGCCGCCACGTTTCACGATGGTGGAGGATCGAGAGGCGCAGCAGTGCAAACGTCACCGGCCAGAAAGTGCCCACCGCAGAAAGGATGCGGATGATCCAGGCGATCCTTTCCGGCGTGCGGTCCAGCAGAGCCGCCGCCATCAAACCCAACCATGTGCAGACCACGCCGGTCAGCAGCAGGAAACTACGATTGGTAGGCCGGCGCGGGTTGACCGCGAAGACCGCTAACCCTAACAGCAGGTTGCACACGAGCGCCGCGATGGCAAATTCATGGGTGGCTCGCATGCGCTTTGCTTTTTCGGAAGCAACCTTTATGCCTTGGCGGGCGGGCCGAGCACGAGGCAGGTGTTCCCGCCGCCCATCCCGTGCGTGTTCAACAGAACGCGCCTCGGACGCGCCCGGCGTGGCGCGCCTTGGATGTAATCCAGATCACAATCAATGTCGGCATGCTCGTAATTACCCGTTGGAGGCAGGATGCCGTGTCGCAAAGACATTGCTCCCGCCACCAGTTGCAGCGGACCTGCCGCGCCGAGCGGGTTGCCCGTCACGGCCTTGATCGAGCTGATCGCCAGATCGAATGCGCGCTCGCCGAACACTTCCTTAATCGCCAACGTCTCCATCCGATCTAGCAACGGGTCGCCGCAGCCCCACGCGGACACGTAGTCCACCAGGGCCGGGTCACACCGCGCGTTTTGGAGCGCGCTGTGGATCGTCCGCACCCAACCGGTTCCGGCAGGAGTGCCTGCTGGGTCACGGCAGGTGTGATCGCCAAGGAGTTCCGCGTAAATGGTCGCGCCCCGATCCAGCGCGGCGTCGAGGCGTTCGAGGATCACGACCGCCGCGCCTTCGGCGAGCAGTCCGTTGTCACGCTCGCGGTCAAAGGGTCGGCTAGCGCGCTTAGGTTCATCATTGCGGAACGAACACATGCCCGCTGCGATGATCTCCGTGGCGGGTGAATACTCCAGAGGCGCATCGGTGCCGCCGCATATCATCGCGTCCACTTGACCGGACTGGATCATGGCCCGTGCGGTGGTTACCGCGTTCATGCCCGACATGCAGGCGTTCGACACGCTGAAGGCCGGGATGTTTTCCAACTCGAACATTTCCACGACCGCCGTCGCCTGACTATGCATGCTGATGATCGGCAGTGCCGACGGGCGGATGGTACCCGCTCCCCAGTCATCCATCTGGCGCATGTTGGCCGCGATTTCTTGCGCGTTGCTCAGAGCAGAGCCGAGCACCACCCCGCATTGCCTCGTGCGCAACGCCTGGTTGTCCAAGCCTGCATCCGCCGCGGCTTCCGCTGCCGCCACGAGGGCGAATTGCGCCTGCCGGGCTAACCGTTTGGGCTTGAGCCGGGCGTCGATGAGCTTGACCGGATCGAAGTTCCGGACCTCCCCAGCGATCTTGGAGGGTACCCCGGAAGGATCGAACAGCGTGATCGGTCCGATGCCGCTGCGGCCTTCCAACAGAGCCTGCCACAAGGCGGGCATCCCAACGCCAGCCGCCGAGACCGCGCCCACGCCGGTGATCACCACCCGCCGCTGCGAAGTCCCACGCTCTGGCAGGTATGATTGCTGCTGCCAACGCCGTTGATTCATAAACTCTGACGTATTCGATTGCCAAACCCTCTAAAACGTGGCTTTACTGCACAAGTTAACAGGTATTTGGCGGCGTGACTGTAAAAATATTCACGGGAGTTGCACCCCGAATTTTCCGCGAAATCCTTGCCTGAAACCCGTGTCCTTTGCAGTGATGGCGTAACTTTTTCGCATCTCATTCCACATGTCCGCCCTGCTCGACCAGCCTCTTCCTCCCGCACAGTTGATCCCTGCGAAAGCGAAGGTGCTCATCATCGACGACGATTACGGACCGCGCGAAAGCCTGCGTATCCTGCTCAAGTATGATTACGATGTGCTCGTCGCCAGTTCGGTGGCGGACGGCCTGACGGTTCTCCAAGCCCATCAGGTGGACACGATCATCCTCGATAACCGGATGCCGGGACGCACCGGGTTGGAAGGTTTGTCGGATATCCGCAAGGTGGACGATGAGGTCTCCATCATCATGCTCACGGGGTACGGCACCATCGAAACGGCGTGCGAGGCGTTTCGCAATCAGGCGACCGACTTCATGACCAAGCCGCCGGACACCGATGCGATGCTGGAGGCCGTCGGCAAAAACGTGACCCTTTCCCGCGCCAAACGCGCGCGCTCCGGCCTGTCCCGGGAGTTGGCGGAACTCAACCTGAATCTCAACGCGGAACTCAACGAGACGCGCCCGCTGGCAAAGTTGGGCCAGCGTTCCGACGAGATCATCCACGACATGGGCAACCCGCTCACGATCCTGAGTTGTTGCATCGAGCTGCTCCAAACCAAGGTGGACGAGATGAAGCCAGAGGCGGACACCCAATGGATGGAAACGCTCGGCTACATCGGGATGATCAAGAAGAGCATCCAGCATTGCTGCGGGCTGACGGACACCTGGCGGCAGTTGCGCGACGATATCTCCCAGGAATGCGAGCCCACCGCAGCGGGTCCGTTCGTGAACGAGGCGGTCGGTTCCCTGCAACCTCTGGCGAACATGACGGAGGTTGACCTGCAAACCGATCTCACCGGACTGGGCGACGTGAACATCGACATCGACGTGGTCCAGATGCGCCGGGTGGTGCATAACCTGATGATCAATGCCATGCAATCCACCGTGCCCGGCAAAGGCAAGGTGCTCATCCGCGCCAGCGCGAGCCACGGGACTTTTGAGTTGTCCGTCACCGACAACGGCTCGGGGATTCCCGCCGACCGCCTGTCGATGATTTTCGAGCCTTACTATTCCACCAAGCAAAACGGCACGGGCCTGGGGTTGGCGATCTCGAAGCGCATCGTGACGGAGCATGGCGGCACGTTGCGCGTGGAAAGCGAAGTGGGCCAGGGGACCACCTTTTTCGTGCAGTTGCCGGTGAAACTCTGAGCAGCCTTTCAGGCCGGGCCGGACGGTTTATCCCGCTGGTCGATGACCGTAAGGGTTTTTCCGGTCCGCTCGTTGACGATCAGATCAGACTGGTCGATCCATTCGACCCGGGTGCGGTGCAGCGTGCCGCCTGCCATCAATTTGTCCAGCAAGGGTTTCTCGCGGTGCAGGAGGTGGACGATTTCCTCACCGGCAGCCGCACGCGGCCCGGCGGGTGCGGCGCTCACCAAACGCACGATCAGCACGTCGCGCAACGTTTCGCGGGTGACGAGCAGTTGGAACTGCGTGATGCCGAGCGGGTTCCAGAAGGGTTCCAGCATCGCGCGCATTTCCGTCACCGACAGATTGACGGCGGCCACCCGCACCTGTTCTTCCGCCCGTCCCAACAGCAGGAACCGGCGTTCCGGCGCGTTGGCTGGCTCCAGCCATTCACCCCGGTCTCCCGACGGATAGCGCAGCATCGGCATGAGCCGCCGCGTCAGGCTCGTCAACACCAGTCGCCCCGGCTGACCGGGTTCCGTGATCGGTTCACCGGTTTCTTCATCCAGGATTTCCAGGATGGCCGCCCCGTCGAATGCCCGGTGCTCCCCCGGCCCGCAGGCGGAATCCGCAAACCCCATCGGTCCGGCGTCCACGCTGGCATAACCCGCCGAGCGAATTTCCAGCCCCGGGACGCTCGCCTGCAACTGCGCGCGTTGATCCGCCGTGAACGCCTCTCCCGCGAAGAGCAGCAGGCGAAGGGTCAGCCCACCCAATCCCTCCTTGACCAGAAGATCCACGACGCTCGTCATGTAGGTCGGTGTGCCGAGCAATACCTGGACATCGAACAGGCGGATAAAGCGCGCGGCATCGGCGGGCGCGCCGAAATACCCGATGGGAAAATGGACCGTTTGACGGCTCGAAGCTTTCAACGCGCGGGTGGCATGCAGAAAAGAAGCGTACAAGTTACCGGCGGCAAAGAGGTTGGCGACCCGGTCCCCATCCCGCAAACCCGCGGCGTCGAACGAGCGCGCGGTCATCACGGCCGCCGCATCCCATTCTTCCGACGTGCTGTAGGCGAACTTGGGCGCGCCGGTGCTGCCGCCGCTGTTGAAAACGTTGCCCTCTTCCAGCGGCCCGGTCAGGATGTTCCGGCGGTCTGCCGCGTGAGCCTGCCAATACGCGACCGGGTCTATCACCGGCAGTTGGCCGAGGGTGGGGTTCGGCGGCAGACCGGCGTAAGCCTGCTGATAATAGGGTGATTTTTCGCGTGCCAAGACTACGAGTTCGTCAAGCAGATAACTGCGCAGCGCGAGGGTTTCCATGGAGAAGTTTTGTGAAACGAAAAGGGCGGACACGAGCTATTCGCCGCCGGTGGCTGGCAGGGAGGACGCCAGATCGCCGATGAAAGCGTCCACGTCGCCGGTCGTCGAATCCCAGGAGCACATCAGACGCGCCGCGCCGCCCGGCCCCACGTCGTTGTAGAAACGCCAGCCCCGGGCCGCGACGCTTTCCGCCGCGCGGGTCGGCAGCAGCGCGAAAACGGCGTTCGCCTGCCGGGGAAATGCGACCTGCACGCCCGGCAAAGCCGCTAGGCGGCGTTCGAGGTACGCGGCAGTTTCGTTGGCGTGGCCCGCATGGCGGAGCCAGACATCGTTTTCCAGCAGACCGACCCATTGCGCGGAGAGAAAACGCATCTTCGACGCCAGTTGACCACTCTGCTTGCAGCGGCGTCGGAAATTGTCTGCGCGCGCCCGGTCGAAAAAGACGACCGCCTCACCCGCCTGCGCGCCGTTCTTGGTGCCTCCGAAAGACAGCACGTCCACCCCCGCGCGCCAGGTGATGTCAGCGGGCGCTACCCCCAAACTCGCCACGGCGTTGGCGAAGCGCGCGCCGTCCATGTGGACGGAAAGCTTCAATTCCCGCGCCGTTGCCGACAAACCTCGCACCTCGTCCGGCTTGTAGACCGTGCCGAGTTCCGTCGCCTGCGTCAGGCTCAGGACGCGGGGCTGCGCCGCATGGAAATCGTGCTTCAGCGTGGCCGCATCCCGCACCGTCGCCGGGGTCAACTTGCCGTCGGCGGTGTCGGCGGGCAGCAGCGTCACCCCGTGCATAAAGAAACCGGGTGCGCCGCATTCGTCGGTCTCGATGTGCGAATGCCGGTGGCAAACCACCCCGTGGAACGATTCGCACAGACTCCACAACGCGAGGCAATTGGATGCCGTGCCGTTGAAAACGAAGAACACCTCGCAATCCGTCTCGAACACGTCGCGGAACAGGTGCTCGGCGCGACGGGTCCAGGGATCGTCCCCGTACCCGGGGGCGTGCGCCCCGTTCGCCTCGGCGAGCGCGGCGAAAACTTCGGGGCAGATGCCAGCGTTGTTGTCGCTGGCGAAATGACGCGGGGAAACCGACGTGGTCATGCGGGAATATGATCCGTTTTCAGGAAATTCCCAGCACGGCGTGCGGCTGGTACGGTTCTTCCAGACGCCGGACCTCGTCGGGCGAGAGCGCCAGTGCCAGCGCGTCCACGGCGTCGCGGAGGTGATGCGGTTTGGTCGCGCCGATGATCGGGGCCGTGATGCCGGGTTTACCCAACATCCACGCCAACGCCACGGGGGCCGCCGGGACCCCACGGGCCGCCGCGATCTCCCCCACCCGGTCGGCCACGGTAAAATCGCCCTCCTGATAATAGAGCCGGTGAGCGAAGGCGTCGGATTTGGCGCGGGTGGTCTCTCCCTTGTCCTCGCGGCGGCGGTTGCCCGCGAGGAAACCGCGTGCCAGCGGACTCCACGGAATCAGCCCGACGCCCTCCGCCCGGCAAAGCGGGATCATTTCCCGTTCCTCTTCGCGGTAGACGAGATTGTAGTGGTTCTGCATACAAACGAACCGGGCCAGCCCGTACTGGTCGGCGAGATATAGAAATTTGGCGAATTCCCACGCCGCCATGCTCGACGCACCCAGGTAAAGCACCTTCCCTTCGTCCACAAGCGCGCTCAAGGCCGCCAGCGTTTCCTCCATCGGCGTCTCGCGGTCGTAGCGATGGATCTGGTACAGGTCCACGTAATCGGTGTCCAAGCGGCGCAGGCTCGCCTCGATGGCATGGCGGACGTGCTTGCGCGAACTGCCGCGCTCGTTGGGGCCCTCGCCCGTCGGATGGTGCAGCTTGGTGGCGATCACCACGTTTTCGCGCTTCATCCCGATTTTCTTGAGCGCACGGCCAAGGACCTCCTCGCTCGCGCCATCGGAATACATGTCGGCCGTATCGAAAAAGTTGATCCCCGCCTCCCACGCCTGCCGGAAGAAGGGAGCGGCGGCGGACTCGTCGAGCACCCAGTCCCGCCATCGCGAACTGCCGTAGCTCATGCACCCCAGGCAGAGCCGCGAAACTTTCAGGCCGGTTTTTCCGAGCGATGTGTATTGCATAACGGTCGCACGGAATCGGCCGTTCTGCGGCGGTTGCGGGTATGCCTCGCTCGTCCGCGACGAGACGGGGCGAGCCCGTGCTCCCGGGAGAACGGTCGGCCACGCTTGCGCCGCCTACCAATTCTTGATCCAGAGCGTGTTGTACTTGGCCGCGGCGGTCGTGCCTGCCATCGTCGAGGGCGTGCTCTTGCCGCCCGGAGCGTACCCTGCGGTAGACCACAGGTCGAACGTCGGATTATACCCCAGCGTCGTATCCGTCGTGGTGGCGTTCAACACGTTGTTGTGCGCGATGGTGGAGGCCAGAATGGTCGAATACCCGTAACTGAATCCGAACGGATCAATGATGTACATTTTCGGGCTGTTCGTCGTTGCGACCGTATCGGTGGAGTCGCTGGCCACATGAAGTTGTTGCGCCGTGAACTTCAGGTACGTCGTCGTCATGGTGGTGGGAGACGTAGGAGCGGGCAGTTGCATTCCGGTCACGTTCGCGGGGAAGCCGGATAACACCTGGTAGAGATACTCGCTGTTCAATAGGTACTTGCTGTTGGTCGGGTCGAAATCCGCCTGCGGATTGAGCAAGGCCGTGGACACACCCTGACTAGGGTCCGTCGGAGCAAAGGGATCGGGCGGATACGTGCCGTTGTCCGTTTTATAACTCTCCAGGGCGGTCTCCATGGCCTTCAGCTCAGCGGTGGCACGCGCCTTGGCCGAATTGTAGTTCGCGGAACCCGCGATGTTGATGATCAAACCGGCGAGGACCAGAATGATCGCCATCACCGTCAGCAGTTCGATCAGGGTGAACGCCGCCCGCTGGCGCGGAAAGTGGAGAGGAGATTTCATGAGGGGATACCATCGACCAACCCGGCGCAGGCAGCGGTTCACACGGACCGACTAACTGCCGCCGCTTTGCATCGAGGAGATGATCGTGATGAGCGGCAGGAACAGCGCGATCACGATGGTTCCGACCACCACGGCAAGAAACACGATCATGATCGGTTCCAGCAGCGAGGTCAAACCAGCCACGGCGTTGTCCACTTCGTCGTCGTACACTTCCGCTACCTTGAGGAGCATCTCCGGCAGTTGACCGGTCTCCTCGCCGACATCGATCATGCTGATGACCATGGGCGGAAAAATCCCGCTGGCTTCGAGCGGTTGCACGATGGATTCGCCTTCCTTGACGCTGTCATGGACCTTGCCGATGGCCTCGCCGACCACATGGTTACCGGCGGTTTCCCGCGTGATGTTCAGCGCCTGGAGGATGGGCACGCCGCTGGTCACCAACGTGCCGAGCGTCCGGCTGAAGCGGGAAATCGAGCTTTTGCGGGTCAGATCCCCCAGCAGCGGCATTTTGAGCAGCATCCGGTCGATGAAAATCTGACCGCCGGGACTACCGGAAATTACCCTGTAGAGCACCACCAGAGCCACCGCTCCGCCGAGCAGGTAATACCAGTTATATTGCACCACCCGGCTGCAATTAATAACGAACTGCGTTAACGCAGGCAACGGTTTGCCGTTGAGCATGTCATGGAAAATCGCCTCGAACTTCGGCACGATGAACGCCAGCAGGAAGATCATGATGACCACGGCGATCAAAAGCACGATCACCGGGTAGAACATCGCGGCCACGACCTTGTTCTTCACCTTCTGGGCCTTTTCCTGGAACTCGGCCAGACGGATGAGCACCAGTTCCAACACGCCGCCGA
>CAXUGY010000031.1:0-49157 GCA_964250695.1 uncultured Chthoniobacterales bacterium | reverse complement strand
TGGCATCTGCGAGCTTGCCTCCGAAGGGCAGCTTACGCAAATGAGCTACGCTCTAATAGAAGAGAGTTCGCAGAAAAAGGCGAATGTTTTTCGCCCAAGCTGGCGTCGCGGGAAGCCGCTGATGGCGACGAAAACAGGCCGCCAGCCAATCTGGTGGCGACCCTAACTTTGCCGATAAGATTTCACGACCAGCTCGCCGATGAACTGATCCGGGGCATCCACCGCCGCAGTCGGCAGCGTGAACACCGATTGCCCGGTGTTCTTCTGGATCAACCGGAGACCGAACTGGTAATCGTCGAATAGCCGGGCGCACAATTCGCGGGCCGAGACCTGCTCCGCCTGCGCCAACCCGGCGAGCCGATGCGTCGCGTCGTCGTCGAAACGCAACGTGACCCCGTGCGCCCGGCGAAACTCCTCGCCATAGGCGGCCACGGCGTCGGCGGCCGTGTGCTCCTGGCGGGCGCGGAGACGTTCCGCCCCTTCGGCGAGCAGCCGCGCCAACCCGGCGGCGGGATCGGCCAGGAACGTTTCGTCCACGACGAGACGGTCCACGCCCGCGCCGGGCAATTCGTACTTCGTTTCGCGGAGCAGACGCTCGAAGACGGTCACCAGCCCGCGCGCGCCGGTGCGTTCCCCGGCGGCCTGTTCAGCGAGGGAGCGCAACGCGCCATCCGTAAAGCTGGCGGCGATGCCGTAAGCCCGGAACGCCCGCTCGTACTGGCGCACGATGCTGCCCTCGCTCTTGTGCAGGATTTCGTCGAGGTCGTCCGCGCTCAGTTGCTCGGCCACCACGCGCACCGGCAGCCGCCCGATGAACTCCGGCTCGAACCCGTAGTCGATGAAATCGTGCGTCTGCACCTGCCGCAAAATCGCCGCGTCGGGGATGACCCCGCCCTCCAGCGGCGTGAACCCGATGCGGCCCTGGCGCAACCGCCGCGCCACCTGCTCGCGCAGCCGCTCGAACGCCCCGCTCACGATGAAGAGGATGTGCCGCGTGTTGATCGTTTCCTTGCGCGCGCCGCTCTTGCCGCCGCGCCGTTGCAGGTCGAACGCGCCTTGCAATTGCGACTGGATGTCCAGCGGGTTTTTGACGGGCACCTCGGTTTCCTCCATCAATTTGAGCAGGGTCGTCTGCACGCCGCGCCCGCTCACGTCCCGGCCCCCGGCGAGGTTGCCGGCGGCGGCAATCTTGTCGATCTCGTCGATGTAGACGATGCCGTATTGGGCGAGGTGGGTGTCGCCGTCGGCGCGGGCGATGAGGTCGCGCACGAGGTCTTCCACGTCGCCGCCGACGTAGCCGGTTTCGCTGAATTTCGTGGCGTCCGCCTTGACGAAGGGCACGCCGATCAAATCCGCGACGTGTTTGACGAGGTACGTCTTGCCCACGCCGGTCGGCCCGAGCAGGATGACGTTCTGCTTGGCGTACTCGACGGCGGCGGCCCCGCGTTCGTCTTCCCGGGCGAGACGGCGGATGTGGTTGACGTGGTTGTAATGGTCGCACACCGCGACCGCGAGCACTTTTTTCGCCTCGTCCTGGCGGATGACGAAGCGGTCCAGGTGCGCCTTGATGTCGCGGGGCTGGTAGTGGAAACGGAAGATGTCCGGCGGCTCCCCGGCGGCGGGTGGGGCGTCGGCGGGGTCGCCAGCGGTTTCGGGCTGGGTAAAGGTGGTGAAGGAAACCTTGTCGCCGAAGCTGTTTTTGAGGAAATCGCCGAGCTTGCGCTGGATTTCCTCGGGGCTGGGGAAGGGTTTGTCGCCGTCGCCGTCGGATCGTTCGTCGTGTGGTGTGGACATGACTGTGCGCAACGTAGCATCGTTTGCCGGGGTCTGCCTGCCGCCGCACCATGCCCCCCGTGAGAAACTTTCCTCGTCCCCAAGTGCAACTTGGGAACGAGGGGAAAACTTACCCTTGGCCGTAGTGTTGAACGCCACCCAATCAGTGTTAGTCTACGGCTCATGGTTCCCCCTCCCGGCGACAGTTGCGTGCAAGCCTGTCCGAACTGCGCCACGCTCGTGGACATTTCCGAGCAGGAACCGCTGGCGAGATTCGACTGCCCGAACTGCGGCGCGCCGATGCGTGCGAGCCGCAAGTACAACCACTTTTCCATCGTCGAGCACCTTGGTACCGGCGGCATGGGATCGGTGTACAAGGCGCTGGACCGCAACCTCAATCGCCTGGTCGCGCTCAAGCTCCTGCGCAAGGAACTCAGCGCCGACGAATCCTACGTCACCAAGCTCGAAGACGAGGCGCGCATCACGGCGTCGATCAACCATCCCTTCGTGGTGAAGGTTTTTTCCTTCGGCAGCGACAACGGGCAGTATTACATCGCCATGGAGCTGGTTGACAAGGGCAGCCTCGACGACCTGATGCAGCTCCAGCACCGCATCGCCGAGTTGCAGGTGTTGCAGGTGGGGCTCCAGGTGGCCAGCGGGTTGCAGGCCGCGCACGAAAAAGGGCTCATCCACCGGGACGTGAAGCCGGGCAACATCCTCTTCGCCGACGCGCACACGGCCAAGATCACCGACTTTGGCCTCGCGCTGCTCGCCGAACACGAGGCCGACGCGCGGGGCGAAATCTGGGGCACGCCTTACTACATCGCCCCGGAAAAGCTCAACAACGAGCCGGAGGATTTCCGCAGCGACATCTACAGCCTGGGCGGCACGCTCTTCCACGCCGTGGCCGGGCGGCCCCCGTTCGAAGCGGAGACCGCCTCGCTCGTCGCGCTGAAGCACCTCAAGAGCCGCGCGGTCAGCCTGCAAGCGTTCGCGCCCGACGTGTCCGGCGAGACGGCCTACGTCATCAACCGGATGCTCCACAAGGACCCGAACCAGCGGTACAAGTCCTACGGCGAGCTGACCGACCATTTCCGCTACGCCATCGACCAGCTCAACGCCAACGCCGGCAAGCCCCGGGCTGCCCGGGAGCGGGTCGTCGTCGAAAGCCAGAGCAACGTCGCGGGCATTCTGACCCTGGTGCTGCTCCTCCTGATCGTGGCCGCCGGGGTGGCGGCGTTCGTTTTCCGGGACCGCTTCTTCGGCGAGGGCACCCGCCCGGGCGTGGGTGTGGGCAGCACCGTCAGCACGCAGGCCGTCACGGCGGACACCAAGGTCACGCCCACCGCCGCCTACGAGGCCGCGCGCCACCAGATCGTGGAGGAAAAATACGCTGACGCGCAGGAGAGCTTCCGCACCTTGCTCCAGCAGAAAAACCTCCCGCGCCCGCTCGCCGACTGGGCGCGCCTGCACCTGGGCATGTGCGGGTTGCTCAACCACCAGGAGGTGGACGCGCGCGCCACGTTCGCCGAGTTGCAGAAGGCCGGGATGTACTCCACCGAAGGTAACCACCTCGACGAGGCGAATTTCTTCGTCGAGACCGGGCGCATCCTCGCCGACGACCAGCCGGTCCCGGCCAGCGTCATCAAAAGCTGGAACCGCAACACCTTCGAGGCCATGACGCTGCTGCTCTTCGGCCTGAAGGACTGGGAGCGCGGGGAGTACCAGGACGCCGACGCGTTCTTCCAGGCGTTTCTCGACGGCAAGCCGGGCAACCCTTACCAGTGGATCGGCGATTACGGCCCGGTTGCCCGCAAGGCGGTGCATGATTTCGCGCTCTACGCCCCGTTGCGCGCCCGGCTCGACACGGACAACGACCGGACGGCGTTGCGCGCCGAGTTCGCCCGGGCGCGCGAGCAGCTCCAGACGACGGGTAAAATGGTCGAGACGTTCTTTGCCGCCGAGACCGGACTGGGTCGCGGCAAGGCAGCCGCCGGCATCGCCGCCACCCCCTCCGACGGCGGCCCGGCAGCCACCCCCTTATCCGTGCCGCCGACGACCGCCGCCACCAAGGAACACGACGCCGAAACCATCCGCTGGCAGACCGCCCGCGAAAGCTACCAGCGGATGGTCGCCCTGGGCCGGTTCGACGAAGCGCAGGCCGTGCTCGAACACGTCCAGTTGACCGACCCCGATTACGTCCGCGCCCACGATCTGACGATTTCCCGCGCGCGTCACCTCGTGGCGTTCAAGAAGACGATCATCAACGACCTCAACGCGCCCGGCGGCTACCCGCAGCCCGTCACCAGCCGGCGCGGCACGACCTACCCGCGCGGCATCATGAACGCCGCGCCCGACATGCTCCAGGCCGGGACCCCCTACGGCACCATCGGCGTGCCCTGGACCGATTTCACCCCGGCGGCCTACCTGACCATCGCCAACTATTACACCGACGCCACCCGCGACCCCAAGCTGGCGGCGGAACGGCTCTGGCTGGAGGCGATCTACGCGCTGGAAAACGGACGCGCCGCCGAGGCCCGGGCACTCGCCTCCCGCGCGGCCCGCGACCTGCCGCAACACCAGAAAGACCTCGCGCAGTTCAACGCCGCCACCGGCCCGGGGATTCCCGTGTCCAGCCCGCCGTGAGCGTTTCCGGTCGGCCTAACTACCGGAGAACTCACCCCGGGTGGGTTGGCTTGGCAATTGCTTCATGGAGGGAAAGGAAAATGTTGCCCGCTTCGCCACAGCCCGGAGGTTTGCCGGTTCCCATACGCAGGTTGCGCTGGCCATCGGGCACGGTCGCGGCGATATTCGGGGCGAACATGCTGGAAATCACCGTGCCGCCCGCCGCCTCCGGCCATCGCCTCGACCGTTTTCTCGCCGACGCGCTGGCGCATCTCTCGCGTTCGCGCGTGCAGGCGCTCATCCGGGACGGGCACGTCCTGCTCAACCAGCGGCCCGCCGCGAAACCCTCCGAGTCGCTCCGCACGGCGGACATTGTCTCCTGGGAAGAACCGCCCGTCGTGGACACCGCCGTCGCCGCCGAGACGCTCGACCTCTCGATTTTGCACGAGGACGACGACCTGATCGTCCTGGATAAAGCCGCCGGGATGGTCACGCACCCGGCCCCCGGGCACGACGCCGGGACGCTGGTCAACGCGCTGCTGGCGCATTGCCCGACGCTCTCGGGCATCGGCGGCGAGCGGCGTCCGGGCATCGTCCACCGGCTGGACAAGGACACCAGCGGCTGTCTGGTCGTGGCCAAGAACGATCTCGCCCACCGGGCGCTCAGCGCGCAGTTCGCCGACCGCTCGACCATCAAACGCTACCTGGCGCTGGTGCGCGGGGTGCCGCGTCCGTCGGTCGGCACCATTGACAAGCCCGTGGGCCGTCACCCGGTCCACCGCAAGCGCATGGCCGTCGTCGCGCCGCCGCACGGCCGGGAGGCCCGGACGGATTACCGCGTGCGCCGCGAGTTGCCCGCCATCGGCGCATCGCTGGTCGAATGTCGCCTGCACTCCGGGCGCACCCACCAGATTCGTGTTCACATGAAACACCTCGGCTACCCGATCCTGGGCGACACGCTCTACGGCGGCCCCGGCTCGGCTCCGCGCCCGATGCTGCACGCCTGGACGCTCGGCTTCCTGCACCCGCGCACCGGGTTGCCCATGGCATTCCGCGCGCCGATCCCGGCGGATTTCCTCGCCTACGGTTTTGAGCCCGTCGAGCCATGAGCCCATTCAACCAAGCGCTCGATTTCGTGCTCCGGGAACTGGACCGCCGCCAGCAGGGCGGTTATGATGACTGGCGCGCCACCGTGGCTTCCGTGGACCGCCTGCGCGCGGCCCGGCCCCGGGTCGCCGCACCTGCCGCCGCCCCGACTCCTGCCACGGAACTCCCGATTCCTCCCATGCCCAAGAAGCCCGCCGCCGCCCCGGACGTTCCATCCCTTTTCGGCGAAGAAACCCTGCCGCCCGCGAAACCTGCCCGGGCCGCGAAAGCCGCCGCCGTCGGTTCGACGACCCCCGGGGTGTACGAGCCGGTCACCGATCCGGCGCAACCCAAGGAACAGCGTCTGGCCCAACTGCGCGGCTGCCCGGAGCGGTTGCCCTGTGGCCAGTGTCCCTACGGGCAGGGACAGGAGAACAAGCACGTCGTTTTCGGCATCGGCAACGTCAACACGGAAATTATTTTCGTGGGCGAAGCCCCGGGAGCGGACGAGGATGTCAAGGGCGAGCCGTTCGTCGGGCGTGCCGGGCAACTCCTCACCAAGATCATCAACACGATGGGCTACCAGCGCGAGGACATCTACCTGGCAAACGTCCTCAAGTGCCGACCGGACACGCCCGGCCAGTCGTTCGGCAACCGCCCGCCCACCCCGGCGGAGATGCACAGTTGCCGCCCGTGTCTCTTCGAGCAGATCGACATCATCCAGCCCAGAGCCATCGTCGCCCTCGGAGCCACCGCCATGAAGGGGTTGCTCGACCTGGACGCTCCCATGCGCGACCTCCGGGGGCGTTTCCACGATTACAAGGGCATCCCGGTGATGGCGACCTACCACCCGTCGTATCTGCTGCGCAACCAACTGCCTTCGGAAAAGCGGAAAGTCTGGGAGGATCTGCTGCTCGTCAAGGAACGGCTCGGGCATGAAATCACCGACCGGGACCGTAATTACTTCGTGAGCAAAGACTGAGTCTGCCGCCCACCCACGAACCGATCCCATGTCTGACGCCGCCGCCTCCTTGCCGTTCCAGACCCGACGCCTGCCCCCGGGCATCGCGCCGGTGGACGGAGGCTTGCGTGGTGGCGCCGGGCGCGAGACCCACCGGCCCGGCGCACCGGTGGCGCTCAACCATATCCACGGCAACCGGCCTTCCCACGGCCCGCCGAACCCGCCGCCCGATCTGCCGCTGCCTGCCGTGCCGGTGACCACGGGCAACCGGGAAGCCGCCGTGTTGATCGAGCACCGCAAGTTGCGCCGCCAGTTGGAGGCGGCGTTGCGGGACCAGCTTCTCACGGGCACCACCTCCACCGAAGACACCATCGTCTGCCAGCTTTGCGAATTGCTCTGGGCCGATCACGCCTGCCTGTGGATGCTGCCCACCCAGCCCGACGAGGCGCAGGATTGGAGCCGCCAGACCATCGTGTCGGAAGCCGTGGCGGAATATTACCCGCTCGTCGGTTACACCACGAACACACCGACGTTGGAATGGTCGCGCGCCTGTCTGGAGCCGTCGCTGCAAGCCGACGGGGCGGTGCCCCATTCCGCCGCGCCGTTCAACGCGCCCAAGGAAGGCGACCCGGACCCCTCCGCCTATTCGCGCTACCTGACGATCACTTTCCGGGGACGCCCCGGGCACAGTTGGCTGCTGCTGCTCGAACGCTACGGCGCGTCGGCCAGTCCGGCGACCCCGTGGACGGATTTCGACCGCGAACTGCTCGACGACACCTCGCCGATCCTGGCGATGGCGCTGGAAAACAACCTGCTCAGCGCGCAGAGTGCCGAACGAGCCAGCTACCTGACCAACATGCTCAATTCGTTGGACGTGGCGGTGATGGTCATCGAGCAGCCGCCCGCGCCCGTGCCGGCGGTGGTCTCGCTGGTCAACCGTTCGTTCTGCGAGTTGTTCGGGCTGGAGCACGCGCAGGTCGAGGCCCAGAGCTACCTGCAATTCATGGAAATGATGCGCCCGCTCCTGCCGGATTGGGAGGCGCAGTTGGCCATCATCGAAGACCTGCTCGCCGACCCGACCGCCGAGCGCATCGACGAAATCACGTTGCTGGCGTCGCCGGAGTCCCCGCCCACGCACCTGCACCGTTTCGCCACGCCCGCGCGCGACGCCCACGGCAACATCTTCGGACGGATGTTCTTTTTCCGCGATATCACCTACGACAAGGAGGTCGAGCGCCAGCTCGTCCACTCGCAAAAGATGGACAGCATCGGCACCCTGGCGGGCGGGGTCGCGCACGATTTCAACAACCTCTTGACGACCATCCTGGGCTACACGGAGCTGCTCAAGCGCGAGTTGAAGAGCAATGAATCCGCGACGACGAAACTCCTGCAAATCGAGAAGAGTTCCAACCGGGCCGCCGAACTCACCGGTCAGTTGCTGGCTTTCAGCCGGCGGCACCCGACGGTGTTGCACGTCTTCGACCTGAACGATCTCGTCGTCGAGACGATGGACATGATCCGCTCGACGGTCCCGGCGTCCATCGAAGTGCGGTTCCAACCGGCGGAGGGCGTGCCGAACATCGAGGCGGATTCGACCCAGATCCAGCAGATTTTGATCAACCTGATCCTCAACGCCCGGGACGCGTTGAGCGGCAGCGGGCAGATCGTGATTTCCACCCGGATCGGCTCCGATACCCAGGCGCTCACCGGCGGCGTTTCCTCCGAGGTGCAGTACGCGATTCTGGAGGTGGAGGACAACGGGGTGGGCATCCCCCGGGACGTGCTGCACCGGATTTTCGAGCCGTTCTACACGACCAAGGAAGTCGGCAAGGGCACGGGCCTGGGGCTGGCGATGGTGTACGGCATCATCAAGAAGCACAACGGTTTCATCGAGGTGACGAGCGCGCTGGGCGAGGGAACGAAGTTCTCGGCGTTTCTGCCGGTCACGGCCAAGCGCACCGGGGACGACGAGATTAGCCGCGCCAGCGTGCGCGAATTGCGCCAGCGCGAACTGGTGGTCATGGTGGTGGACGACGAGCCGGACCTGCGGAATTTCTGCGTGACGGCGCTGGGCGAGGTGGCCACGGAAATCCTGACGGCGGCGAACGGGGTCGAGGCGCTCGAACAGTTCGAGAAGGCCAACCGGAAAGTGGACCTCGTGCTGATGGATTTGACGATGCCCAAGATGAGCGGCCCGGAGTGTTTCCAGCGGCTGCGGGCGATTGATCCCGATCTGCGGGTGCTGATCTCCAGCGGCTACAGCCTGGACGTGGACGCCGAGAATCTCCTCAAGGGCAAGGCCACGGGGTTCCTACCCAAGCCGTATGATCTGAACCAGTTGATGGAAAGCGTCGAGCGCGCCTTGAACACCGGTAAGCCGCGTCACCATGGAAACTGAGGCGGGTGGTTTTGACCGGTTTTCTCTGGTCGGCTTTCACGACTTTCCGAGACTGGCGAGCGCATCCGCGATCCGCACGGATTGACGCTTCCGGTCCAGAAAGAAACTGACCTCGTCGTAACCGACCTCCCGCAGCAGGCGCAACGCCTCCACATAATGGTCGCCGACCCGCCTCGGCTCGTGGGCGTCTGCGCCGATGACCACCGGAATACGGCGTGCGCGCATCTCGGCCAGAATCTCGCGTCCGGGGTTCATCTCGCGCACCGATTTGTTGCGGCCTGACGTGTTGAGTTCCATCGCCGTGCCTGCCCGGGCGATCCGGTCGAGCGTCCGGCGAATGTCGTCCATGATGCGTTCACGATCCCACGCCGCCGGGTTCTGGTTTTTGACGAGATCGGGATGCGAGATCGTGTCGTACAGCCCGCTCTCCGCCGCTTCCGCCAGGTGCCGAAAATACGTGCGCTGGAAATCCAACCAGTCGTCCCGGAAATAGGTCTGGAGATATTCACCCGCGTGCTGATGCACCGAGCCGAGCACATGGTGAAAATGCGCGCGCTGGTGCAATTCGGTGATCCAGCTTTCAAACCCGGGCACGTACTCGCTTTCCAGGCCGAGCCGGATATCCACCCGCCCGCGCCATTGTTCGGCGGCGGTCTGCACCATCTCGACGTACCCGTCGAATTCTTCGATGGCCATGCGGATGTGTTTGCCGTAGCCATCCGGCATCGGCGCATGGCAGGTAACGATGATCCCCTTGAAACCGAGTTTTTCCGCGACCGCCGCGTATTCTCCCGGCAAGCCATCCGCATGCCCGCACAGAGGGGTGTGCATGTGGGATTCGTACAGGAGAGGAGGTGCCTTCACCCTGCAAGATGCCATGCCCGGCGCGGAAATGCCAAGGGAGACACACGGTTGCCGGAGGACGAAAATTCTCGCCAGAGCCGCTTGGTCTCGAGGATGGTTCGGGCAGGTTCGGCCCGGTGCTCCGCCCTGGAGCCGGGATGCTTTTGTTGCGAGAGTGGCCCCAGCCGGAGGGGGCTTCTCAGCGAGGGAAAAAACTCTTCAAATCCAGTTGGAAAGACGGGAACGTCTCCGCGATGGCGACCTCGGGAGACGCTACGGTCCGGTGCTCGACGTACCTCCGCCCGACCGGCTTGGTGTGCACTTCAACGCGCTTTTCTTCCGGCAGAACGATCCAATACTCGCGGACGTTTGCTTCCGCATAGATGGCCGCTTTTTCCGTGTCGATTTCGCTGCTGGAAACGGCTACTTCGATGACCAGTTCAGCAGTCGTCGGATGCGCACGGAAGTAATCTTCATCTCTTCCTGATACCACGGCTAAATCCGGCTCTGGCTCCGAGTTTCGACAAGTGATCGGCTGCTCTTGACGGACCAACCATTCTTCCCCGAATAACGGTCGGAGAAGTTTTGCGATTTTTTGAGTCGTAAAAACGTGCAGGGGGGATTTCGACATTTTTTCGACGATGACGCCATCCAGCAGTTCGACTTTTTCGGAGATCAAACCTGCCTCTCCCAAGAGGTGGTATTGCTCGACGCTAAAGCGTAAAGCGCGCTCCAGAATTGCTGGTCGGTCCAATGACGAAGAAAAAGCCATCGGACATAGGTTAACTCAACCCGGTCCGATGGCCAATCAGAAATCCGCATCCGCCAAGCGGGCGGCGGGCTTCAGGAAACCTTCACGTCTTCCTCGACGGGAGCTTCCTCCGGTGCGGTCGCCGCTTTGTCCACGCCGATTTCCTCGCCCACCATGTAGCGGGTGAAACGGCGGATGACGATGTTCTCGCCCAGTTCGGAAATCTTCGTTTTCACGAGGTCTTTGACGAGCTGGTTGTCCGTCGATTTGATGAACACCTGCTCCATCAGACAGACCGAGGCGTAATACTTGTCGATTTTGCCTTCGACGATCTTTTCCACGATGTTGGCGGGCTTGCCGACCACCTGACTGCGGGCGATGTCGCGCTCCTTTTCGACCTTCTCGGCGGGTACTTCCTCGCGGCTGACGACCAGCGGGCTGGACGCCGCGATGTGCAGGGTGATGTCCTTGACGAACTCGCGGAACGAATCGTTGCGCGCGACGAAATCCGTCTCGCAGTTGACTTCGACCAGCACGCCCACCTTGCCTTGCAGGTGGATGTAGGAGGCCACGACGCCTTCCTTGGCGCTGCGGCCACCTTTGCCTTCGGCTTTGGTGATACCTTTTTTGCGCAGGATGGTTTCGGCTTTTTCGAGGTCGCCGTTGGCTTCGGTCAGGGCGCGTTTGCAGTCCATCATCCCCGCGTTGGTTTTGTCGCGCAGGGTTTTGACGAGTTGGGAGTTAATTTCGGCCATAAAAACAGGGGTAAAGAGGTTTGGGTTGGTTGGTACGGAAAGGAGCTGGAAACGAAAAGGTCGAGTGGAGCAAACCGCTGGGAGCGGCCCGCCCGTCACTCGACCCTTTGACGTGACCGAGTTGTTAAGCGGAGACCGCCGACATCGCCTCGCGGTCGGACTTGGCGCCCTCGCCGCCACCGGCGATGACCGCATCCACCAGCTTGGCGAGCACCACGCGGATCGCGCGGATCGCGTCGTCGTTGCCCGCGATGGGGTGGGTGATGAGCGTCGGGTCGGCGTTGGTGTCCACGATGGCCACCGTCGGGATCTTCAGGCGGCGGGCTTCGGCGACCGCGTTGAGTTCGCGTGCCGTGTCGATGATGACAATCGCGTCCGGCAGACGATCCATCTCGCGGATGCCTTGCAGGTTGCGCGTGAGCTTGGCGCCCTCGCGGCCCAAGGCGGCGAGTTCCTGCTTGCCCATCATCTTGTACTCGGGCGCTTTCTCGATCTCCTCAATGTACTTGAGACGCTGGATCGACTTGCGGATGGTGGCGAGGTTAGTCAGCGTGCCGCCCAGCCAACGCTGGTTGACGTAGAACTGACCGCAGGCCAGGGCCGCTTCCTTGATGGCTTCCTGCGCCTGCTTCTTGCAGCCGACGAAAAGAATCTTGCCTTTGCGGCGCGCAATCGAGGTCAGAAAATCCGTCGCGCTGTTGAGCTGCTTGACGGTTTCGCCCAGGTTGATGATGTAAATCTGGTTGCGCGATTCAAAGATGAACGGCTTCATCTTCGGATTCCAACGCTTGGTCTGGTGGCCGAAATGGACGCCTGCTTCGAGCAGTTCGGTCATTAATTCGGTGGGCTGCGTGTCTTCGGTCATACAGTTTGAGTGCGAGCGGAAGTCAGAAGGCTCGACAGCGTGTCTAGCTTCCAGACGAGATTCGTGGTCTTTGCTTCTGCCTAGCGGTGTTTTCGGGTTTCTCTTGGGTTACAGGAATAAAAACCCGGCGTCGGTCGGACGCCGGAGAGCATTATCTGTAGCAGATTGCGTGGGGAAAGCAACCTTTGCAGCGATTTTCAGCGCAAACGCGCGCGAGCGTTACTGAAAGCGTCGCTTCTTGAATGCTCGAACATCTTCTGGAGAGAGCGGGAACCACTCTCCACCCTGCCGCTTTTCAGCGAAGCGGCGGTGTCGGTAGGCTTCGATTCCATTTATAATTTTTACCTGAGCGCAGCAGGTAGACGAAACCTTTGACGGCAAACGAATCCGGGCGCTGACTCAGGCTGCCGGAAATACCTTCCTTCAAACGCTCCAGCACCGGTGAAAATTCCGGTTTGCCTTCACAGTAAGCAGCGACCTTTACGAGAAGCGCATCCTTGCTTCCAAACCGCCGGAAGCCGAGTTCACCCGGAAATGTAGGATCATCTCTCCTTTTAAGTTTTAAATCAGCCTGTGGAGGAATGCCGCTTCGTTCCAATGCAAGGAGAGCAAAGCGTCGCAAAATGATTTCATCGGGAGTTTTCTGAGTTTGCGCGTTTGGCGCATAGCCCGCTCCTGTTTGAAAGGCAGACCAAGACCGCCGATAGCCACCCTTCCAATAGTATTCTGAAATTCCGGTTTCACGTTTGAAAACGCCTTCACCGATAATTTTTCCATCATGCTTTGAAATAAGATCGGCGTATGCCTCAATAATCGATTCCCTCGAAGGACCTTGTGGCGAGGTTGTCATTGCGTTAACACCTGGAAAAGCTTGAGCCACCGACGTAAATGTCCGTCAAGTGTGGCGCGGTCCTGATGGGTGAGACGACCGACAATCCTCAAAACGAGGGATGATTCCACCGTGGCAAGCTGTGCTTTGACTGCGCTTGGAACATTCAGCCTGGAGATTTGCCAGTTCGCCGGAGTAAAGGTAGCACCGGTCAGTTGTGAGGTCAGCGGGACCACGAAGAGATCGCCGGGGTAGTCACCAAAGCCAATCACAATCGCGGGACGGACCTTGCGGCTGCTCAAATCCGTGAACGGAATCGGCAACAGCACAATGTCATGGCGCGAGCAGTTCATTATATACGTCGTCGGCTTCGTTATCCCACACTTCGCGCAGGCGGCGTTCCGATTGCGCTAACCAGACCGCGCGTTCCGGGCCATGCTCCGCTGCAAAATCCTCCGGTCCTTCAACGACGCCAGAGTATTTCAGCGTCCAGTGCAACGGGTTGCCCGTCTGCGCTGTTTCCACTGGCGTTTGTGGCAGCGTGATTTCGACTTTCGTCCCATCCGGCACATGCACGCCGGGAGGGAGCTTGATGGTATCGTTCTCTACCGTAGCGACGATGCTCATGGGTGAAGGATGCGCGGGTCGATGAAGCAAGTCAATGGCGACGCGTGGCCGCGGTCCCGCCAAAAAAAGTCAGGGACGGCTACGAGGCCGTCCCTGACTCAAAGCGAAACCAAGTTGCGGTTAACCTAACGCTGGCACCAACTGATCGTCGTCAACCGGGTTGAGGTCGCCCAACGGCTCGCCCAATTCGACCAACTCCACGCCGCGGTGGGTCGGGAAGCCCGTGCCCGCCGGGATGAGGTGGCCCATGATGACGTTCTCCTTGAACCCACGCAGGTTGTCCACTTTGCCCAAGGTCGCGGCTTCGGTCAGCACGCGCGTCGTGTCCTGGAACGACGCCGCCGAGATGAACGAATCGGTTTCCAGCGAAGCCTTTGTGACGCCCAGGAGCACCGGCACGCCTTCGGCGGGCTTGGCGCCCTGTTCGAGCACGCGCTTGTTCTCGGCCTCGAAGTCCAGACGGTCCACCTGGTCGCCCCAGAGGAGCGTGGTGTCGCCGGGCTCCGTGATCTTCACCTTGCGCAGCATCTGGCGGACGATGATCTCGATGTGCTTGTCGTTGATCTCCACGCCCTGGAGCCGGTAGACCTCCTGCACCTCGTTGACGAGATGCTCCTGGAGTTCCTGCGGCCCGCAGATGTCGAGCAAATCGTGCGGCACGACCGAACCTTCGGTCAACTGCGCGCCCTTCTTCACGAAGTCGCCCTTGGTGACGACCATGTGCTTGTTGGTCGGGATGAGGTGTTCCTCTTCCGCGCCGGTGATGGCGTCCTTGACGATGAGCTTGCGTTTGCCGCGCACGCTGCCGCCCAGGTCCACGATGCCGTCGATCTTGGCGATTTCGCAGGCGTCCTTCGGACGGCGGGCCTCGAAGAGTTCCGCCACGCGCGGCAAGCCGCCCGTGATGTCCTTGGTCTTGGCGATCTTGCGCGGGGTCTTGGCCAGCAACGCGCCGGCCTGGACCTGCTTGCCCTCGTCCACGATCACGTGTGCGCCCGCCGGGATCGAGTAGGACGCGATGACCGTGTTCTTGTCGCCGAGCAGGACGATCTGCGGGTGCAGGTCTTCCTTGTGCTCGATGACCACCGTGCCCATCACGCCCGTGGCCTCGTCGGTTTCGCGGCGCATGGTGACGCCCGCGATCATGTCGCGGAAGTCCACCTTGCCGGATTTCTCCGTCAGGATCGGCACGTTGTACGGGTCCCATTGGGCGAGGGTGTCGCCCTTCTTGACCTGCGCGCCTTCGCCGAACGCGACCACCGAACCGATGACCATGTTGTAACGTTCCAGTTCGCGGCCATCCTTGCCGTTGATCGACACCGCGCCGTTCTTGGTCAGCACGATGAACGAGCCTTCGAGCGACTGCACGGAGCGGAAGTCGTGGAAACGGACCTCGCCGTCGTTCTTGACCTTGATGATGGGCTGTTTGAACGTCTGGCTGGCCGTGCCGCCGACGTGGAAGGTGCGCATCGTCAACTGCGTGCCGGGCTCGCCGATGCTCTGCGCCGCGATGATGCCCACCGCCTCGCCGAGCTTGACCATCTTGCCGGTGGCCATGTTGCGGCCGTAGCACTTGGCGCACACGCCGCGCAGGCTTTCGCAGGTGAGCACCGAGCGGATCTTGAGTTGCTCGACGCCCAGCTTGACGACCGCCGCCGCCGGGATTTCGTCGATGAGGTCGCCGACCTTGATGAGCGTGGTTTTCGTGACGGGGTCCACGACGTTTTCGCAGCTCACCCGGCCCGCGATGCGCGTGCTCAGGTCCACCACTTCCTCGTCGCCCTCGTAGATGGACTTGACCACGATGCCGTTGGCCGTGCCGCAGTCGTCGTCCGTGATGATGACGTTCTGCGAGGCGTCCACGAGCTTGTGCGTGAGGTAGCCCGAATCCGCCGTCTTGAGGGCGGTGTCGGCCAGACCCTTGCGGGCGCCGTGGGTGGAGATGAAATATTCCAGCACGGTCAGACCCTCGCGGAAGTTCGATGTGATGGGCTGCTCGATGATTTCGCCCGAGGGCTTGGCCATCAAACCGCGCATCCCGGCGAGCTGCTTGAGCTGCTGGCGGTTGCCGCGCGCGCCGGAATCGACGGCCATGAACACGGGGTTGACCTCCTTGCGGCCCTCGTTGTGTTCGAGGGTGCGGAAGAGCACGTTGGAGATTTCGTCACCGGCGTGGGTCCAGATGTCGATGATCTTGTTGTAGCGTTCACCGTCGGTGATGATGCCGCGGCGGCGCTGCTTATCGACTTCGGCAATCTGCTTGTAGGCCCGTTCCAACTCGACCTTCTTTTCGGTCGGGATGATCATGTCGAAGATCCCGATGGAAATGCCCGCGCGGGTCGCCTCGGTGAACCCGAGATCCTTCAGTTTATCCAAGGTCTCGACCGTGCCGTCCTGGCCGGAAAGCTGGTAGGTCTTGAGGATGATGTCCGAGAGCTGCTTCTTGCTGGCGACCTTGTTGAAGAAGCCCATGCCCTGCGGCCAGATCTGGTTGAAACGGACGCGGCCCGCCGTGGTCTCGATCACCTTCTTGTCGGGATCACCGAAGAGCGTTTTCTGGCCGTAATCGGGATTTTTGAACCGGATGCGGTCGTGCGTTTTGACGGCACCCTCGTTGACGGCGAAATCGACTTCCGCCGGTTCCGCGAACAGCGGCAGGCGCTGGTTCGGGTCGGGCTTCGCGCCGCCGACGACGCGCGGGTTCTGCGTGATGTAGTAGCAGCCCAGCGTGATGTCCTGCGACGGGGTGGTGATCGGCTTGCCGCTCGAAGGCGAGAAGATGTTGTTCGGAGCCAGCATGAGCATGCGGGCTTCCATCTGCGCTTCGATGGACAACGGGACGTGGACGGCCATCTGGTCGCCGTCGAAGTCCGCGTTGTAGGCGGTGCAAACGAGCGGGTGGATGCGGATGGCCTCGCCCTCGATCAACATCGGCTCGAAAGCCTGGATCGAAAGACGGTGCAAGGTGGGGGCGCGGTTGAGCAGCACCGGGTGGCCCTTGGTGACCTCTTCGAGGATGTCCCAGACCTCCGGCGTCTGGCGCTCGATCATCTTCTTGGCCGAACGGACGGTGTGGACGTAGCCCATCTCCTTCAAGCGGCGGATGATGAACGGCTCGAACAGCACGAGCGCCATCTTCTTGGGCAGGCCGCACTGGTGGAGCTTCAGTTCCGGCCCGATGACGATGACCGAACGGCCCGAATAATCGACGCGCTTGCCGAGCAGGTTCTGGCGGAAACGGCCGCCCTTGCCCTTGAGCATGTCGGAAAGCGACTTGAGCGGACGGTTGCCCGCCCCCGTGACGGCGCGGCCATGGCGGCCGTTGTCGAACAGGGCGTCCACGGCTTCCTGCAACATGCGCTTTTCGTTGCGGATGATGACATCCGGCGTCTTGAGCTGGAGCAGGTTCTTGAGCCGGTTGTTCCGGTTGATGACGCGGCGGTACAGGTCGTTCAGGTCCGACGTGGCGAACCGGCCGCCTTCGAGGGGCACCAGCGGACGCAGGTCGGGCGGGATGACGGGCAGCACTTCGAGCACCATCCACTCGGGACGGGTGCGCGAACTGGAGAAACCGAGCACCAGCTTCAGACGCTTGGCCAGACGCTTGCGGATTTGCTTGCTCTTGGTGTTGAGCATCGCTTCCTCGAGTTCCTTGGCGATGCTGGCCAACTCGCATCGGGAGAGTAGTTCCTTGATCGCCTCGGCGCCCATCCCGGCGCGGAAGTTCTCGCCGTACTGGTCCTGCGCCTCGCGGTACTCGGCTTCGTTGAGGAGCTGGGTCTTCTGGAGCGGGGTCTGGCCGGGGTCGATGACGACGTAATCCTCGTAATAGATGACGCGCTCCAACTGCCGGGCGCTCATGTCGAGCATCAGGCCCAGGCGGGAGGGCATGCACTTGTAGAACCAGATGTGCGAGACCGGCACGGCCAGTTCGATGTGCCCCATGCGCTCGCGGCGCACGCGGCAAAGCGTCACTTCCACGCCGCAACGGTCGCAGATGACGCCTTTGTGCTTGATGCGCTTGTACTTGCCGCACGAGCACTCCCAGTCGCGCGTGGGGCCGAAAATGCGCTCGCAGAACAGACCGCCCTTTTCGGGCTTGAAGGTCCGGTAGTTGATCGTCTCCGGGTTCTTGACTTCCCCCTTGCTCCAGGAGCGGATCGAATCGGGAGAAGCGACGGTGATGCCGACCTGGTCGAAGCCGACGGCACGTTCTTCTCCGAAAATCTCACGAAGGTTTTGTTCGTTCATAGGTGGTAACGGGTGGCTGCCTGGGTTGACAGCCGGGTATCAGACGGTTTCTGCGGAAAATTGTTGAATCTATTTACTGTCAGGCGGCAACCGCCGCTCGAATTGCAGCAAGGTGTTGTTGAGTTGCAGCATCAAATTCTCGCGTTCGTAACGGCTGACTTCTTTGAGGCGTTCAATCTCGAAGGCTAGACGTTTCACCTCGTCGGATAACCGACGGACTTCCTCGTTCAGTTCGCTGAGGTTGGCGGTGTTCTTTTGTGTAGTGTGTGCGAGCAACACTACACTCTGGACCCAATCGAAGAAGCTACCGAAAATCACGAGGCGCCTAGCCGGTTCAAGATCGTTTCGATCTCCATCAAGTTTGCTTTGATCACGACTTGCGAGCGATCAATGGCCTCCTGATCCTGCTTCATCTGGGCGTGAAGATTGTCCATCTCGGCAAACATCTCCCTGAGGAGTGCCCAACGGCCTTTCTTTGGGTCGGTAGGAGTTTGTGTAATGGTGGCTTCAGCCATGGATGAAACAGGTTCGGGTCTTGATCTTGCTTATGCCGCGTTGGCGTCCGCGTAGGTCGGCGTGTGACCGCCCACCTTCACGTCCAGCCCCAGGCTCTGCATTTCCTTGATGAGCACGTTGAAGCTTTCCGGCGTGCCGGCTTCCAGCGAGTTGTCGCCCTTGACGATGCTCTCGTAGATGCGCGTGCGCCCTTGCACGTCGTCGCTCTTGACGGTGAGCAGTTCCTGCAACGTGTAAGCGGCTCCGTAGGCTTGCAGCGCCCAGACCTCCATCTCGCCGAAGCGTTGTCCGCCGTACTGCGCCTTGCCGCCCAGCGGTTGCTGGGTCACGAGGCTGTACGGGCCGACCGCGCGGGCGTGGATCTTGTCCGCCACGAGGTGGCCGAGCTTGAGCATGTAGATGTAGCCCACGACGATCTCCTGGTCGAACGGATCACCCGTGCGCCCGTCGAAGAGGCGGCTTTTGCCGTTGGTTTGCACCCAGTGGAAACCGTCCACCTTGCTGGCCTTGGCGAGGTAATCCTGGATTTTCTCCTCGTTGATGCCGTCGAACACCGGCGTCGCCACCGTGAACCCGAGCGCCTTCGCCGCCACGCCGAGGTGCGTTTCGAGCACCTGACCGACGTTCATGCGGCTGGGCACGCCCAGCGGGTTGAGGCAGATTTCCACCGGCGTGCCGTCCGCGAGGTAGGGCATGTCTTCCTCCGGCACGATCCGCGCGACGACGCCCTTGTTACCGTGGCGACCGGCCATCTTGTCGCCGACCGAAAGCTTGCGCTTGCTGGCGATGTAGACCTTGACCTGCTTGATGATGCCGGGATCGACCTCGTCGCCGCTTTCCACGCGGTCCATGGCGCGTTCCTGGTCGGTTTCCAGTTCCGCGAACTTGCTCTCGTAGCTCTGGATGATCTCCTGGATCTTGTTGCGGATCGGGCTCGGGTCGATGTCGATGTGATCGTACACACCGGCCAATTTGCGCAGCAGGGTCTTGGTGATTTTGCGGTTGGCCGGGATGATGATCTCGCCCGTTTCGGCGTTGACCACGTCGAGCGGAATCTTCTCACCCAGCAGCACGTTGGACAACGACTCGGTCAGCTCTTCGATCAGCTCGTCCTTGCGCTTGCGGTAGTCTTCGGAGACGGCCTTGCTCTGGCGCTTGGTCTCGCTCGGGGTAAGTTTCTGCTTGGTCACTTCCTTGCGGGAGTTGACCTTGATGTCCATCACAATGCCGTAGGTGCCCGAGGGAACGGTCAGCGACGTGTCCTTCACGTCCGCCGCCTTCTCGCCGAAGATGGCGCGCAGGAGCCGCTCTTCCGGGGCGAGTTCGGTTTCGCTCTTGGGCGTGATCTTGCCGACGAGAATGTCGCCGGGCTTGACCTCCGCGCCGACGCGGATCACGCCGTCCGGCCCGAGGTTGCGCAGGGCTTCCTCGCTGACGTTCGGGATGTCCCGCGTGATTTCTTCCGGCCCGAGCTTCGTGTCGCGCGCGCCGATCTCGAACTCGTCGATGTGGATGGAGGTATAAATGTCCTCCTTGACCACCTTCTCGGAGATCATGATGGCGTCCTCGAAGTTGTAGCCGTTCCAGGGCATGAACGCGACGAGCACGTTGCGGCCCAGCGCGAGTTCGCCCTTCTCGGTGTTCGGGCCATCGGCCAGACAGTCGCCCGCCTTGATCTTCTGGCCCTTCTTGCAGATGGGCTTCTGGTTGACGCAGGTCCCGGCGTTCGAGCGCATGAACTTGCGCAGTTCATACACGTAAACTCCGTTGGCCGGGTCGTGGCGCAGACGCTTCTTCGGGTCGGGCATGTTGCCGTCCTTGGTCACGATGATGAAGTCCGACGTGACACTGGCGGCGATGCCGTCGCCCTCGGCGGTGATGACCGCGCGGGAGTCCCGGGCGACCTTGCCTTCCATGCCGGTGCCCACGAGCGGCGCTTCGCTGACGAGCAGCGGCACGCCCTGGCGTTGCATGTTGGAACCCATCAGCGCGCGATTCGCGTCGTCGTGCTCCAGGAACGGGATCAACCCGGCGGCCACAGAGACGAGTTGTTTCGGCGAGATGTCCATGTAGTGGACCTTCGACGGTTCCACTTCCAGGAAGTCCCCACGATAGCGGATGCTGATCTTATCGACGGTGAACTTGCCCTTGTCGTCGATGGGCGTGTTTGCCTGCGCGACGAGGAAGTGCTCCTCGCGGTCCGCCGTGAGGAAGTCGATTTGTGAGGTCACCCGGCCATCCGTCACCTTGCGGTACGGCGTCTCGATGAACCCGAACTCGTTGATGCGCGCAAACGTGCTCATCGACGAAATGAGCCCGATGTTCGGGCCTTCCGGCGTTTCGATGGGGCAGATGCGGCCGTAGTGCGAAGGATGCACGTCGCGGACCTCGAACCCGGCACGGTCGCGGCTCAGACCTCCCGGCCCGAGGGCGCTCAGGCGGCGTTTGTGCGTCAACTCGGCCAGCGGGTTGGTCTGGTCCATGAACTGGCTCAACTGCGAGCGGCCGAAGAAATCGCGGATCACCGCGCTGAGCGCCTTCGGGTTGATGAGCTTCTGGGGCGTCATGCCGTCCACGTTCACGTCGAACAGGGTCATGCGCTCCTTGACCAGACGCTCCGTGCGGGCGAGGCCCACGCGGCACTGGTTGGCGAGCAATTCACCGACGGTCCGCACGCGGCGGCTGCCGAGATGGTCGATGTCGTCGAGCGTGCCCTCGTTGCGGCGCAGGCCGATGAGGTATTTCATCGCGGCGGTGAAATCTTCCGGTTCCAGCGTGCGCTTGGCCAGATCGGTCTCCATGGAGAGTTTCTGGTTGAGCTTGTAACGGCCGACGCGGCCCAGGTCGTACTTCTTCGGATCGAAGAACAGACGCTTGAGCAGGGCGCGGGCGTTGGCCACCGTGGGGGGATCACCAGGGCGCAGACGGCGGTAAATGTCCTTGAGGGCCTCGTCCTCGTCGTGGGCCGGGTCCTTCTTGATGGCCTTGATGACCGTGTCGTCGTTCTTGATATCGACGGCCTGCGCCGTGGTGATGCCCAGGTCGAGCAACTGGCGCACGGCGGAGCGGGTCAGCGGCTCGAAGGCGCGGGCCACGGTGATTTCGCCGTCGCGCACGTCTTCGATGAGCACCTTGGTCGCCAGGGTTTCGTCTTCCAACTCGTCGCTGAGCGCGAGTTGTTCCACGTCGTAGAACAGCTTGACCAACGCTTCGTCGGAGCCGTAACCGATGGCGCGCAGGAAGGTCGTCGCCAGGAACTTGCGGCGGCGTTTGCGGCGATCCAGGTAGATGTAGAGCAGGTCCGACGTGTCGAACTGCACTTCCAGCCACGAACCGCGGTCCGGGATGATGCGGAACGAATACAGCACCTTGCCGTTGAGATGCACGCTGCTCTCGAACGCGATGCCGGGCGAGCGGTGCAACTGCGACACGACGACGCGCTCGGCGCCGTTGATCACGAACGTGCCCTGCGGGGTCATGAGCGGAATTTCGCCCATGTACACTTTTTCTTCCTTGGTGCCCTTTTCTTCCTTGAGCTGGAAGGTGACGTGCAGCGGGGCGGAAAACGTCTGGCCCTCGCGCTGGGCTTCGAGGGCACTCAGCTTCGGCTCGCCGATCTCGTAGTGGGAAAAATCGAGGGTGGCCTTGTCGTCGTAGCTCTCGATGGGGAAGACCTCCTTGAAAACGGCTTGCAGGCCGCTCACTTTTCGCTTGCTGGCGGGGACATCCCTCTGTAAAAAGTCAACGTAGGAATTGAGCTGAACCTCGATCAGGTTGGGCGGCTCGCTGGCTTCCTTGATCTTCCCGAAATGGATACGTTCTGGCATAAGAGGATAGGTCTAGCGCGGACTGGGATTTAGGCAAAACGGACCCCCTTTCCCCGGTTTTGCACCGGGAAAATGGGGCGAGACTTTTAATAAGGTCTGGACACGAGGGTGTCTAAATCTCCGTTTGGCGGAAGGACCACTTACGCCTTTGGGAGCCCCGTGTCAAACGCTTGGATGTAAAAAAAAGACGAAATTTTTAATCTTCTTTTATGCTGGCAGCCATCACCAGGCAGGAAGCAATGTCCGGGCTAGCCGGATTCACCACGACCTTTCGGTCACGCGGAGAGACCACCAGGTCCATATCCTCCATCGGGATCGCGCCCAGCAGGACGCGCTCACCGATCACCAAGGCCCCACCGAACGCTACCCGTCCCTCAAAGCGGATCTCCAAAGGACCCACATAGGATACGGACTGCCGCCGCCCGTCCGCCAAGACAGCCTCCTTGCGGTCGGCGACCGGTTCTAAGCGCAACGCTTCGGCCACGGCGGCGGGCACACAGAGAAAGGTTGCTCCCGAATCCGCGAGAGCTTCCACCTCTACCGGCGGCAACTCGGGGTAACGGGGGTTGCGGAGAGTGAGCATGGCAAAGGCGTGACCCATCGGCGGTTGGCAACCTACCACGGCAGGGATCGGCGGACAACGTGTCAATGTCATTCGTTCCCTCGTTCCCGAGTTGTACTTGGGAATGCCTTGGCTGCGAAGTTGTACTTCGCCAGAGGAGACATGGCAGTTCAACTGCCGGGACAAGTGCGTTCCCAAGTACAACTTGGGAACGAGGGAAGAAGTCTGTCTCGGCAGCGGAGGGCTTTATGTGGCCTGCGCGTGGCGGCGGCGTGCGACGCCGAAGGCCAAGAGGCCTGCGCCCACGGTCATCAGGGCCCAGGTGGAGGGCTCGGGCACCACGCTGGTAACGGTCAGCGAGTCGGCGTTGAGCCCGCTGCCCCAGGTGTAGGTATACGTCCCCGGCGTGAAACCCAAGGAGGCGAACGTGGCGCTGTCGAAGGTGGCGGTGCCGAACAAAAGATCGCCCGAGACGTAGTCGGCGGGCACCCTGATCTCGGTGCCACTGCCGAGTCCCGCCCCGCTGATTCCCACCGCGTCACCCGTGCCGATATCCGCGAATTTGAAGTTGAGATCAGTGTCATTGCCAAAGCTGCTAGGGCCAGTCGCTCCGAGGTAGGTATCCACGAGGTTTCCGAAGTCCTCGACGGTGCCGACTTGCGCGACCCCGAAATGAGGGTTGAGCCCAGATCCCACCGCAGATTGTTCATCTAGTGTCAGAGCCAACACGTTGAGGCTGCCGCTGCCGGTGAGCACGACATCGTCTCCCACCTGCTCGAGCTGGAGCGTGAGAGCAGCGTGGGCGTGGGCGGCGGCAAGGGTGGCCGCGCAAGCGAGCAGCAGCAATGAGCGATGTTTGGTGCGGTTCATAAAAGGCAAAGAGTGTTTCTGGTTGGCTGAAGGTTGATTCTGGTTGGGTGGCCGCACAGGTGCTGAGTTGCAGTTCTTAGAGAAGACGCTCATCCATGGCAAGATAAGTCGTGCCAAAATATTAAAATTCATTGGCGATCATAACGATTTTCGTCGCAAGTCGCTCGAAATGCCCGGAGGTCGCCAGCCACCTTCGCTCCATCGCTTTGAAAACCGCTGTAAGCATGGTGTTACGGTGCCAATCTCGCGCCCGGCACCGATACCCCGCTCGCGGCAGCCCAATTCCGCGCGGCGGCAGCATCGCGGCGGGACCAACGTTCGAGAATCGCCTGCACCTGCTCCGACCGTGTCCCGGCTTCCGAAATCGTCCCGGCCCAGGAAAGCGCCTTGGCGGGATCGGTCGGCTCGACCTTGGGAAGGTAAGCGGTGACGGCCTCATCGTGGTCGCGCCCGAGCGGCAGCGCGCCCAGCCACGCCCCGGCGGCGTTGAGATCGGTATCCGCCCAGTTGCCGACGATTTCGCGCCAGATTTCCAGGCGGCTGTTGCTGGCGGGCAGACTCCCGGCCCAGCGCGATGCCCCGGCGGGGTCCGTCTGCGTCCACGTGGCGGCCACCTGATACAAGGCGTTCCGGCGGGCGGCTCCCGGCGGCAACGCCACGGCCCATTGCGCGCTGGCGTTAGGATCGACCCCGGCCCAGGCTTTGGCCACGGTGCCCGCGAGTTCGGTGTAAATGCGTCCGCCGTTGTAAAGCTGTTGGCCCAGGGCGGTGGCGGCCTGCGCGGGGTTTTGTTCCGTCCAACCTTGCCAGACGTTCTGGGCGATCAAATCCCGGCGTTGATCCGTGGCGGGCAGGGCCTGCGCCCAGGCCAGGGCAGCCTGCGGGTCCTTCTGGCCCCAGGCCCGGCTGGCCAGACCCAAGGAACGGGTAATGGGTCCGCGATCCGACGGCTGGTCCGCCGCGAATTTCGTCGCCGCCTCGGGGTCGAAGGCCGACCACTGCGCCAACGCCCGCAGCAGGGGCGTCGCGGCGGCGGCGGGATCGAGAAAACGCGCTCCGTCGGTGACGAGCCAGCGTGCCGCCGCGTCGGGATGGCTCGCCGACCACGTTTCCGCGATGCCGGCCGCCAGATGGGCGCGCAGGACCGGGACCTGCACGCCGTCGAGCAAGGCGATGGCGCGGGCCGGATCGTTGCGTCCGAGGGCTTCGATGACCGCCCCGAGCGCGGCGTTGCGGTCGCTGGCGGGCGGTTGGGCGAGAAGCGCCTGGGCGATGCCCATGGTTTCGTCGGGCGAGACCGTTTCCAGAACCCGGCGGGAATGGTCGGGGTCGCCCGCCATCGAGAGCAAGAGGGCGACCCGCTCGTCGATCCCCGCCCGGCGTGGGCGTGCGCCGGGACCGGCGTTGCCGGTGTCGGCGGGTCTGGCGTCGTCGGCACGGTTTTCGAGCCGGGCGAGCCGGAGGTCCTGCCTCTTGAACGTCTGCCAGACGAACCCGCCCAGCGCGAGATTGGCTGCCAGCGACACGACCGCCATCATCCCCGCCATGTCCCCGCATGAACCGGGGATCGGAGAGGATCGGCGTCCGGTGGCACGGCGGACAGAGTAAGGCGGCGGCCGGAGGAGAGGCAAGCGCATTCGCCGTCAAAGCTGCGAGTCGAGCAGGTTAAAGACGAAGGTGTTGTCCACAAACCCACGCAGGCGTTCGGAACCGGGGCCGAACCCGGCGGCCAGGGCATTGTCCACCACGTTCGCCCCGGCGGGGGCGTAGAACGCGGCGGGGGCCATCGACGGCGACGCGCCGGGGAGGCTTGGCGGGCCGTTCGGTCCGGTCGCCCAGGTGATCGAAGGCAATCCTTCGGCGTTCATGCCCAGCAGGGAAACCCCGTGGTCTTGCCGCAACGGGTAGCCGTTGAGGGTCAGGCCGCCGGTCGATTCCCCACCGGCGACGAGCACCAGCGTCTTCGTCCCGGCGTATTGCAGCGCGACCGCCACGGCCCGGTCCAGTTCGAGCAACTCCTGCAACACGCGCTCGCCCTCGTTCGCCTGCGAGGCGCGGCTGATGAGACCGGCATCCACGACGAGCAGATAACCCCCGGCGCGCCGCTGGAGGTTTTCGATGGCGGCGCGCGTCAGCTCGGAGAGGGACGGCGGGCGGGTGCCGTCGTGGAGCGTTTCGCCGTTCCGGGCGAGCGAGGGCAGGGCGTCCGCGCCGAAGAAACCCAGCAGTTTCGGGCTGCTCCAGGGCTGGCTGGTTTGCAGGCCGCTGCCGCCCGTCAGGAGCGTGTAACCCTGGCGCGCCATTTCCCCGGGCAGGTCGCGGCCGTCGCGCCGTTGGCCGTGGAGCGATTCCGGCACGAAGTCGGTCGAGCCGCCGCCGAGGATCACGTCCAGCCCGGCGTGCTCGGCGAGCTGGACCGCCAGCGGCGCACGGTCGCGGCAGTCGGCGGCGTGGGCGTAGAAGGCGGCGGGGGTGGGATCGGTGAGCCGCCCGTTCGTGACGAGTCCGATGGCCCGGCCCCGACGGCGGGCCAGCTCGAAGAGCGTTTCGCGGGGCTGACCGGCGGGATCGACGGCCAGGGCGCGGTGGTTGACCTTGACCCCGCAGGCAAGCGCGCTGGCGGCGGCGGCGGCGTCGGGCACGGCGAAGTCGGCGGTGTGCGTGCCGAGCAGGGCGACGTTGGGCAGCGAGTCGATGGCGAGACGGCGGTCCGCGCCGCCGTCGTAGAGCCGGGCGGCGGCCAGCTTGCTCGAAACCAGGCCCTCGCCGACGAACAGGATCACGCCGAAGGGCTTTTGCTCGGCGTAACGATAAAAATAGAGCACCCCGCAGGCGGCAAACAGCGCCAGGAGCACGAGGGCGAGCAGGTGGTTGCGTTGTCTCATGGGGCCGGACGGCGCGGCGGGAGTCGTTGTGCCAGAAGCCGGACGGTTCGCACAGGAAAATCCTTCCCGCGCGCGGTGCGGTTCCAGAGAACGGGGCATCCGGTTGGCGCGCGGCATCCGTTGGGAGGGCGCAGACCAAAGTTAAATCCCGCCCCGGAAGGGCCGGTTTAGCCTCCAGGGTTTTCAGGTTCGGCTTTTTCCAAGACTATGGCATCTCCCGTGATTCTCATCATCCGTGACGGTTGGGGGCTCAACCCGGACTCGCAGGAACATGCTGAACAAGAGGGGGACGCGACTGTCATTGCCGCGACGCCGTTCACCGACGAGCTGACGGCCACGTACCCTTACGGCAGCCTGAGCGCGAGCGGACTGGACGTGGGGCTGCCGGAGGGGCAGATGGGCAATTCGGAGGTCGGGCACCTCAACCTGGGGGCCGGGCGCATCGTTTACCAGGACCTGACCCGCATTTCCAAGAACATCGCCGAAAACAAGCTGGGCCTGAACCCCGTGATCCGGGAGGCGTTCGCCCAGGCGGCGGAGCCGGGTAGGCGGCTGCATTTCCTGGGGCTGGTCAGCGACGGCGGCGTGCATAGCCATCTGGACCATCTGGTGGCTCTGGCCGACTTGGCGCACGGGGCCGGGGTGGCCGAAATTTTCGTCCACGCGTTCATGGACGGGCGCGACACCTCGCCGACGGGCGGCATCGGGTACATCGAAACCCTCGAAGCCGGGCTGCTGGCGAGCGGGGCGAAGATCGCCACGGTGATCGGGCGGTATTATGCGATGGACCGTGACCACCGCTGGGAACGCACCAAGCTGGCCTGGGATGCCGTCGTCCACGGCAAGGGCACGGTCTGCGCCCAGGACCCGCGCGACGCCATCGCCCCGCTGTACGGGGAGGGCACGACGGACGAGTTCCTGCCGCCGATGGTGTTCGATCCATCCCGCGGCGCGGATGACGAGCCGTGTGTCCGCGACGGCGACGTGGTGTTCTTCTTCAACTTCCGGGCCGACCGCGCGCGGCAGCTCTCGGAGGCGTTTCTGAAGAAGGATTTCGACGGGTTCGAGCGCGGAACCTGGCCGCAGGTGCATTTCGTCACGCTCACGCAGTACGACGCTGGCTACCACTGCCCGCATGCCTTCCCGCCACAGACGCTCAACGGCATCCTGGGCGAGGTCGTGGCGGCGGCGGGCAAGACCCAGTTGCGCATCGCCGAGACGGAGAAGTATCCGCACGTGACTTATTTCTTCAACGGAGGGATCGAGCAGCCGTTCCCGGGCGAGGACCGCAAGATCATCCCTTCCCCGAAGGTGGCGACGTATGATCTCCAGCCGGAAATGAGCGCGGCGGAGGTGACGGCAACCGTCGTGTCGTCGCTGGCGGACTACGATCTGGTGATTCTCAATTATGCGAACCCCGACATGGTCGGCCACACGGGCGTGGTAGCGGCGGCGGTCAAGGCCGTCGAGACGGTGGACGACGGCGTGCGGCAGGTGGTGGCGAAGGTGCTGGAGTTGGGCGGCAAGGCGTTGATCACCGCCGACCACGGGAACTGCGAGTTTCTGCGCAATCCCGACGGTTCGCCCAACACCGCGCACACGACCAACCTCGTGCGGATTTTCTACGTGGCGGCGGACGCGGGGGAGTTCCGCGTGGAGGACGGGATTCTGGCGGATGTCGCGCCGACGTTGTTGTTTTTGCTGGGGATTCCGCGCCCGGCGGAGATGGTGGGGCAAACCCTGCTGGTGAGAAAGACGGTGAACGACGGGTGAGGAGGGGGCGTGGTTGGGATCGGCGAGCGGAATTTCAACGCAGAGACGCACAGGGGGAGAGGAGGGACGCAGAGGAAGAGGGGGGGCCTGATTCTCCCGGTCAGGTCGGGGAGGCGAGACCCGCGAGGATGACGTAACGCGTCACGGAAACCGCGTCGTGCAGCCCGAGCTTGCGCATCATGTTGGTGCGGTGCTTGTCGAGGGTCTTGACGCTGACACCGAGGACCACGGCGGCCTCCTTGGTCGTCTTGCCCTGCGCGACCAGCCGCGCGACCTCCTGCTCGCGGGCGGTGAGCGCGTCCCAATCGGGGCGTGCGCGCGGCTGCCGCTTGCTGCCGCGCATCAGGGCGGGATCGAAGGATTTGCCGCCCGTGCTCACCCGCTCGACCGCGTCGAGCAACGCCTGGACGGGCTGCGCCTTGAGCACGTAGCCGTCCGCCCCGAGCGCCACCGCCTGGGCCACGAGCGGCTTCTGCACGCAACCCGAGAAAAACACGACGCGCAGGTCGTTCATCTGGCCGCGCAACTGGGTGAGCACTTCCACGCCGTTGAAATCGGGCAGCATCAGGTCGAGCAGCAACACGTCGGGCCGCAGCTTGAGACACAGCTCAATCGCCTCGCGCCCCGTCCCGCCCTGACCGACCACGCGATAGCGCGCCGGCTTCTGCCTGGTCAGCAGGGAACTCAAAAGTTCGCAGACCGCCAGATGGTCATCAACGATCACCACTTTGTTCATCACCATGGGCACGCTTTTCTGAGTAATTGCCCTATTGTGTAGCGGTTTCGACACAAAAGCCACTGGGGTATTTACCCCACGCGAAAGATGGGCAATCTTGCCCGGGCGGTCCGGTCGGGTGACGGGACCGCCCGAGATCTTCCCTCCAACAGAGTAGATCGACCCATTCACAACCGGAGTTTACGGCGTATCTGGTTCGTTGGCGAGCACACGATCTGCTTCAGCAAAGACCGAACCTGTCGCGTCGGCTCCATTTTTTCCATGAATCCCGCCTCCACCAAGCGCATCCTCGTCGTCGATAACGAACCGGCCGCCACCCGCATGGTCCGGCTCGCGCTCGAACGCTACAGCGTGTTCGAGGTGTGCGAGGTCAACGACCCACGCGGCGCACTGGCGGCGGCGCGTCTCTTCAAGCCGGACCTCGTGCTGCTCGACATCGAGATGCCGGGCATGGACGGCAGCGACGTGGCCCGGCAACTGCGCGCGGACGAGGGATTCCAGCAGACGCCGATCATTTTCATGACGAGTCTCGTGACCGAAGAGGAAGCGGCCTACCGCATCTTCGCCGGGGGCTCCCGCGTGCTGGCCAAGCCGATCACGATGACCAAGCTCGTGCGCTGCGTCGGAGACCTGCTCAACACGCTGCTCGTCACCGGCGGCTCGGAAATCACCCCGCCGAGAGCCCAGGCGGAGACCTACACGATGCGTTGACGCCGGAAAAAAGAAAATGGAAGGGTTACCCATCTGGACGGGCGCGCCGTTGCCCGGAAACGAGAGCGCGCGGCTGGCGAAGCTGCGCGAGTACGAAATCCTCGACACGCCCGCCGAACATACGTTCGAGCGGATCACGCGGATCGCGGCAAAACACTTCAACGTGCCGATGGCGGCGGTCTCGCTGGTGGACGAACAGCGGCTCTGGCGCAAGGCCCGGTACGGGCTGCGGGCCAGCGAGCACTGCCGGGAAAGCTCGTTCTGCGCCCACGCGATCCTGGAAGACGGGGTGATGGTGGTGCCCGACGCCCGGGCCGACGAGCGGTTCGCCGGCAATCCGCACGTGGTCCACTCGCCGCACATTCGTTTCTACGCGGGCGCGCCGCTGTGCGCGGAGGACGGCTGCCGTCTGGGCGCGCTGTGCATCATGGACCGCGTGCCGCGCGAGTTCACCGCCGCCGACGGCGAGATGCTGGCGGACCTGGCGAGCATCGTCCTGGACGAGATGGACCTGCGGCGGGCCGCGGGCCGCCTGGACGCGGAGGTCAAAGGCCACCAGCGCACCCGGCACACGCTCCAGACGCAGCACCGGATACTCGAAGGGCTGGGGGGAACGCTCGAAGACCGGGTCTCCCAGCGGACCGCCGACGTGACGCAGGCCAACGAATGGCTGCGGGAAGAAATCGCGCGGCGCGAACAACTCGAACGCGAACGCGAAAATCTGGGCCGGATCATCGAAGGCAGCCTGGACTTCATCAGCCTGGCGACGCTGGACGGGCAGCCGACCTTCATCAACGCGGCGGGGCTGCGGATGGTCGGCCTGGAACGCATCGAGGAGGCGGCGGATCTGCACCTGACGGATTTTTTCCGGCCCGAAGACCGCGCGTTCGTGCAGGACGTGGCCATGCAAACGCTGTTGCAAACGGGCCGCTGGGAGCGCGACTTCCAGTTTCGCAACCTGCGCACGGGCGCGCCGGTGCCGGTGAGCTGGAGCCAATTTCTCGTGCTGGACCCGCACACGGGCGAGCCAGGGAGCATCGCCACCGTGGCGCGCGACATCACCGAGCGCAAGGAAACGGAAAAGGCGTTGCGCGAAGCCAAGGAGGAAGCCGAGAAGGCGAACCGCGCCAAGAGCGAATTCCTTTCCCGCATGAGCCACGAGTTGCGCACGCCGCTCAACGCCATCCTGGGGTTCGGACAGATTTTGCAAGCGCAGGCCACCGACGCCGGGCACAAGCACTGCGCCGGGCACGTGGTGACCGCCGGACGGCATTTGTTGAGCCTGATCAACGAGGTGCTCGACATCGCGCGCATCGAGGCCGGGCGGGTCGAGTTGTCGCTGGAGCCGGTGTTCATCCACGAAATCCTGGCGGAAACGCTCGACCTGCTGCGCCCGGCGGCGGCGGCGTGGTGTACGGTGATCGAAACGCCGATGCACGCGGGCGCGCACCTCGGGGTCCGGGCGGACCGCAAACGCTTCAAGCAGGTGCTGCTCAACCTGCTTTCCAACGCGATCAAGTACAGCCTGCCCGGGAGCCGCGTGGTGGTGGACTGCCGCCCGACGCCGCCGTGGCAGGTGCGGCTGAGCGTGCAGGACTTCGGCCCGGGCATGGAGCCGGACAAGCTGGCGCGGCTCTTCGTGGCGTTCGACCGGCTGGGCGCGGAAACCACGGCGGTGCAGGGCACCGGCCTGGGGCTGGCGCTCTCGAAACACCTCGTCGATGCCATGGGCGGGCAGATCGGCGTGGACTCCACCCTGGGCAAGGGCAGCACGTTCTGGGTGCAGTTGCCGCAGGCGCACCGGGCGGTGGCCGACCCGATGGCCCCGCCGCCCGCCGCCGCCGCGGCAGGACCCGTGGCGACGGAGCCGCCGATGTCAGCGCGTCCGCTCACCCTGCTCTACATCGAAGATAATCCTTCCAACCTGAGCCTGGTCGAGTACGTGCTGGCGCAACATCCGCAGGTGCGGCTGCTGGCGGCGACGCGGGGGGCGGAGGGGGTGGAAATCGCGCGCCGGGAACAGCCGGACATGGTGCTCCTGGATTTGCATTTGCCCGACATGACGGGCTGGGACGTGCTGGCCGACCTCCAGCGCGACGAGCGCACCCGCGCGATCCCCGTGGCGGGCATCAGCGCCGACGCCACCCGCACCACCATCGCCCGGCTGCTCGACGCCGGGGCGTGCGCGTACCTGAGCAAGCCGCTCAACGTCGAACACTTCCTCAACACCCTGTCCGTGCTCAGCCAACCCGGGGCAAACTAACCGGCGCGCGCGGACGCCCTCGGACCCGATCCCGTCCATGATCTCCGAACCCATCCTCAACGCGATGAAAATCCTCATCGTGGACGACGAGCCCGCCAACCTCGCGCTGCTGCAATACATCTTGCTGGGAGCGGGTTTCCCGCACTTGCGGACCACCACCAGCCCGCGGGAGGCGCTGACGATCCACGGCGAGTTCGCGCCGGACCTGATCCTGCTCGACCTGATGATGCCGGGGATCGACGGCTTCGAGGTCATCCGCCAGCTCGGCGAGCGGGTCCAGCCGGACGATTGCCTGCCCATCCTGGTGCTGACCGCCGACGTGAGCGTCGAGACCCGGCACCGGGCGCTGGGAGTGGGGGCGTCGGATTTTCTCACCAAGCCGTTCGACCCCGTCGAGGTGCTCCTGCGCATCCGCCACCTGCTGCACATCCGCGCGCAGCACCAGCAACTGGAGCGGCAGAAGGACACGCTGGAAGAAGCCGTCGCCGCGCGCACCGGCGAACTGCGTTCCACGCTGGGGCAACTCGAAGAAACGGTGGCCCGGCTGCGCGACACGCAACAGCAGGTGATCCAGCACGAACGCATGAGCGCGCTCGGGTCGATGGCGGCGGGGCTGGCGCACGATTTCAACAACGCGCTGTCGTTGATCCTCGGCTACAGCGAGTTGCTGCAAATCGACCTGAAGGGCAGCCCTTACGAGGAGCGGGCGGACGATTTCCTGGGCACGATCATCACCGCCGGGCAGGACGCCGCCAAGATGTTCAACCGGCTGCGGGATTTTTACCGTCCCTCGGACGGCGACGCGACCCTGTACCCGGTGGAACTCAACGCCCTGGTGGAGCGAGCGGTGGCACTGACCCGCCCGCGCTGGCACGGGCAGGCGCTCGGCCAGGGCGTGAACATCGATCTGGTTTGCAATTTGGCGGCGGGGTTGCCGGAGCTGCCCGCCGACGCCGCCGAGTTGCGCGAGATGCTCACCAACCTGATTTTCAACGCCGTGGACGCGCTGCCCGAGGGCGGCAGGATCACGTTGCGCACCTCGCTGGAAGACCCGGCGGAAGGCGGCGACGGCGCGCTGCTCCTGGAAGTCGCCGACACGGGCATCGGCATGAACGAGGAAACGCGCTGCCGCTGCCTGGAGCCGTTTTTCACGACCAAAGGCACGCGCGGCACGGGGCTGGGGCTGGCCATGGTCTACGGCACGGTGCAACGTCACGGCGGCTCGATTGACCTGCAAAGCGCGCCGGGAGTCGGCACCCGCTTCGTGATCCGGTTCCCGCTGCACCGGCCGACGTTGGGAAACCTGCTGGCGCCGCTGGCCACCATCGAGCAACCGCGCCGCCGCATCCTCGTCGTCGATGACCAGGCGCCGTACCTCAAGATTTTGCGTCATTACCTGACGGGCGACGGGCACCAGGTCGAGACGGCGCTGGACGGGGTGGAAGCCCTGGAAAAATTCCGGGCGGCGGACCGGGATGGCGAGGGGTTCGAACTGGTCATCACGGACAAGGCGATGCCGGGCATGAACGGCGAACAACTCGCGGCGAGCATCAAGGCGCTGACGCCCGGGACGGCGGTGATCCTGCTGACGGGCCTGGGCGCGTCGGACGACGACGAGGACACGCGCAACTGGGCGGTGGACCAGGTGTTGCTCAAGCCCATCACGCAGGCGGCGTTGCGGGCGGCCATCCACCGGGTGATGGCCGGGTTTCCGGCCCTGGCCAGGGCCGCGGCGTAGCGGGCGGCAGCGCGCGCGGGGCATTATTTTTGCGGCGGGTCCCCGTAGCCGTAGCGGGAATCGAGCGTTTCGAGCGCGCGGTTGAGGTAAGCGATGTCCGGCGCGCCGAGGTAATCCGTGTACCCGCCCACCTTGCCCCGGCGCACCTTGTAGCTGTCGGGGTCGTCGGCGTTCTTGGGGCGGAGGGCCTCCTTGTTCAAATCGGTGACGAGTTCCGTGCCCTTGGCCCCTTCGGTCCCGGCTTCGAGGCGGCGCATGTTCTCGAAACTGGCGATCTCGACGGCGCGTTCCAAGGCGGGGGCATCGAGCGCGACGGTCGGCAGCAGGAAACGCAGGGCCGCCGAGAATGCCCTGGCGGGATCGCGGCGGGCGTCCTCGTAACGGAGGAGGTGCAGGCGGGTGGCAGGCGTCCATTCCTCCAGCCAGCGGTTCATGATGGCGACCATGCGCCGCACGCCGAACACCGGGTGGCGCAGCAGCGCGGGCAGATCGCCCTCGAACGTCCCGGCGCGCTTTTTGAGGTGGAAGAAGAGCGAAACCATCACGTCGCGCGGGTCGCGGGCGACGAGCAGGATGGGCTTGGCCACGGTCTCGTCGCGCGGGATGAGCCATTTGCCGCGCAGGCGTTCGCCGAGATGTTCCTTGGCCTTGTGCTCCCACAGGTCGTGCGAGTAACACAGCGCGGGCAGGGCGGCGGCGGCGGCGGGCCGGGCGGCGGGGGTGAAGTTTTCCTTGCCCCACTCCGAGAAATACGCGGTCAGGAAGACGCGTACCCAGGTGCGTCCGCTCTTCTGGATGGAAACGACGAAGGCGTCCGCCGCGCGGAACGTGGCGGCGTGGCGGCTGAAGTTCCAGCGCGGGTAATGCCACGCGTGGTTGAGCTGGTGCGCCAGCGGCCAGCGCGGCTCGGTGGGGGGACGGCTCGCCATCCCGGAGTATCGACGCCCGCCGCCGAAGTGCCAAGATGCAATCTTGCGTGTTGAATCTTGAACCTTTCCCACGCAGGTGCTTGATTGCCAATCACTCTTATTTCCATCCCTCCACGTTTTTATGGCTACCACCGACCACGCCGCCCCGACCCGGGGTGAAAAGATCACGATTTCCGACGGCAAGCTCGCCGTGCCCAACCAGCCGGTGATCCCGTTCATTCGCGGCGACGGCACGGGACCGGACATCTGGGCGTCGAGCGTGCGCGTGCTCGACGCGGCGGTGGAGAAAGCTTACGGCGGACAGAAGAGCATCGTCTGGCACGAGGTGTTCGCCGGGCAGTCCGCGAAGGACCGGTTCGACAACTGGCTCCCCGACGAGACCGTGGAGGCGTTCCGTGATTACCTCGTGGGCATCAAGGGGCCGCTGACCACCCCGGTCGGCGGCGGCATCCGCTCGCTCAACGTCGCGTTGCGCCAGATGCTCGACCTCTACGTGTGCCTGCGTCCGGTGCAGTATTTCACGGGCGTGCCCTCGCCGGTCAAGCGGCCCGAGAAGGTGGACATGGTCATCTTCCGCGAAAACACCGAGGATATTTACGCGGGCATCGAGTACAAGGCCGGTTCCGCCGACGCACAGAAGGTGCTCGAATTCCTCTCGACGACCTTCCCGGCGGACTTCAAGAAGATCCGGTTCGGCACCACGGCGGCCACCGCCGAGTACGTCCACGGCGAGGACGCCTCGACGAAGCACGACCAGGCGACGGGTTTCACCGACGCGCCGCTGGAAGTGGGCATCGGCATCAAGCCGGTCAGCCGCGTGGGCACCGAACGGCTGGTCCGGGCGGCCATCGAATACGCCATCGAGCAGGGGCGCAAGAGCGTGACCCTGGTCCACAAGGGCAACATCATGAAGTTCACCGAAGGCGCGTTCCGCGACTGGGGCTACCACGTCGCCGACACCGTTTTCGCCGGGCAGACGTATTCGTGGGCCATCTGGGAGAAGACCAAGGCGGCCAGCGGCGAGGCGGCGGCGAACGACGAGATGAAGGCTGCCAGCAAGGCGGGCAAGGTCATCGTCAAGGACGCCATCGCCGACATCACCTTGCAGCAGGTGCTGACCCGCCCGGAGGATTTCGACGTGATCGCCACGCTTAATCTGAACGGTGATTACCTGTCCGACGCGCTCGCGGCACAGGTCGGCGGCATCGGCATCGCTCCGGGCGGCAACATCAATTACCGCACCGGTCACGCCATCTTCGAGGCGACCCACGGCACCGCGCCGAAGTACGCCGACCTCGACAAGGTCAACCCCGGCTCGGTCATCCTCTCAGGGGAGATGATGTTCCGCTACCTGGGCTGGACTGAGGCGGCGGACCTCATCATCAAGGGACTCAACGGCGCGATTGCGAGCAAGAAGGTCACTTATGATTTCGCGCGGCTGATGGAAGGCGCAACCGAGGTGAAGTGCTCGGAGTTCGGCGAGGGTATCATCGCGGCGATGTGACTCCCGATGTTTCCGCCGTCGGGTTGATCGGTACAACCGATTGGGCGGCGAGGTTCGCTTCTGCTGAAACCGATGACCAATTATCCCACCGCCTGGCAGCGTCGCGCCCTCTGGACCGTTTTTACCTACGTTGCCATCGTGGGGGCGGGAGCGGTCGCGGTGATGTTGATCTACTTTTTCGGGCAGGTGGTCGGGTTCTTCCAGCCGGTGCTGATCCCGTTCGCGGTGGCGGCGGTGTTGGCGTTTCTGCTGGAACCCATCGTGCGGCTGCTGACCACGCGCACCCGGCTCAAGCGCACGGGGGCGGTGTTGACCCTCTTCGGCACGCTGCTGCTCGCGCTGGTGTTGGCGGGGGTGCTGATCGTGCCGCAAATCTACGATTCCACGGCCAACATGATCCGGGGAATGCCCGCCTACACGCAGAAGGCGCAGCAGCGGATCACCTCGCTGATCGACGCCACGGAAGCGAAGATCGCCAAGTTCAACCACGCCGTGCCTTCGCCCACCCCCGCGCCGACGGGCCAGGAGGCGACCCCCCCGCCCGCCGCCGACGGTCCCGGAGGCCCCGCGCCACGCGAGAATGCCAGGCCGGACGGCGACGGGAACAAAAACGCGCCGTCCGGCGGCGGTGACAGCAGTCCCGAGGCCAAGCCGAGCGAACTCTTCCAGCCCAACGGCGTCCGCAACTACATCCAGAAACAGATCCCCGCGCTGCAAGCCCGGATTCCGGCGGTGCTCGACAGCATCTGGCACCTGTTGACCAAGAGCCTCGGCGCGGCGGGCACGCTGATCGACCTGATCATCATCCCCGTTTACCTGTTCTTCCTGCTGGTGGAGAGCCGCCACATCGCCCGGCATTGGAACGAATACCTGCCGTTGCGCGATTCGCCCTTCAAGAAGGAAGTGGTCAGCGTGTTGCTGGAAATCAACGGCTACCTCGTGGCGTTTTTCCGGGGACAGCTCATCGTCAGCACGATTGACGGCATCCTCATCGGCGGCGCGCTGGCGATCATGGGGCTGGATTTTTCCTTTTTCATCGGGCTGCTGGTCGTGGTGCTGACGTTCATCCCGTACCTGGGAATCATCCTTTGCTACATCCCGGCGATCCTGATCGCCATCATCCAGTACGGCGACGTGGCGCATCCGTTTTACGTCGTGGGCATCATGTTCCTCGTGCAGATGCTCGAAAGCACGATCATCGCGCCCAAGATCGTCGGCGATTCGGTCGGGCTGCACCCGGTGACGGTGATTCTCTCGGTGTTCGGCTGGTCGCTGCTGCTCAACGGACCCATCGGCGCGATCCTGGCGGTGCCGTTGTCGGCGACGGTCAAGGTGCTGCTGCGGCGTTACGTCTGGGAAGCCAGCGGACGCGGGCGGCATTTCGTGCCGTTGACGGCGGAGTCGATGGCCGCGCTCAAGGACGAGGAAAACCGCGCCGAGCGGGCCGTGGCCGGGAAACACGACGTGGACGGCCCGCGCATCGCCGGGGACCCGGTCGCGCCGTCGGACGAGCCGCCCGCCGCCGGGCCGGTGTTCGTGCCGGCAGAGTCGGGTAAAAAACCGGGCGAGCCCGCCTGACCAAAACCCGTGGACCCGTCGTCGCCGACCGTTTCCCGCCGGGTGGCGCCGGATACGAAATGGCGCGATACGTGGATCGCGGCGGCGGCAGGCGCGGGGATGCTGGCGTTCGTGCTGTCCGCGGTGTTTTCGCTCGGGCGGCAGGCGAATTCGACCGGCGGGGTCGAGGGGGTGATCGTCGGCAAGGAATTCGTGGCGCGGCCGGAAACGCAGATCACCGTCGGCCAGGGGGGCGTGCATCGCCGGGAGCTGGCGGGGGATTATCTGTTGCGCGTCCGGGTGCCGCCGCCGGAGAACGGGAAGGTTTACACCGTGTGGGTGGACCCGTCAGTGTACGGGGCGCGGCGGGAGGGGGACCGGTTTTATTTCGTCCCGCCGAAAGATTTGAACTCTTCTGTAGGGGCCAACTCCTCAAGGTAGGGATGGCTCTCCGAGCCAGTCCCTGGAATCTCTGGGCAGGCGTTTGGTGATCGGCACGGTCAGCCGGAGAAAACAGGGACTGGCTCGGAGAGCCATCCCTACCTTGAGGGAATGGCGCACTTCCGAGCTTGAACCTGCCGCCGCCAAGCAGTCTATTGGCCGCACCTTCTTTCTTTATGTCCACGACCCAGGAATTGACGCAAGCCGTGCAGGAACACAGCCGTTGGATCGCCCCGCTCCAGGCGGAACTGGGACGCGTCGTCGTCGGCCAGAAATACCTGGTGGACCGGCTGCTCATCGGTTTGCTGGGCAACGGCCACCTCCTGCTCGAAGGCGTGCCCGGCCTCGCCAAGACCCTCACCGTCAAGACCCTCGCCGCGTGCATCCAGACCGGGTTTTCGCGCATCCAGTTCACGCCCGACCTGCTCCCGGCGGATCTCGTCGGCACCCTGGTTTACAACCCGAAGACCGGCGATTTCACCACCAAACAAGGGCCGCTCTTTTCCAACCTGATCCTCGCCGACGAGGTCAACCGCGCGCCCGCCAAGGTGCAGAGCGCGCTGCTCGAAGCGATGCAGGAACGGCAGGTCACCATCGGCGAGACCACCTACAAACTGCCCGACCCGTTTCTCGTGCTGGCGACCCAGAATCCGCTCGATCAGGAGGGCACCTACCAACTCCCCGAGGCGCAGTTGGACCGCTTCATGTTGAAACTCAACATCACGTACCCCACGCGCGCCGAGGAACGCCAGATCCTCGACCTGATGGGCACCAGCGCGCCGAAACTAACCGTCCAGCCCACCGTGCAACCCGCCGACATCCTCGCCGCGCGGGAAGTGGTCAACACGATCTACATCGACGACCGCGTGAAGGATTACATCGTGGACGTGGTGCTGGCGACGCGCGAACCGGGGACGATTCCGGGCGCAAAGCTCGAAGGGATGATCCGCTGCGGGGCCAGTCCGCGCGCGACGATCAACCTGACGCTCGCCGCGAAGGCGTATGCGTTCCTGCACGGGCGGGGCTACGTCACGCCGCAGGATGTCAAGAGCATCGGCACGGACGTGCTGCGCCACCGCATCATCATGAGCTACGAAGCGGAGGCCGAGGAATTGACCAGCGAGAGCATCGTCCAGAAAATCTTCGCCGGGCTGCCGGTGCCTTGAGGGTTGCTCTCAATGCCGCAGAGGGCCGCGCGAGGCAAAGGCCGCCAGGCCGACGATCCCCAGGCCAATCGCGGCGAACATCCCCGGCTCCGGCACGCTCTGGCCCGAGACCGTGGACCAGGTAATGTTCGAGAGCGCGATGAGTTGCTGGCTGGCATCCCTCGGGGCCACCGTGCCGAGGGCCGTGCTCCGGTTGTCGCCGTAAATGAAGCTGATGCTCGTGATGGGCACGTTGTTCGCAAAGGTAACCGTGGCATTGCCGTCGCCGGTGTCGTTGCCGGCGGAGGTGACGCCCGTGACCGAATTGCTGAGTCCGGCCGTCGCGTTGTTGGCGGACGTGCCCACGGAGTTGTCGGCGGAGCCGGTGATGGTCGGGAGGCTCGTCGTGCCGTTGTAGGTCCCGAGGATGTTGCGGACCTGATCGACGAATCCGGTGGCGGACATGTTGCCGTCCACGTCGAACAACCGGAAGGTCGCGCCGTAGACCGCCTGGCTGAAATTGATGGTGAATTTGATGTCCTGGGTGGCGCTGTCGGTGAGATTGATGCCGATTTGCAACGCGAGAGCCGTGTCGCTGACGCCGCCGTTGCTGTAGCTCGGGTCGTTGGGCGCGGCGGCGCCGTTGGTTGCGACGGTGGGGGAATTGAGGGCAAACTGGCTGGTGGTGTTTCCGAAGACCGTGCTCACCGTGTAGGACCCGACGGTGAAGTTCTGGGCCGTGGCCGCGTTGGCCGCCCCGGATTTGTAGGTGGCGCTCAGGTGCGACCAGTCCAGCGCGAGAATGTCGGCGCGGACGGAGGAAACCGCCCCGGCTGTCAGGCAGAAGAGGGCAACGCCGGACAACCAACGGCATGGGAAGGGGCGGCAGGTAGGCATCGGTCGTGGAAAAGGCGGGATGGAATTTTGTGCTGACAGAATGCCAAGCAGCTTCCAAGCCACGCCGGGGTGCCCCGGGTTGGTCCTGCGTTCCGAAGTGGCAACGCCGTCCCCTGGAAAACCCGGCGGTCAGCCGGTCGGAAAAACCATCGAAGGTCTTGCCTGATTTGCAGGGTCGGGTAGCGTCTCTCGGCCCGATGCCCGAGACCGCCGACATCCTCAAGAAAATCCGCCGCCTGGAACTGCGCACCCGGCGGCTGGTGGCGTCCGTGTTCGCGGGGCAGTACCATTCCGTTTTCAAGGGGAGGGGAATGAACTTCGAGGACGTGCGCGCCTACAACCCGGGCGACGAGGTGCGCTTCATTGATCGCAACGTGACGGCGCGCACAGGGGATATCCACGTCAAGAACTTCACCGAGGAACGCGAGCTGACCGTCATGCTGCTGGTGGACGTGAGCGCGTCGGGCGGGTTCGGCAGCGTGGAGCAGTCCAAGCGTGAACTCGCCGCCGAGGTGGCGAGCCTGCTGGCGTTCAGCGCCATCGGCAACCGCGACAAGGTGGGGCTGGTGTTGTTCTCGGACCGGATCGAGCTTTTCCTGCCGCCGCGCAAGGGCCGGAGCCACGTGCTGCGCCTGATCCGCGAGGTGCTCTACCACGAGCCGCGCGGTCGGCGCACGGACATCGCGGCGGCGCTGGAATACCTGAACCGGGTGGTGTCTCGAAGGTCGGTGGTGTTTCTGCTCTCGGATTTCCAGGCGCCGGATTTTTCGCGGCCCCTGGCGGTGACTTCCCGGCGGCACGATCTGGTCGCGGTGCCGGTGATCGACCCGCTGGAGGAAACGCTCCCGGACGTGGGGCGCATCAGCCTGGAGGACGCCGAGACGGGCGCGGTGTACGAGGTCAACACGTCGGACCGGCGGGTGCGCGCGGGGTTCGAGCAGGCCGTGGCTGCCCGGCGGACGACGCTCGCGGCCGCTTTGCGACGCGCCCGGGTGGACAGCATCACGTTGCGCACGGACGCCGATTACCTCCCGGCGTTGCGCGCTTTCTTTTTACAACGCGAACGCCGCATTGCCCGTCGATGATGACCCTCGCCCCATTTCTGCCACTGGCCGCCGTGGCCGCTCCGACCCCGCCGCCGGACATCCGGTCCATCGTGCCGCCGCAGCCGTTTCACCTCGCGGCGGGCGGGGTCTGGCTGGCGCTGGCCGGGGTGTGCCTGGCGTTGGCAGGAGGGGTGCTCTGGCTGTTGCTGCGGCGACCGAAGCAGGCTGCGGCGGGTCCCGTGCCGACTCCCCGGCAGGTGGCCGCGCGGCGGTTGCAGGAACTGGAAGCGCAGATGCACGACCTCGACGCCCGGAGCTTCGGCGGGGCGGTGGCCGACGTGCTGCGGGTGTTCATCGGCGCGGAGTACGGGCTGAAACCGGAGCGGCAGACCTCGGAGGAGTTCCTCGGGTCGATCACGGGTTCGCGGGCGTTTTCCACGGGCGAACACGCGCTGCTGCGGGATTTTCTCGGGGGGTGCGACCTGCTGAAATTCGCCCGGGCCGACGCCACGCTCGACGGCAAACGGCGCCTTCTGGTCCAGGCGTTGGAATTCCTGGAAGGCAGCGCGCAGGCCCCGCCGCTGGCCGCCGCGCCGCCGGTCTTGACGCCCGCCGCCTGACCCCGCCATCTTTGCCTTCGATGTCCTGGCACGATTTGACCCGCTTCAGCTTCGCGCAGCCGTGGTGGTTGCTGCTCCTGCTGCTGCCCGCGCTGCTGGCGTGGCGGCGCGGACGGCCCGGCGGCGCGCCCGCGCTGGTGTACTCGTCCACGGTGATTCTCCAGACGCTCGGGCGTCCGCGCACGGCCCGGGCCGGGGCGTTTTCCGAGGCGTTGCTCGTTTTGACGCTCGCCCTGGCGATTGCCGCGCTGGCCCGGCCCCAGTTGAGCAACTCGTTCACGCAGATCGAAGCCAGCGGGATCGACATCATGATCGCCCTGGACGTTTCCGGGTCGATGCTGACGGAGGATTTTGCGATCCACGGCCAGCGCGCCAGCCGCGTGGACGCCATCAAGGAAATCACGCAACGCTTCATCGAGGCGCGCCCGAACGACCGGATCGGGATGCTCGCTTTCGCCGGTAAACCGTACCTGGTCAGCCCGCCGACGCTCGACCATGCGTGGCTGGTGGAAAATCTCGACCGCGTGAAAATCGGGCTCGTCGAGGATGGCACGGCCATCGGCTCGGCGCTCATCTCGGCGGCGAACCGGCTCAAGAACCGCGACGCCAAGAGCCGCATCATCGTGCTGCTCAGCGACGGCGACAACAACGCGGGCCGCGTCAACCCGGACACGGCGGCGGAGGCGATCCGCGTGCTCAACCTGAAGGTCTACACCATCGGCGTCGGCACCAACGGCTTCGCGCCCTATCCGGTCCGCAAGGACCCGCTGACCGGCGAGACGTTGTACGAAAACGTGCAGGTCGAGTACGACGAAAAAACGCTCAACGACGTGGCGCGCATCGCCAACGGCCGCTTCTACCGCGCCGACAGCAGCGCCAAGCTCCAGGAAATCTACGCCCAGATCGACCAGCTCGAAAAAACCACCGTGAAGGTCAGCAAGTACCGCGAATACCGGGATTTGTTCGGCTGGCTGGTGGCGACGGCGGTGGGTTGCCTGGGCGGCTACAGCGTGCTTTCGCAAACGCTCTGGCGGCGGCTGCCTTGATCCGCACCTCGAGAATTGTCCGCAGATGACGCAGATTGGCAGAAAGGGAGAGGAATGGGTGCCTCTGATCTCCTCCGGTAATCTGCGGAAATCTGCGTCATCTGCGGACAATTCTTGAACTTCGAACTTTCCGCCGCGAAATTTGTCTTTTACACGATGTTTTCCGCTTTGACGTTCGGTTCGCCCTGGTGGCTGTGGGGGCTGCTGGCCCTCCCGGCGCTGGCGGGGCTGTTCGTCTGGGCAGAGGTGCAGGCGGCACGGCGGCTGGCACGGCTCATCCAGACGCCGCGTCTGCGCGGACAGCTCACCGGCGCGGCCAGCGCGGGACGGCGGCGCGCGCGGTTCGTCCTGTTGCTCGCGGGGTTGGGGGCGCTCGTCCTTGCCGCCGCCGCGCCGCGCGTGGGCTACGAAACCCGCGACGCCCACCGGCGCGGGCTGGACGTGATCGTCATCGCCGACGTGTCGAAAAGCATGTTGGCCCAGGATCTGCCGCCCAGCCGGTTGGTCCGCGCCAAGCTGGCCGTGCAAGACCTCACGAGCCAACTCCAGGGCGACCGCCTCGGGCTGGTGGCGTTCGCGGGCAGCGCGTTCCTGCAAGCCCCGCTGACGCTCGATTACGACGCGGTGCTCGGCGCGGCGGCGGAACTCGACACCGACCTGATCCCGCGCGGCGGCACGAACCTCGGCGGGGCGATTGACCTCGCGCTCGAAGCTTTCGGCAAAGCCGAAGGCGGCAACCGGGCCATCCTTTTGCTGAGCGACGGCGAGCCGACCGACGACACCGAACAGGGCAAGGGCCTGGAAGCCGCCGCGCGCGCCGCCGAGGCCGGGGTCCGTATCTACACGGTGGGTTTCGGCACGCCGGAAGGCGCTTTCATCCCGCTGGGCGGCGACGGGAATTTCGTCCGCGACCAGGACGGCAAGATCGTCCGCACGGCCCTCAACGAACCCGGTCTCACCGCGCTGGCCAAGGCGGCCAACGGGTTTTACGTGCGTTTCACCGGGGACGCGTCCATCCAGACGGTGGTCACGCAAGGTCTCAGCCAGTTGAAAGCGGGCGAGATCGACGCCCGCCAGACCCGCCACCCCGTCGAACGTTACCGGTGGCCGCTGGGCGCGGGCATCCTGTTTTTGACGCTGGCGATGCTGTTGGGCGAGCGACGCCGGACCCGCGAAACGTCGGCGGCCACGCGCCGGGTTGCCGCGCCAGCGACCGTGGCGGCGGCGACGCTCGTCGCGCTGGCGTTGCTCGTTCCGCCCCTCCGCGCCGGGGACGCCAAGCCGGAGCCGCCTCCGTCCGGCAACGCGCTCGACCTGTATCGCGCCGGTCATTATGACGAGGCTTACCGGGCCTTCGAGGCATTGGCGAAAAAGAACCCGCAAATGGACAGCTTGCAGTTCAACGCCGGGACCAGCGCGTACATGGGCAAACAGTACGACGACGCGCTCGAAGCCTTCAACAAAACGCTGACTTCCCCTGACCCCGGCCTGCAAGCCAAGGCGAACTACAACTTCGCCAACACGCTCTTTCGCCGGGGCGAGGGCCAGGAAGACCGCGACAAAAAAATCAAGGACTGGCGCAACGCCGTCGAGCATTACAAGAGCACGCTCGACACGCTGAAACGTCCCGGCCCGAACGCCGCCGACCCGCAGGCCAGGGCCCTCGCCACCGACACCGCCTACAACCGCGACCTCGTGCAGAAACGCCTGGACGAGTTGCTCAAGGAGCCGCCCAAGCCGCCGTCAGGCAGTCCGCAGAACAAGGACGAGCAATCCGAAGGTAAACAGAGCGGCGATTCGTCCAACCAGAACCAACCCCCGCCGGACCAGAGTCCGCCGCCGGACCAGAAACAACCGGGGCAGGGACAGTCCCCGCCCGAGACCTCGCCGCCGCCGGATAAATCCGGCCAGACCCCGGACCAGAAAACCCGGGCCAACCAGCCGCCGTCACCCGGCCCGTCGCCGTCTCCAGCCGGAGACGAACCCGGGTCGAAGGACCGGAAGAACGACCCGTCGAAGGGAGGGGAAAAGCCGGGCCAGACCCCCGGGTCCGGTGACCAGCCGAACCAGGACAAGCCCCGGCAGCGCGGCGACTTCCAATCGCAGGCGGCGGGCGCGTCGTCGCCCGTGCCGACGCCCGGCAGCCCTCAGCCGACCCCCGGCGAGGCCCCGGACGAAGCGGGGAAGATGAGTCCGTCCCAGGCCCGCGCGCTGCTCGATTCCCTCAAGGACCAGGACCAGCGCGTGGACCTCAGCGACCCGGCCAAAACCCACCACAGCCCAGATGAACGCGTGCTCAAAGATTGGTAGGCGGTTCCTGGCGGCGCTGGTCGCGGCGGTCCTGGCGTGCGGCCCGGACGGCGTGCGCGCGCAACAGACCGGCGGACCCGCCGTTTCCGCCGCGTTGGAGGAATCCACGGTGGGCGCTGGCGAGGCGACCCGTTATCAGATCAGCGTTGTCAACGGACAGGCCGACCGCCCGCCGCCCGTGCCGGTCGTGGCCGGGCTGACTTTCCAGTACATCGGGCAGGAATCCAACGAGAGTTATTATTTCGATAGTCGGACCGGCGGGCGGGCGGTCAATACGCTCGTGTACAATTATACGGTCCGGGCGGCTCACGCGGGCCGCTACGTGATCCCCGCCCAGGAGGTGATGGTCAAGGGCGTGGCCCAGCGCACGCCGCCGCTGACGCTGACCGCCGAGGACGACGGCGCGTCCGGTGGCGGGTCCACGTCGCCGGACCAGGCCCTCACGAGCGAACTCATCATCCCGAAACGGAGCGCGTTTCTCGGCGAGAGCATCCCGGTGGAGGTGCGCTCGTTCTTCGGCCTGTCGATCAACGGGCATCCCGACCCCGACCCCGTGCTGACCGGGGAGGGGTTCAGCGTGCAGAAATTCACCCCGGCGCTCATCCGGCCGCAGATCGTGGACGGCGTGCGTTACAACACGGCGTCGTACAAATCCGCCATCGCCGGGTTGAAGATCGGCACGCTGACGGTCGGTCCGGCGGAGACCACGCCGATTGTCCAGTTGCCCGTTTCGCCCTCGCGGCGGCGCTCGAACCGGGGCGGGTTTGACCCGTTTGCCAACCTGTTCGGCGGGCGCAACCTGATGCAGCAAGAGCAGCAGATCAAGGTGCGCAGCGACCCGGTCACGCTGGAAATCAAGCCGTTGCCCGCCGGGAAACCGGCGGATTTTTCGGGCGGCATCGGACAGTTCAAGCTCGACGTGGAAGCGCAGCCGCGCCGGGCGCAGGCGGGCGACCCGGTCACGGTGCGGTTGATCCTCAGCGGGCAGGGGAACTTCGAGCGGATCAGCGCGCCGGTGCTGGCCGACGAACACGGCCTGAAAACGTACCCGCCCGGCGCGAAGTTCAGGGCGGACGACGACGTGGGCCTGAGCGGGGTCAAGACCTTCGAGCAGGTGGTCATCGCCGACGGCGCGCGGACCTCTTTGCCTGCGTACCGTTTCAGCTACCTCGACCCCGGGACTGGCAAGTACGTCTCGCTCGACACCGCGCCGGTCGCGGTCAAGATCGAAGGCAGCGTCGCCACGCCCGCGCCGGGTCCCGCGCCGGTCCAACCACCGGCCAGCCCCACGCTGACCGCCACGCCGACACCCGCCCCGCCGCGTGCCGCCGAGGACATTCTCTACATCCGGGCCGACCCCGGCGCGGCCCGTGACCGGGAGGCGTTCCTGCCGGTGTACCAGCGGCGCGGCTTCTGGCTGGCGCAGGGCGTGCCGCTGGCGGGGTTGCTCGCCGCGCTGGCCGGACTCGGTCTGCGCGCCCGCGCCCGGAACGAGGCCGCGCGGCGGCAGGCGAAGCTCCAGCGCGAGCAGGGCGAGTTGCGCCGCGCCTTGCGCCGGGAGGACGCCAGCCGACGCGATTTCTACGGGGCCGCAACGCGTCTCGCCCAACTGCGCGCCGCCCGTGGCCGGACGGATACGCCGCAGACCGCCGCCGAAATCTCCCAGGCTCGCCAGCTCGACCCGCAAACCGCCAGTGCGGTGCAGGAGATTTTTCACCGCCACGACGAACTCGCCTACAGCGGTGGTCAAGTCGCCCGGGAACCTGTGCCCGCCGAAGAGCGGCGCGGCGTCCTGGCCACCCTCGAAACGCTCGCCAAGAACGGCAAATGACGCGCTCCTTCCTCCAGGCAACCCTGATTTGTCTCGCCGTGTGCCTCGCCTGGCGCGGCCCGGCCCGGGCGGTGGCGGACGACGACGGGTTCCGCCGGGGGAACGCGCTCTACGCCGCCGGGGACTTCGCCGGGGCGAGCAAAGCCTACGAAGCCCAGGTGAGCCGGGGGCAGTACACGGCGAACCTTTTCTACAACCTTGCCGACGCCTCCTATCGGCAGGGCAACCGGGGCCGGGCGATCCTCAACTACCAGCGCGCGCTGATCCTGGACCCGGCGCACGCCGAGGCGGCGGCGAACCTCGCTTTCGTGCGGGGCGGCAAACCCGCTGTTCCAACCGGCACGGGAGGGTTGGTCACCGCCCTGCCCTGGGTCACGGCGGCGGCGGGTTGGCTGGCGGTGGCGGGGTTGATCCTGGCGTGGTCGGGACGCCGGGCGCGGGTCGCTGGTTTCCTGTTGCTGGGCACCGGCCTGCTGGCGGCGGCGGCCGGGGCAGGGGCTGTCTGGTTCCTGGACGATGGCGCGGGCAACCCGGCGCGCGCGGTGGTCGTCGCCGACAGCGTGCCCGCCCTGTATGCCCCGGCGGAGAACTCCAAGGTCGTCACGACCCTGACCGCAGGCGGCGAGGTGCGCGTGTTGTCGGACCAGGGCACATGGGTGTACGTGCTGCTCGCCGATGGGACCCGGACATGGGTCGCTTCGAATCAGATCGAGCGCGTGGTGCCCCGCTGAAGCCGGTCGCTTTTCCGGGCAGGCGCGCAACGCCGGTCGCTCCGGCCCGCTCGCGCAAACCCTCACTGATTGCTTTCACTCGCCAACTGATCATCCTTCCGTCGTTTCGAAAGCCGCTGTAACGTGTCGTCGAGTACGTCTAACAAGTCCAGAGCCTGGAACGGTTTGACGATATATGCATCCGCGCCGAGACCCAGCAGATGCTCCCGGCTGAGGCCGGTGGCGTCCGCGCTGAGCACGAGCACCGGAATCTGCCGCGTGAGGGGGTCGGCGCGGAGTTCCTCCATCACGTCGGCGCCGGACATCCCCGGCATCTGGAGATCGAGCAGGATGAGACTCGGCGTTTCCCGGCGCGCCACCTCCAGGCCGGTCACGCCGTTTTGGGCCGACAGAAGCAGCCAGTGCGGCCGGAGACGGGAAAACAGCATCCGCACCACTTGGATGTTGGAGAGATTGTCTTCGATGTAGAGCAACGTGATGGCGGAGGACGCGCCGCCGTCTTGAGCAAGAGGGCTGATGGAAAGAGCCGCCCCCCCGGGAAGCGATGCCCGGGTTTCCGCCAGGGGCAGTTCGATCCAGAACGTGCTGCCGCGTCCGGGTTCGCTCCGCACCCCGATGCTGCCGTCCATCGCTTTCGCAATCCCGCGTGAAACGACGAGGCCCAGGCCCGTGCCTTCCACCGCGCTCGACTCGTACTCCAACCGCTCGAATGGCACGAAGAGACGGCTCAAACCTTCGGCGGAAATCCCCGGCCCCGTGTCACGCACGTTGAGCCGCGACCGGTTCGCCGGGACGGGCTCGAAGTCGATGAGCACTTGCCCGCCCTCGCGGTTGTACTTGATCGCATTGGAAAGCAGGTTCAGCAGGACCTGCCGCAGCCTCAGTTCGTCGCACCAGAGATTCCCGAGGGCACCCGGAGTTTTCAACGTTATGGTGATCTGCCTGGCTTCCGCCAGCCGGGCGACCAACTGGATGCATTCTTCGACGACCACGGTGGCATCCACCTCGGCAGGCACCAGGCGCAATTCGCCGCTCTCGGCGCGGGAAAGGTCGAGCACCTCGTCGATGAGCGCCAGCAGGTGACGCCCGCCTTTCAAGATGTAGCCGAGCGCCGCGGCGTCCTGCTCGGCGAGATCGCTGAACTCCAGCACCTGGCCAAAGCCGAGGATGGCGTTGAGCGGGGTGCGCAGTTCGTGGCTCATGCGGGAAAGGAAATGGCTCTTGGCCGCATTGGCCCGCTCGGCTTCGGTCCGGGCGCCCTCGGCCTGCTCCCGGGCTGCTTCGGCCTCCTGGCGGGCTTGCTCCGCCACCTCGTGGGCTTCTTCGGCTTGTTCCTTGGCTTGGCGCAGGATCTCCGCGGTACGCTCGCGCTCGCGCAACTTCGCTTCCGCGTCGGCCAACCGCCGCTGCCAGCGGCGGCGGAGTCCGTGCAGCAGGAGGCCCAGCAGGACCAGC
>CAXUGY010000030.1:0-50786 GCA_964250695.1 uncultured Chthoniobacterales bacterium | reverse complement strand
GACATCACGCTCGGGCCGGAGATGAAATCGACGGGCGAGGTCATGGGCATCGACGCCGACCTGGGGCTGGCCTACGCAAAATCGCAGATGGCTGCCGGTTCGCCGCTGCCGAAGGGCGGCAACTTGTTCATCAGCGTGAAAGACGGCGACAAAATGACCGCCGTCAGCCTGGCGCGGGAATACGTGGCGCTGGGTTTCCAACTCCACGCGACGAGCGGCACGGCGGCGGCCCTGACGGCGGCGGGCGTGCCGGTGAAGAAGCTTTTCAAGCTCAACGAGGGCCGCCCGAACGTGCTGGACATGATCAAGAACGGCGAGATTTCGTTCATCATCAACACGCCCAGCGGCAAGAAGCCGCGTGAGGACGAGGTCAAGATTCGCGGCGCGGCGGTGTCCTACCGCATCCCGATCATGACCACGCTCAGCGCGGCGGCGGCGAGCGTCAACGGCATCCGGTCGCTGCAAGCAAAGGGGTTGAGCGTCAAGCCGTTGCAGGAATACCACGCCAGTTTGTGATCGCTGGCGACGGGCAATGCTTCCGGCGCGTAAAAAAACCCGAATTATTTTGACAACTTCTCCTGGTTTCTGGAGGATCGCCCGCGCCGGGCAAATCCTGCCCGAGGCACCCCAGGTGGTGACAAACGGTAAAGTTTGGAAATACAGGAGTTTAAAAACGGAACAACGAACATGAAAACACTTGGTTTTATCCCGGCAATTTACGGGGCTTTGCTACTGACCGCCGGCGCGGTTTCCGCGCAGACCACCCTCAATTTCACGGGCCCGAAAACGCCGGAAGGCACGGTGGTGCTGGGACAATTCAGCCCCCAGGCATCTTTCGTCTCCAGTCCGTTGGCTGGCCAGAATGATTCCAATTTCTACGGCACGACGAGCCTCTACAGTATAGGCACCTGGGCAGCCAACACGGATATGACGGTGACCGGCACCGACCTCGGCGTGGAATCCACTGCCCTGGCGGGTGTGAATCAGTTGCACGCTTTTGGCAACACGTATGGCGGCTGGCAGGGCGAAAACGGCGACGCTTCGTTTCTGATCAATTTTCCTTCCGCCATCAGCCTGATCTCGGTGACTTTCGCCGGGGACAGCACGGGTAGTTCCGGCATCGCTGACTTTACCGGCGGCGTCATTTCCAACGTGGTCCACGTGCCGAATGACAACGACTACACGACCCTGGACACCGTGACGCTCACCGGTCTCCGCTCGAACAGTATCCTGATCGTTCCCGGCGCGTACGACGATTGGGCTTCGGTGGTGAGCATCAGCTTCAGTGCGGTCCCGGAACCGTCTACTTACGCGATGCTGGGCGTCGGCGCGCTGGCGCTAGGCGCCGGGCTGGTCCGCCGCCGGGGCCGGGCGAGCGTCTGATTTTTTAGCGACCGGAGCGTTTTGCGAAAGGCCGTGTCCCCCCGGGGCACGGCCTTTTTCGTCGGGCGAGTCAGGCTTGCCGGACCGTCGACCGCCTTGTAAACTCGTCACATGACCTGGGCCGAAGTTTGCGACAACCCGATCTTGCAGGATTTGCCTTTCAAGATCGAACTCAACAAGTGGGGCAACATCGAGATGAGTCCAGCAAGAAGTCGGCACGGAGATTATCAAGCGACGATTGCTTATCTCCTGCGCCTGCAAAAGCCGAATGGCATCAGCAGTACGGAAGTCGGCGTCGATACGGCTGAGAACACCAAGGTTCCCGATGTCATCTGGGCCTCCCTTGAACGCCGCCGCGCGGTGCCGCGCGAATTTTCCTGGGCCAGCGCGCCGGAGATTTGCGTGGAGGTCGTCTCGCCCAGCAACATGCTGGAGGAGCAGATGTACAAAGGGCAACTTTACTTCCAAGCCGGAGCCGAAGAGTTCTGGCTCTGTGACGAGCGCGGTAACATGCAGTTTTTCGACGCGAACGGTCGGTTGGAACACTCGCGCCTGTGCCCGGATTTTCCGGCTCAGGTCATCATCCCGGATTGAAGACTTCCTTCCTACCCGGGAGGACCTGCTACCGGTCCGGGTCTTCCTCGTGGGGACTCTCCTCCCAGCCGTTGGCCACGTATTCGGCCACCAGCGCGCGCAAGGTGTCCTCGTCCACGAACTGCCCGAGATACGTCTCATCGTTCTCCGTCCAGCAGGTGAAGAATGCCTCGTCCACGTCCCATTCCACGCTATCGACCTCTTCCGACCAATCGCCCTGGATCACCTTCAGCCCCTCGAACGGCGCGAAAGGCAGATCGAAGATGCGGTGCAGGAAGACGTTCTCTTCCTGGTTGATCGGTCCGTAGGCGATGCACTTGATGATTTCCACATGCATAAGACGCCAACTGTAGAGCACCACGCCGGAACGTCCATCCCTTCATTCACTTCACGCCGAACGCACGACCACCGGACCGCTGGCCACCAGCACGCTTTGCATCCCGGCCGCCGTGGCGGCTTCGATCCCGAGCGGCGTGTCCTCGAACACCAGGCAGGCCGCCGGTTCGACGCCCAGCCGCCGCGCGGCTTCCAGATAGGTATCCGGCGCGGGCTTGGGGTGTACCACGTCCTCATACGTCACCACCGCTCGGAAATGCTCGCGGATGCCCAGCGCGTCGAGCGTCGCCAGCACCAGCGATTTCATCCCACCCGAGGCCACCGCCACCGGAAGACGCCCGGCCACACTGTGCAGGAAATCGACCACCGGGGCGATGGGCTTGACCAACGGGATGAGTTCACCGAACCGCGCTTCCTTGCGCGCCGCGACTTCCGCCACCGGGATCGTCCAGCCGAAGCGCGCGTTGAGAATTTCCAGCACGCCCTCCGCCGGAATGCCGCCCAACGAATAAAAAAGCTCTTCCGGGAAGTCAAACCCCAGCGGGCGCAGAATATCCAGGTAAGCCTGGTGGTGCAGCGGCATCGTGTCGGCAAGAGTGCCGTCGCAATCGAAGATGAAGGCCCGGAAATCGCCGGGTGGTATGTCCAAGGTGATCACGGGGATACCTTAGAGGCATTTTTACGTTTGACGAGGGACACAAAACGCCGCACGGTCTTCGCCCCGAGATTCCGTCCCCTCATCTACATGCGCCACACTCTTTCCGTCACCGTCGAGAACAAATTCGGCGTGCTCGCGCGCATCGCCGGGATGTTAGGCGGCCGGGGTTTCAACATCGACACGCTCAACACCGGCCCGACGCTCGACCCAAACACGAGTCATATGACCATCGTCGTCCACGGTGACGATTCCGTGCTCGAACAGGTCACCAAGCAGCTCAACAAACTCGTGGACGTGATTTCCATCGAGGATTTCCACGACGACGAGTTCGTGGACCGCGAGCTGGTGCTCATGCGGGTCAAGGTGGACGGCGAGACGCGCTCGGAGGTCATGCAGATTTGCGACATCTTCCGCGCGAAAATCGTGGACGTGCAGCACAAGAATTTCCTCATCGAAGTCACCGGCCACGAGGGCAAGATCAACAAATTCATTCGCCTGATGCAGGGCTTCGGCATCACCGAACTGACCCGCACCGGCAAGGTCGCCATGTCCCGGCGGCAGGAGGAAGGATGAAATGCAAAATGCAGAATGCAAAATGCAGAATCCCAGAAAAAGACCTTCCTTGCCCTGCTTGATTTTCACCGACTAGCCTCACTCTCCTTCACCCTCTGACTTTTGCATTCTGCATTCCGCATTTTGCATTCCTTCCTTTATGCCCGCCAAAGTTTACACCGATAAAGACGCCGACCTCAACATCCTCGCCGCCAAGACCTGCGCGGTCATCGGCTTCGGTTCGCAAGGCCACGCCCACGCGCTCAACCTCAAGGACAGCGGGATGAACGTCATCATCGGCCTGTACCCGGGCAGCCCCTCGCGCGCCGTCGCGGCGGAGAAAGGTCTCGCCGTGGCCGACACCGCCGAAGCCGTGCGCGAGGCCGACGTGATTTTTATCGCCGTGCCCGACTTGAAGATCGCCGAGGTTTACGAGCAGGATATTGCCCCGAACCTGACCAAGGGCAAGACGCTGCTCTTCAGCCACGGGTTCGCCGTCCATTTCAAGACGGTCCTGCCGCCGCCGGAAGTGGACGTGATCATGGTCGCTCCGAAGGGGCCGGGACACATCGTGCGCCGCCAGTACGTCGAGGGCAAGGGCGTCCCGGCGCTCATCGCCGTGTACCAGAACCCGAGCCGGCAAGCCAAGAAGATTGCCCTCGCCTGGGCCAAGGGCATCGGCGGCACGCGCGGCGGCGTCATCGAAACGACCTTCAAGGAGGAAACCGAGACCGATCTCTTCGGCGAACAGGCCGTGCTCTGCGGCGGCGCGACGGCGCTGGTGCAGGCCGGTTTCGAGACGTTGGTCGAGGCGGGTTACCAGCCCGAGATGGCGTATTTCGAGTGCCTGCACGAGCTGAAGCTCATCGTCGATCTGATGAACGAGTCGGGCATCGCCGGGATGCGTTTTTCGATCTCGGAAACGGCGAAATACGGCGACGTGGTCACCGGGCCGCGCATCATCAACAAGGCCGTCAAAAAGGAGATGGGCAAGGTGCTCAAGGAAATTCAGAACGGCAAGTTCGCCAAGAACTGGATTGAGGAGTACCGGACGGGCCGCAAGAACTACCACGCGCTGCTCAAAGCCGGTGCGGCGCATCCCATCGAAAAAGTGGGCGCAAAACTGCGCGCGTTGATGCCGTGGATCGGCAAGAAGAACGTCAAAGGCCCGCAGGCGGCGTACCAATAGGACGCGTGGCGGCCAGCGGAATTTGTCCACAGATGACGCCGATTGACGCCGATTGGGAAAAAGGGGAGGACTGTGATGAGCGTGCCCACCGCCCAAACTTTCCCCCTCTACATCCTGACCCCGCGTCTCGTCCTGCGGAACTGGACGCTCGACGACTTGCCTGCCGCCCACGCCATTTACTCCCACCCGGAGGTGATGCGTTGGTCTCCCGCTGGCCCGAGTCCTTCGCTCGAAGCGACCCGCGCGATTTTAGAGGAACACCTTGCTTCCTACGCTCAACACGGCATCGGTAAATGGGCCGTGGCCCTGCGCGCCACCGGAGAGGTGATTGGCTACTGCGGCGTGGCCATGGAACTTGTGCATGGCCTCACTCCCGAGCCGGAACTCGGATACCGGCTGCTGCCGGAGTTTCAAGGTCAAGGGTACGCCACGGAAGCCGCCAGAGCCGCGCTAACGCATTGCCTGACGCTGGTCGGCCTGCCGCGCATCCTGGGCCTCGTGGAGCCGGCCAACGTTGCCTCCGTGCGCGTGCTGCTTAAATTGGGCATGATCTGGCAGGGCCGGATGAACTGGCGCGGCAAAACCGTCGATCTCTACGCCATCGACAAGCCGTAAGATCGGCCGCGAGGCGTTTGTTGTTTCCGTCACCTGATGGTACAGTCCGCCGTGAACCAGGAACGATTCGACCGGCTGCGAAAACTCAACCCGCTCCAGGCAGTCCAGGCCTGGATCAACGGTGATTTCGGCATGGATGAGGAGCCCGCTCTCATCGAAGCTTTTCGTAAAAATCCGCTGATCCGCTGGTCGGACGACGAAATCTGCGACATCATGATGGCCGCCATGGACGAGGAACTGACTGCCTCGCAGGCTTTTGAGCGACTGACACGCGCGACCCGGTTCTTTCCGCCGTCAGACCTCGCAGACGAGGAACTCATTTGAGCTGGTCGCTGGTGTCGGGTTTCTTCTTCGGCGGTGTGATGACGGCTGACTTGATGTCCTGAAACTCCGTCTGGCAATTCGCCACGTAGTTGGTCGTGCCGTTCTCGAACAGCACGACGAACCCGAAGGTAAACACCGCCGTCAGCAGCACCCAGAAAAGTTTTCCGATCATACGTGTATCCTTCGTGACTCGGGGCCATCTTCCGCCGCAGGGTCCGTAGGAGTCAAGAAGCAACTGCCGCGCCACCCGGCCAGGAAAGCCAACCAGTCCGGCCGTCCGGCGGGTGGATCGCGGCCAGGGTCTTGTCATCCGGCGGTTTGCCGTCCATTTTACCCGCGTCGGCCTGCCAGTCCCGTTTCCAAACCTGTGCCGCCGGCACCCTGACCCTCGCTTGTTCCCATGCCTGTTCCGCTGCTCGACCTCAAACGCCAGTACGCCCCCCTGCGTGAGCAAATCGAGACGAGCGTTGGCGCGTTGATGGCCGGTCAGCAGTTCATCCTCGGGCCAGCGGTTGAACAGTTCGAGGAAATGGTGCGCGCGGCCTGCGGGGCCGGGTGCGCGGTGGGGATGAGTTCGGGCACCGACGCGCAACTCGCCGCGTTGATGGCGCTGGGCATCGGCCCCGGCGACGCGGTCCTCACCACGCCCTACACTTTTTTCGCCACGGCGGGCTGCCTCAGCCGGGTCGGCGCGCGGCCCGTCTTCGTGGACGTTGATCCCGACACGCTCAACCTTTCGCCCACGGCGCTGGCGCACTACCTCGGGGCCATCGCTCGCCGTGACGAGTCTGGCGCTTTGCGCACGCCCACCGGTGAGCGGTTGCGCGCCATCATCCCGGTCCATCTGTTCGGTCTTTGCGCCGACATGGACCCGATTCTGCGCCTCGCCCGCGACTCCGGCCTCCCCGTGCTCGAAGACGCCTCGCAGGCCATCGGCGCGGAATATCCACTCGCCACCGGCAACCGCCCGGCCCAAGCCGGCACGATGGGCGCAATGGGCTGGTTCAGCTTTTTCCCTTCCAAAAACCTCGGTGCGTTCGGCGACGGCGGTCTGCTCACGGCGCGCGACCCCACCGCCGCCCCGCACCTGCGCGCCATGCGGATGCACGGCATGGCAACGCAGTATTACCACCAATTCGTCGGCGGCAATTTCCGTCTGGACGCCCTCCAGGCCGCCGTGCTGGCCATCAAACTTCCGCATCTGGCCGCGTGGTCGACGGCCCGGCGTGAGCGCGCCAATGTCTACCGCCAACTCTTCGCGGAGGCCGGTCTCCTGGAGAAAGTCCGCCTGCCCGCCGAACCCTACGCGGGCCGGGGAGTGACGAATCACCACGTCTACCATCAGTACGTGGTCCGCGTCGCCGCCGGGGTCCGTGACGCCCTGCGCGCGCACCTCACTGCCCACGGCATCGGCAACGCGATTTACTACCCGCTCGCGCTCCACCAGCAGGAATGTTTCCGCTCGTTGGGCTACCGGGAAGGGGATTTTCCCGCCGCCGAGGCGGCGGCCCGCGAGTCCCTGGCACTGCCGGTTTTCCCGGAACTCACGGACGACGAACAACGCGCCGTGGTGGCCGCCGTCGCTGCTTTCTTTTCGTAAAACCTGCTCCTTTTCACCCATGAACGACGATTCCCTCCCCCCTCCCCTGCCGGTCCAACCAGCCCGCCGTCCGCGCGGACTGGGCTGCTTCATCAAGGGCTGCCTACTGACGATCACGATCCTGATGCTCTGCGGCGTGGGCCTGGGCACCATCGGATTTTTCATCGTCAAAAGCGGGCAGGCGTATTTTTCCGAACAGCAGGTGCCCACCCGGATTTCCGACGCCACGGACGAGCAATACGAGGCCGTTCTCGCCAAGCTCCAACCCTTCGGCCAAGCCATGAACGAAGGCCACGCCGCGAGCGTGGAACTGACCGCCGACGATCTCAACACGCTGATCGCGCGCCAACCTTTGCTCAGGGCGTTGCGCGGGCAGGTCTACGTGGACATCGTTGCGGGTCAACTCGTGGCGGACCTGTGCCTGCCCGCCACCCGGAACGACGCCCCGAGCCAGTACTTCATCAACGCCCGGGCCACGCTCGACGCCTCGTTTGCCAGCGATAAGTTTACCTTCGCGTTGCGGCACGCGGCCCCGCTCAACGGCGAGGCCAAGGAGGGCTTGCTGCCGTCGATGCTGCGCGAGCCGTGGTTTTTGCAGAATTACAGCGAGTTGATCAACCGCAACGCCAACGGCTTCATCCACGACGAGGCCGCCCGGAACCCGCAGATCGCGGATATCCTCGGGAAGCTGCGCACGATGGTCATCACCGGAGACAAGCTGGTCGTCACCTCGGTCGAACGCCCGGCCCCCTCGCCGACCGTGAACCCGGTTGCGACTCCCGCCAAGACGGAGTAAGCTCCATTCCGCATGATTTCCGTCGTCGAGAAACCCAAAGCCGCCACGCGGGCGTTGCTCGTCGGCGCGTGGTGGAAGCCCACGACCGTCGAGGAAGCCCGCAGCCTGCTCGACGAACTCGGTGAATTGACCGACACCCTCGGCCTGACCGTGGCCGACCGCGTCCTGGCCAAAATCGACCGCCCACAAGCTTCCTTTCTCATCGGCACGGGCAAGGCGGAGGAAATCGTCACCCAGGCGAAGGCCGTCGGGGCTGACGTGATCATCTTCGACAACGAACTGACTCCCGGCCAGCAGCGCAAGTTCGAGGAGTTGAGCGGTTTGGCGGTGATCGACCGCGAGGAGGTCATCCTCGATATTTTCAACGGTCGCGCCCGGACCCGGGAAGCGCGCCTCCAGGTGGAACTCGCCCGGATGGAATACTCGCTGCCCCGGTTGGCGCGGGCCTGGGGGCATCTCAGCCGCCAGCAGGGCGTCGGCGGCAAGGGCGAGGGCGAAAGCCAGCTCGAAACCGACCGCCGGTTGGTGCGTAAGCGCATCGACATCGTCAAGGCGGAACTCGGCGAGGTCCGCTCGCAGCGCGCCACCCAGCGCAAGCAGCGCGAACGCACCCCCGTGCCGCTGGCCGCCATCGTCGGCTACACGAACGCGGGCAAATCCAGCCTGCTCAAGCGGCTCACCGGCGCGGACGTTTTCGTGGAGGACAAACTCTTCGCCACGCTCGACCCCACCACCCGGCGCATTGACCTGCCCGGCGGCCAACCGCTCCTGCTGACGGACACGGTCGGTTTCGTGCGCAAGCTGCCGCACCGGCTCATCGAGGCGTTCAAATCCACGTTGGAAGAGGCGATCCTGTCCGATTTCCTCGTCCACCTGCTCGACGCCAGCCAGCCGGAGATTTTCGCCTTCCACCGCACCACGATGGAGGTGCTCGAAGAACTCGGCGCGAAGGACAAACGCATCCTGACCGTGTTCAACAAGATCGACCTGCTCGGCGAGGACGACACGACGGTCAACTTGCTGCGGCGTCATTTTCCCGACGCGTTGTTTATTTCCACGCGCACCGGCGCCGGGCTGGATGAACTGATCGGGCGCATGGCCGACCAGTTGGCGGGCCGCTCCGAGCGCGTCGAATTGCTCATCCCATCCGACCGTGGGCATCTCATCAGTAATCTGCACGAGTACGGCCAGGTGATTTCCACCGGCTACGAGGACGACGGCACGCGGATTCACGCCGTGATCCCGCTCAAGCTGCTGGTCCAATACGCGCCCTTCCGGGTGAATCGTCCACCGACCCCCGAGGCAGTCCCTGCCGTGGAGCCAACGGCTCTTTCGGGGGTCTAGCGCGCATCTCGATTGCACGAGCCGCGCTCTTTGTCCTTCGTCCCCAAGTAGGGATGGCTCTCCGAGCCAGTCCCTGATGGTCTGCCGCTGGGAAACGCTCCTGGTCGGGCGACGGCCTCCACAAACCAAGCGAAAATGGGACTGGCTCAGAGAGCCATCCCTACCTTGAAGACGAAGCTGTTGCGTGGCAGCGGTGCAAAATCATTTTGCAAACGGTGATAGGATGACAGAAAAACTATCCCCGGCCTCCGTTGCGCCTGGAGGTTGGTTGCTAGCTATCGGCGCAGAATGCGATTAGGTTGAACACGCGCGCGGGTCGTGCGTCCAAATCTCCGGGTGTGGTCGTTGTGCCTTACCCGGTCGCGCTTATCCCTTGCTGTGATGATTGATTCTGATTTTCGTTGGGCCGCCGGTCTGGAGTGCTCGTTCATCCCGCACCTGAGCATCGACCAGTACCGCTGGACCCAGCACGACCGCTTCTGGCGCACGGATTTCGACCTGATCGCCAACGACCTGGGCTGCAAATGGTTGCGCTACGCCCTGCCCTGGCACGAGATCGAGCGCACGCCCGGCGTTTTTGACTGGGAGTGGTTCGACCTGCGGCTGGCGCACGTCGAAAAGCTCGGGATCACGCTCCTGCTCGATCTGGCGCACTTCGGCACGCCGACCTGGCTGCCGGACGCCTTTGCGGACGCGGATTTCCCCGTCGCGCTCGAACGGTTCGCGCGGGCTTTCGGCGAACGTTACGCCGGGCGCGTCCGGTGCGTTTGCCCGATCAACGAGCCGCTCATCACCTCGCTTTTCTGCGGCGACATCGGGCTGTGGCCCCCTTACGGACGCGGCCTGAATAATTACATGACGGTGGTCAACCGGGTCGCGCAGGGTTTTTGCCGGGCCACGGCGGCGTTGCGCGAAACGATGCCGGGGGTGGAAATCCTCGTGTCGGACTCGTTGGAGGTCGCCGTGACCTACGAGGATTCCGACGAGACGACCAGCCCCTTCTTGAAGGAATCCCTGCGCGCGGACGTGGATCGGCGGATGCACCGGCGGCATCTGGTGACGGACCTGATCCTCGGGCGCGTGGACCGGCGGCACCCGTTGATCGGCTGGCTGCAAAAACACGGGTTCTCGGATTTCGACCTGAACTGGTTCCAGCGGCACGCGCAGACGCTCGACATCATCGGGCTGGACTACTACGAGCACACGGAGGTAGAGCTTTACACGACGCCCGAGGGATATTACCGCCAGCGCGAGTTGCGCCCGCCGACCGGCCTGTACCAGGCGGCGCAGGGATACTGGTCGAAATACCACATCCCGCTGATGGTGACGGAAACGAGCGTCGGCGGCTCGGACGAGACCAAGATCGCCTGGCTGGAAAAGAGCGTGGCGGACGTGCGGCGGCTGCGCGCGGAAGGGTTTCCCATCGTCGGCTACACCTGGTGGCCGGTCATCGACCACCTGGACTGGGACGGCGCGATGCTCCACCAGACGGGCCACATCCACCCGGTCGGCATCTACCGGCTCGAACGCCGCCCGGACGGCACGCTCGAACGGCTGCCGACCGGCCTGCGAGACGCTTACCGCCCGCTGATCGCCGGGGGCAACCAGACCGCCGGACCACTCGTCGAAACCGACGCCCAGCGGGAACACCGCGAAGCGCGCGCCGCCGCCCAAACCGCCGGGCCGCTGGCGTTCGGCTGGCCGATCATCGCGCACGGCCGCACGATCTGGGAAGCCCTCTGGGGACGTTCCCAACACGTTTTTGCCCAACTGGCCCGGAAGCAGCACCGCGTATTCTACGTCGAGCCGCCGCGATTCAGCCCGAGCGAGGAATATCCGCGCGCGGGGCTGAGCTTTCACCCGCTGTTTCCGAACGTTTGCGGCCTGAGCATCCATCTGCCGGCGGCGCTGGAGCACGATCCGAAGGCCACCGGGCAAGAATGCCGCCGTTTGCTGGCGGAAACCCTGGCGCGCGAGCCGCTGACGGGCCGGTTTCAGCAGCCGGTACAATGGTTTTGCGACGCGGGCGCCGCCGCCATTTACGCCGGGCAGATCGACGCCCGCGCCGTCGTCTACGAGTGCATCGACCAGCCGCCGGACGCCGCGTTGCTTGCCCGGGCGGACGCGGTCATCACGGCGGCGCACGCATGGCAAGCCCTCGCGGAACCGGCAAACGCCCATTCCCTGTTCGTGCCTAACGGGACGGAGGCGCGCCACTTCGCCCGCACCCGCAGCAAGCGGGTGGCCGTGCCCAACGACATCAATTTCGTGCCCCGCCCGGTGCTCGGGTATTTCGGCGCGATTGACGAACGCCTGGATTACGGGCTCATCGGCGCGTTGGCGGCGGCGAACCCGGACTGGAGCGTGGTGATGGTCGGGCCGGTGCAGGGGGTCAGCCCCGAACACTTGCCCCGGGCGAAGAATATCTTCTGGATCGGCAAACGTCCCTACGGCGAGATGCCGGACTACGCGTTCGGCTTCCAGGTGGGCATCGTGCCGTTCCTCGTGAACGAGGCGACGCGACGGCAACGGCCCATCAAAATCAACGAATACCTCATGGCCGGGCTGCCGGTGGTTTGCACGGATTTACCGGAAGTGCGGCGGGATTTCGACGGATTATTGTCGGTGACGGCTTCGACGGAGGAATTCGTCGCGGCATGTTGGCGGGTGCTGGGGGACCCTGATCCCAAGACCGTCGAACGCGGACGGCGGGAAATGTCCAGGCACAAGTGGACGCAAACGGCGGCGATTATGGAACAGCACGTCGATGCTGCCTTGCAGCGGAAAGGCGCGTAAAAGTCTGGCTTTTTCGACATTCGCCCGAAACTCGACAGCCTTTTTCGCTTGCATGTGGTGGATGGCGACCTCGGAACACCATGGGCCACTCAAAAATGCTTCAGGACCGCTCCCGTTCGTGGAACTGCGCCAGAGCGTAAAAGGTGGCGTAGGAGAGGACCAGAAAAAGGAACATCAACGCCAGGAAAATCCGCATCGCGGGCTGGACGAAATCCTGGTGGTCGAAGCGTCCGTATTTGAACAGGACGAACGGATGCCGCAACAGGTCCCAGCTGTTCCAGCGCAGGAAACGGCCCATGTAGACGCCCAGGCTGCTGAGGGCCAGCATCACCAGCACAAAGAGCCACCCGACGATCCGGCCACAACGCGCGGCGACGATTTCCTGCATCAGACAGAGCGAAACGTAACCCAGACAGAGACCCGTCCAGGCGGACGAGGCGATGGTGAACAACCCGATCCAGAGGAGCGAGGGGGTCGTCCCGAAGTCGAGGTGGATGAAATCCGTGATGATGTACGGGGCGTTCGGAAAAAAGACGAACCACGTCAGCGCGCAGACCGCGAAGAGCACGTTGCGCCGGGTGCGCGAAAAATGCACGCTGTAGGTGGCGAACGCGAAAAGCATGGGAATCCACGCCAGCACGAGGTTCCAGCCCAGGAAGTAAACTGAGCCCCGGCCCACGAAGAACCGGCGGACGTAAATCATGCCCAGGCAGGCGGCGGTGGCGAAAAGCAGCGAGCCGATCACGGTCGCCGCCCGTCGCGGCAAGAGGCGGCGGCGGGAAGTCGCGGTGGTTTGCGGATGGGTGCCGGGCATGGTTGAAATGTCCGCACCCTACGCAGATTTCTGCCGATTGGGAGCGGAAAGGTCCTGATGGCTCTCCGAGCCAGTCCCCGACTCCTCCGGGATACGCGCATGTAAAATAGGGACTGGCTCGGAGAGCCATCAGGACCTATTCCAAAATCACGCAGGGACCGACCGGATAGCGACCGGCTTCCGGGCCGTAGAGCGTCAGGCCGTTGCGCGCGGGCACGTCGGGGGGCACCTCGAAACGCAGACGCAGGTGGCGTCCGTCGCCCGCCGCGCGCACCCGGTCCAGCAGCGCGCCTTCCACCGTGAACTCCGTCGGGTAACCGTAGGCCCCCACCCCGCCGCGCAGGTAGCTCAGCACCCCACGCGAATCGTGCGGATGATCGGGCAACGCCGTCGTGTGGATCAGGAGGCCGTTGAGCAGGATGCGCAGGGTCGTCGGGAACAGGTCGAGACTGGTTTGCGGCGTGTCCGGGCGGGCGGAGGAGGCTTCGCAGAGCACGCGCAAGCGGCGGGCTTCCGGCCAGCGGGTGCCAGCGAGCGGCAGGCTCCACTCGAAGAACCCGCTGCCGCCGCCGTGGCAGGCATCGGTCGCTTCGGCGTCGTGACGCTCGCTGACGCCTTCGGTCCAACGCTCCGCTGACCAGTCGGCGGGCGCCCCGCGCAGGATTTCCTCACCGGGCCGGAAAGTTTCCCGGGCCGTCGGGTAATCGCGCGCGACGTGGTACTGCAAGTAGTTCTCCGCGAGCACGAAACCGTTCTGCGACCCGACCGCTTGCAGCGCGAGTTTGCAGAGCATCGGCGTGTCCGGGAGCGTGAATTCGACCGTGGCGGCAGGAGCGACGCGGCGGTGCGGAAACGCGATGGGCACGCTGCCCCGGGCGAGATCGGCATGCACGCGGCCGAGGGCGTCGATGCCGCTCAGACGCCATTGCAAGACCACGTCGCCTCCGTCGTGGCGGTCGCCGTAGTGGGAACTGCTGACGGCCACGCTGATCCGCTCGCCGGGCGCGGCGCGGCGCGCGGGCGCACTGTCCACGGGCAGCACGTCGGCGGCGTTGATGATCTTCGGATCGTAGCCAAATTCCTTGCGGGTGCGGTCGTAGTTGAGGAAGCCGTTGTATTCCCATTCCACGTCGTGCAGTTGCGTGAAGACGTAAGCGGAAAGCTTGGGCTGGCGGCGCAGTTCGTTGGTCAGGAACTTGAAACTCCAGGAAATATCGCGGTCGCCGTCCAGCGCGCCGAGGCCGCCGTATTCGCTGGTGATGAGCGGCTGGTTGCCCTGCTCGAAACCCGGCACGTAGTTGAAGCGCGAACCGGCGTAGGTATCGCGCGCCACGGTCTCGATGTGCTCGCGGGCCTTGGCGTAATCGTTGATGTAGAAGTGCCAGGAATTGATGTCAGTCTCGGTGTGCTGGTAGTAATCGAGGTGCTCCCAGTAGACGACGCTCATGTCTTCGATGAGACGCGTGGGGTCGAGTTCCTTGGCGACCCGCCACATTTGCTGGACCCACTTGTGGGCATCCTGATTATGGATTTTGAAGGGCGCGGGCGGCAGGTCGGCGGCGGCTTCCGTCTGGCCGGTGGACGCCTCCGCCGGGGGTGCTTCCTTGCCGGCTTCGGTTTCGGGACGCAGCACGAGGTGGCGCTCTTCCATCCACTTGAGGAGTTCGACCTGGCCGCCAAAACCCCACGTTTCGTTGAACATGCACCAGGCGAGGATCGACGGATGGTTAAAATCCCGCTCGACGGCGGCGTGCATCATCGTCTCGAAACGGGCGCGCCCGAGCGGGGTGTCGCCGCCCTCGCCGAAGTTGGGAAAATCGGTCATCAGCAGGATGCCGAGGGTGTCAGCGTAGTAGAGCAGCAGCGGGTCGTCGATCTTGATGTGGATGCGCAGGAAATCGAAGCCGACCTCCTTGGCGTAGGCGATGTCGTTGCGCAGCACGCGGGCGTCGCCAGCGGTGTAAACGCCGTCCGGGTAGAATGATTGGTGCAGCGCGCCGCGCAGGTAGAGGGGGCGGCCATTCAGGCAAAGGGCCGCGATGCCGCCCTCCGTCTCCGCGCCGGGCAGGACCTTGGCGGTGATCTCGCGCATCCCGAAATAGGTGTGGACCTCGTCGAGAACCTGCCCATCGCGGCGCAGGCGCAGATCGGTGTGGTAAAGGTTCGGGTGATGGTGGTCCCAGAGCGCCATCGGCGCGACGGACACGATGCCCTCGGCGACGCCGTTGCGCACGGGCAGCACGGTCGGCTTCGGTTCCTTGCCGCCGCCCGGGGGATGGAGGATGATTTCCAACTCGTCGCCTTCACGGGCGTTCGCGCAGGGGACCTTGAAGACGGCGGATTCGCGGGCGATATCGGCGACGATGCGGAACGGGCGGATGCACGTCTCGTGGCGTGGTTCGACGTAAACGGTCTGCCAGATGCCGCTGGTCGTGGTGTACCATTGCCACTGCTTGCCCACGGGCTGCTGGGCGTTGTCCATGGGGTCCTCCACGCGGAGGACCAGGGTGCCGCGGCCATCGGCGTCGAGCGCGTCGGTCAGGTCGAACTCGAAGGGCGTGTAGCCGCCCTCATGGCGGCCGAGGGGCTGGCCGTTACACCAAGCGTCGGTCAAGAAATCCGCCGCGCCGATTATGAGAATGACGCGTTTGCCGGTCCACGCGGACGTGTCACGCGGGAGGTGGATTTCGCGCCGGTACCAGCCGATTTCGTAACGCGGCGCGGAGCGGTGGTTCGCCCGGGTGACCTGGGTCGGATCGCGGAAAACGCGGGTGGCGTAATAATTGTCGTTCCCGGCGGCATCGCCCTGACCCCAGGCCGCAAGGGATTCCCAGCAGAACGGGACGATGATCTGTTCCGTGAAGGAACCTCGGGCCGGATCGAACCAGTGTTCGTCGGTGCCCCGGCGGTCGCCATCGAAGGAGAACTCCCAGGGACCGTTGAGATTGAGCCAATCTAATCCCTCGACGCGCCCCCGCTGGAGGTCGGGACGCGGGTACTCGGGGCGGGGAAAGTCGGAACGGTTTAGCATGGGGGAGGCTTCAGCAGAGTAAATGCCTCGCGTAAATGCCGCGCTGCCGCAAAGGAAAAGATACGGCAGGTGCGGAGGATCGCCCCGGCGAATCCCCGATTGGCGAGCAGCCGGCAGGGTTGCCCGGCCGTCCGGCAGTCAGGATCGCACCGGTTCGGGCGTGGCCCGGGTGCCGTTGCCGTTGGCAGGCACCGCGTCGGACTTGAAGCCCTGGCCGCTGATCTTCTTGAAAAGCGTCAAGGCCGCGCCAACGACCTGATCCATGTTGTAATACTTGTAGGACGCCAACCGGCCCACGAAGTGAACGCCCCGCGTCTGTTCGGCGAGTTCCTGGTACTGTTTGTAAAGCACGCTGTTTTCCGGGCGGGGAATCGGGTAATACGGGTCGCCCTCCGCTTGCGGGAACTCGTAGACCACGCTGGTTTTTGCGTGTTCCTGGCCGGTCAGGTATTTGAACTCGGTGATCCGCGTATAGGCGTAATCGTTCGGATAATTCACCACCGCCGCCGGTTGGAAAAGCGTCCTGTCGTGCGTCTCGTGTTTGAACTCGATGCAGCGATACGGCAGCTTGCCGAAACGGAGGTCGAAGAATTCGTCGATGGGTCCCGTGTAGATCATCTCTTTGTACGGGATGAAATCCTTCACATCGCGGTAATCCGTGTTGAGCATCACCTTGATGTTGGGATGGTCGAGCATGTTCTCGAACATGCGCGTGAACCCATACAAGGGCATGGACTGATAGCTGTCCGTGAAATACCGGTTGTCGCGGTTGGTGCGAGTCGGGACCCGCGCGGTCACCTGGGCGTCGAGTTCCGAGGGATCGAGCGCCCACTGCTTGCGGGTGTAACCCCGAAAGAATTTCTCGTAGAGTTCGCGCCCCACCTTGCTGACGACCACGTCTTCACTGGTGCGGATCACGTCGCGTTTCTCGGCCACCGAGGCGAAGAATTCTTCCACTTGAAACGAGGTCAGGCTCAACCCGTACATCTGGTTGATCGTGTCCAGGTTGATCGGGATCGGCAGGAGCTGGCCGTCCACGCTGGCGAGCACGCGGTGCTCATACCCGCGCCAGGGTGTGAACTTCGACAGGTAGTCGAAAATGTCGCGCGAATTGGTGTGGAAGATATGCGGGCCGTATTTGTGTACCAGGATGCCCGCCTCGTTGTAATGGTCGTAAGCGTTTCCGGCGATGTGGTTGCGCCGGTCCACGACGAGCACCTTCTTGTCCGAAACGCGCGCCAGTCTTTCGGCGAGCACACTGCCTGCGTATCCTGCACCGACGATCAAGTAATCAAAAGCCATGGGAGAGAAAAGTTGCCGAGCCTGATCCGGGTTGCTTGCGACTGGCAAGCTCCCGGAAAGCCTGACAACTTTGCTGAACGATCTAGTGAAGGGAGCCGCGAACCCGCTCCCGTGGTTTACGCCACCACGCTGGAAGCGACGGGAGATTCATCGGCCATCACGTCGGCGATGTGCCCTTCCATCGCTTCGACGATAGACTCCCACGAGTTGCGTTCCGAGAGCTTCTTGCCGCGCTTGATCGCCGCCTGGTCGGGCGCGGTCACCGCTTCGCCGCACAGCCGGATGAACTCTTCGCTCGTCTGCGAAATCTTCACCACGCCGCTGAACTGGAGCACTACGTCCTCAACCGGGGTAGAAACGATGGGACGTTCAGTCGCCATGTATTCGAGCGCCTTGGTCGGGTTGATGTATTCCGTGGCTTCGTTGATCGCGAAAGGCATCAGACACACGTCGAATTTTTTCACGTAAGCGGGCAACTGCTGATAGTCGCGCCCGCCGAGCCAATGCAGGTTCGGACGTTGCGGAACCGCCGCCGGATCGATCTTCGTCATCGGCCCGATGATGACCACACTGCCATCGGGATACGCGTCGGCGAGAGCGGCGACGAGTTCGTAATCCATGCGCTCATCGACCACGCCGAAAAAGCCGAATACAGGACCGGGTAGGTTCGCCACGTCTTCGGGGATTTTCGTGGTCTTCGAGCGAGCTTTGCCGAAATGTTTGATGTCCACTCCGCAGCCGTAGGAATGCGTGTTGGCGTTGTGCTTGATCTTGTCGCGGCCGATCTTCGGGCCACCGGCAAAAACCACGTCGGCAATCGCCAGCAGTTCGCGTTCGCGGCGAATCAATTCCTTGGGCGAACCCTTGAATTGGCTGAGCTGATCCATGCAGTCGAACACGATGGCGCGCTCGCCCATGTGCCCGGCGAAAGCGGTCACCGCCATCGGATCGTAGAACCACTGCACCGAATCACGAAAGCGCAGGCCCAACGGCCCGGCGAGCACTTCCTGCACGAGACGGCGGCGCTCTTTGTCCACCCACGCGCCGTCGTTCCAACGGCTCGACGGCATCTTCATGCGCAACACCGTAATGTTCGGGAACTCAGTCACTTCCCGCATCTCGGGCGTCGGCACGGTCACCTCGTCCGAAGGCAGCGGCCCTTCCACGAAAAGGATTTGGTGACGCTTCGAAAAACGCGAGAGAAACTGCTGGGGACGCTGCCAGACCCAGTCCCAGCCAAGATGCGAATGGACAATGATGGGGTAGGCGGTCGGCAGGATCTCTAATTTCATTTTTCTAGATAGACGGTGTTCGTTCACTTTTTATTCGAGCGGCATCATGCCTATGAGGTTCGTTCACGTCCACAGGTTTCTTTCCGAGCACGGATTGCTCGCGCAATCGTCTTGGACTTCGTATGAACGCGGGACTCTGGATGCCAGACACTTATCATACGGATGAAAAGGTTGCGGCTGACGTCAGGAAACCACCTGATTTGTCCATCGGGCAAAACCATGCGATCACGGATGGGTACGTCACAGCATCAGTGACGGACGCATGGCGGGCGACATCCGATTCAGCCTCCATGGAATATCGTCGCCTTGGAAAATCCGGTTTGAAAGTCAGCGCGCTTTCGTTCGGTGCGTGGGTCACTTTCGCGCAACAGATCACGCGCGAAACCGCCGGGCATCTGATGGACACCGCGTTCGCGGCGGGCGTCAATTTTTTCGACAACGCGGAGGCCTACGCTTCGGGGCAGGCCGAAGTGGTCATGGGTGAAATCCTCAAGGAACGCGCTTGGCCGCGCGACGAGTTCATCGTGTCGAGCAAGGTTTTCTGGGGCGGCGAAAAACCCAACCAGACGGGGCTGAGCCGCAAGCACGTCATCGAAGCCTGTCATGCGGCCATGCGCCGCTTGCAGGTCGATTATCTCGACCTGTATTTTTGCCACCGACCCGACGCTGAGACACCCATCGAAGAGACGGTGCGCGCGATGAGCGATCTCATCCGGCAAGGCAAGGTGTTGTACTGGGGAACGTCGGAGTGGAGCGGCGCGCAGATCGCGGAAGCTTACCGCACGGCGCGGGAACTAGGGCTGGTGCCGCCCACGATGGAGCAACCGCAATATAATATGTTTACGCGGGACAAGGTGGAAAAAGAGTTTGCCCCGCTTTACGGCGACATTGGTCTGGGCACGACGATCTGGTCGCCGCTGGCGAGCGGGCTGTTGACCGGCAAGTACAACGCGGGCAGTCCGGGCGACACGCGGACCTCGTTGAAGAATTACGACTGGCTGAAGGAGAGTTTTGAAAGTGAGGAGGGCAAGCAGCGGCTGGCGATGGTCCCCAGGCTCGGCGAGTTGGCGAACGAACTGGGAGTGAATTTGCCCCAACTCGGCGTGGCGTGGTGCTTGAAGAACCCGCACGTGAGCACGGCGATCCTGGGCGCATCGAAGGTGGAGCAGTTGGAAAACAACCTGCGGGCGTTGGAAGCCTTGCCCAAGTTGACACCGGAAGTGATGGAGAGGATCGAGGGAATTCTCGGCAACCGACCGGCGTGAGTATTTCCCTCGATCCCAGGTTGCAGAGAAGGGCTCTGCTTCCCTCGTTCCCAAGTTGCACTGCCCCGGCGCGGCGGATGCTGGCGCGGGGGCCCGGGACGAAGTGCAACTTCGCAGACAAGTGTGTTCCCAAGTGCAACTTGGGAACGAGGGATGGAGATGATCGAGGAGATTCTGGATAATCGACCGGCGTGAATGTTCGGCCCCGGTTCGCAAGACCAGAGCTTGCGGCGGGAGGGAAGCGGGAAGAAAGTAAACGCGCACGTCATGATCGAAGCCGAAACCATCACCAAACTCTATGACAAGTTCACCGCGGTCGATCACCTGTCGTTAACCGTGCGGCCCGGCGAGGTGCTTGGATTGGTAGGCTGCAACGGCGCGGGCAAAACCACGACGTTGCGCTGCCTGGCCGGGATCATCCCGCCGACGAGCGGCACGATCCGTCTCGCGGGGCATCCCCTCGCCACAGACCCCATCGCGGCCAAACGCGAACTGGCGTTTTTCTCCGACGAACCGCGTCTTTTCGATTACTTGACAGTCGAGCAACACCTCGCGTTCGTCGCGCGGATTTATCAGGTCGCGGACTACCGCGAGCGCATGAAGCCGCTGCTCGAAGAACTCGAAATCGCCGACAAATCGGCCCAACTTCCCGCCGAGCTTTCGCGCGGCATGAAACAAAAGCTGGCCATCGCCTGCGGCTTGCTGCACGCGCCGAGCATCATCCTGTTTGACGAACCCCTCACCGGGTTGGACCCGGTCGGCATCCGGCGCATGAAGGCGAGCATCCTGCGCCGGGCGCGCGAGGGAGCGGCCATCATCATCAGTTCCCACTTGTTGCCGCTGCTGGAGGAAGTGTGTTCGCACGTGCTGATCCTCAGCGGCGGGCGCGCGGTGGCCAACGGCACGCTGGAAGAAATCGTCCGGCAGTTCACCGATCCGCAGGGGACTGGCGCGCCGCCCGATCTGGAGGAGATTTTCTTCCGCGCCACCGGGCAGACCCCGCAGCGCAACGCGTCGGAGGACGCCCCCGCCGCCGGGACGCTCTGACGCCGGGAGGCCGCTTCCTCTTCCCATCACCGATGTTTTCCGCGCTGCTTTTTCTCCAGGTCCAGTCCTTCAAGAACCGGGTGTGGCAACGCTTGCGGCGGCTGCGCAATCCCCGCTACCTTTTCGGCGCGTTGATCGGCGTCCTGTACCTGGCGTCGATGTTCTCGCGCTCGTTCGCCGGTGACGGCAGACGTTCGTATTTCCACGCGAACGTCGTCCCTTCGGAGGCGTGGGAATTTGTGGCCGCGCTGGGGCTGCTGGTGGTTTTTGCGCTGATCTGGATCATCCCGCACGCCCGCGCCGCCTTGGTGTTTACCGAGGCGGAAATCGCGTTTTTGTTTCCCGCGCCGATCCGCCGCCGGACCCTGATCCATTTCAAACTGATCCGCTCGCAAACGGCGGTGCTCTTCACCGTGTTCTTCCTGACGTTGATCACCCGCTGGCCCGGAGGGATCGGCGGCGCGTTCATGCGCGCGGCGGGATACTGGATCGTGTTTTCGACGATTAACCTGCACATGATCGGGTCGTCCTTTGCGCGGACGATGCTGCTGGAGCGCGGCATGACCTCCTGGCAGCGTCGCGCGCTCGTGCTGGGGTTGCTCGGCGCGGTGATCGGCGGCGCCGTGTTCTGGACCGGGCGCGCCCTGCCGCCGCCACCCGCGGGCGACGCGCTCAGCGTGGCCAGCGTGTCGCTCTACCTCGGAGAGATCGGGAGTTTGCCGCCCGTGGCCTGGCTGCTGACGCCGTGGCGTTGGATCGTGCGCCCGTATTTTGCTGCGGACGACGCGCCGGTGTTCCTGCGCACGCTGGGACCGGCGCTGCTCGTGCTGGCGTTGCATTATTTCTGGGTGGTGCGCTCGGACGTGGCGTTCGAGGAGGCCAGCCTCGCCGCGTCGCAGAAGCACGCCGCGCGGGTCACCGCCGTGCGCGAGGGGCGCGGACTGCACGCGCGTCCGCACCGCCGCCGCCGTGCGCCGTTTCGTTTGTCGCCGACCGGGCCGCCTGCGGTCGCGCTGTTGTGGAAAAACCTGCTCTCCGCCGGTCAGCTTTTCAGTGTCCGTCTGGCGTTGTCGCTGTTGGGTTGGGCAGCCATCGCCGGGTTCTCGATCCAGGCTGGCACGGGTCACACGAACTGGCCGGTCCTGGTCGGCAGCATGGCGCTCGCGCTCGGCGCGTGGTCGCTGGTGCTGGGGCCGCAATTTGTCCGGCAGGATTTCCGGCAGGACCTGGCCGCCGCCGACCTGCTCAAGATGTATCCTCTGCCCGGCTGGCAGGTGGCGCTGGGCGAACTGCTCGCGCCGACGTTGATCCTCACCGTCTTCCAGTGGGTGCTCATCGTGCTGGCGGCGATCCTGCTCACGCACCCGCCCGCGCGCCAGGCGTTGCCCGACGAGGACGCATCGGCGTTCTGGGCGGGCCACCTGTCGCAGGCCGTCGCGGCGGCGGTCGTGGTGGCGCCGATCAACCTGGTTTCGCTGCTCGTGCCCAACGCCGCCGCGCTGTTGCTCCCGGCGTGGTTTGCCGTCTTGGGCGGTCAAGCGGGCGGGCGCGGGATCGAGGTCATCGGACAACGGTTGATCTTCATCCTGGGACAATTTCTCGTGCAGGTGGCCGCCCTGATTCCGCCCGCGCTCGCGGCGTTCGTGTTTTACACCTTGGTTGCCGTTCCCTTTCTGACCGGGCCGCTGATTTTGCCGTTCACGTCGCTCGTCGCTGCCGTCGTCTTGACGGGCGAGGCGGTCGGCGGTTTGTCGCTGCTCGGACATTGGTTTGAACGGTACGACCTGAGTAGCGAACGCCCGGCCTGAAACCCGTCTTCCATGCGCGAATATCAACCCATCGAAAACTACGGCGTCGTGGGCAACCTCCAGACGGTGGCGCTGGTGGGGATGAACGGCTCGATTGATTTCCTCTCGTTCCCTTATTTTGATTCGCCCACGGTCTTCGCGGGATTGCTGGACAAGGAAAAAGGCGGATTTTTCAAGATCGCGCCGATCTTGGACGACGCGCGGCACCGGCAGCTTTACCTGCTGGATACCAACATCCTGCTGACCCGTTTTCTCTTCCCGGCGGGCGTCGCCGAAATCAGCGATTTCATGCCGGTTTCCGTCAAGTCCGGCGGCCATTCCGGCCAGGATACCCCCACCCGGCTCGTGCGGCGCGCCAAGACCGTGCGCGGCGAACTGCGTTACCGGATGGAGTGCGCGCCGCGCTTCGATTACGCCCGTGCGACGCACCACGTTGAACAACGCTCCGACCGGGAATTTCTTTTCATCGGCGACGGGGGGTGCCAGACCGTCATGCGGTTGCGTTCAATGGACGTGCCCATGCGCCTGGAGAACGGCAACGCCGTGGCCGAGTTCACGTTGCGCGGGGAGCAAACGGCGGCTTTCGTGCTCGAAGAGGTGCGCGACGGCGAACTGTCGGCGTCCGAGGCGGAGCATTTCGTCGCCGATTCCTTCAAGCAGACGATGAACTACTGGCGCGACTGGATGGCGCGCAGCACGTACAAAGGCCGCTGGCGCGAAATGGTCAACCGCTCCGCGCTGGTGCTCAAGTTGCTGACCAGCCAGCGGTACGGGTCCATCGTCGCAGCACCCACGTTTGGGTTACCAGAAGTCATCGGCGGCAGCCGCAACTGGGATTATCGCTACACCTGGGTACGGGACGCCTCGTTTACCCTCTACGGTCTCAATCGTCTCGGCTACAACGATGAGGCCGCCGCCTTCATGCACTGGATCGAGGGCCGTTGCCGCGAACTCGAACCCGACGGGAGTTTGCAACTGATGTACGGCATCGACGGTCATCACAACCTGACCGAGATCACGCTGCCGCACCTGGAAGGTTATCGCGGCAGTTCGCCCGTGCGCATCGGCAACGGCGCTTACAACCAGCTCCAACTCGACATCTACGGCGAGTTGATGGATTCGGTCTACCTTTTCAACAAGTACGGTCGGCCCATTGATTACGACGCCTGGCAGGATGTCACGCGGTTGGTGAACTGGGTGTGCAAAAATTATCGCCAGCCCGACGAAGGGATCTGGGAAGTGCGCGGCGGGGCGCAGGAATTTCTTTATTCACGCTTGATGTGCTGGGTCGCCGTGGACCGGGGCATCCGGCTCGCGGAACGGCGCAGTTTTCCCACGCCGCCCCCACTCTGGTTCCAGACCCGCGACGATATTTACCGGCAGATTTACACCGATTTCTGGGACCCCGAAAAGAAAGCGTTCATCCAGGCCATCGGGCGCAACGATCTGGACGCCTCGTCGTTGATGATGCCGATGGTGCGCTTCCTCAGCCCGACGGACCGGCGCTGGCTCTCCACGTTGCGCGCCATCGAGACCGATCTGGTGGAGGATTCGCTCGTCTATCGTTACCGCAACGACGACGGCCTATCCGGCGGGGAGGGCACGTTCTGCATGTGCTCGTTCTGGTATGTCGAGTGCCTGGCCCGCAGCGGCGACCTGGAGCAAGCGCGCTACGTGTTGGAGAAGATGCTCGGCTACGCCAATCACCTCGGGCTTTACGCCGAGGAACTCGGACCCAGCGGCGAACACCTGGGTAATTTCCCGCAGGCGTTCACCCATCTGGGTCTCATCAGCGCAGCGTATAATCTCGACCGTTTGCTGGATAATCCGCAGGCTCTCGTCTGACCAGGAGGGGCCGTCGCTCCGCTATTTCGCCAACCCGAGCGAGGCCAACCCGAACGAGTATTCAAACGCCACTTCGCGCAAACGGTCGTACCGGCCCGACGCGCCGCCGTGCCCGGCGTCCAGGTTGACCTTGAGCAACAGCGCGTGGTGATCCGTCTTCAACGTCCGCAGCTTGGCCGTGTACTTGGCCGGTTCCCAGTACGGCACCTGACTATCGTTGAGCGACGTTAGACACAGGATGTCGGGATAGTTTTTCGCCGCGAGGTTATCGTAAGGACTATAACTCTTGATGTAATCGTACTCGGCTTGGTTGTTCGGGTTCCCCCATTCGATGTATTCGCCGGTGGTCAGCGGCAGCGTGGCGTCGCTCATCGTGTTGAGCACGTCCACGAACGGCACGCCCAGCACCGCCGCCTTGCACAGGTCTGGCCGCAGGTTGAGCGTGGCTCCGATGAGCAATCCCCCGGCACTGCGCCCCTCAATGATCAAGCGGTCGTGCGCGGTGTATTTGTGATCCGCCAGATAATCGGCGCACGCGACGAAATCGGTAAACGTGTTTTTCTTGGTCATCATGCGGCCCGCGTCGCGCCAAGCCTCGCCGAGTTCCCCGCCCCCGCGGACATGGCCGATGGCATAAATGACCCCCCGATCCAGCAGCGAAACGTTGCTGGCGGAAAACGCCGGGTCGATGGAAACGCCGTAGGACCCATACCCGTACAACCAGCACGGGGCTTTGCCGTCGAGCGCCACGTCTTTCCGGCGCACGATATCCAGCGGCACCTTCGTGCCGTCGGTGGCCGTGACCTCTTTACGCTCGACCAGATAGTTCGTGGGATCATAACCGCCCAGCACCTCCGTGCGTTTGACGAGCGTCTGTTTGCCGGTGGCCACGTCGTAGTCATACACACTCGGGGGAGTCACCGGCGACTGGTAGTTGAAGCGGTACGTTTCGGCGTTGAATTCGGGGTTCTCCGCCGGGTCGGCGTCGTAGGCTTGTTCCGGCAGGGTCACGAGCGTTTCCTTGCGGGTGGCGAAGTCCCGCACCCGAAATTGTGTCAGGCCGTTTTCGCGTTCGAAGAGCACGGCAAACTTCGCAAACGGCGCGAAATCTTCGATCTTGCGGCCGTCGTGGCCGGGGATGATTTCCCGCCAGTTTTCCACCCCGGGCGCAGCAGCGGGCGCGGTGACCACGCGGTACTCTTTCGCGCCGTCGTTGGTGCGGATGTAAAACAAGCCGTCTCGATGCTCGGGATAATATTCGATCTCCTCCCGGCGCGGCGCGATGATTTTGAACTCGTCCTTGGGTTGGTCTGCCGCGACGAACCGAAATTCGCTGGTGCGTTTGCTCACCGAGCCGGCGAACAAATATTTTCCGTCGCGCGACCGTTCGATGCCCACGTCGAAAAGTTCATCCTTTTCCTCAAAGAGGAGCGTCGGCTCCTTCTCGCCGAGCGTGTAACGATACAACCGGTAAGAACGTTTCGCCTCGTCCTCGATCACGTAAAAAACCGTCTGGTTGTCCGCCGCCCAGCTCACGTCCGCCACCTTGCCGACGGGCGTTTTGATCTCCTCGCCTGTCGCCAGATTCTTGAGGTGAAAATCGTAATCGCGATGGCCGTTCACGTCGGTCGAATACGCCAGCAGCGTGTTATCATCACTGTACTGGAAGACCCCCAAAGACATGAATTTCTGTCCCTCGGACAATTTGTTCACGTCTAAAATCACTTCCTCCGGCGCATCGAGCGACCCTTTCTTGCGGCAGAGCACCCGGTACTGCTTGCCCTCTTCGGTGCGCTGATAGAGCCAGTAGCCACGCTGGAGATACGGCGCGGAAACGTCCGTCTGTTTGATGCGCCCGAGCATCTCGTTGTACAACGCGTCCTCTAAGGGCTTGAACGGCGCCATCACTGCCGCCGTGTAAGCGTTCTCGGCTTTGAGATGGTCGATCACGGCGGGCGTCTCCTTCTCTCGCAGCCAGAAATACGGGTCTTCGATTTTATCACCGTGCAGACCGACGGTCTTGGCCCGGCGCGCAGTGACCGGGGCCTTCGTGGCGTCAGGATCGAGCACGAGCGAAGCATCGGCGGCAACGGCGGAATAGGCAGGAATCATCAGGAGAACGGCAGCCAGGAGGCGCGGCAGGGGTTTGTTCATGGTGCGAAGTGTGCTCAATGTAGCAGGATGCTGACGGCACGCGAATGGAAGGCACGTTTACGCCCGCGCGCGTGACTCCACGCCCCCGCGCCGACCCGGGTGGCCGGGGCGTTGGCCGGTCTGCAGCCCATCGCAATTCACCGTCAGCCCACCGCAACCGTGCGTTAGCGGCAAAGGTTCGACCTTGGTATGGTTAGCGACATGAAATTGCCCGTTTCTCCCCGCCGTCTCGCTCTGGCCGGTGCCATGGTTTCGGCCTGCGCGCTGCCGCTCACGTCCGTCTTCGCCGACGGCGGCGGCACCGCAGAAATCAAGACCTTCCTCGTCACCAAGCTCCAGCGGATGGACGGCGCGGCGCACGATTTCGTCAAAAACGCCAACGACTACCAGAAACTCATCGACGCCAGCGGCGGCGACTACGACCGGGCAGCCCTCGAACACGGCCAGGAACTCCTCCCGCTCGTCGCCAGGATGCAGGGCGACTTCCGCATCTACCACAACGAGGGCTATGAGACCGTTGAAGGCATCACCGCCGGGACGAAATTGATGGTCGATTTCGACACTTACCTGGACGCCGGTGTCCCCAAGAGCGAGGCCACGACCGATTCTCCCTCCTCGCCGCTGGTTCTCCGATCCCGCGACGGCCGCATCCTCAGCGACCGCAACGGCAACCTCTTTCATTACGTGATCGAGCCGACCCTCTGGGGCACCAGGGAAAACTTCGTCTACCGCCTCAAGGGGGACGCCGCCGCCCGGCTCAAGCCCGTCACCGTGCTGCCCCGGGCTGACGTGCTCACCGCCGCCGCCGCCGACTGCGCGCGCAAACTGGACGAGCTTCTCGGCATCGCCACCCGTTGGCAGCCGACCCTCGACGAATGCGTCGGCGCGCTCGTCTGGATGACCCCCACCCTCAACGGCTACTTCGACGACTGGCGCGATTCCCGTTACAACCCGCAGTCCTCGCTGGGCCGTTACGTGGCCGAGAGCCGCGTGCTCGATATGCGCGGCATCATGTCCAGCCTGCAACTCGTCTGCAACGCGATCCTGCCCGAAGTGCAGAAAAAAGACCCGGCGCTCGCCGCCCGCCTCAAGAGCGAATACACGGATATCACCAGTTTCATCACCCGCGTGGACGCCCGCGAGCGCGCTAGCGGCAGCAAGATGACCGCCGGGCAAATCGAGGAACTCGCCTACCAGGCCAAGAAGCTCACCGACCAACTCAGCCCGCATTTGAAGCAGGTCGTCGCGGAGTTGAACCTGCGTCTCCCGCCGAAACCCACGCTGGCCTAACGTTTACCCGGTTCAACCCTGATGCCCCTCTCACGCTGGCTTGGCGCTTCCCTGATTCCCTCGTTCCCGAGTTGTACTTGGGAGCGCACTTGTCCGGGCAATTGCACTGCCTGATCCGTCCGCCATGAAATTATCCCGCCAATCCCGACCGTCGCTCTGGCTCGCGCTTGCCTGCGCAATGGTCCTGCTACTGCCCGCCGGACTGCGCGCGGCAGGGACGACCGAGGCGTTCCATCAGGTGGAGCAGTCGCTCGACGACGCCGCGTTTGATTTGCAGGGCGCGCCGCTCTCTGCCGAAGCGGCCACCGCGCTGTCTCGTGCGCTGGAACCCCTGCGCTCGTTGGTCCGCGATCCCGCCGCCACCGCCCTGCTCGACGGCGATGCCTCCCAACCGCCCGCCACGCAACTCGGCGTCGCTCGTGCCCGGCTCCAGCACATCGCGGCGTTGGAAATGCTGCACGCCCAGCAAAATGGCCAGCTCGACGCAGCCCGTGAGTGGCGCACGCTCATCACCCTGCCGCGTTTCGCCAGCGGCGAGGAAAACGCGGTCCTGCTACAAACGGTCGATCCGGCCCAGGCGCGTCAACCGGCCATCACCCGGGCGCTCGCCCGTGAATACGTCGGCTGGCAGACGATGCGTACCCGTCAGACGCTCGATTACCTCCAGGCGGGTGTCCGCCGGGGCGACGCCACCGCCGAGTTCCTCGCCATGTACGGCGCGGAGGTCGCCACGCTTACGCATTTCCCCTCCACCCTTTTCGCGGACGCCGAACTCCCGGCCCAGACCAGGTTTTCACCCGTGGTCCCCGTGCTTGCCGCGCCCTTCGACACGCAACCGAACGAGGAAAGCCTCGCCGTCTGGCGGCAGGAAGTGGAAGGCACCCTGCCCAACCTGCTCACCGACAAGGACGTGAGCCGTCTCCAGCGTCTGCTCGCGCGCTTCGTCAAGCTCATCCCGCAGGAGTACCGCAACGGCGTGAGCGACGGCCATATCCTCATCGCGCTGGAGTACCGTGAGGCCACGCAATTCACGCAGCAGGCGCAGGCGTTGGTCAACGAACTCGGCCCCGTCTGGCAGCGCGACCAGCCGTTGGCCTATGCCAAACGCCACCGCGAACTCGTGGACAAATTCGACGGTCTCCGTCTGTCGATTGCCCACATGGTCCCCGCCCCCCAGATCGCCGACAAGGCCGGGGAGCTTTCCGCCATCCTGGAAAACGATTTCAAGCTCACCGCCCGCAGCGCCGGTGACAAGGGCGACGTGATCGAGGAGACCGCGTTGGAAGTCCGTGCGGCCCTCACGAACTCCCTCGCCGCCGCCAAGGCCGACCAGTGGCAGGAAGCCGAGAGCCAGCGTCTCGATGCCTACACCGCTTTCGACACCGAGATCGAGCCGCGCGTCCTCCCCCGTGACCCGGAACTGGGGCGGCGCGTCGAGCGCAGCTTCATCGACGGCCAGCCGCCCGAGCAACAGGGCCTCAAGGCGTTGCTCGACCGGCAAGCGCCGATGGACGAACTGGAAAAGGCTTACGATCAGGTCCTGACGGGTTTGGACAATTCCGTCGCCCTGCTCAAGACTGCCGTCTCGCCGACCACGCTCGGTTTCACCGCCTTCACGATCATCGCCCGCGAAGGCATGGAAGCGGTTGTCGTCCTGGCCGCGCTCATGGCGGGGCTGCGCGGCGTGGAAAACCGCGAAACCCGGCGCGGCATTGCCTGGGGCGCCTGGCTGGCGCTCGGCGCGACCTTGCTGACGTTCTGGCTGTCGCAAACGGTCGTCAAATCACTCAGCCACTACGGTGAAAAGCTCGAAGCCGTCGTGTCGATCTTCGCCGTTTTCATCCTGTTCATCGTCACCAACTGGGTGTTCCATAAATTCTACTGGGTCGGCTGGAACGCAAAAATCCGCAGCCTCAGCAAAGCCGCCCAAAACGTCGAAAAACAGCGTTGGGAAATCCTCGCCCTGCTTGGCGTCGGCTTCCTGACGGTCTACCGCGAAGGGTTTGAAACCGCGCTCTTCCTGCAATCTCTCTTTCTGGACGGCAACGTGCAGGCGGTTCTCGTCGGCGTCGCCATCGGCGCGGTGTTCATCGCGCTGGTGGGCGGCCTGACGTTCACCTTCGGCGTCAAGCTGCCCTACCGCCGCCTGCTCGTCATCACCGGCGTCCTGGTCGTTTCGATCATGGTCAGCTTCCTCGGCTCGACCGTCCGCCTTTTCCAGACGGTGAGCTGGCTGCCGGTCCATCCCGTGCCCGGCCTGCACGTCCCGACCTGGGCGGGTCTGTGGCTGGGTCTGTATCCGAGTTGGGAGGGTCTGCTCATCCCGCCGATGGCTCTGGTTTACGTCGTGGGCGCGTGGCTTTGGATGAAATGGTCTTCCGCCCGCAGTCAGCAGCAACGCGCGCTGTCGGTCGCCGCCCCTGCGGAGCAGGCACCAGTGCGCGAGCATGAACCCGCCGGTGTCTAAGACGTTTTTTAACGGCGCATGGCTCTCCCCTTTTCTATCATCCTGAGCGGAGTGTAACGGAGTCGAAAGCCGAGTCTGCGAGACGGCCGCAGGCAGCCGAGTCGGCGAGACAGGCGAAGCCAAACCTTCCGGCCCGCGGCAGCAAAGCGGCGGATTTAGTAATCATCCGAACAGCCTAAAGGCGTGGCAACCTCCCGATTTCGTTACCAACATAATACTTTTATGTACCACCATCACCACCGACCGTCGCTTGCCACCCTCGCCGCCATCCTCGCGGTCGGTGCCTGCTCCTCCCTCCACGCCGCCACCAACATCCTGCCCGGACCGGATCAGGACCGGCCCGGACAGGCCAACGAGCAAGCGCCCAATCCCCTCTCCGTCGAGGGCCTGACCGGCGGGCAACGCTCGATCTTCCGGCGGGATACCCTGCTCGGCGATCCCGACGGCCTGCGCACGCTGGCGGTCCAACTCGGCATCGCCAGCACGCCTGTCTACATCGGCGAGGTGCAAGGCAACCCCACCGGCGGCATCGAGCACGGCATCATTTACGACGGCGTCTTCAACGTGCCGCTCGACATCGACCTCGACCGCCTGACCCACGGCCTGACCCCCGACCTCGTGCTCCACACCAACGCCCTCTGGATTCACGGCCAAGGGCTTTCCACGCGCAAGGTCGGCGACTTCTCCAACGTCAGCAACATCGCGGGTTACAACACGGTGCGCTTGCAGGAACTCTGGCTGGAGCAATCGTTCTGGCGCAAGCGCGTTTCGATCCGTCTGGGCATCCTCGCCGCCGACGCCGAATTCTTCACCAGCACCACTAGTTCGCTCTTCATCAACGGCACATTCGGCGCGTTCACCTTCGTCGGCGCGAATCTGCCCGACCCGCCCGTGTATCCCGTCGCGGTGCCCGGCATCCGCCTGGCGGTTGCGCCGGTTTCCTTCCTGTCATTCCAGGTCGGGGTGTACGGCGGCGACAGCGGCGGCAGCCAGGATCAGAACAATCACGGCACCAACTTCAACCTGCGCAGCGGCGACGGCGCGCTGGTCTTCGGCGAAGTTGCCTACACGGTCAACCAGTCGCCCGGCGACCGTGGTTTGCAGAGCACGTATAAACTGGGTTCGTTCGTCCACACCGGCAGCCGGAACTTTTCCACCTTCGATTCCCAGGCGCGCAACGTGCTCGGCGTCGGCCCGATCAAGGATCGCGGCACGAACTTCGGCGTCTACGGCATCGCCGACCAGCAGCTTTACAAGGCGGGGGGCCGCACGGTCAGCGCCTTTGCGCGGGTCGGCGGCGCGCCGTCGGACAGCAACTTCGTCAATTTCTACGCCGACGGCGGCTTCAACTTTACCGGCTTCGTGCCGCGCCGTCTGCTGGACGTTGCGGGGCTCGCTCTGGCTTACTCTTCGGTCAGCGGTGATTTCAGCGACGGCCAGCGTGCCCAGGGTCTCCCCGGCTTCAGCAACGAAACCGTCCTGGAAGCCACCTACCGGGTGAACCTTGCCCCCTGGTGGAGCGTGCAGCCCGATCTGCAATACGTCTTCAACCCGAGCGGCCAGGACGGCTCTCACGACGCCCTGGTCCTCGGCGTGCGCACCTCCGTCGCCTTTTGATCGACTCCAATGTAGGGACGGCTCTCCGAGCCATTCCCTATTTTTCGAGGATCGAAGACCCGTTCAGAAACCCACTCCTACCGCCGCTTGTTCGCCTTCTGCGCCACGGCCCGCAGCTTCGGATTCCCATACAACCCGGGACAACATCCGTAAGCCTCCCAGAACGCTTTGGAGAAATGGCTCAGGCTGCTGTAACCCACCGCCATCGCCGCCTCGGTCACGTTGCAGCGTCCTTCCTTCAACAACTGCGCCGCCCGCTCCAGCCGCAACTGCCGCAAATACTGCGGCACGGTCCGCCCGACGTGCTGCGAAAACGTCCGGCTCAAATGGAACTCCCCGCACCCGACCTCCTTTGCCAGCATCTCCAGGGTCGGCGGGTTCTCCAGGTCGCGCGCCAGGATGGAACACACTTCTTCGATCCGCTCGCGGTTGATCCGCTTCTGCCGGTCACAGAACAGCTCTTCGAGCGGCGCGACGACCGGCGCGAACAGCAGCAATGAAACCAGTTCGAGAATCTTCGCCTCGTACCACATCCGTCCCGCCGGGGCCGCCGCGCTGACCGGCGGTTCCGCCAGCGAGCGCGCGATGCTCTGCACCGCCATGTTCATCGGTTCGACCGCCGCATAGCCGGGCGCGTCCGTTTCTCTGTTCTCGAGAAAAGCTTGCAACGGAGCGACCAGCGCCGCCGCCGAGTTCCCGAGCCGAGCCGCTAGAAACTCGCGCGACATCTCGACCGTGATGAAATGGTGATGCTCACCCGTCGCTCGCGCGGCGCGGAACTTCCCGCCGGGCGCGGGCAGGTAGCACGCAACGCTGCGCACCCCGATGGCGATTTCGTTCTTGTCGGCGCGCAACGAACCCGTGCCTTGCAGGTTGAGACAGATTTCCAGGCTGCCGGGATGGAAACTCCGGCTCCAGTCGAGTTCCTTTTCCGCGCGGAAGTGATGGTATTCGACGCTTACCCCCTCGCGTGAAAAACTCCCGAAGAGCTGGCGCCATTCCCCTCGGATGTTTCGCCACACGCCGTTTTCCGCCGTGGACGAGAGATTTTTCGCGCTCATGCTTGGGGCTCTTCCGAGCCAGAGGTATACGCCGGGGCGGCTTTCGGGGCAACTTCAATCTGCCGCCCCGTCTACCGCACCAGCCAGCGAATTCCCCGCAACACCGGGAACAAAAGCGCGGTCAACCGCCGCGCCGGTTTGGTCATGACGGCGCGCGAGGTCTCCGCCAGCACGGTTCCGCCGAGGCCCCCGATCACCACGTCGGCGGGATAGTGCGCGCCGAGGTACACCCGGGAAAACCCCACCGTCACCGCCAGCAGGTAAAACGCCGCCGTCCACCGGGGGTAATGCCGCCGCAGCAACGTCGCCCCGGCAAACGCCGCCGCGCTGTGTCCCGACGGGAACGAAAAACTGCCCGGACGCCGCCCGATCACGGTCGCGCGCACCACGTCGATGAACGGACGCCGCCGCCGGAAGAATTTTTTCACCGGCGTCTCGACGATGAACGTGGAAAGCCACAGCGAGGGCAGCACTTCTCCCAGCGCGCGTGCCCCGCGTTGGGGGTCGCTCAGGGACGCGACGAGCAACCCCGCCACCAGCGCGTCGCCCCGCTTCATGATGATCGTCAGCCCGCGCATCGTCGCGTTGAGCCAGCGCGGATGGGGCAGTTGGTTGATGTCGAGGAAAATGGCCGTGTCGATCCGCTGCATGGGCTGCAAATCCTTCACCAGAGCACGGCGCAACCGTCGCCGGTGCGGTTCCAGCGACGTGCGCCCGGCCCCGGCCGCCGAGGGGTTGATCGCCTGCAAAAAGCCTTCGTCCAACGCGCTGCCTTCCAGCGGCGGCGCGCTGGCCAACTGCCGGGCCGCTGCCGTGAAGACCGCCGCCGTTTTCCCGTGCCCCGGCGGCGCGGTCTCGGCGGCTTGCGCGATGGCCCGCACCATGGCCTTGGAAACGTTTTTGGCCTCGTCCGCCATGCCCGGCGCGTGACCCGCCGCCTGCCGTCGCAACTCGTGGACGACCTGTTCCGCCTGCTCGGGTGTTTCCACCTCCGCCAGTGCTTTTTCCAGCGCGCGCCGGGCGAGCGCGGCGGGGTGTTCGGCGGGCGGCGGGGTGTTCATACCGCTCTATCGCGTTTCGACGCGCCGGTTGCCGCCTCGCCGTCGTCGTCGCGGCAGGATAGCGCAGCCAACGGAGAGTAACCTCCAGCCCGCAGTTGGGCGGCGGTAGGGGCACGGTCCAGCCGCAGGAGTTCGTGCAAGGCGGCGAGATCGGCGTCACGGTGCGTCCCGGCGGCGGCCACCGTGCGGCCACCGCTCAGGTAATAGGCAACGAACGGCGGCTTGGCAGGGTCGCCATCGAAGAGGATCTCGTCCCACTCCCGCGCGTACCCGACGTGGTTCATGCGCTGCTCGAAGTGATACGTCCAAAAGAAAGGGACAAACCCGGAGCTTGTCAGGGTCTGCCGCCGGTCGGGTCCGGCAACGTTTCGTGCTGCCAGCGCGCCGTGTTGCTGCGCCACGCGCCAGTGTTCGATGCGAACCCGCTCTCCCGTCGTCGGGAGCGGAAAGGACGCGATGTCGCCGACTGCATACAGATCGTTCCCGGCGTGGAGACTCGCATCGACCACGATCCCGCCGTCGCTCTCGCGCTCGACGCCCTCCACGCAGTCCGTGGCGGGACGCACCCCCACCCCGGCGATGGCCACGTCCGCCGTGAGACTGCCGCCCGTTTCCAGGAAAATCTCCACGCCGCCGGGCGCATCCTCGAAACGGGACACCTTCACCCCGGGCAGAAAACGCACGCCGTTTTGCTCGTGCAACCGGCGGATGGACGCGCCGATCTCCCGGCCCAGCTGCCGCTCGAACGGCACGTCGTCCGGCGAGAGCACGGTCACTTCCACTCCGCGCTGGGCCAGACTGGAAACCGCCTCCAGGCCGATGAAGCTCGCGCCCACGGCCACGGCCCGCGCGCCTTTGCCGGGTGCCAGCGCGATGAGGCGCTCGGCGTCGGCCACCGTCCGCAGGAGCCGCACGCGTGGGTGGTCCGACCCCGGCACGTCGAGGGGTTTGGGCGTGCCGCCGGTGGCGAGGATCGCGGCGGTGTAGGCCAGCGTTTCGCCGTCGGAGAATGTCGCGGTTTTGTCGCGCGCCGCGAGCCGGGTGACGGTGGCTACTTTCCGTTCGACGCCGATCCGCTCAAAAAATCCCGGGTCACGCCGCAACGGCAGGTCGTCGCGGTGAGCCTTGCCGCTGAGGAAATGTTTGCTCAGGTTCGTGCGGTCGTAAGGCGGGTCGCACTCGGGGCCGACCAGGACGATCCGGCCAGCGAACCGCTCCTGCCGCAAGGTCTCGGCCGCCACCTGACCCGCCGCCCCGGCGCCCACGATCAGAACGGTGCGTCCGCTTTTCGGCACGTAGACCGGCGCGGGCGGCGGCGGGGCCGGGAACGTGACGAGCACGCCGTCGCCGTCGATGCGGACGGGATAACGCTCCAGGCCGTCGAGCGCGGGCGGATCGAGCAGCGCGCCGGACGGAATCTCGAAGACCGATTGATGCCACGGGCAGACCAACCGATGGCCGCACAATGCCCCCTCGTGCAGCGGGGCCTGGGCATGCGGGCAGAGACCGTTGACGGCGTACAACCCGGCGGGCAACCGGACCAGGAGACCCTTGGTTTCACCGGCCTCGAAGGGCCGCATCGACGGCGCGGGAGCGAGTTCGGACAGGCGGGCAACGTGGTGTTCACGATTTTCGGCGGTGCTCATTGGTAGACGCTACGTTTGTCACGGCGCCAGTGGCGGCATTGGTGGCTGATGCGCGTCTTACCCTCCCCCCTCAACTCGCGCGACCGACCCTGGCATTGTACGGCGGGCGCGATGTGCGATGGTGAGAAGACAATGAGTCCCACCTTGCTCGAACTGATCGTGGCGGTCATCTTATTGTCCGTGGCCTGGCAGATCGGAGTCATCCTCGCGCCGCGAGTCCTTGCTTCCATCGTCGCCTTCTGGCGTGGTCCCAAGCCGCCATTTCCTCCCGGCCGGTGGCCGGAAAAAAATATCACCCCACCTTCAGAGACCAGCGAAAGACCCTCTCAAACTCATGGCAACCCTCGTCGATAATCCTCTCCGGCCTTTCCTTCGCTTGGGCACACTGTTTGTCATCGCACTCGTTGCGTTGATCCTGCTCGGGTTTACTTTCTCGGCCTGGCGCAACATCAACCCGGGCTACGTCGGCATCGTGTTCGACAAGGCCAACCACAATGTGACCACCGGGGCGCTCGATCCGGGTTGGGCGTTCATCAATCCGCTCACCCAAGCGATTCAAGAATACCCGGTCACGATCCAGACGTACCCGATGGTGCAAAGTTCCGACGAGGGCACGACCCGCGATGATTCGATCAAGGTGCAGAGCAACGAAGGGCAGCAGATCAATCTCGACGTGGTGATCCAATATCAGGTGGAAAAAGCGAAGGCGTCGCAACTGTATCTGGACTGGGGCGGCGCGCCGATATCGACGGTCGAGACCGGCGTGGTCCGGCAGTACACGCGCTCGCAGGTGCCGGTGGTCGCGTCGAAGTACACGTGGGAGGAAATCACGTCCACCAAACGCGCGGCCATCGTCTCGGACATCATTGCGATCTTGCGCGAGGAATTCGACCGGCGGCATCTGACGCTGGTGTCGTTCGGCATCCGCGAGGTGCATCTGCCGCAGGCTTTGCAAAGGTCGCTCGACACGAAGATCCAGGCCCAGCAAGCCGCCGAGCAGCAGAAATACCAACTCGCGCAGGCCGTTGTGAAGGCGGATCAGGACGTGGCGCAGGCCACGGGGTTGGCGAACGCGATGAAGGAACAGGCCGAAGGCGAAGCGCAGGCGACGCTGACCAAAGCCAAAGCGCAGGCGCAGGCAAACGATTTGCTGGCAAAAAGCGTGACGCCGCCCCTGATCCAGTACGAGCAAATCCAGCGATGGGACGGACGCTTGCCGATGTTCCTGGGAGCGGCCGGAACGCCGCTGGTCGATGTGGCGAGCATCATCAAAGGAGCCGCACAGGGTGCCCCCGCGCACGTCCCGGCGAGCACCCCGACTCCGGTGCCTTGACCCGCCGATGATGGGGATCGTTCGTCCCTTTGCCATGGGAAGTTTTCTCGCCGCCGCGATCATCTGGTGGGCGGTAGCAGCGGGAACCTTCGCCGCCGAACCGGTCGTCGTGGTGGCCAAAGACGGCTTCCCGACGGGTACGGACTCACCCGAAGGCGCGGCTTGCGACCTAGCCCGCGCTTTTATCCACGACGATCCCACGCTTTTTCTGGCGACCTGCATCGCACCGTTCGGCAACCCGGAAGCCAGGATGGCGCGCCACCAATTTCTCCAGGCTGTGGTCGTGCAGATGAAGCTGGAACCCACCGGCACCCCCCCCTCCCCGGACCGTCCCAAGAGCATCGCCAAGTGCTTTGCCGCCCGGCATCTGAGCCAGGATGGACCGGCTTCCTACGGGGCAGCCGCGTTTGGTTTTCAGGACGTGATGTTCGTCGATGTCTGCGCGCTCCTGCAAAACGCCGAGACCCGACTTTGCCGGACGCTGGTCGTCAAAAACAAGCAAGGCAAGTGGGTGGTCGATCCGCAGCCGGAAAGCTCGCCTCTGTTGAGTGCCGGCCTGGACGACGAAACCCCTTCGACCATGGATTTCCCCGGGCCAAGTCCGGCCCCCGGGAAGCCGCCTGCGGACGCCGCCCCAAGCGTCCGGCCACGCTAGGTTTTCGCGCCGATGGTGCCGAGCATCACCGTGCCGACCTTGGTGTGGAAAGTGTTGATCACCCAGCCATTCCACCAGTAAACGAAGCTTTGCAACGGGTTGCGGCGCGCGGCACTTTTGACGACGATCACCGGCGAGGAATTTTGCGCCGCGCGTTCGCTCCGCAACTGGCGGCGGTGGCGGGCAGCAGCTTTGGCGTAGTGCCGCCGGTGCATGGCTTCGACGGAGGCAGCAGGAACCGCCGCGAAAGGAGCCGGTTCCGGCGCGTTAAAATCGGTCAGGGTTTCGCGGGTAAATCCATCATCCGCCAGCAGGCCGGACTGCTCTTCGCCCAGCGTGGATGCCGGGGCGGAGAAGGCGGCGGGAATCGCTATCGAAAGGCAAACGAAGAGGGCGACGATGCCTGATACAGACCGTGGTTGGCGATTTGCAGGCAAGACGCTGGAAGGTCTGAAAGAGTTAAAATGGGTGAACATGGAAAGAGGTGGAAGCATCTACTGAAAAGGGAGAACCAATCGGGTTCGTGCTCGGCCCTTAGGTCTTTATCAGCGGTGTGCGGCGTACATTAAGCAATTCCTGTCCGCGAGCACAATGCTGTAGTGCGCGAAGAACTTCTCGGCTCCGCCGACTATCCGTCGGCCCAATGACAAACAACGCAAAAAGGGGAGTGTCCTAATTTGGGTATTTACTTACTTGACGCATAGAACTATTCCGCGCATATTGAGTGCATGGAAACGGAAAACCTTCCCAAATCGCTCCTCGAATGCGTTGCTTTCTTCGCCGACGAGGAGCGCGCTCACGATTTCTTCGTGAAGATGCGCTGGCCGGAAGGTGTGCGTTGCGCTCATTGCGGTTCGGAGAATATCGGCAAGCTGTCCGTCTCAGGCAAGCGTCGCGTTTGGAATTGCAAGGAATGCAAAAAGCAGTTCACCGCGAAGGTCGGCACGATCTTTGCCGAATCGCCCCTGTCCCTCACAAAATGGCTTCCCGCCCTTTGGCTGGTCACGAATGCTAAGAACGGCATTTCTTCGTGTGAATTGGCCCGGTCCCTTGGCATCACGCAAAAGAGCGCGTGGTTCATGGGCCATCGGATTCGCGCCGCGATTCAACGTGGGGGCGGGATCGTTCGCGCGGACGGCGTTTTCGAGTGCGATGAAAGTTTCATCGGCGGCCTGTCCCTGAACATGCACAAAGACAAACGGGAATAGAAGATCAAGGGCACGGGTGCAATGGGTAAAAGCATCGTGATGGGCTTGCTAGCCCGCCACAGTGAAAAGACGCCCGTTTCGCAGATCGTGACGCGGGTTGTACGTTCAACGAAAGCGGCGGACCTAATGAAACACGTCCGCCGGCACATTCCCGCTGGCGCGGAGGTCCACACGGACACGTGGGTTGGTTACAAACACATGTCCCCCGATTACGCGCACAAGGTTGTTGATCATGCGGAGTGCTACGTTAAAGACGGCGTTCACACCAACGGTCTCGAAAACTTCTGGTGTTTGTTGAAGCGGTCAATCAAGGGCACCTACGTTTGCCTGGCTCCGTTCCATCTTTTCCGCTATCTGGACGAACAAACCCATCGCTTCAACGAACGGAAGAATGGGAATGGCGATCAAGGCCGGTTCTTGAGTGCGGTCCGCACGACGGCAGGTCGCCGTCTGACCTGGAAGAAGCTCATTGGCAAAGACGGGCAGGACGCTCGCTAACCGGGTTTAGCAGGCGGCGTCGGGCCAGCCGCGAGCACATGGCCCATGCCAGCAGTAAACCGTTTCATTGCCGCGTCACCCTTGTGCAACTCCGGTTGCTTGCGCGGACGGCTTCCCTTGCCCCCCGGTTTTTTGGTTGATTTGTCCTTAGCCATTATACGGAATTTCGTATTGACTTCCCAGCGGCGGGCACTATATGTAGTGCCACAGAGCGGCATACGACAGGCAGGGACCACGGCCTACGAAACTATGATCCCTACCTGCCGCAGCGGGCCTAGTAATAGACCCCGCTCCATTTGACGAGCAGGCTACTAAGCGGGTGCTCTAACACCCGTTTACCTACGGGGGGCGTTGCATGATACAGGTCATGCAACGCCCCTATTTTGGTGCTGTTCACCTGTCGTCAAATCTGTTTGCGCATGGCCGTTCGGATCGCCAGCACGTTTGAGGGGATCATCGGACCGGGGATCAAAAGGATTTTCCCGAGGCTTGATCCGCCATTGACCCGAGCCATTGGTTTCAAACTCCCCACTCCGGCTCATGACCGAACGAAAATTGTCAAGCGTACTCGTTTTCGCAGGAACGCCATGATTTTGTATCACGTCAAATATCTCAGGCAGCGTTGCAGGGCGACCAAGGATTTTGAGAGCAGTTTTTGCCCCCTCTACTTGTGTTATAAGGCCTTGTCTGCTCACGCGATGAATCTCAGTTTCTGCGGGCGGGAGTGGCGGCGGTGCTGATTTTATCGGCACGGTTGCCACGGGCGGCAGTAACAACGGGTCGTTTTGTAGTAGGTCGTCAATCCGATCCGCGTGAGCAATCAATGCGTTGCCACGCGTCCGATATTCGGAGGACTCTTCCTGGAGTGCTTTTCGCGTCTCGGGTTTCATCGGTGTCATGACAAATACATGGCTGCCGTGACACTCGCAAGGTAAATCTACGGGTAGGTCAAACTTATTTTCAAACCCTACAGGAAGTAGGGGTATAATTAATATGCGTCAAGTAATTAAATACTCAAATTAGGACAGTACCAAAGGAGGATAAGAGCGGCAAAAGAAGGCACACCGCCAAAAGAGCCTGCTCATCAACGGCGGCAAACGGGTCATGTCTTTCCACCCGAAGTGGTGCTGGTCGAGGACACCGGTTTTCAAGGGCGATAAGCCGCTTGGCACTGCCATTTGACAGCTTGGAAAAATCCGCAGGGCCGGGAAATTCCCCACTCCTTCAAGGCCATCAATCAGATGATTAGCCATGTGCGGAGGAGGGACGAACACGCCATCGCCGGAGTCAAAAGATGCCACGTCGCCGCCGACGCCTTCCGCAATCGGCAGCATCGCGTGGTTGCTCATGTCATGCTCGCGCAAGCGGCTTGCACAACTTGCGAGTCAGCCCTCGCGCGGCGAGGCCATCAACGAGGTCTGGCTCGATCAGAACCTGCTCTGCGCCTCAATCGCGGCACCCCATGAGACCTATTGTTTCCGACACCGGAGAAGGCGGCAAAACTCATGTACTCTTTCCAAATGCCGAAGCGTGAAAGCGAAGGCCACAGCCGACAGACGGGAGCGAGGACCGCGACCATTCACTCGCTGCAAATCACACTTGAGCGACGCTCAGTCGGACTTTATGCTTTGACATCAATAGGCATCACAGCATAGTGGAAGCATCCATTAGCTAGCATGGAGGGCAGCATTTCGTGGCCGCGACAGCTAGATGGCGGTCCCAATCGCGTGCAGCGCAAGTGCCGGTATAGCTCAGTTGGTAGAGCAGCTGATTTGTAATTCTAGCATTGGGCTTTGCACAGCTTTTCATGGCTTTGATTTTTGTTGCTAAGTGGCACGATTCCAACAGTATATTTGTAAAATGCCTTTGCGTAGCTTTTCATGACTTGCTTCTAATTCTCGTCTCGACCGTAGAAGACGACCGTGAAAATAACGTTTTTACGTTAGGGTAAGCTTTGTCGCAGTTTGGTCTCGTGGCGCAGTATGTCGATGGATTACGTCACTGCGTTTGTTTGGATTGATCCGAACATTGCCGTTGCGGGCGTACCGGGCCAAGCCCGGTGAAGGACGAGCCGCTAAACGGCTCGTTTTCGCTTCGCTCTACTCACGCCCTACGGCGTGAGCGTGGAACAACGAAAGCTGTTGCTCGGCGATAATGATCCGGTCGTTGGCAGGGCTCTTTTGCTGAGGCGTCACCAGCTTCGGTCGGCAAACATTGATCGCGGCGGCGTCTAAGGAGTTCCTGATGTGGGCGGCGTAGAACTTCTGGATCATCTCCACGCTGGTGCGGCAGTTCTTGGCTACTTGGTAGATGTCCGCTCCCTCCATCAGCCTCATGCAAATGTAGGTGTGGCGCAAGCTGTAGGCTGTGCGCTTGTTGCCGTCGCGGTCTTCTTTCAGATTTATGCGCTTGAGCAAACCGTTGAAGAGCTTGATGTGGTTACCCGGAAACACAGGATCGGTCGGCTGCGGATGCTCCACCTTTGATAGAATCGGTGGTTCCTTGGGATTTTCCCCTCGCCTGCGCCGTGCCCTTTTGCCTTGCGGCAAGCCGGGTTTGGGTCGGGCAAGCAGCCGTTGGTAAGGCATGACCGCGCCGGGCATACTTTTACAGTACCCAATCCCGCGTTTGCCTCGCACTTCGATCTCCAAGATTCGCTGACCCGTGGCTTCGTCTTCTACAATCGTCACATCCCGATGCTGTAGGTTCTTGGCCTCGTCCGGACGCAGGCCCGTGTTCGCCATGAACAGCACGAAGTCATGCACCTGTGCGGCGTTCCATCTGTAATGCTCGTGAATTGGTTTGTATGCGTACTCCCGCGTGGCCGTGTAAAGCTGTTTATACTCCGCTGGGCTGAACCACGGGCGGTGGACGATTTTACCCTGGGTCTTGTAGGGTGGAGTCAGATCCGGCAAGTGGTCAAGCCAGCCGTGACGGATGGCGGTTTTGAGCACTTGGCGGATGGTGACCAATTCATGGTGCATGGTGCTCCTTGCGGGTGGTCTACCGTTGAGTGAAGCGGTCACACGGTGGACGCGATATTCCTGCACTTTACCGGCTGTGACTTGGGAGACACCCAAGGGACCGAAGAAGGGAAGCAGATAGAGACGCAAACGAATCTCAAAGCCTTCGCTCCAACGCTGGTTGCGCTGGCCTTCGGTCAATGCCGCGTATTCGCGCAAGAAATGCGCGGCAGCTTGCGCAAAGGTTTTATCCGAAGTGAGCAGCCCTGCCCTGCTTTTCCCCATGCTGGTGAAGAACCAATCTTCGGCAAAATCTTTGGCCAGTTCTAAGCTGGTTTGTTTTGTGCTAATTCGCAACCGTGTGCCATTAATGCAACTCGAACACTGCCAAACACCGCCGCTGGCTCGTTGATAAATGCGAACTTTGCCTCCTAAAAGCTCATGACTTGGCACGTTTCACCTGCATTTTGTTTGTACGTCAGCATCTTTTATATCGCTAAACATACTTATAGTCAATCCAAGGTTGTAGGTGTGTCAGTGATGTGCCGTGTAATTTTAGAACATTTACACGTCCCTCAAGAATGCCAAGTTACTGATATTCATCAGGAAAATGGCAGGGGCGACAGGCTTCGAACCTGCAACCTTCGGTTTTGGAGACCGAAAACTTTGAAGCTAAACTGTTGATTTATAAAAATAAAATCAATGCAATTTATGTACCCGTGTCAAAATGTGTGTCATAAATCAAGCTCTTTTACAATCAATTATCTGATTCTACCTACGCTAGATTTTGAGTCCAGTCCCGCTTATTATATCTCACTGAATTTATTGATAGTATTTGGAGCAGGTTAGAGTTTGTGTAAGAAAAAGTGCAAGTTTGTCACGAAAAGACTTGAGACCTATGACCTTCAGATTATTAGCTGTACTGCTCCGCGGTAGTGATTAACCGAATGTTGACTGCATAATGCTAAGATTGTGGGTGGCGATGAACAGGTGGATGGCTTCAAAGTAGGGTGATTATCCCCTCATCACAGGTAGATATTTGTGAAGGATAGGCATGTTGATGAAATAAGGCTGTTTTTTGTGGGGAGCAAGGGTTTATATTTCAAATGTTGTATAGCTCGTCGGTTTCCTTCGGACTAAAAGGCATTATTTCGTGGATCAATTTGTATTCAACGGCTTCTCGGGGACAAATGGTGAAATCGGAATTGGCGTAGGCTCGCCAGCATTCATCTGGCATGGATATTTGCTCGCGCAAAATAGCTTCGATGGTTTGATCGTCACCTTCCAAGGACTCAGCCCGAGTGCGCAAGAAATCGGACCTTGCGGGGAATCCGAAGGAGTTGGTTCCCTTGTGTATCATGAAGGAGCTATTTGCGGCGGCCCTTCGTACCTTGCCCGCAAGGAAGATGGCTACCGCTATTGAAGCAACGTTCCCTATATTGTAGGTGATGGTCTCAATCTTGGACTCAAGGAGAAAATTCCGAATGGCGATTCCATCGCCCACGTTCCCGCCCCCTGATTGGATCAGCAGATGCACTCGCTTTACACCTCTTCTGTGGGTGTGGGCGTAGAAATTGAATAGGTGATGAGCGGCAGGAGTATCAATGCCCCTAGCAAACGCTGCGTAAACTTCTTCTGGCGGCGGAATTTGTTGCTCCATATTCGGCATTTAACCGTCCGTCAGAGCCAAGTCACGCCCTAAAATGGCCTGATTTTCCGTGCTTGCCTCCCCCAATGCAGGGTGTATTCTCTGGCAAAACACACACATTTTCGCGTTTCTGCGAACGGACCCCTTGGGAAGCCTGAGAACTTTGCACTTGGGAGGGCCGCTGACAGAGGCACGCGTCCGGGCCGGGCGCGGTTGTCTTGTCGCGTCCTCCCATAGGTACTCTCAGGCACCTCCAAGGGGAAGCACGGATGGCCGCGCCTCTCCGTTGGCAGGGAGCGAGCATCCTGCCATGAAATTCCTGTCTTGCCTTTTAGCTCTCATCATCACCGCGACTTCTGCGTTTGCCCAAATAACGCTGCCGCCGTATCACCTGAATCTTTGCGTCGTTGTTTCAGATGCCGAAAAGCATCCCGATATGGTAAACCGAGTTTACAAAAACTGCGCCAAATTCCCGCAGTTACCATCGTTGCCGATCACGCGGATGCCACCCTAGCAATTTGCGTTGTGTCCGATACAAAATCTGTCGCATGTTCATGCACCGTAACGGCTTCCGCAACGAACTCCCTGAATTATATTCTCAGTCCTATAAAATCCGCTCCGAACACTGGCGATGCCAGAAAGGACGCGTGGCGTCAGGATTTAAGCCGTAATCTCAATCTGAACTTTCTGACGAACATCTGCACTCTTGAGGATACGTGGTTATTGATGGGTCATGGCGTGGGACCGACGCTGGATCAAGCAATTGAGATGTTTGCCCAGCGATACGTGGAAAAAGAACGGCAGAAACACGAAGCGCCAATCCCCGATGGGGACGCTCTTGTTCCCGGAACGACTACGCCGTGATAAACTTTACGCCCATGAGCGATAAACCCTCTCCCAAAGCCTCTAGAACCAATTTCCTGCCCTCGCCGCCAGCCAAGGCCAAGCCCGAGCCGGTGGCGGATAAAAAGTCTCTCTTCGACCTTCTCAGACGGGCTGCTCAGCCAATTGCGAAACGACGTGGAAAAACATCGGGGTAGTGGACTTGCGGCGGTTGTAGCGGAAAGCGAACTCATCCGCGTACTTCTGGAGGTGCTTCTTTGAGACGTGGTGATGCGTGCCGTCGATTGAGCGTTTCATCTGGCTCCAGAATCCTTCGATTCCGTTCGTGTGAACGTCGCCCTTGACGTATTCACCGGAGCCGTGGCAAACGCTCTCGTGGTCGTATCCCTTGGCTTTTAGGCCGTGATACGCGCCATATTCGTCGGTGTTGATCTTGGCAGTCGGGTCCGTCGTGACGGCCAGCAGGTTCTCAGCCGTTTCCGCGTTCGCATGTTCCACCACGAACGGGGCAACGCTGCCCTCGCGCTCCAGAGCCGCTACCACGATGGCCTTGCCGACCGGGCCGCGTCCCTTGATGCGCTCCTCGCGCTGGGCCTTGTGCATGTTCTTGGACTCGCCGCCGATGTAAGCCTCGTCCACCTCGACGGTCCCCTTGAACGGGGGAAGTTCCTCGCTCATTAGCTGGCGAATCTGGTGCATCATGCGCCACGCGCATTTGTACGTCACCCCGATCTGACGCTGTAGCTCAAGGGCTGCCACCCCGTTGCGGCTGGCCTGCATGAGAAAGATGGCGTGATACCACGTCGTGAGGGGCGTGCTGCTCTTGTGGAAGATCGTCCCGGCGGTTGGGTAAACCTGATGACCGCAGACGCAAGAATAGGCCCGGCGTCCGGCAATCGGGGTGAAGCGGTTCTTGCGAATACACTTCTCACACTTCAAGCCGTTCGGGTAACGCTGGGAGAAGATGTGAGCGAGCACAGAAGCGTCGTCAGGAAACATCGCTTGGAACTGCTTGATCGTGCATTTTTCCACCTTCACCCGCACTTGTTTGGCTCGCATGTGGAAAAAGTACGGGATTTTGTACCTGTCGTCAAGGGATAATCACCCTTGAATACTACCCCCCGAGACAGTGGGTTAACCGTCGCGGCTCTGCGACGTTACAGACCAATTATAGGCGAACATACTGAAGCCACGATGAGTGCCCGAGCTAGAGGACGCGCTAGCAATCAACAAGTAGCGCACTTACCTTTAAAATAGTTATAAATAATATCGGTGAAAAGACTTTCCTACATATCTACTACGGTAGACAATATGCCTCGGCACGCCTTGGCAGTCTTACCTTCAGTGTCAAGATGTGGAGCCCAAGCTGAAACTGACATACCAAGAATATTCCTGCGCTGTGCAACAAGATTTTCTATTTCTGATTTAACTGCTGCGATAGATGGCCCACCTACTACTGGATAACGCATCGCGGGAGCTTCCAACGGATCGAGATAGTCAGTATCGAAATGCAGCCAATAGGAACTAGTAAACGGCAATAAATCAATTATATCTGCTATATGGGAGTAGCACTGTATATTGGAAGCGAATAAGGTTTCGCGTTCGCCGTCCTCTAAATCTCTCGCGCCAATATGTATGACCTGATTCTCCCGTATCGGTGTAAGCCCCACTTTCTCCAAAAGTCTTAGATCACCTCGACCGACTATCATCGCTAACGGCATTCCACCCAAATGACCACTAAGTGTTGTCTCGTTTGTGTGAAAATCGCCGTGCGCGTCTATCCATATCAACCTTGTAATAAGCCCGTGCCTTTGAAGACCAGCAAGGCAACCAATTGAGGTGATGCAATCCCCAGAAAGCACAAACGGTTTATCGCGGTTTTGAATAGTCTCAGAAACAAAATCGCGGATTTCACAATTAATATTTATTAAAGGATTAGTCGACCGTGGCATTGCCTCAGAGAGGAGAGTATCGAACGGAAAAATCCCTTTATCTAAATTCGGCTCGACGTTTCCGATGAAATAAGGAACGAGCAATTTGCGCATGATAAGGTAAAGTAGATGATTGCGAATGTTACGCCGCTAAAGATGCGATATGCGAACGGCTGTGTATATACGTTGTTTTCGTCGTTGATTTTGCTAACTTGCCAAGTCCTAGTCGATGACTTGTATTACTGAGATACCGGGTTATTATGTCCGAACTGATTTCTCCCGAGAATTGGGAATTCGTCCAGCGTCGGCAGTTGCCCGACTTTCCGATCGACGAGGACATTATTTGTCTATGGTTGAAGGCCCGGGCAAAGACTGAGCCACTGTGAGATGTCTTGATTTGTAGCCCCTCGCAAATGTAATTGAACGTAGCTTCGGGATGATCACGTAGATCAGCAAAGTTTATTACCGTTCTAGGTATCAGAAGCTTTGAAGATGCGCTGATGATACTCGTATGAGCAGCGCGCCATTGATGAGCGCATACTTCAACCAAAGTCATTCCGGCACGTTCCTCAGTCAGCATTGTTTCCAAAGTTTGATCGATAGAAAAGTTTAAGCGCGAAAGCCTCCAACCATTATTGTAGGTGTTAGCACTGTCGCTATAATTAAGTATGATAACATCTTTCTCATTGAACAGAGTTTGAAACCCGAATGGATATCGCCAGCCATCACAAAGCCCCTGGATAGACTCACGTGCGTCCCTTACTAAATGGATAATCTTCACTTCGGAATTGGGAAATACTGCTCGCCAAAACGGTATGCGAAATGCATTAGAAGGATCGCGCAGTAAAAGATAAGCCCTTTTGAGGTCAAGCTTTGACGGAATGCGCCACGGCGGCGGCAAGATGAAGGGTGTCTCTTCTATCGACCAAAGGTTTCCCGCAAGCAACTTCCTGTCGGCTTCGGAACGAACAGCGCAGCAGTCGTAAAACGACTTCCGAATAAAGGGAAAACATTGGATGCAGCTATCTAGAACCATGCGTCTCGCAGTTGGACTGTCTCTATAACCGTGAGGAAAGGATAGGCCTAGATTATTCTGTAGCCGGCGAATCGCACAATCTAAATCAATCTTAACCAAATCTTGCGGCCACTGCATTAGTAAGCGTCTATATAGCTGCACAGCATAAAATCCGAGATTAGTGCAATGCGGCACTGGATTTCCGAATTCAGTTGACATATCCGCCATCAACTGGGAGACACCTGAATAAGTAGCATCTAATTCTGAAAGGTCGTCGGATTTAGCTATTGTCGTCGGAAATGCGAGACCCGCAAGGATCAGATGCGGCTTTTCCTCTCCTGGCATCGATAACAATCTATAATTTGACCCATTATAGTCTGAACCTTGCCATTGTAATAACTCCGACGTAACGCTTGTGCCGCCACGAGAACATGATGACAGCATGCACATCTTGTTTGCATTCCATAGGGCTGTCGCCCGGTCATACGGAGCCTCTTCCGAAAGCAGTTGCCACGCCTCATAGCGCAACTCCTTAACCTTACCGATCAAATCCGCCGTTAAACTGCTCTGAGATGCTGATGTGGATAGGTCAGAAGTCATTTCCGTAGGAAGAGATGTTATTATCATTTATCGTTCCATTTCTTGTTATCACCAGCATCGCTATCGGAATCGGGCTCTTCTTTGAGAAGATACCGAGAGAGGAATGCCAACCCCGTCAACACTACTAAGTATATCATTACGTAAAACAATACGGGACCAGCTATCCCCCAAAAGTTCAAACCTTTACTAGCTTCCAGTTTTATTCTAAGCGAGAGCGTAGCAGCAAGGACATCAATCGTGAGTACCATAGCCGCAAGGCGCACCAACGTTTTTTCCAGCGTCCCGAGTTTTCCGAAGCTGCGCATCCAACTAGGCAAATTAGCTGCCATATCCGGTTTGAGCAGAAATATTACACCAGTGGATGCCAAGCAAATCGAGAATGCCATTACTGTATGTTCGACAGTGTTGAGTGTCGAGACTATAGAGCTTTTCCCTTCTTCACCTGTTCCGGAATATGCTTCGACAATCGTCTTAAAGAGAACCCGGTATACAGATGCTAAGAAAATAAAGGCGATACTAACGTAGCCCAGTTGCGAAATTTCCGCAATTGTTGCTAGTAACCCAGTAAGCATATTATGAATGGGAGACCGGTGATCTTCGGTGCATCTTTGTGGGCAGCCACGGAATCTGGAGACAAGTTCTTTTATAGTTGTTCTTGGATCAAAGAAAAAACTCAGCAGCCACGATAATGCGCCTCTGCCAATTGCGCTTCGGTACGGCATCTCCAACCCAATACTTAATGCGAGGAGTGCACGCTGCAACTCTTCGCTGACCGACGCCTTAGCCAATGATTTTTCGAACCAAACAATCAGCAAACCGCGATCTGCGCCGCCAAAGGTAAATTCTAGAGTGTCGCAATTGGCACACAACGGCATAACTACTTCAGAAACAATTGTGTGCCTATGCTGGTCCCTTTCCTTCGTGGTTTCGGTGTGTTGTTCCAATGTCAGCTGTTCATTTTGACTCCGCCGTATCAGCCTAGCAATATTCTTTGCTGTTTGATTTGCCCTAGAGAGATATCGATACCACTGGAATCCATTATGCTTTTCATCGAACACTTTCGCACAAACGCCGAAGTCGGGCCATGCGAGGAGGACCACTTTCGCAGACGAGAGGTATCCACATAACGTGACGGCTTCCTCGGTGAGTCTTTGCCAATCGTGGCCAGGATTGGCAATCGAATTCAGCAAATTCAGAGTTCCTGAAAGCTTTTCATAGTGCCTTTCAAGTTCTTCGTATTCAAATTGGGCTAGTTGAGTTTGCGCCAATCGACGTAAAATATTGTCAAGATATGATTGGTTGTTACCTTGTTCTAGCCGAGAAGCATTGAAAAGCGTGCATATTGCGTACACTTCACGATACAAGGCAGGTATCCCACTTGGTTCCTTGGAGACTTGGGAATGTACAACGGTAACATACAGGCCGCGGCTTCCTAGAAATTGCTCGATTTTAGGATTAATGAATGTGCAATTCCAAAATTCATCCATTAACTCTTCATTTCTCTCATTCGTATCGATATTTCCACATATAAAAGCAGCCCATCTAGCAAGAAAACATGACAACGTGGAACTTTTGGATAGAGGCTCGTAATTCGCCGCTTTTAGAAGAGCTGATATTTCTGCGGATAGTATGTATATCTCCGAGTGGATTGTCCCATTGAGTTTCTTGCGCTCATCAAATGTTTTTGCCGATAATTCGTACCATGCTTTAACATTATTGAGAATATCGTCGTTGGTCTCTGCCACAGAACGCCTTTGGCTTTTGCTGTATTCGGCACATATAGTGTTCCAAGCAGTGACACCTATTGAGTCCCAGTCAGGATTTTGATCTTCACCCGAACAAGCGATATTGTAGATTACTTGGTGTAAAAAGCAGTAAGAAATTATCTCCCCAAATGGAATAAGTATATAATGGGGTGAATCGGCATGTCGAATCGCTTTCTGCAAACGTCGAGCACATAACTCAGCAGTTAGAGGTTTTTCGCCAATGGGCAAAAAACTACGTTGTTTCAAACGCCTCTCGTCAATTACTGCTTGATCCGTGATACGTTGAGCCTCATATCTTGCCTCATTCAGGTCGCTAGTCTCATGAACGTAGAACATCGGCATATCTGGGACCCGATCTTTGTCCTTCAAAGCTTCATGAAGAAATTGGTAGTGGAAACCTGACTGTTGCCGGTGGGATGGTCAAGGGTGATGCTCCTGG
>CAXUGY010000029.1:0-50922 GCA_964250695.1 uncultured Chthoniobacterales bacterium | reverse complement strand
CCTTGGCGCGGTTTTCGTCGAGCCGGGTCATGGCGAACCAGCGGTCGGCGGGCACTTCCTTCGCGTTGTTCATGGCGATCAGGCAGTTCGTGTTGCAAGGATTGCCGACCACCAGCACGCGCACGTCGGCGGCGGCGTTCCTGGCGATGGCCTGCCCCTGGCCCGTGAAAATCTTGCCGTTGATCCCGAGTAGATCCGCGCGTTCCATGCCCGCTTTGCGCGGCACGCTGCCGACCAGGAGCGCCCAGTTCACGTCGCGGAATCCTTCGGCGGGGTCCGCCGTGGGGATGATCTGATGAAGCAGCGGGAAGGCGCAGTCGTCGAGTTCCATGGCCACGCCTGCGAGCGCGGGCAGGGCGGGGGCGATTTCGATCAGATGCAGGACGACCGGCTGGTCGGGGCCGAACATTGCGCCCGACGCGATGCGGAAGAGCAGGGAGTATCCGATCTGACCGGCGGCACCGGTGATGGCGACGTGAAGAGGGGTTTTCATGACTACGGCAGACGTAGAATGAATTGCGTGCTTCGTCCAAGGAATTTGTGCGCGGGGCGGCGACCCCGGCTCAGGCGTTCACTTTGGCCGGTCGAAAGCGCTGCACGGCGGCCCGGAGGTCGGCGGTCGTCTGGTCCGGCGCACCGGGAACGGCGTAGCGCGACGCGACGTAGAGCCGGGTGATCCGCTCGATCTCCCCGGCGTGGGCCGGAACGGCTCCGGCCGCCCGGCGGGAAAAGTCGAGCGGCCCCTCGGCGGCCCCCCGCTGCACGCCAAAGGTTCCGGCCAGCACCGCGCAGAAACGCTCGTACAACCGCCGCGCCGGATCGACCGCCGGAGGGCGGCTCCAGTGGATGGCGCGCATTCCCAAGATGCCCAGCCCGAGCAGGAAAAAGGCGACGGCCAGGGTCAGCGCCGTGCCGCCCAGCAAATCGAGGCGGGACACGCCGAGTTTTTCGATGACGGTCAACTGCGTGTCCTGATCGTAGCCGAGGACCAGGGAATTCCATTGCTGGTCAATCGCGTCCCAGGCCTGGAGCCCGTTGTGAAAGAGCCAGTGGAGGCTGCCGGGCGCATTGAGCGCGTTGAGCCGGTCGAGACGCATTTCATCGCTCAGCGTGCCTTCGCCGAGCAGCGCGGTGTAACTTTCCGCGCCGTAACTCACCCGCTCGGGAGCGACTAGGCCCGTCGGGTCCTGCCGCTGCCAGCCGTGCCCCGTGATGAAGACCTCTGACCAGGCGTGGGAATCCGACTGACGGATCGTGTAATGCCCGACGCCCCAACGGTTGTACTCGCCGCCCTGGTAGCCGACCACCACCCGGGCGGGGACGCCCGCCGCGCGGAGCAAGGTGCTGAAGGCCGCGGCGTAATGTTCGCAAAAACCTTGCTTGGAGGTGAACAGAAAATAATCGAGGGCGTTGTCGGGCGGCAGCAACCCGGGCGTCAGCGTGTAGGTGAAGCCGCCGTTGCGGAAAAAGCGGCTCGCCGCCTGCACGATTTCCTCGTCGGAATGTGCCTGCTGTTTCCAGCTTTGAGCCAGCGCGAGCGCCCGCGGGCTGACATCCGGCGGGAGGCGCGTGTAGCGGCGGCGTTCCAGGGGTTCCAGCGCATCGGCGGCCCTCGGCGTCAGGTCCGAGTAAGCGGTGTAGATCGTCGTGTTGAAGATGGGCGTCTGGCTTCGCAGGACGTTGCCTTTGAACACCTGCGCGCGCACGTTCGAGGCTCCTTTGACATCCGTCGGGCGGTCGAGCGCGAACAACCAGCGTTCACCCTGGGGGATGAGGGTGATTTGCTGTTCGAGGCCACCGGCGGGGGCCGGTAGATCGGTGCGCGCCGGGACCTCGCCCGCTTCCGCCCGCCACGAGAGGGGGTGTTCGCAGATTTCCAGCACCAGTCCACGCCAATAAAGCTTGTCGGCGGTGATCGTCTGCCCCGAGGCGAACTTGGCCCGGAAGGCGAGTTCGTTGGACTGGGCCAGGGAGCTGAACGAGCCGGGCGTCAGGTGGTCGCTCATCCCGGTTTGACCCTGCGAGCCGCCCGTGAATTTGCGCAGGAACTCGGCGTGGACGCGCGGGAAAACGATGAAAAGCAAAACGACCAGCGGCAGCGACTGCGCCGTCAGCCCCGCCGACAGCCGCAACGCGGGCCAGACCTCGCGCCGCCCCCCGCTGTGGCAGCGGATCAGCGCGACGATGTTGGCCGCGATGGGCAGCACGAGATAGAGGCTCAGCGCGAGCGATTGGCTGAAAAAGAACGCGCTGAGCACCATGAAGTAGCTCAACAGGGCGACCACCGTGAAATCCCGCGGCGAGCGGAGTTCGAGGATTTTGAGCGAGATCAGCGCCACGAGGAACGCCAGCATCCCGGCGGCGCTGGGCCGTGTGCCAAAGGTCTTCACCAGCAGGAAAGCCACCGGGAGGAACACCAGGGTGCGCACCGGCATGGACGGCAGGGAGCCGCCGCGCCGTTCGATGAGCAGCCGCCAGCCGACGCAGCCCGCGAAGACCAGCAACGTCCAGGGCGGCACCAGACTGATCATCGCGCCCATGATCATCGACAGACTGCCCAGCAGCCACGGCAGCGCGAGCCGGAACGCCACCGAGGACGGCGTGGTCAGGGGCCGCAGGGCCGGGCGGCGGCGCGCGATGCGTGTGGTGGATGGAGCCGTCAGGGTCATGCGCGGTCAGAAGCAGGAGCCGGTTCATCGAACCGGGCCAGCGCGGCCAGGCAGCGGTGATAATGCGACCGGCCCCGGGCAGGCTCGGCCTCGAAACCCGGCAGGCGTAACCCGAAGGCGAAACCGGCGCGGTCGGCATCGACGATCCAGCGGGAGAGTTGCGACAACCGTGCCTCCGGGTCGGCGAGGTGCGCGACGCCATCGTATTCCAGCCAGACGCGGCGGCTGCCGGTGCCGGAAAACTGTTTGATGAGCAACGGCTGACCCCGGGCCACCGCCTTCCAATCGACGTGGCGTTGGCTCTCCCCGGCCTGGTAGGGGCGCGCGCCCACGTAATCGTCGCCGCCCCCGCCGACCCCCGCCACGGCGTCGGCGGTCACCGCCGGGCCGGTGGGCAGCGGCAGCGACCCCGCCGGGGCCGGATAGACGAGGTAGGCCGCGCCGGTCGGTTCGTAACGCCACGAACGGAAAAATCCCATCGGGTACACGGTGGTCAGGGCGAGCCGCCCCACCTCGAAACTCCCTCGCCGTGGCGCGGGCAGGGTCAGCTCGGTGGTCTGCGAAGACTCGCTCTCCAGGTTTCCGAGGGTGGCATGGAACGCCTCTTTGAAGACCCGGCCCCGGGGCGAAACCTCCAACGCGAGCCGGGGTCGGCGCGTGGGGTTGTGGACCTCCACTGGCACATGCACCGTGTCTCCGACGAACACGGGTTCGGGTCGTTCGACGCGCAGCCGCAGCCCGGCCAGCGCGAAATGCGCGTGGATGGCGGTCACGAGCACCAGGCTGCTCAGGAAGAACATCAACAGATAGGCCGCGCTGTTGTTCTGGCTGATCGCCGCGTACCACGTCGCCGCGAGCACGGCCAGGAGCCACACCCAGCTCCGCGTGGGCAGAATGTAGATGCGGTGCGAACTCACGGTGACGGCGGCGGCGGCGGCGGGGCCTAGGTGATGGGGACGGTTTGCAGGAGGTGGCGGGCCAGTTCGCGCCCGGCCAGTTGGCCCGGCCCGGCGCCGACTTCCAGCCGGTGGGCCATCACCGGCACCGCGACCGCCTGCACGTCTTCGGGCAGCACCATCTCGCGGCCTTGCATCAACGCGGACGCCTGCGCCGCGTGCAGCAGCGACAGACCGGCGCGGGGCGACAGGCCGGTGGGATGCTGCTCGCGGCTGGCTTGCAGCAGATCCTGCAAATAGTCCAGCAGGGCGGGGGAGACGTGGACCTCGCGCGCCTGTTCCTGGATCGCGCGCAACTCCTCGCCGCTGATTACCTCCGGCAGCACGGCCAGCAGGTCGCGCCGACTCTGGCCAGTGAGCATTTCGCGCTCGCTGGCGCGGTTGGGGAAGCCGAGTTCCAGGCGCATCAGAAAGCGGTCCAACTGGCTTTCCGGCAGGGGAAACGTGCCGATCTGCTGGCGGGGATTCTGCGTGGCGATGACGAAAAAGGGCTGGGGCAACGGGCGGGTGACGCCGTCGGCGGTGACCTGGTATTCTTCCATCGCTTCGAGCAGCGCGCTCTGGGTCTTGGGCGTGGCGCGGTTGACCTCGTCGATGAGGACCACCGGCGCGAAAATCGGCCCCGGATGAAACACGAACCGGCCATGCTCGCGGTCGAAGATCGAATTGCCGATGATGTCGGCGGGCAGCAGGTCACTCGTGAACTGGATGCGCCGGAATTGCAGCCCCAGCGAACGGGCGAGCGCCTGGGAGAGGGTCGTTTTGCCCACGCCCGGCACGTCTTCGATGAGCAGGTGCCCCCGGGCGAGCAAGCAGACGACGGCCAGTTGGATCGTTTCGTCCTTGCCGACGATGACATCGCCCAGTTGGGCAACGAGTTGGGTGATCCGGTTTCTCACTTGGGGGGAGGGGTCGGGCAAAGGGCGGTCGGACCCCGGGCCGGGAGCGGAGTTCGCGTGCAAATTTTGATTCGTGCCGGGAGCCGTGGTCGTCCGTGAGAACATTCCTCCCGCAGAGCAGATCGCGTTCCCGGCTAGGTGAGCGCAGGAACCTGACGACCGGCGTCTTGCAACATCGCGCGGATGAGCCGGGTGCGTTGCCGGTGGCCGGGGTCAGCGGCCAGGGTTTCGACCGTCAGGTGCATCCGCTGGCTCCAGTTGGAATTCGCGGCGGTGCCGGGCACGTTGAAGCGTTCGTCGCGGGCCAGCAGATCGGTGATCATACAGATGGCGATCCAACTGTTCGTGCGGAAGAGCGCGTGCAAAAGGTGCTGGTGAACGCGCTCGTCGAACGCGGACGGGGGCTCCGACGGCGGGATGCCTGCGAAATGGCCGAGGCGGCGCAGCTCATGGTGGCCCTCGTGCGGGTCCTGCTGCCAACGGGTCCAAAGCGCGCGCAACGGCTCGTGGTCGTGCGTGCCGTAGGTCGCCAGAGAAAGCCGCGCGTACCCCTCGCCGGGCAGCAGGCCGCCGGTGCGGTGGTCAGGCTCCCAGATGGGGATCTTGAAACCCGCGATGCCCAGGGCGGTCAGGTTCGGGCGCACGTAGTCGGGCACGGTGCCCAGGTCTTCGCCGATGAGCCGGGTGTCGCCCGCCGCCTCCAGCACCATGCGCAGGAGCGCATCGCCGTCGCGGCAATTAGCGGCGCGGTCTTCCGGGGTGTCGTCGGCGCGCGGCTTGAATCGCGGCAACCGGCCCCCGGTGCGCCCCCGGGCCTCGTCGGCGGACAGAGGCAGGAACTCCGCGTTTTTCTCCGGCCGCCACGGAAAGCTGTAGATGCGGTAGAAGCCGAGGATGTGGTCGATGCGAAAAACGTGGAAAAGGTCCCGGACCCCGCCGACCCGCTGTCGCCACCACGCGAAGTCGTCCTTGCGCATCTCCGTCCAGTCGTAAACCGGGATGCCCCAGTTCTGACCCCATTTTTGCGTGAACGGGTCGTCCTTGAAATAGGGTTCCGGTGGCGCGCCGCCCGACCAACCCGTTTCGAACAGGCGCGGGTTGCCGTAAAAATCCGCGCTGTAGTAGCTCACCCCCAGCGGAATATCGCCCATCAGCGCGACGCCCTGCGCCCCGGCAAATTTCTTCAACTCCTCCCACTGACCATAGGCCACCCATTGCACGTAGGCGTAGAACCGTTTTTCCAGGTCAAAAGCCGTGCGGGACGCTTCCGGCAGCGCGCCGGCCCAACGCCGGGCGGCGGCGATCTCCTGGTGTTCGTCCGGCCAGCGGTCCCAGCATTCGGTGCCGCCGTGACGTTCCATCAACGCCCGGAAGAGGGTGTAATCCTCGAGCCAGGGGGCGTTGTGCGCGCAAAAACGCTCGAACTCCCCGCGCCGTTCGGTGCTGGCTTGCGCGTTGAAATGATCGCACGCGCGCCGCAACAAACGTTGCTTCAACGGCTTGACCTTCGCGTAATCCACGGGGCCGTCGCGCAGCGGAGCGAGGTCGATTCCGGCCAGCACGGCGGCGTGGTCTGCCGGTGTCAGGTCGGGCAGCGCGGCAGGCGTCAATTCGAGCGTGACCGGGTCCAGCGCCATGGAGCTGATGGCGTTGTAGGGGCTGTGGTCGCCGCCCGTTTCGTTGATCGGCAGGAGTTGCACGAGCGCAAAGCCTGCTTCCGCCGCCCACAGGACGAAGCGGCGCAAGCTGCCGGTGTCGCCGATCCCCTGGTCCCCGGCGGAGCGCAGCGCGAAAACGGGGATCAGAACACCGGCGATGCGTTGTTCGGGCGAGAGGTTTAGCTCCGTGGGCATGTTGCCGGGAAACAATGCCGCAAAGCGCCGCCCACGCAACCCCGATGGGCCCGATTGACAACCCATTCAAACGGCCGACTGCCGCATCGTTTCCACGCAATGAGGGCAGATGCCGTGCGTGAAATCCGTGCCCGTGTGGACGTGCAGGTACTCCTCGATGCTGTGCCAGTAATCCTTGTCGTCGCGCACCCTTTTGCACCACGCGCAGATCGGCAGCGCCTCCTTGGACTGGCGGACATGGTCGAGCGCCCGTTGGAGGGTGTCCACCTGCTTGGCCAGGGCGCGTTCGAGCGTGACCATTCTCTCGCCTACCTTGAGCCGCGCGTGCAGTTCGTTCATGTCGCACGGCTTGGTCACGTAATTGTCGGCCCCCGCTGCAAACCCGGCGGCGACTTCCTCCTTCTGCGCCTTGGCCGTCAACAGGATGATGTAGGTGTAGGGCCGGTCGGATCGAAGCCGGACGCGTTCGCAGATTTCGGGGCCTTCCAGCCCGGGCATCACCCAGTCCACGAGCGCCATCGCCGGGGCATCGTCGCCGGTCAGCGCGTCCAGGGCTTCCAGCCCATCCTGCGCCACGGTCACCGAAAAACCCCACGACGTGAGGTAATGGGAAAGAATCCGGCGGTAGCGGGCCTCGTCTTCCGCGAGCAAAATCCGTTTGATGCCCGACGAGGGCAGGTGGGTCAACATACGCGGCAGGGGATCATGGGGCGGAACACCCGCAGGACCCATGTAAGCAGTTTCCGTTCACCACACGAAAGATATTGTTCGCCCCGTGGCGTTTGCACCGGAAAGACTGGGGAGTCCCCGGCTTTTTCGCGCGGCTGACCGGTCAGCGGGAGCGGCACGAATGTAGCTGTCTGGTGTACCCGCCATGCTCGGCACCATCGAACGCAAACTGACCGTCGGTTTCCTCGCCGCCACCGTGGTGGTCATCATCATGGGTGGCGGGTTTTATCATGCCGCGCAGAAGTTTTACGAAAACGACCGCTGGGTAGAGACCGGGTACCAGGTCATCGCCGAGGTCAACGGCACGTCGGCTGCCGTCCGGGAGCTGGAAGCGAATCAGCGCGGGTTTCTCGTGACGGGGGACGCGAACTTTCTGCTGGGTATCCAGGGCGCCAGCCAGGGACTGCCCGAGTGGATCACGCGACTGGCTGCCCTGGTGTCGGACCGTCCGGCGCAGGCCGCGCGGGTCGCGGACCTCCGGCAGGCCGTGCAGGCGAAGATCGACGCCGCGCAGCACACGGTGGACGAACGGAAACGCCTGGGCCAAGCGGCGCTCGATCCGCGCAATTTCAACCGCAAAGCGCTGATCGCCGCGCCGGACACCAGCAAGATCATCGACGCCATGAAAGCGGACGCCGAGCAGACCGTCCGCGATTGCACCGCGCAACGGAAAAAGAACCTCGGCTTCGCGCTGTACGTGTCCATCGGACTGGCGGGCCTCCTCTCCGCCTTGCTGGCGATGGTTCACGTCATCGTCTTCCGCGAGTTGCGTGCCCGCCGCCGGGTGGAAACCGAACTGGGGTCCGCCCGCGACGTGGCGTTGAGTTCCGCCAAGACCAAGAGCGAATTCCTGGCCAACATGAGCCACGAAATCCGCACCCCGATGAACGGCATCATCGGCATGACGGGGCTGCTCGTCGATACGAAGCTGACCGTGGAGCAGCGCGAGTTCGCCGTGACCGTGCAAAACTGCGCAGATTCGTTGCTCACGATCATCAACGACATCCTCGACTTTTCCAAGATCGAGGCGGGCAAGTTGACGTTCGAGCTGCTGGATTTCGACATCCGCCAGGTGGTCGAAAGCACCGTCGAGATCCTGGCCGAGCGCGCGCAGAGCAAGAACCTGGAGTTGATCAGCCTGATCGACGCGGGCGTGCCTCCCGACCTGTGCGGCGACGCCGGGCGGCTGCGTCAGGTGCTGCTCAACCTGCTGTCCAACGCCGTGAAGTTCACGGACAAGGGCGAAGTCTCGCTGCACGTCCGCACCGAAAGCGCGACGGACACCGAAGTGCGGCTGCTGTTCGAGATCGTGGACACGGGCATCGGCCTGGGTGCGGACGCGCAGGCGCGCATCTTCCAGCCGTTCTCGCAGGCGGACGGCTCGACGACCCGCAAATACGGTGGCACCGGCCTGGGGCTGGCGATTTCCCGGGGTCTGGTCGAGCGGATGAACGGGCAGATCGGCGTCACGAGCGAGATCGGGGTCGGTTCCAATTTCTGGTTCACGGCGCAGTTGACTAGGCAGGCGAACCCACCCAGCCGACCCATGCGCCGCGCCCCGCCAGACTTGCGTGTGCTCGTCGTGGACGACAACGTCGCTTGCTGCCAGGCGTTTGGAGCGATGCTGGAATCGTGGAACATCAAATTCGCCTTCGCCCACAGCGGGCGCGATGCCCTCAACGTCATGCGGACCACCGGGGCCGCGGGGGAACCGTTCCAGATCGCGCTGCTGGACATGCAGATGCCCGGCATGAGCGGGTTTGCGCTGACGGAGGAAATCAAGCGCGACCCGGTCTTGGCGACGACGCAACTCATCATCATGCACACCGTCGGCCGGCGCGGCAGTTCGTCGTCGTGGGCCGAGGCGGGCATCAACGGCTACGTGACCAAGCCGGTCAAACAGTCGGCGTTGTTCGACGCCATCATGGACGCGGTGGCGGTGCCCTCGGGGCCACGCCTCGGGGTCAACGTGCCCAAGCCGCAAACCTTCAAGACGACCACCGAACTCAGCCGCCTGATGATGCGTCCGGTCGCCGCGCCCCGGATGTCCAACCTCCGCGTGCTCCTGGCGGAGGACAACATGGTCAACCAGAAGGTCGCCCTGCGCCAGTTGCTCAACCTCGGGTTCCGCGCCGACGCCGTCGCCAACGGACGCGAGGTCATCGACGCCCTGGCGCGCATCCCCTACCGGCTCATCTTCATGGATTGCCAAATGCCCGAGATGGACGGCTATCAGGCCACGCAAGCCATCCGCAACCGCACCGGCCACGGCGACAAGGTGACCATCATCGCCATGACCGCCAACGCGCTGGAAGGCGACCGCGAAACCTGTCTCGCCGCCGGGATGGACGATTATCTGAGCAAACCCGTCAAGCAGGAAGACCTGGAACGGGTGCTCCGGCGCTGGCTGCCGGCGGAGGCGTTTCCACCGACCGCGCTCGAAGCCCGCTGAGGGGCCCGGCCACCGCCGGGAGGGGCGCGGAATGAGTAAATGGCGCACATCCAGCCTCCTGAAGAGGTGCGTTATCTGGGGGTAGGGATTTCCTACAACGACTCCCACCCAATCTCATGGCCACCGAATCTAATAAGAACACGACCACGCTGCGGACCTATGTCAACGACATGATCACGCTGCAAAAGCATATCCTCGAAGTCACCGAGCACCAACTCACGGACGAACGGGTCAAAAACGAGGCGCAAACGGTGGAGTTGCTCGTCAAAGTCAAGCGCACGCTCACCCAGCAGGTCGATGACTTGGACAAGCAGGTCGAACGCCTGGGCAGCGAGGGGATGGCCGCAGCCAAGCAGGCGGTGGGACACGTGCTCGGGGTGTTTGCCGGGTTGTACGACAAGATTCGCAAGGACCCGGTATCCCGGATGCTGCGCGATGGTTACACGGCGCTCAACCTGTCAAGTTTCAGCTACACGATGCTGCACACGACCGGCCTCGCCTACCATGACCAAGCGGTTGCGGACCTCGCGTTGGCTCATTTGCAGCAGCTGACCCCGATCATCATGCGCTACAACGAGATCATCCCCAACGTGGTGGCCGCCGAGCTTTCGGACGAAGGTTCGGGGATCGACACGGGCGTCGGGTCCGAGGCCATTGAGAACACGCAGCAGGCGTGGAAACCGCAGGAGTAGCCGCGAGCCTGCTCTTAAAAGTTTGGATTTGAAAGGGTGGACCAATGCTTTGAGCGCATCCCAATTGGATACAGCCCTCTGCAAAAAAGATTGACCACCCGAGCATGAAGGCTCCGCCGCTACGCGGCAGAGTGCTCAATCATTTCTAATCAAGACGTGCTCTAGCCTGCTGCTTGGACCGCGTCCACAAGAAGACGCTATCCATGCTGCTGAATGACCTCCAGAAAGCGAGGGAAATAACGTTCGGCCTTCGCCTCGCCCACGCCACGGATTCGCCGCCCGGCGTCGAGGTTGCCCGGTTTGAGCCGCGCGAATGCCTTTAGGGTTTCGTCTGAAAAGATGAAATAGCGCGGCACGTTTCCCATTTCTCGCGCGATCTCGTCGCGTTTTTGTTTCAAGGCCACGAGCAATTTTCCGTCGAGCGGAACGAGGCTCTGATCTTCGTCCTCGGGTTGGGGGGCTGCCGCGCGTTTTCCCCGGCGACGTTCCGGCGACCCGCCAGACGCCTCGGTATTCGCCGGTTGGCCCCGGTCCGGCCACGCCAACTCGCACGGCGCTTGCCCGCGCATGACCTGATCGCCGAGCGGGGTCAAGGTCAGCGTCTGGTATTCTTTGCCACCGAAGCCGAGGAGCCGGTTTTGCATGAGCAGACTGGCCTCCAGCATCTCGCGGAAAAGCTCGTTGAGATAACTGATCCCTTCGTCGCGCAACAGTCCGTAGGTGGAAAGCTCGTCGAGCCGCGCGTCGAGCACCGGCCGGGTCCGGCTGCCCAGCAATGCCTGGACGATCCGCCCCCGGCCGAACCTGCCCTGCCAGCCGTCGGTTCCACGGCTGCTCATGCGCGCCACGCCGCTGAGCGCCTTGCGCACGAGCGTGGTTTCCTCCTCGTTGCCGACGCGGCGGGTATGGGTGGCATGGGCGGAGCAAACGTCGCAGTTTCCGCAATGCTCGGGTTCGGCCTCGCCGAAATAACGCAGCAGCGTCTGCTGACGGCAGTTGCGTCCGTAGACGAATTCCACCATGGCCTTGAGTTTGGAACGGTCCCGGCGTTCCTTTTCCGCCAGGGCGTTCCAATCGAGTTTCAACTCGAAGGGCCGGACGTTGGGCTGGAGCATCCGGGTGCCGCGCACGCGCTGGCCGGGCAGGTCGAAGCGGTCGAGGTAGTCGGCGCGGTTCAGGATACTCAACGCCGCGCCGACCGCCATCTCGTTGTTGGACGCGCCCTCGGTGTTCAGGCGCGAGGCAATGTCGCGGATCGGCAGCCTGACCTCGCCCTGGGCGTCCGCCGCGTTGAGCAGCACGCCATAGATTTCCTGGATCACCGGGCGGCTCGGGTTGCTGCCTTCGATGAAGAAATCCTGCACCCGGGTGTCGGCGTAGTTGAAGTACAACTCGCACACCGCCGGTTCCCCGTCGCGGCCCGCGCGTCCAGCCTCTTGGTAATACGCTTCCAGACTACCGGGGACCTCGAAGTGCGCCACGAACCGGATGTCCGACCGGTCGATGCCCATGCCGAACGCGTTGGTGGCCACGGCCACGTCGTACCGGCGGCTCATGAACTGGTCCTGCGCCAGGTCGCGTTCCGCCTCGCTGAGTCCGCCGTGGTAGGCGATGGCTTTGATCCCTTTGCCAACCAGCGTCGCGTGAACTGCTTCTACCCGCTTGCGGGTGGAGCAATAGATAATGCCGGTCTCGTGTTCCTCGACGAGCGCCTGCAAGCGGGCGTATTTCGCCGCCTCCTTCTCGACCTGGTGGATGCTCAGGCGCAAGTTGGGCCGGGCGAATCCGGCGACGAATTCACGAGGGTCTTCCAGCGCGAGCTGCGCGAGGATGTCGCGGCGGACCTCCGGCGTGGCGGTCGCCGTGAACGCCGCCACCTGCGGCCTGCCCAGTTTGTCGAGCACCTCGCCGAGACGAAAATAATCGGGCCGGAAATCGTGTCCCCACTGCGAGATGCAGTGCGCCTCGTCCACGGCAAAGAGCGAGATCGTCACCCGGCCCAACGCTTCCAGAAACGCGCGGCTGCGAAAGCGTTCCGGCGCGATGTAGACGAGCTTGTAATCCCCTTCCGCCAGTTTGCGAATCCGCGCCTGTTGCTCGCTGAGCGAGAGCGTGCTGTTGATCAGTGCGGCGGGGATGCCGCGCCGCTCCAGCGCGTCCACCTGATCCTTCATCAGCGCGATGAGCGGACTCACCACCACGGTGATGCCTTCGAGCATCAGCGCGGGGAGCTGGTAACAGAGCGATTTGCCGCCGCCGGTCGGCATCACCACCAGCGAATCATGCCCTTGCAGGATGGCGCTGATCACTTCCTCTTGCGCGTCGAGAAATTCGCGGAATCCAAAGTGCTTTTCGAGCAGTTGGTGAGGGTCGGGTTTCATCGCGCAGGCGTGTCCCGGGATTATACATCAGCCCGGGCGGGACGGAAACTGGTTCTAATGCGCGTCGCGTGGCGGCTGCCTTGACACCAGCCCCGCCGCGCCGGATGGAAGGTCGCTCTGCCCGATGCTCGCCGCTCTCCTCGCCGCCCTGTTCTTCGCGCTGTCCGCGATTTTCGCGCACCGGACGACCCGGCTGGTGGGGGTTTCGGCGGCGAACTTCGCGCGCCTGTCCCTGGCCGGGGGAATCCTGGCGGTCTGGGCGCACGGCTTCGGCGGCGGGCTGCACGGCGCGGGATTGCCGACGTTCGTCGTGAGCGGGATGATCGGCTTCGGCCTGGGTGACCTGGGGTTGTTCGCCGCGCTGCCGCTCCTGGGTTCCCGTCTGACGGCTCTGATAGTGCAATGCCTGGCCGCGCCATCGGCTGCACTGATCGAATGGCTCTGGCTCGGCACGAAACTGGACGCGCCGGAACTGCTCTGCGGCGGCGCGATCCTGCTCGGCGTCGGCATCGCGGTGGCTCCCGAACGCCGTCCGCTTGAAATCGCCACGGAGGCGGTGTCCGACCGGAACCGGGGCCTGCTCTTCGGGGTGGTCGCCGCTCTGGGCCAGGCCGGGGGGGCCGTCGTCAGCCGCAAAGCGCACGCCATCTCCCAGGCCGCCGGCTATTCCATCGACGGCGGGACGGCGGCCTACCAGCGAGCCATCGGCGGGTTGGTGGTGGTCGGCGCTGCCTATTTCCTCTCACGCCAAGGCGGACGGACCCTTCCCGCGCCGCAGTGGAAAATCGCCGGGCCGTGGATCGTCGCCAACAGCCTGGCTGGAGCGGTGATCGGAGTCAGTTGTTACCAATGGGCGTTGGCCACGACGCCGAGCGCGGTCGTGATGCCGATCGTCGCGCTGACCCCGCTGCTCGTCGTGCCGTTTGCCTACTTCACCGAACACGAACGGCCCAGCGCGCGCTCACTCGCCGGTGGCGGCGTGGCGGTGGCTGCGACCGCGACGCTGGCGTATTTCCGACGTTAACGCCAACGCCATTCCGGCGTCAGGTTCACGTTCTCGGCGGCGATGCCGTCCAGGCCCGCCGCGCGCAAAAGGTATTGGACCCCCTCGCGGCTTTCCATGGTTTCGCGCAGGCTGCGGGCGAAGAGTTCGACGTACTCCTTGTAAGATTCGAGCGACAACTTGCCCTGGGTGACGTAGGACGCCAACACCTCGTCGTGATGGTCGATCAGGTCGAAGAGCGACTTCTTGAGCGCCGCGCGCATCACCGGGTCCACGACCACTTTGAACGGGCTGGACGCGGGGTCGATGACCGGCGCTAAGTCGCGGCCCACGGCTTCCACCGGCATCAGGGCGTATTTCGAATCAATTTCCATAAGTCTGCCCGGGTATATCACCGCCGACCCAGCGTTCCAAAACAATTCTTCCCGGGGGGGGCGGCGGGGTGTTAGTTTTCCGCCGATGAGGTCGAACCTGCTTCCGCGATGGCTCCCCGGGATATTCTGCGCCGCGCTGCTGCTGGCGGCGACCGGTTGCGCCAGGAAAAATTCCCACCAACTCGTCATCGGCATGGAACTGGCCTATCCACCGTTCGAGATGACCGACGAACACAACCAACCGTCCGGCATCAGCGTGGAAATGGCGCGGGCCATGGCGGCGTTCCTGCACCGGGAACTCGTCGTGCAAAACACCACGTTCGTCGGGCTGATTCCGGCGTTGAAAACCGGTAAGATCGACCTCGCCATCTCGTCGATGACCGTGACGGAAGATCGCCGGAAATCCATCGACTTTTCCGATCCCTACATGCACACCGGCATCTGCGCTTTGCTCGGCGCGAAGTCCGACGTGCGAACCGTCGAAGACCTCAACCGACCGGGCCGCACCGTGGTCGTCAAGGAGGGCACCACCGGATTCACCTACGCGCGGGAATATTTGCCCCAGGCGCACTTGCTGCAGGTGAGCGAAGAGTCGGCGTGCAAGCTGGAAGTCATTCAGGGCAAGGCGGATGCTTTCATCTACGACCAGATGTCCATCTACCAGATTCACAAGCAGAACCCCACGACGACCCGCGCCATCCTCAAACCCCTCCGCGAAGAATCATGGGCCGTCGGTGTGCGCAAGGGAAACGACGCCCTGCGCGCACAGGTCAACGCCTTCCTGGCCGACTTCAAAGCCAAGCGCGGACTCGAAGCCTTGGGTGACAAGTACATCCACGACAAGGAGGCGTTCAAGGACATGGGTTTCCCCTTCACCTTCTGACCTCCGCCCGCTTGGAAAACTACTCCGGCGTCGGCCGCATCTGCTGCTGGGCGGCGCACAGGCACCCGCCGAACACGATGATCAGGCCGGAAACGTAGGTCCAGAGCATCAGCGCGATCACGCCTCCGAAGGTGCCGTAGACCGCGTTGAAATTCGTGATGTGCGTCGTGTAAAACACGAAAAGCTGCTGGCAGACTTGCAGCAGGCCCGTCACGAGCAACGCCGGAATCCAAACCATGGAAAACGTGACGTTGGCGCGTCGTCGCGGCGCCAGTTTGTAGAACAACAGGAATCCGTAAAAGAGCACGGCCACCGGGATCAGCACCGCCAGGAGGCTGAAAAGCGCCTTCGCCCATTCGCCGCCGAAGGTGAAATACGTCTGCACGATTTTGAGGATCGCCGGCACCACCACGCCCAACAACAACGCGCTCAGGAGCACCCCGAGCATGAGGAGGTTTTTGAGCGGCAGTTTCCACCAGTTCAGGGGGTGGTTTCCCCAGGCTTGGTTGATCGAACTGACCAGCGACTGAAAGAACCCCATGCCGCTCCAAACCAGCCCGACCAGAGCGATCAACCCGATTTTCCCGCGCGCGTTCATCACGCCCCAGACCGTGGTGTGGATGGTCTCCTGCATGCCGATGCTCACCGGCAGATACTTGTCCAGGTTGCTCACGATGTAGTCGAACGCCATTTTTTTAGCTTCTTGCTCGCCCATGAAACGCGCCATCACGTCGGTGCTCAATGTCACCAGCAGTAACAGGAGCGGGACCAGCGAGAAAAACGCGTAGTAAGCAAACGAAGCGGACCAGACGGTACCGTTGATCTCGGAAAAGTTGAGGCCAGCCGTCTTGAACCACTTCCAGAGCGCGGCCGCCGACTGGGTCGGGGGGCGTTTTGACACAAATCCCTCAGGCTGTGCAGCCAAGGTCGTGGAAGGGTCCGCGCCGCCGATGGATGGATCAGCCATTGCAGATGTTCGTCGAACCCCGGCTCAGAGTCCCTTTTTGACTTTCTGCTCGACCGGACGCTCGACGTGGCCGCCGAATCCCTTCCGCATCGCCGACAGCATTTTTTCCGCGAACGTGTGCTCGTGCCGCGAACGGAAACGCGTGTAGAGCGCGGAGGAGAGCACGTCGGCGGCAACCCCTTCCTCAATGGCGGCCTGGATCGTCCAGCGGCCTTCGCCGGAATCCTCGACGAAACCGCTGTACTCCTGGAGTTGCGGACTGGTCAGCAACGCCTCGGCCGTTAGGTCCAGCAGCCACGAGGAAACCACGCTGCCGCGCCGCCACAACTCGGAGATTTCCGGCAGGTTAAGATCGTAGCTCAGACCCGCTTTCAGTTCGGGGCTGTTCGCGCCGCGCATGATGTCGAATCCTTCCGCGTAGGCCTGCATCAGACCGTATTCGATGCCGTTGTGGACCATCTTGACGAAATGCCCGGCCCCGGGAGGTCCACAATGCAGGTAACCCTGCTCGGCGGTGCCCCGGTTCGGGTCGCGCCCGGGCGTCCTGGAAACGTCGCCCATGCCGGGCGCGAGGGTGGCAAAGATCGGCTCCAGACGTTGGTAAGCCGCCGCGTCGCCGCCGATCATCAGGCAATACCCGCGCTCAACGCCCCAGATGCCGCCGCTCGTGCCGCAATCCAGGTAGGTCAGCCCTTTTTCCTGCAACATCCCGGCGCGGCGCACGTCGTCTTTATAGAAGGAGTTCCCTCCGTCGATGATCGTGTCCCCGGCGCTCAGGAGATTGGCGAGGGCGAGCACGCTTTGCTCGGTGGGATCACCGGCGGGAACCATGATCCACACCGCCCGTGGCGCGGCCAGTTTTTGCACGAGGTCTTCGAGTGAGTCCGCGCCGGTCGCACCCTCCTTGGTCAGCGCGGCGACGTTGTCTTTGTTATAGTCGAAGACGACGCACTCGTGCTGATTCTTCATCAGTCGGCGCACCATGTTCGCGCCCATCCGGCCCAGACCGATCATTGCGATTTGCATAGCGTGTTTTTCCTTCTTGTTGGTACGGAAAAGGTTCGGGCGAGGGGAACGCTTTGGTTGCGTGCCGGGGCGGAACACGGCGGCCCGGTTTCAATCTCGCGCGTGTTCCCGCAGCCAGCGGCGCGTGCGTGCCTGCCGGTCCGCAAACATGGCCATGAACTGCCAGCGGCCCGCCGTTTCGCCAACGATTTTTCCCAACCAGCCGCCCGGAAAACCGTAGCTGACATGGTCGGTCATGCGTGTTCTGGAAGCGTCGAGACGTTGAAACTCATGCCGGTGCTTCCAATAGGAAAAAGGGCTTTGCAACGCCTCGTCCACGAGCCGGTCGGGTGCGACGGCCTCGCGCCAGACCCCGCGCCAACGCAACGGCAAAATGCCGAAGAATTTCACCACGATCTCGAACTCTTCGCCAACACGTGCCGGAGCCGCCTTGCGCACTTCTACCGATTGCCACGCTGGCGAAATTTTCGACACGTTGCGCGGGTCCGCGTGGAAAGCGTAGACCTGCTCAATCGGCGCTTCGATTTCCACCGTGCGGCGGAATTCGCACGGCTGCGGCGGCCTCAAGCGGCGGTCGGGCCGGAAGGTTTCTCGACGTGGCCGGAAGCACTTTCGGCGGTGGAACGCCCGACGGGAGCCACGGTTTTGACCGCTTCGACGGAATCCGTGTCGATGGAGGCCGAAGCAAATTCTTCCGTCGCCGCCGGTGCGCTCGCGTCTGGGTGGCCCGCCGTTTCGGGTGCCGTTGAAACCGGAACCGTTTCCTCCGTTGGGTCTGACTCCACCTTCGCCTCTACAGGGGCCGGTTCCGGGAGGTCATCCTCCGATTCCGATTCGTCGGCGGTTTCAGTCGCCTCGATGGCTCTGGCAGCGGTGGGAGATTTTTGCTTTGCCGCCGGGCGGGAAGTGTTCGGTTCCTCTTTGGGCTTGGGCGGCAGGGGCAGATCGAAAGTCCCGTTATGAAACTCGATGATGTGGCCGGATTGCACCAGGAAACGCAGGTCCGCCGCCAACGCCGCCTTGGCTTTGGCGAGAGGGTCATCCGCGACCGGTGCCGACGTTGCGATCACGGGAGCCGGTGCCTCCGTTGGCGACGGCTCGACGCTTGCGTCCGCGTCCACCGGGACTCCGGTTTGCGCGGTCACAGATTCGGCTACCGGAGCCGCGCTGGCAGGCGGCGCGTCGGTCTTTGCAAGGGATGCCTCTCCCAGATTCCGTGCCAGCACCCGCTCGGCCAGGGCCTTGCGCGTGCAGAGCGGCGATCCCGCAATCGTTTCCAGAATCACTTTCACGTTATCGGACACCACCCCGTGCGCGACAAACGGCGTCGGGCGCGCCAGCGAAACGTAGACCACCCGCTTGCGGTGCTTGAAGATGTGCAGCCCGGCATTCTGTAGCCCCTGCCGCAAAAGCTGGACGAATTGCGCCGGATAACGCAGTTCCTGGTCGTGCGCGTAGCGGATGGCCTGCATCATCGAGGGCTCGGGCAGCGTGCGCGCGACGGAGCCATGCACGCTCAGGGCCGTGCCGGTACGCAGCAAGCCGTCGAGATAATGCTGACGAAAATGCTGGCGCGCTTCCGCCAGATTTTGCAGCACCGTGGGCGTTTCCTGGCGGGTGCTGATGGTCGTCGTCGTGCGCGCCTCTTCCTTCCAACGCTCGATGAGCGCGGGATCGGTCGAAACCTCGATGTTGCGACGGAAATCCTCGAACGACATCCGACGGCTGTAACGGCTGTCGTACAACGCTCGCAAGGCCGGTTGGTACGCGTGGTAGTTCGTCGGTCCGAGCAGCGTGCCGCTCAGCCGTTCGCGGGCGACGTTGGTGAAGTTGCCCTTGAGCGGCTCCTTTTGGACCGTCTGCTCGACGTAAAATTCATCCTTCTTCGCGTCGAAGGCGATCTTCTCCAAAGTCTGCCGGTCCAGGGTGATCGGACCGTCTTGGCCGAGTTGATAGAGGGTCGCGCCACCGGCGACCGCCTCGGACGAGAGTTTGAACTGGACGAGATGCCGCTCGGGCTCCTGCAAGAACATGCGCGCCAGCCCGAACAGAGGATAGGCGAGGTGGGTCGAACGGATCTGTTTGTTGATGCTGACCAGACACCGCTCGTCGGGCAGAAATTCGACCTGAACCGGCGCGGGCGCTGCCGGTGCCGGTGGGGGACCGCTGGCAGCCCCACGGTCGTCGCGGAACGGACGCCGGTCGTCCCGGCGCGGGGGCGGACCCGAGCGGCGGTCATCCCGCCCACGGTTCGGCGATCCGCCGGAACCACCGGGACGGGGACCCGAACGCTCCCGCCCGCCAAACCCGCCGGAGCGGTTGTCCCGCCCGCGCCCGGACCGTTCCTCGGTCGGGTAGTCATGCGAAGCATACTGCTGGGAAGGCGCGGGGCCTTCCTCTCTCAACCAATCGGGCAGGAGACGCAATTCATCCAGGTTGATCGGCGACGGATCAGGGTCGTTCATAACGCGAAATCGGGGGTCGAACACACGGCGCGCGGCCAAGGCGACCGGGACGGGCAGGCAAATTCAGGTGGAGCGCACCATCCCATCAACCCGGGTGGCGCGCAAGCCCGCTGCCCGCCGCCGAGGCAAAGCGCAGCCCGCAGTTGCAAAATTTATTTAGTTGCGGAATATAGCGCGGCTCATTACAGAAGCATCGTCCGTTCTACACACCGCACCAGAGACCGCCACCCCAAGCGCCTACCATCTTATGTCTGACAAATCCGTCGAAGAGAAAGTAAAGGAAATCATCGTCGAGCAGCTCGGCGTCACCCCCGAGCAGGTCACCCCGCAGGCTTCGTTCATCGAAGACCTCGGCGCCGACTCGCTCGACACCGTCGAACTCGTCATGGCCTTCGAGGAAGAATTCGGCGTGGAAGTCCCCGACGAAGACGCCGAGAAACTGCTGACCGTGGGCGACGTGACCAAGTACATCGAGAACAAGGCTCCCGGCAAATAACCGTCCTCCCCGGCGGCCCGCCCCGCCGGAACGCTGGCCTGATCAACCCGTGACGCCCTTCCGCGCACGGGTTTTTCGTTGGGAAGGCGTCCGGTTTCCGGGGAGCGGCGCGAACTTTGCGTTGGCGAACGGCCGGAAGCGCCTTTACGTTCGCCGCTCATGTTCACCGCCGACGATTTCCAATACGCGTTGGAAAATACCCGCCTGCTTCTCGGCCCGCGCCGACAGATCGAAACCTTCGGCAGCACGCGTTTTCGTTTTCACCTGCTCACCGAGTCGATGGACCGCGTCAACGAGGTGCGCATCCGCGACGGCACGATCCACGCCGAGCGTCCCCAGTTGCTCACGCCCGAGCACCACGCCCGGCTGCTGCTGGAGAATTTCGGGGAAAAAGCGGGCGAGTTCGCCGAGTGGCTGCGCCGTTCGGGTCGTCCCCTGGCGGCGATCCTGAAGTATGGGTTTCAGTTCCGGCGTTCCGAAGTCACCGAAAGCGTGGTCCACGAATCTTTCGAGTCCGTGAGCGAGCGTATCCGCGCGGAGGTCGAGGCCACTCAGGACGCCGAACCCTTGAGCGCGGTGCTCCAGGGCATCGAAGACGCCTGGGAAGTGTGCCTGTTGAAATTCACGATGGACCTCGTCCAAGGTTCCAGCGATGGGAACGTCGGTGATCTCCATCGGCGCGGTTTGCTGTGAAGCCCCGCCACCGACGCTCTAGACGGGGGTCCTTCGTGCCATGATCAACTTGCTCAAGGCACTGGTCGTTCTGGCGCTCCTCGGCGCCATCGGCGGAGGAGCCTATGGCGCGTACTATTTGATCGTGGAACGCCCCCGGCTGCGCGACCAGGCCGAACTCGCGGCGGCGGCGGCAATCCCCGCCGGTCAACCGACGCCCGACCCGTCCACGCCGGATTTCGAGAAAGCGCAGGCGGTCAGACGGGACTCCAACGACGCCGACGCCAGCCGCGCCGCGCTCGAAGCGTTCATGGTGCGCTATCCCGACAGCTCCCACCACGACGAAGCCGAAGCTTTGCTCGGCAACGTCAACGTCGGGGAGCTTTTCAACGGGCGTCCCGGCCCGAACAAGATCGAGTACATCGTCCAGCGCGGCGAGGTGCTCGACCGCGTCGCCCACAAAACCAAAAGCGACGCCGAACTCATCTATCAGGCCAACAACCTCGACCGGGTCATGCTGCGCATCGGCCAGAAGTTGCTGATCCCACAGGTGGATTTTTCCATCGAGGTGCATCTCGCGCCGAAAAAGCTCGCGGTGCTCGACCACGGCAAATTCTTCAAGACCTATCCGCTGCTGGATGTCCGGCCGCTGCCGAAAAAAGTCACCGAGATTCGGACCAAGGTGCAGGAAAAATTGGCCACCCGCGACGGCCGCCGCGTGGTGTTCGGCTCCAGGGAATACGGCGGCAGCCTGCGTTCGCTGACGCTGACGGGACAGCCGGGCTTCACCATCTACGCCCAATCCGACGGCAGTCCGGGCAGGGGACCGGAGAAACCGCCCGGCAGCGGGCTGGCGCTGGAGCTATCCGACGCGGAGGAGTTGCACGCGCTGGCGAGTCCCGGCACCCCGGTCAGGATCACCACGAAATAACCGGTCGCGCCGGCCCTCCCCGTCACGGAAGCGGCGGGCGTTTGCCGACAGTTGCATTTTCCCTTTCCAAGCTTCTCTTTACCGTCCCGCCCCATCACGATGAACGTCACCCCCCTGGATTTTGAAAAGCCGATCATTGAACTGGCGAAAAAGCTCGACGACCTCAAACGGCACCTGCGTGGTCACGACCTCGATCTCGACCCCGAGGTCCGGCGCATCGCGGCCCAGATAGAAAAGACGAAGCGTCAGATCTTTGCCAACCTCGACCCCTGGCAGCGCGTGCAGATCGCCCGGCATCCCCAACGGCCCTACGCCCTGGATTACCTGAAGCTTTGCTTCCGCGATTTTGTCGAATTGCGCGGGGATCGCCTGTTCGCCGACGACCGTGCCCTGATCGGTGGTCTGGCCACGTTGGGCGCGCATCGCTGTGTGGTCGTCGCGCATCAGAAGGGGCGCGACACCAAGGAAAACATCCAACGCAACTTCGGTTGCGCGCACCCGGAGGGCTATCGCAAGGCGTTGCGCCTGATGCGGATGGCCGAAAAATTCCACCTGCCGCTCATCAGCCTGATCGACACCCCCGGCGCGTTCCCCGGCATCGGGGCCGAGGAACGTCACGTCGCGGAGGCCATCGCCGTCAACCTGCGGGAGATGATGGTGTTGCGGGTGCCGAGCATCGCGGTGGTCATCGGCGAGGGTGGCTCCGGCGGGGCCTTGGGCATCGGCGTGGCCGACCGTGTTCTGATGCTGGAATACGCCTGGTATTCGGTCATCAGCCCCGAGGGCGGCGCGGCCATTTTATGGAAGAGCGGCAACCAACGCGCCGCGGCGGCGAATGCCCTCAAGATGGGCGCAAAGGAACTCAGCGAGTTCGGCCTGGTGGACGGAGTGATCCCCGAACCTTTGGGCGGCGCGCATCAGGACCATGCGGCGGCGGCGGCCAGCCTGCAAACCGCGTTGCTCAATCACCTGCAAGAACTGGCCGGGATTCCGCTCAAGCAGTTGCTGCCGTCACGGTACCGCAAATTCCGCTCGTTTGGCCGGTTCACGGAACCCGCTAAAAGCTTCGACCCCACCCCTCGCTAGCCTGTGCCGCCCCGGGCTATTTGAACAGCGGGTCCCAGTTTCCCTTGTCGTCCGCCGTCCCGGCAATCCGGTCCTTGCCCTTCGAGTAAATGTCGTAGCCCTGCGGATTTTTTACTCCCGGGTACACGTACACGTAATCGCTGCCCCAGGGGTCTTTGGGCAACTGTTTCAGACCCTGATACCAACGCATCGGCTTCGGGTCGGTGTCCGGCATCGTGACCAATGCCTGCAAGCCTTGCTCGGTCGTCGGGGCCGCTCCGCCGAAGTTTTCGTAGCTTTGCAACGCCATGTCGAACGCCTTGAAATCCGCCATGATTTTCGAGTCCTGGCCCGCGCCGATTTGCCCGCCGAGGAAGTAGAATCCGGTGCTCAGCAGCAGCGCGATGATCGCCACCACCAGCATGATTTCGAGGAGGGTGAAAGCTCCACGCTGCGAACGCTTAACGGTTTTCATACGGGGTCGGGGCCGGGACGAGCACCGTGCCGAGCTTGTCCCAGGGGTATTTGAGTTGCAGGGAAACGGACCGGATCGCCACGGGATCAGCCGTGTTCGACAGTTTGACCGTCAAATCGTTCAATCCGGCCGCCAGGAACCCGACGGGGATCATCTTCTGCGCCCGCAGCCAACCGGTGTAGCGGAAACCCGGTTGCGGCTCCGCCTCCCGCGCCTCGCTCTGGAAAGCCGGGTCGGCGAGGTCCGGCAGATAAAATTCCGACGCGCCGAGCGCATGTCCGTTCACGGCCAGCGAGGGCGGGGCATCAATCGCCGCGCCGAGCACTTCGTAGGTCAGCACCGCCAGCAACGGCGGATGCTCCAACCCGAACTCGAACGTCTTGGACGACGACTCGCCCGACTTCATCCCCAATGGTTCGCCCCCTTGCAACCTGGCCACAATCGCGCCGAATAAATAGCGATCCTCGCGGTGGGTGCGCATCGACGGCAAGACGCCAAACGGCTGTCGCGCCACTTCCCGGCTGGGAAAATCGCTTGGCTGCAAGACCTCGGTGGGTTCCATCCAACTCAGGAAGACGCCGCGCACCTGCGATCCGTCGCCCGGCGCTTCGATTTCCAGGTAGTTGACCCCGTGCATGGAAACGGTCTGCACCTCGGAAGAGGGCAGGCCCAAGCCCTCGCCGATGGGTTTGGACATCAGCCTGTCCCCCAACTCGTTCCAGACGCTGATCCTGGGCCGCGGGCCGGTGGCTCTATCCTCGAAGAACACCCGCATCTGCAAGTGGTCCGAGGCCGCCGGTGGGTGTTGCAAACGAATGCGGAAGATCGAGTGGCTCTTGTCGATGCCCGTCGCAGCGGCGAGCGGGTGGCCGTCGGTCGTTCCCTCCACGCTCGCTGGCGCTGCGGGGACGAAATCGAAGGATTCCACCCAGACCGGGGCGCTTTGCGGCGCGGCGCCCGCCACCGCCGGACGAAAGTCGAGGTACGTCGAGAGGGGATGCCGCTGGGCGCGGAGTTCCTGCGCGCGCCCTGGAGAAACGCTTGCCAAGGCAAGCAGCAGAGCCAAACGAAACGGCGTCAATGGTCGGGAAAACACGGGAAGAAGCGCCGCTTGAGGACGCGCGGGGAGATTATTGACTACCCGGGGCCGGAAGCAAGCGAACAAACCGCCCGGTCGTGTCCTTGCCCGGGTCAATGGGCATGGGTGGACAGATTCGCCGACACGCTGAACACCGCGCTGATGATGCTGAAAACCACCGCCCCGACCAGCACGGCGATGAACACGATGATGACCGGCGGGATGATGGCCGTGGCCACCTGGATGCGTTGATCCAGCTCCCGCTCGTACACGTCCGCGACCATCTGCATCGTCTCGGCGAACCGGCCCGACTGCTCGCCGACGGCCATCATATCGACGTAAAGCTCGGGGAAAACCCCCTGCCGCGACAGGGCGGTGGACAGGCTCGATCCGTCGATCAGCGCGGCGCGGGTCTCCGCCATGCGCGCCCGCAAAAACGCGTTGCCCGACATGTCTTCGAGCAATTCCATCGTGCGCAGCAGCGTCACGCCGTTCTGCAGCAGGGTGCCCATCGTCCGGGCGAACTGCGCGAAGAACTGGTAGCTCAAAACGGCTCCGAACCCCGGGATCGCCAGCCGGAACCGGTCCCAGGTCATCCGCCCCTCGGGCGAGCGGGTGAACATCCTGAACAGCGCATACGACAGGAGGCCGAAGCCGACGGCCAGCCACCAGTATTGGACGATGAGTTGGTTGGCCGCGATCAATGCCCGGGTGGGCAGGGGAAGGGTGCCGCCGCTGCTGGTGTTGGAGAAAAAATCCTTCAACTTCGGCACCATCACCGTGATGAAGATGATGATCAGCCCCACGCCCGCGAGCACGAGAAACGCCGGGTAGATGAGGGCCTGCATGACGCGGTCGCGCAGGGCTTTCATGCTGGTGAGGTGTTTCACGAGCCGCGACAGGATGTCGGACAGCGCGCCGCTGGCCTCCCCGGCCATGACGAGATTGACGTACAGCGGCGAGAAAATGTGCGGGTACTCTCGCAACGCCTGCGAAAAACTGCGGCCCTCGATCAACCCCTGGTGCAGAGCCGCCGTCAACCGCTGCAACGAAGGTTGCTTGAGCCGCTTGACCAGCACGCCGAGCGCCTCGTCGAGCGTCATCCCGGCGGAGAGCAGGTACGCCAGTTGTTCCGTGAAAAATAACCGCTGGCCGTGGGTGATCGACAGCGAGGCGGGCTTGCCCACCGGCTTGGGGGCAGCCGCCACGGCCGCCGTTGCCTTCGTGGCGATGCCGCCGCCACCGGCCATCGCAGGCGTCAGCCCCCCTGGAAAAGCTCCCGCTTTCGCCGGGGCCGCGCCACCCTCACCGGCCGCCGCTTCGATCTTGATCGGCACGCAACGCCGCTGCTCCACCGCCAGGATCGCTCCGGCGCGGTCGCTGGCTTCGACGGTGCCCTGCACGAGTTGACCCTGAGCGTCACGGGCGCGGTAATTGAACCGGGGCATGGGAGGAGGAAACGACCTGACCCGCCAACAAAGCACGAAACCGCGCCTCGCAACAGGACGTACCGGGCAAATTCACCGCGCCTGGGCCGGTGGACACCGGCAAAACGGGACCGCCCCGGCACAGAAATGATTTGCCAATCCCGCGTCCGCATCCATCTTGGCTGTCCATTTTTCCACGTCAGCAGCGCACCCCCAATTCAAAAGTTTTATGGCCAACATCGTTCTCGTCGGGGCGCAGTGGGGCGACGAAGGCAAGGGCAAGATCATCGACGTGCTCACCGGCAAGTCGCACATCGTCGTCCGCAGCCAGGGCGGCAACAACGCCGGACACACCATCGTCCACGGCGAGCGCAAATTCGTCCTGCACCTGATTCCCTCCGGCATCCTGCGCCCGGGCAAGGTGTGCGTGATCGGCAACGGGGTCGTGGTGGATGCCGTCGCGCTCGTGGGCGAGATCGAGGGCTTGCGCCGGGAAGGTGTCGCCGTGGATGCCAATCTGCTCATTAGCGATTGCGCGCACCTCGTCCTGCCTTACCACCGTCTCATCGACGAGAGCCGCGAGCTGCTCAAGGGCCGCGAGAAGCTCGGCACCACCAAACGCGGCATCGGCCCGGCCTACGGGGACAAGGCGGCGCGGACGGGTTTGCGCATGTCCGACCTCATGCAACCCGCCGTTTTCTCGACCAAACTCAAGGCGCGGGTCCGGGAGGCCAACCAGATATTGAGCACCTTCGGCGCGAAGCCGGTCAGCTTCAAACAGGTGGAGACCGCCTACCTCGCCGCCGGCGAAACGCTGCGGCCATTCGTCACGAACACGGTCGTCTATCTCCACAACGCCCTCGCGGCCCGCAAGAAGATTCTCTTCGAGGGCGCGCAGGGCACGTTCCTGGACCTCGATCACGGCACTTATCCTTACGTCACGTCTTCCAACACCACCGCCGGGGGGGCTTGCACCGGGTCCGGCGTTCCTCCGCACCGTGTGGACGAGGTGATCGGGGTGATGAAGGCTTACACCACCCGGGTCGGCGAGGGGCCTTTCCCGAGTGAGGATGCCGGGATCACGGACATGCTGCACGGCATGGGCCGGGAGTTCGGCGCGACCACGGGACGCGCCCGGCGTTGCGGCTGGTTCGATGCGGTCGCCACGCATTTCGCCACGATGGTCAACGGCATCGACTCGCTGGCCGTCACGAATCTCGACGGCCTGGATGCGGTCGAGCGCATCAGGATTTGCACCGCGTACCGCCTCGATGGGGCAACCGTCCAGGTGCCTCCCTCCGACCACGAGGCGTTCGCGCGCTGCGAGCCGGTTTACGAGGAAATGCCCGGCTGGCTCGCCTCGACCGAGCGCGCCCGGCGTTACCACGATTTGCCACCGGCGGCGCGCCGTTACCTGGCCAGGATCTGCGCGCTGACGGGCGCGAAACTCGGCATGGTCAGCGTCGGCCCCCGCCGCAACCAGACGATCCAGGTCTGAGCGTGCTGACCGTGCCCGCTTGCCCATGAAACCTCCGTTGCCCACCGTCCCCCGGCACATCGCCATCATCCTGGATGGCAACGGCCGCTGGGCCAAGCAGCGTGGACTGGCGCGGATCTTCGGCCACGAGGAAGGCTCCCGCGCCGTCCGCCAGAGCGTCGAGGGCTGCGGCGAAATCGGCGTCGAGTTCCTGACCCTGTACGCCTTTTCGACCGAAAACTGGCAGCGCCCCAAGGCCGAGGTCACGGCGCTGATGGCCCTCCTGCAAAAGTTCCTCCGGGACACCACCCCCGAACTCATGGAGCGCAACGTCCGTCTCCAGGCCATCGGACGCCTGGCGGAACTGCCCGCCAACTGTCTGCGCCAACTCAACGCCTCCATCGAAACCACCGCCAACAACACCGGCCTGACCCTCATCCTCGCCCTGAGCTACAGCGGACGGGTCGAACTCATCGACGCGGTCAAAAGCATCGTGAGCGACGTGCAAACGGGTCAACTTGACCCGGCAGCCATCGATTCGGAGGTGTTCAACCGCCATCTTTACACCCGGGCTTACCCCGACCCGGACCTGCTGATCCGCACGTCGGGCGAAATGCGGCTTTCGAATTTTCTGCTCTGGCAATTGAGCTACACGGAAATATACTTCACGCGCACCCTCTGGCCGGACTTCCGCAAGGAAGACCTGCTCGAAGCCGTCCAGGACTACGCCAACCGTCAGCGCCGGTACGGCTCGCTTTGAGTCCAGGATTTGCCAGCCGTTGCCGCCCCCATGCAAACCATCGTCATCGCCGATCCGGAAGTCGATTTCCTAGAGTGGGCAGCACATCAACTCCAAACGCCCACCACCCAGGTTTTTACCGCGAGCCGCACCGACGAGGCGTACAAGCTTTACGTCGCCGAGGACGCGGACCTGCTCATCACGGAAACGCACCTCCAGCCCTACAGCGGTCTCGAACTGCTGGCCAAAGTGCGCCAGAAAGACCCGAACGCGATGGTGGTCCTGACCAGCGCGTTTGGCACCACCCAGTCCGTCATCGAGTCGATGAAGCTGGGAGCTTATGACTTCATTCGCAAGGAATCGCTGCCCTTCAACTTGAAGGTCGTGGTGGATTCCGCGCTCAAAGCCCAGGCCGAGATGCGCGCGGCGACCACGTTCAAGCCGCAACTCACCGTCGATCAGCATCAGGACAGCATCGTCGGCCAGTCCGAGGCGATGCAACAGGTCTTCAAGATGATCGGACGCGTGGCGCACAGCGAAGCGCCGGTCATGATCACCGGCGAGAGTGGGTCGGGCAAGGAACTCGTGGCCCGGGCCATCCATCATTACAGCCGGCGCAGCGACCAGTTCTTCGTCGCCATCAACTGCGCGGCGATCCCCGAGACCCTGTTGGAGAGCGAGCTTTTCGGTCATGAGAAAGGCTCGTTTACCGGGGCGGTCACCCAACGGGTAGGCCGGTTTGAGCAGAGCCATGGGGGGACGCTGTTCCTCGACGAAATCGGCGAGATGCCCCTCCCGGTGCAGAGCAAGATTTTGCGTGTGCTCCAGGAAGGAGAGTTCTCCCGGCTCGGCAGCGGCGTCACGTTGCACGCCGACGTGCGCATCGTCGCCGCCACGAACAAAAATCTGGAACAGGAAGTCTACAAAAAGCGGTTCCGCGAAGATTTGTTCTACCGCCTCAATGTGGTCCGCGTGCATTTGCCGCCCCTGCGCCAGCGAATCGAAGACGTGCGGCTGCTCTGCGAATACTTCATGGCAAAAATTTCGCTGCAAAAGCACCTGCCGCGTCTGCAATTATCGGAGGAAGCTCTGAAAGTGATGGAGAATTACCCGTGGCCCGGGAACGTGCGTGAGTTGGAAAACACGCTGCAACGGGCGTCCGTGCTGGCAACCACCGATGTCCTGCTGCCCAAGGATATTCCTCTCGGGACGGTCGGTACCCACGGCATGGCGGCGATCTCGTCCGCAGACCTCGACGACCCGTTGGTGAACAAAGACGTTGACGTGCCCCCCACGGTCTCGACCGCCGGTGAAACCCCCCCTGGTTTTACCACCCAAGCCGCCATCGAATTGCTTTTTCAAGCGGCGGGACAAGACAAAAGCCTGCAACTGCTTCCATGGTTGGAGCGAGAGTTCACGATTGCGGCGATGAAGCTGACCCGTGGCAACCAGCTCAAAGCCGCCAAAATCCTGGGGGTGACCCGGGCCACCCTCCGTAAGCGGATCGAACGGTTTGGGATTACCCGTGAGTTGAACATCCAATGAGGGGAGGGGAAGCAGGAACGAACCGCCGGATTCACTCCGGTCGGCCCGGGAAATAGAAGCGTCCGCATGGACCCGGTGAGGCGAATTGCCTCGTTGCCACAGCTTTCCCTATGACCAAGTATGATTAGCGTCGTAGACACCGTTTTCCAGAGGGTCGAGGATTCTCCGGAAATTGGGGATAAACTTCGGCAAATCGTTGCCGGTGAGAAGCACGTCGAGTTTGACCACGTCACGGAAATGGCGCAGCCGTTTCTGGTGGCGCTGATTGCCCGGCACGTTACCAGGCCGGGCCGTCGAGTGTGGATTTTGTGCGAGAACGAACGCGCGCAGGAGCGTTTTCAGTTGGAACTTTCCTGTTGGATTTCCGACGCGCTTTTGTTCCCGCACCTGGAAATTGCGGCGGTGGAAGGAGCCATTCCTGACCCTGAGGTGAGCGCCGAACGGCTGGGGATTTTGCAACGCTTGGCCGACCCCGAGAGCAGCCCCGTGGTGGTGATCAACGGTAAATCACTGGAGGAAGAGGTCCCGCCGAACACCAGCTTACACAAAGCAACGCTGGAGATGCGCAAGGGAGAACGGTTAGACCGTGAAGCGATCCTCAACCAATTGACCTCCGCGGGCTACGAGAGCGTCACCCAGGTGGCGGAACGGGGACAATTCTCGGTTCGGGGCGGAATCATGGATGTTTATTCATGGCAACAGGCCCTACCGATCCGTCTGGAGTGGTTCGACGAGGAAATTGAATCTATTCGTGAGTTTGAGATAGATCAGCAAACCTCGTTGCGTGAACTGGAGCGATGCGCATTTTTGCTGAAGGTACCCGAGGGCCGCTCCGTGAAATTACGGAGTTACCTGAAAAAGACGGACCTCACCATCGCCGTTGGAACCAGCACCGAACAGGCGGCGGTGACCGTCACCTCTGCGAGGACAGAAAATCTCGAAGCGTCCGAGGAACATTATGCGGGGGCTTTCTTCGCCTCGCCGTTGGATACCCGCGCTGACATCGAACATGCGTCGGCCATCCTGGAAGTCACGCGCGAGCAGACGACCCGCCAGTTGCAATCATGGCGGGAAAACGATTATACTTTGGTGGTCCATTTCAGCAAACCATCGGAACGCTCTTCGGTACAAGCGATTATCTCGCTTCTTACGCCGTCGCCGGACCGGACGATTTTCCTCGGTAGCAGGAGCGCCGCAAGCTTCGTTTATCCGACGGGCAAGCTCGCCGTCGTGAGCGCGGCTGAAATTTTGGGTAACAGCCAAGCCCTTGCCGGGAGGAGAGCTTCTTCGACCGGCAGCCGTCGCGGACTATTGAAGCAACGTTCGCAGATAGATTTTACGGAATTAACAGAAGGAGATTTGGTCGTCCACCTGGAACATGGACTGGCCCGCTTTCTCGGCCTTGAGAATCATTCTGGCCCTGGTGGTAAAAGTGCGAATCAGGATGATTCTCACGAGGTGATGGTGCTGGAATTTGCGGAAGGCGCTAAACTGTTCGTGCCGCTTGAACAGGCTTTCCTCGTCTCTCGATACGTCGGTTTGGGCAAACGAGGGGGGGCCCTCAGCCATCTGGGCGACGGAAAATGGAGTTCCACTAAAAAAGCGGCCGAAAAATCCATCTACGATTACGCGGCGCAATTGTTGAAAATTCAAGCGGTCCGCGAATTGCATCCCGGGTTCGTTTTCGGGCCGGATGGCGCCTGGCAGCGCGAGTTCGAGGAATCTTTCCCGTACAAGGAAACCACCGATCAGGTTCGCGCGATTGACGAAACGAAAGCAGACATGGAATCGGGTCTGCCCATGGACCGGCTGATTTGCGGCGATGTCGGCTTCGGAAAAACGGAGGTGGCCATCCGCGCGGCTTTCAAGGCTGCCACGAGCGGCAAACAAGTGGCGATGATGGTGCCCACAACCGTGCTGGCCCAGCAGCATTATGAAAATTTCAGCGCCCGGATGGCCAAATTCCCGGTCGTCGTCGAGCTGATGAGCCGCTACCGCACCCGGGCGGAACAGAACCGCGTGGCCGAGGGCTTGCGGGACGGGAGCGTCGATCTGGTCATCGGCACGCACCGGCTCGTTTCCCAGGACATTCAGTTCAAGGACCTCGGCCTGTTGATCGTGGACGAAGAGCAGCGCTTCGGCGTCCGGCACAAGGAACGGATCAAAGAGCGATTCCCGAACGTGGACGTGGTGACGCTCTCGGCCACACCCATCCCCAGAACGCTTTACATGGCTTTGACGGGTGCCCGCGCCCTGTCCACGCTGGAAACGCCGCCTCCGAACCGTTACCCCGTCGAGACCGTCATCTGCGCCTACGACGAACGCGTGATCCGCACGGCCATCGACCGCGAACTGGACCGCCAGGGGCAGGTCTACTTCTTGCACAACCGGGTGGAGGACATCGAGCGCGTTGGCGCCCGCATCCGCCACCTCTGCCCGAAGGCGAAGGTCGATCTGGGCCACGGCCAGATGGAGGAGGGCCAACTGGAAGAGGTCATGCATCGCTTCGTGTCCGGCCAGACCGACGTGCTGGTCGCCACGACGATCATCGAGAGCGGCCTGGACATCCCCAACGCCAACACGATCATCATTGACCGCGCCGACCGATTCGGGCTGGCAGACCTCTATCAACTCCGGGGCCGCGTCGGTCGTGGCAACCACAAGGCCTACGCTTACCTCATGCTGCCGCGCGATCTTTTGACCGTCGGGGAAGCTCGCAAGCGGATCAACGCCATCAAACAATATTCGGCGCTGGGGGCAGGGTTCAAGATCGCCTTGCGCGACCTGGAAATTCGCGGGGCCGGCAACATTCTCGGCGTCGCGCAGAGCGGTCATCTGACCGCCATCGGCTTCGATTTGTATTGCCAGCTCTTGCGCCAGGCGGTCGGAAAGTTAAAAGGCGAAAAGGCCCGGCCCAGGGCGGAGGTCACGCTGCGGCTGGATTTCGTCGCCACCAGTGAGATCGAATTCCTACGACGGAGCGCGGAGACCGAAATGCCGCCGGACCCGGCCCGGGCATCGTCGCCCTTCGATGACCCGCCGCCCGCCGACGATCCGAAAGCGTCCGGCGTCTGGCCCGCCTTCTTGCCGACGAACTACATGGAGGAACCGCGCCTGCGCATCCAGGCTTATCGCCAACTGGCCGGGCTGACGCGAAACGACGAGGTGGATCAGCTCCAGGCATCCTGGCGCGACCGGTTCGGACGCCTGCCGCCACCGGCGGAAAACCTGCTGCTCTACGCGCGCTTCAAACTGCTCGCGGCGAGCCGGAAGCTGCAACAGGTGGAGGTGCGCGGGAGCAAGCTGATGCTGACGCGCGGCGCGGATTTTGTGCTGGTCAACGGAAGGTTCCCCCGCTTGACTTCCACTGAACCGATCACTAAGATGCGCGAACTTTTCGACCTGCTCGAAACTCTGTAAACCCGACGTGCCCACCCGAATTTCCCTTCCGAAACCCCGCGCCATGCAGGACCTTCGCATGAATAAAAAAAATCTTTCGCCTTCGCTCCTCCCTTGGCAAACGATCCTGGGCCTCGTCGCTCTTTTGGCTCCGATGGTCGGCACGGTGCAAGCCGCGCCGGATGTCGTCGATGGAGTCGCCGCCCTGGTCAACAATGACGTGATCACGTTTTCGCAGGTCCGGGAATTGGTTGGTACGCGCGAGCGTACCCTGCGCAACACGTTCACCGGTCAGGAATTGGTCAATAAAGTGCGCGAAGCCCGGCAAGGCGCGTTGAACGACCTCATCGACCGCCAACTGATCCTGCAAGAGTTCAAGAAAAAGGAGTTTGCGATTCCGGCCCACCTCATCGATGAGAAAATCGACTCCATCATCCGCGAGGACTTCGGCGGTGAGCGCCAGGCCTTCGTCCGCACGTTGCAGGCTCAAGGGTTCACCCTGACCAAATTTCGCGACGCGGAGCGCGACAAGATCATCGTCCAAGCCATGCGTTACCAGAACGCCAGCCCGGATTTCATCGTTTCACCCAGCAAAATCGAGCAGCTTTATTTGAGCCAGAAGCCGGATTTCACCACCTCGGAAAAAGTTCACTTGTGGATGATTTCCATCGACAAGGGATCGGCGGTTGCCAAAGGGGAGACGGACCCGCAGAAAAGCATGGCCCAGGAGATTCGCGGCAAACTGGTCAACAACGGGGCAAAGTTTGAAGAGATGGCCCGTTTGTACAGCCAGGATAGCAGTCGGCAGGCCGGGGGCGACTGGGGCTGGGTGGACCGCATGACGCTCAACGAAACGCTGACCAACGCCGCTTTCAAACTCGATGTGAACAAGATCAGCCCGGTCTTGGAACAGGGAAACTCCTACTATGTTCTAAGGGTGACCGAGCGGAAGGCCGCCTTCACCAAACCCATCGCGGACGTGCGGCCGGACCTCGAGAAAAAGTTGTTCTCGGACGAACGTGCCCGCAAGCAGGATCAGTGGGTCGCAGGTCTGCGCGCCAAGGCCTTTATCAAAACGTTCTGAATCGGCTTGCTCGCGCCGTTGCGTCTGCCTGGGCAGGCCAAGCATCTGCAAGGACAAACCTTTCCTCGTTCCCAAGTTGCACTTGGGAATGCCTCGTCTGCGAAGTGGCACTTCGTCTGCCTGAACGACCCGAAACAAAGGGAGTGCAACTTCCAAGACAGGAGCTTTCCCAAGTGCAACTTGGGAACGAGAAACTACCCGAGTTCGTCTAGAATACTCAGACACCATCACAGAGCGTCGTCGGCGCGTTCCTGGCGGCGGGACTCCGTCATGCGGTCGTGGTCTGCCTCGTTGATTCCCTCCGTGTAGAGCGCCTCGCCGATGGTTTGTTCGTCGGCGTGCATCGCTGCGTTCGTGGCCGGGGCCGTTGCGCCGCCGCTTTCTCCGATGACGTCGTCGCGCTCGATCAGGTCCGCCATGGCGCCTTCGTCGTCGTTGGGCATCGTGGGATCATCCTCGCCCCGAAGCTCCTGCCTCGCCTGCTGGCGGTGGCCCTCGTTGACATCCTGAGCGTCCAAACCGTCGATCTCCGCTATTTCCCGGGCGCGCTGCTCCACCATCTCGTTATCGGCCTCTCCAAGACCGGTGCCGTGGTCGAGGATTTTTCCGGGTGGGTGGGGCGGTTGGTCGGGAAGTTGCATACGTTCCTGATTCGCTTCGCAAACGCGGGCCGACCGTGTCGGGTAGCACGCCATCGGGTGCAATCCGCAAACCTGATGACAACCACCCTGCGAACTGGTGGCGTAGTCAAAGAATGACCAAGCGTGCCCGCTCTGCCCCCGCTGCCGCCCTGCCGGGATTTGACGACGAACCCGCGCAAGAGATCGCCGAACGTTCTTTTGACATCGACCGGGCGATGGACGGCATCCGCGAAGCGGTGCGCGCCTTTCGTAAAGCGGCGCTTTTCGAGTTGTACGAAGACGGTTTCCACACGCCTTTCGAGCAGTTGCTCGCCTGCCTGATTTCCATCCGCACCCGAGACGAAGACACGGTGCCGATTTCCCGCCGTTTGTTCGCCCGGGCACGGACCGCCGCGCAGGTGGCCGAGCTTTCGGTGGCGGAGATCGACGCGTTGATCCTCGGTAGCACGTTTCACGAAGGGAAAGCGCCGCAGATTCTGGAAATCGCGCGCCGGGTCGTCGCGGAACACGGCGGGGAATTGCCGTGCGACCTGGAAAAATTGCTCGCGTTTCGCGGGGTCGGCATCAAATGCGCGCACCTGGTCCTGGGGATCGCCTGCGGACAGCCGCGCATCGGCGTGGATATCCACGTCCATCGGGTCACGAACCGCTGGGGTTACGTCGCCGCGTCCACCCCGGAGAAAACCACGGCGGCGCTCGAAGCGGTGCTGCCGCCGCGCTACTGGGTGGAAATCAACGCGCTGCTGGTCCCTTTCGGCAAACACGTCTGCACCGGCACCGCGCCTCGCTGCTCGACCTGCCCGGTGCTGCCGATGTGCGGGCAGGTCGGCGTGACGAGCCATCGTTGAGCACGGGGCGTGAACGTGCCACCGTGCAGCGTGCCGAATTCCTTCAAAGCGGGCGTCATCGGGATCACGGCGGGTGACCCGGCGGGCGTGGGCCCGGAAGTCGCCGCCGCCGCGCTGGCGTCCGGCCAACTCGACCCGGATTTCGAATATCGGATGATCGGTCCTACCTGCCGGGTCGTTCCCGGGCGGGGGACCGCCGAAACCGCACAGACAGCCTGGGCTGCCCTGGAAGAAGCGGTCCGGGCAGCCTTGCAAGGCGAGATCGCCGCCGTGGTCACGGGTCCGGTCTGCAAAGCCAGCTTGTACGAAATCGGGTTCCATTTTCCGGGACAAACCGAATTTTTCGCGGCTCGCTGCGCCACGAGCAACTTTGCCATGTTGTTGACCGGCGGCACGTTGACCGTGGTTCTGGCCAGCACGCATCTGCCGCTCATCGACGCCGTCCGGCAACTCTCCCGGGCGGAAATCGTCCGGGTGGGGGGGTTGCTCGCTGATTTCCTGCGGTTGAGGCTGGGACGCCCGGTCCGAATTGCCGTCGCCGGACTGAACCCCCACGCCGGTGAAAAGGGCACTCTCGGGAAGGAGGAAATCGAGCGGATCGAACCGGCGGTGCAGGAATTACAGGCGATCCACGGCCAGCGCGACGAGGTGTCGTTTCACGGTCCCATTCCTCCGGATACTGTCTTCCACCAAGCCGCGACGGGTCAATGGGACGCGGTGCTTTGCATGTACCACGATCAGGGTCTGATCCCGCTGAAACTGCACGCTTTTCACGAGGGCGTGAACGTCACGTTGGGCCTGCCGATCATCCGCACCAGCCCCGACCATGGGACCGCCTTCGCTTTGGCCGGGAAGAACCAGGCGCATCCCGGCAGCATGATCGCCGCTCTGCGGCTGGCGGCTGAACTCGCCAAGAAGAAACTCGCAACTGCCCCATGACACTGGCCAAATATTTCAAGCTGTTCGACATCAGCCTGCAAAACACGGTCGTTTACCGCTGGAATTTCATCCTGCGCACGTTGTTCGACGTGATCCCGCTCGTGGGGACCGTCTACCTGTGGCGCGCGCTTTTCCAGGCCCGCGGCCAGCCGATTGCCGGGTACGATTTCGACGCGATGGTGTTCTATTTCCTGCTGACGCTGCTGGCGTCAAACCTCATCACGCCTGCCGACGACGAGTGGCAGATCGCCGCCGACATCCGCGAGGGCCAGCTCAGCGCGTTGCTCATCAAGCCGATCAACTATCTGGCTTACCGGACCAGCCTCTTTCTGGGCAACCGCACGATCCACTCGGGGACGATCCTGCCCCTGGTCCTCGTCGTTTTCGGATGTTTCCATCAGTACGTCCGCCTGCCGCACTCCGCCGTGACGTGGCTTTGGACGGCGATCACCCTCGGCCTCGCCGCCGCGTTGCAATTCTTCCTGGCCTACGCCGTGGCGATGCTCGCCTTCTGGCTGCTGGAAATCTCCACGGTCGTTTTCATCATCCTTTCCTTTGAATACTTCCTGAGCGGACACCTTTTCCCGTTGGACATCGCGCCGTTCTGGTTTCGCGTGGTTTCCGAGTGGATGCCCTTCACCTACGAACTGTTTTTCCCGGTTTCGGTTTTTCTGGAGAAGACGCAGGGCGCGGCGCTGTGGAAGGGGCTGGCCATCCAGACGGGCTGGGTCGTTGTCATGTGGGCGACGGGCCGGGTGATGTGGTCGCGCGGCCTGCGGCGTTACGGCGCGTTTGGCGGCTGAATTTTCCCGCCGTATGAGACGATACTGGGAGGTCTACAAGATCCTGCTGCGCAACTCGCTCATCCGCGAGATGTCCTTCAAGGGCAATTTTCTGCTGTGGATGGTGACGGAACTGCTCTGGTTCCTCGGCCAGATCGTTTTCGTCGATGTGCTTTTCGCGTACACCGACCGGATCGGCGACTGGACGAAATGGGAGGTGGTCCTGCTGATCGGCACCCATCAGATCATCAGCCAGATTTTCCAGGCGTTTTGCTACGTCAACATTTCCAACCTGCCTGAGTTGGTGCGCACGGGTCGGCTGGACCTGATGCTGCTTTTGCCGGTGGACGCGCAGTTTGCCGTGTCTACCCGGCAGTTCGGGCTGGATAATGTGGTCAACGCCGGGATCGGCCTGGGCTTCGTGGTGTTTTCGCTGGGAAAGCTCGGCGTGGTGCCCGCGCCGTGGCAGGTCGGGTGCTACGTCCTGGGAGTGTTGATGGGCACGGCGGTGCATTATTCGATCATGTTCAGCCTGGCGACGTGCAGCTTTTGGATCGTGCGCGCCCAGGGACTGATCTACGGCTATTACGACCTGGTGAACATCTCGCGTTACCCGGCAGAGGTGTTCGGCGGAGTGTTCAAACTGGTCTTCACCTGGCTGATTCCGGTGATCGTGGTGGCGAATTCGCCCGCCCGCATTCTCGCCCGTGCGACCGTTCATCCGCTCGGTCTGATGTGCCAGCTCTTCGCCGCGGCGGCGGTGGCGGTGGGTCTCGGCCGGTGGTTCTGGCGCTTTGCCCTGCGCCGATATTCCAGCGCGAGTTCGTAGGTGATCCAGGTGCCGCCGCCGCCCCAAATAGCCGCGTCCCGAGGGATGAAAATTTCGTGTTTCCGCCCTTGCGCGCGGCTGGAAATGCCAGTAGTAAGTCCCCCTTCTTAGAGAAAAGCTCCCGCTTTCAGGTTCCCGTTCGCTCTCCCGACCCCTATGTCCAAGTCCAAGCCCGCCGCAAAATCTTCAGAGTTGTCGCCGCCCGTGCCGGACGACCAGACGACGGCGACCGAGCCGTCCAAGCCTATCAAGGCGGCGGCTAACAAAGGGAAAGACGAGCCTGCCGTCCCGGCGGCCAGCGTACAGGACCTGACCGCGTCGGTTTCAAATTATCTTTTGCGTTCGCAAAAAAACGAAGATGAGGTGGAAGCCAAGCTCTCGCCCTTTCTGCGCAAACAACGCAAACGCTTGCTCGTCCTGCGCGACGCCATGCTCGATTCCATGTCCGGCGTGGCCCAGGACAACCTGCGCGCCCGTGCTGAAGGCAACGAAGCGAGCGCTTTCGGCATGCATCAGGCCGACGCGGGCAGCGATGCCTATGACCGCGACTTCGCGCTGAACCTGCTTTCCCAGGAGCAGGACGCCCTCTACGAAATCGACGAGGCGCTCAAGCGCATCGAACTCGGCACGTATGGCAACTGCGAAATGTCCGGCAAGCCGATCAACCACGAACGGCTCGAAGCCATTCCTTTCACACGGTTCACCGTCGAATCGCAGTCGCAGCTCGAAAAGCAGAACAAGGCGCAACGCGTCCGCCAGTCCGTGACCTCGCTGTTCGGCTTGACCGACGAGGAGGGCGGCGAGTCCGAAGAAGAAGAATTTACTCCTGACACCAAGGAATAACGCCGCCCAACGGCCCATCATTTATGGCGAGAGACATCATTACCCTCGAGTGTACCGAAGCGAAGGCGGAAGGAAAACCGGCTTCCCGCTACGTGTCCACCCGCAACAAGAAAAGCCCGAATACTCCTGGCCGACTGGAGAAAAAGAAGTATAATCCGTTCCTGAAGCGGCATACTCTGCACCGCGAAACGCGCTAATCCATGCAACCCAAGACTCCTCAACGCCGCTCGAACTTCCGGCGCGCGAACCGCATCATGCCCCGGCGCCGGGTGGACATCGCGCCCGAAGCCATCGACTACAAGAATCCCGATCTGTTGCGCAAATTCGTGACCGAGAGCGGCAAGATCCTACCCCGGCGCATCACCGGCATGTCCGCTTACCTGCATCGCCGCATCACGCGCGAGATCAAGCGCAGCCGGTCCGTCCTGCTGATGAAGTAGGAACGTGGTTCCGGTCGTTTCAGCAACCGCAGTCCAGTGATCTTCAGGCCGACGGATTGAGGAATGCTCCCTCAATCCGGTTTGCCTTTTTGGGCGCACTCTAACCCGGCGGCCACGCCAGCGGTCTGCCCCCCAAGAGATGGATATGCAAGTGTGGCACGCTTTCGCCGGCGTCCACCCCGTGATTGATCACCAGACGGTAACCGGATTGATCCACCCCGGTTTTCTGCGCGACTTTCTGAGCCGCTAGCAACAGCTTTCCGAGCAGTGCAGTGTGGCCATCCGCCGCCTCGCCGATGCGTGCGATGACGTGCTTGGGAACGATGAGCACGTGGACGGGCGCTTTCGGGTCCACGTCGTGGAAGGAAATCAGGTCGTCGTCCTCGAGCACGATCCGGGCAGGAATCTCGCGGGCGATAATTTTCTCGAAGATCGTCATACGGGTCACGAGATCGAACACCAAACCGGTTGGTTCCATTCGCGCGCATGGACATGCTCTCTAACGAACGCCACGATCAGTCCGCCCAGACCTTCCGATGAGGAATGGCGACCTGAATCCCCTTCGTTTTCTAATTGGTTGACACAGGCTTGAAGATCGTAGAAATGGAAATGCCTCACCTGGGACTTCCACAGCAGGCCGATGGTCACAGAAAGCTGCTCGAAGAAAGTCGAGTGATTCGCGGACGCTTCTCTGTTTAAACACTGCAACAGCGAAATTCCTTTGACGGGAGGCACCGCTCGAAAACTCGCCGCTACCTCGTCATACCCGATATTTCGCAACGCCGCGCAGACCATAGATTCGAGTTCGGGCCAGTCGATCACGGTCTTGACGTAGTCTTTGCGCAGGTAAAGCGAGATGCCCGCCACGAGATCGTCAACCAGCCACCAATTCTCATATCCTGCGCGGCTGGCTGCCTCCTGAACGGCGCACCGCAGCCGGATGCTTTCAAAAGAGACGGCATCCCCCCGGGAGCTACGAACGAGCGGCAAACCGTACCTCAGGTCGATCATCTTGTCTTGGTGAGAGTTCCGTGGCTTCTTACGCCGTTCTACCTGAACAATTCTTGCTGCATTCCATCGGGTTTTGGCCGCTTTTCGAGGTTTTTGATCTCGTCGATGAACTCGCCGATGTCCTGGAAGTGTCGGTAGACCGAAGCATAGCGCACGTAGGCAACCGCATCGATGAGGTGGAGTTTCTGCATCACCTTTGCGCCAATTTCGCGCGAGTGGACTTCCCGGCCATAATTCGTTTCGAGGTCTTGGACGATATCCTCAATCGCCTGCTCGAGCGTGTCCAGACTCACGGGGCGCTTCTCGCATGCCTTGACGATCCCCTGACTGAGCTTGTGGCGATCAAAAGGTTCGTGCCGGGCATCGCGTTTGATGACCAGCAAATCCGCCCGTTCGATCTGCTCGTAGGTGGTGAACCGGTACTCGCAATTCAGGCAAATCCGGCGACGACGAATCCCGGAGCAGTGATTCACGGGGCGTGAATCGATGACCCGGTCTTCAATGCTTTTACACTTTGGACAGCGCATCTAGCTAAGGCGACGATGCCTAGAGCTAACACAAGATATAGGGGTGTCAACACCCGCCGCCCCAAGATGGCAAAGATTTTGCTGCGACCGGGGTAGCATGCCCGCAAAACCAGCGCCATCCGAGCGGTGTTCGAGAAAAGGGGTAGACTACGTTTTCGCCGGTCGCTTGGCGCGCGCCGCTGGTGCGGCGGCAGGGCGTCGCTTGCCTTTTGCCGTTCCCGCCTTCTTGTCGTCGCGGGCGGAAGGCTCGAACTCGAAGGTCGTCTTGCCGGTTTTTTCCAGCTTGAGGTAAGCGGAAAACGGACGGTTTTTCTTGGAAATAAACTTGTCCAGCAGGTCCGTTTTGCCTGCCGTCAGAATTTTAACCACCTGCTCGGGAGGGATTTGCCGTTGGAGAATCACCTTGCTCATACGGAAGTTACAGTCTTTCTCCTCGCCGACCGAACGATTGCAGAGATAAGCGGTTTCCGTGGCGTAGACCTCTCCTTTTTTGCAGACGGTGCAGGCGTGCAATGGTTCCAAGCCGGTGAAATCGGGGATTTCCTTGGCATCGGGAAAATCGAACTCGGGCTTGCCCTCCAAGCCGAGTTTGATCGCGGCGGTGAAAGGACGCCCTTCTTTGCTGCGGAATCCTTCCAGTGGTCCCACGTGCCCGGTCGCCAACAGGGTCTTGATTTCTTCGGGATCGAACTGGCGGCCTGCCATCGATTTCCAGAAAACGTAGTCGCAGTTCCCACACCGGAACACCCGGTACTCTTCCTTGAGTGGACGGGAACGGCATTTCGGACAACTCACGTCGAGTTCGCCGAAGTCTCCATCGACCGTGTCACCCTGGAAATTTTTCGCCTTGCTGACAATGTCTTCCGTGAGCAACCGGATTTGCGCCATGAACTCCTTGCGCTGCAAACCGCCTTGCTCCATGAGTTTGAGCTTGGATTCCCATTCGCCGGTCAACTCGGGTGAACAGAGCGCCGTGACGCCGATTCCGCGCAGCAACGCGATGAGCGAGATGCCTCTCGGCGTCGCGGACAGTTCCCGGCCCTGGCGGGCGATGTAGGCGTCCAGGATCAACCCTTCAATGATCGCCGCACGGGTCGCCGGTGTGCCGAGACCCTTGGCGCTCATGGCGTTGCGGAGTTCTTCGTCCTCGACCAGTTTGCCCGCTCCTTCCATCGTGGCGAGCAGCGTGGCCTCGTTGTAACGGGCGGGAGGCTTCGTGACGCTTTCGCGGACCTCCACCTCCCCGGCGCTGGCATCCTCGCCCTGAGTGACCGCCACCAAATTGGCTTCGGAACCGTCGCCGAGGTTGGCCTCCCGGCCATAAACCGCCATCCAACCCGGGTCTTTGATGACCTTGCCGTCCGTCTTGAAAAGCTCGCCTTCGACCCGGGTGAGGCGGGTCGTCACCTCGAACTGCGCGGAGGGATAAAAGATGGCGATGAACCGGCGCGCCACCAAGTCGAAAATCTTCTGCTGCGCCTCATCGAGATTCTTCGGCTCGGTGCCGGTGGGAATGATGGCGTTGTGGTCGGAAACCTTCGTGTTATCGAACACCCGCTTGCTCAACCGGACCCAGTCATTCGCCAAGGCTTTGCGGGCATGACCCGCCAAGATCGGATCGGCGAACGTGCCCATCGTTTCGCGTACCTGACTCAAATTGTCTTCCGGCAGGTAGCGGCTGTCCGTGCGCGGATAGGTCAGCACCTTGTGCTTCTCGTAAAGCTGCTGGGCTACCTGAAGCGTGCGCCGGGCGCTGAAGCCGAAACGCCCGTTGGCGTCGCGCTGAAGACTGGTCAGATCGTAGAGGAAAGGCGGTGCCTGGCTGGCAGGCTTCTTCTCCTCGGTGACGGTGCCGACTTTGCCGAGGCATTTCGCCTTGATCGCGTCGGCTTTTTCCTTTTCCCAGATCCGCTCGGCCCGGGCATCTTCGTCCGCGCCCTTGCGGAAATTCTCGTCCAGCCAACGGCCACGGTAGGTGCCAGCCGCCACGTCAAAATCGCCGAAAACCTCGAAATAGGTGCGCGGCTTGAACGCTTTGATCTTTTTCTCGCGCTCGACCAGGATCGCCAGGGTCGGCGTTTGCACCCGCCCGACCGGGGTGAGCTGAAACCCGCCTGCCTTGGAGTTGAAAGCGGTCATCGCCCGGGTCGCGTTGATGCCGACCAGCCAGTCGCTTTCCGCCCGGCAGAAGGCGGCTTTGGCGAGCGGGATCATTTCCTCGTCGCTGCGCAGGCGACCGAACGCCGTGCGGATGGCGTCCGGCGTCATGGACTGGAGCCACAAACGGCGGGAAGGCTTGTTGACGCCCGCCAGCTTGACCAGCATGCGGAAGATCAGTTCGCCCTCGCGGCCCGCGTCGCAGGCGTTGATGATCTCGGTGACGTCCGCGCGTTTCATCAAACGCTTGAGCATCTTGAAGCGTTCCTCGTTGCTCTCGATGGGCTTGAGGTCGAACTCTTCGGGGATAACCGGCAGGGCGGCGAAAGTCCACTTGCCGCGTTTCTTGTCGAGGTCGGGCGGCAGGGCCAGTTCCACGAGGTGTCCGACGGCAGAAGAGATGACGTACTGCTCGTTTTCAAAAGCATCGTCCTTGCGCTCGAAACGGCCCAGCGCCCGCGAAATATCGGCGGCGACACTGGGTTTTTCGGCGATGACGAGTGCTTTGGACATGAAGGAAAAAGGGTCAGGACAGCCTGACGTAATGTTTGCCGGGAAGCTGTTTGACCAACTTCTTCAATTCGAGAGTGAACAAGGTAGAAGACACTGCCGCCGTTGGCAAACCGCATTTGGAAATGATGCGGTCGATGGGAGTCTCGTCGCGCTCGACGGCTTCGAGGACGGCGGCTTCCGCCGGGAGGAGGCCGGGCAACAGGGCGGAGGGACTATTTAAAGAGGGAAGTTCGCTCGCCGGTTCGACGGGTGGCGCGGCGGGGCCAGGGGAGTAAAAACCGGGCAAGCCGGTGATTTCCTCCAGGATGTCGGCGCTATCCATGACCAGCTTGGCGCCCTGCTGGATGAGCCGGTTCGTCCCCTGGGAACTGGGCCGGTCGATGGGTCCCGGCACGGCGAAAACCGTCCGGCCCTGGTCGGCGGCCTGCCCGGCGCTGATGAGCGCGCCGCTCTTGAGACCGGCTTCGACGACCAGCACGCCCACGCTGCAACCGCTGATGATCCGGTTGCGCATCGGAAAGGTCGTGCGGTCCGGGGTCACGCCCATCGGGAACTCCGAGATCACCGCGCCGGAACCATCGGCGATCCGCTCGGCCAGGGCGAAATTCTCCGGCGGATAGATTTGCGACAAACCGCAGCCGAGAACCGCGACGGTGCGCCCCTTGGCGGCCAGCGCGCCCTGGTGGGCGGCCGTGTCGATCCCGCGCGCCAGCCCGCTGATGACCGTCAGCCCGGCGTAAGCGAGTTGGTAGGAGAGTTTCTTGGCGGCTTCCAGACCGTAGAAGCTGGACTGGCGCGAGCCGACGATGCCGATGGCCTGGCTGTCGGTGGGTTTGAGTTCGCCCCACACATACAAGACGATGGGCGGATCGTGGATGGTGCGCAGCAGGGACGGGTACGCCTCTGACCGGGCTGTGAGCACCTCGATGCCCGCTGCCGCCATCCGGTCGCGTTCGGCGGCGAGGTCCACCAGCGTTTCCCAGGCGGCGATGCCGCGAGCGATTTCGGGCGTGATGCCGTCCACCGCCGAGAGCCGGTCAACGGGCGCGCGCAAAATCGACGGCGCATCACCGAACACCTGGAGCAGTTTCCGCAAGCGCACCGGCCCGACCTTCGGGATCATGTTGATGGCCAGGCAGGCTTCGGTGTGCGTCACGGGCGGGGAGATGGGTCAGGCGGGGTGGCGCAGGTTTTCGACTTCCTGTTGGATGTCGTCCCAGGTGATTTGACCCGGGGACGAGACGACGGCGTATCCTAAACGCGGCGCGAGCACAAACCGAATCCGGCCCGCCTCGAATTTTTTGTCTCGCGCCAGGCTGGCCAGGATGGCCTCCGTGGAAAGCGCGCCGGAAAGCATGGTGGGCAAACCGAAATGTTGCAGCGCCGCGAGCAGGGCGCGCCAATCGGTTTCCGGCAGGCCCGCCTTGCGCATGGACAACCGGCCAGCCGCGACCATCCCCAGACTGATGGCCTCGCCATGCAGAAAATGCCCGTACCCGGCCGCCTGCTCGATGGCGTGGCCGACCGTATGGCCGAAGTTCAGGAGCGCGCGCAGGTCGTGCCGCTCGAACTCATCCTGCGCGACGATCTCCGCCTTGATTTCCAGGTTGCGGCGCACGATGGCGGCGAGTTCCGGGCCGTCGTTTCGCCGCAGGGCGACCGTGCGCTCGATCAGGCTCCGGTCCCGGATGACGCCGTGCTTGATGACCTCCGCGAAACCCTCGTTGTACTCCCGGTCGGGCAAGGTGGCCAGGGTCCCCACATCGGCCAGCACGAGAGCGGGGGGGTAAAACGAACCGAGGAGATTTTTGCCGCCGGTGGTGTTGACCCCGGTCTTGCCGCCGATGGCGCTGTCGCATTGCGCGATGACCGTCGTCGGAAGCTGAACGAACGGGACGCCACGATAATAAATGGAGGCCACGAACCCGGCGAGATCACCGACGACGCCGCCTCCGAGGGCGACGATGAAGCCATGCCGGTCGAGTCCGGCAGCGACCAGCCGGTCGGCGAGGCGGGCCGCCTCCGCCATGGATTTGGACGCTTCGCCGACGGGGAACACCGCCAGCACGGGCCGGAACCCGGCGGTTCGCAACGAAGCCAGTACCCGTTCCGCGTAGATCGCGGCGACGTTCTCGTCGGAGATGACCGCGCAAAGAGCGTCTCGCCGGGCGAACGCCAACCCCCGGGTCAGCTCGTCGCAACGATCCAAGAGGCCGTCGCCGACGTAAACTCGATAAGCGCAGGACGACGCGCGGACTTCCAGAGGGTTTGAAATCATGCGAGGCCACGGCGCGACCGCCGTTTCTCAAGAGGTTCTCCGTCCGAGCCCATGGGATGGTTTTTCTCAGAGCAGGCGGCTCATGCTGCGTCCGGCATCCACGCCTCCTGGCAGTTCGAAGGCGACACACTGGCCGGCGTATTCCACATGGACGACCGCGGACTGGTTCGAGAGCGTGGAAATACCGAGCCGGGTGCCGCCGCCGGGAAGCTCGCGGCACAGCAGCACGCACGTGTGGTTTGCCGCCACGCGTCCTCCGTTGGCCAGCGACACCGTTCCAGGCTCCCAGAACGCCGCCGCCAGCAATCCGAGATCGCGGTGGCGCACCGCCTGGAGCGCGGGCGTGTTGGCAAGGATTTCGAGCCGATCCACCTCGTCAGCGGTCCGGGCCGCGGATTCGGGATCGTGCCCGGTCGGCAGGACGATGCAGGCCCACGAGACGCCCTGGGGTTGCGTGCCGTGGTCTATCCGGAGACGGAAAGCGGGCGGCGGGGCGGCGGGACCGTCGGGGTTGGCCGGGGCCGGGTGGCTGAAATCCGCGACCAGAGCCGCAGGCGCGGGGAAAACGTAGCTGAAGCCGTCGTGTTCCAAGGCGCTGACGGAGGTCAGGTTCCGTGCGTTCTCCGGGGGGAGCAAACGGCTGACGCCATCGACGGAACGAGCGGTCACCGGGCCTTGCAGCCGACCGTGGTTGATCGTCGTGCAAACTCGACGGTCGGCAAACATGCTGTGCAGACCGGTGCCGAGGCAAACCACCGATTCATCAAAAAAGAACCAGGCTTTTTTCCCGCGCAAACTTGGCCGCCTGAGTTCGATGGCGGCCATGCCGCAATCGCCTTCGCTCACCGCCCCGGAAAGGAAGCCGGACACGTAGCCGTCGCGCACGACCGCGCTTTCGGGCGGCAGATGGTCCGTGTCGCAAAATGTCGTGGAACCCGGCGGCGCCTGGTCCGTCGCGGGGAGGTCGAGACCGTGGTACTCGCGGCCGGAGCGCAAAAAGTACGCCCGGCCATCCGCGCAGGGGGAGGGCGAAAGACGCAACGAAGCGTAGAAAGCAGGGCGCTGGTGAACGGACATCCGTGCCCGCCAAAAGTACCGGTGGCCTGAAATGACCTCGCCCCGGCCCTGCAAGCGACGGGCGAAAGCGGCGAGTTCCGAACGACGGGGCGGATTTCCCAGTTGGGCGAGTTGCTGCACGACCAACGAGATGCCTTCGATGTCTACCGCCTCGGTAAACACATCATTCGGTGAGGCAGCGTCCACCGTCCCGGGACGCATGATCCATTGCTGGCCGTCCAGGAGGAAAGCGACGAACAACTTGACGGCCTCCGCCGGGGCTTGCCAGGGGGTCCCGTGGGCCAACGCAATAAACTGCGCGCATTCGCGGATGAAGACGAGACCGTCTCCTGCGAGCGTGCCGCCCGGCGCATGGAAGGTCATGTCGGGCTGGATGCTGCCCCCTTCGCCGTCGGCCGGACGAAACTCACGGAAAACCCGCCGGAAGGCGGCGTCGAAAAACGTGGGCGCGCTCTCCAAACAGCCGCGCAGCAGGTGATTGTAGGCGATGCCGAGCAGCTCGATGCCCGTGCATTCGACCCAGCCCGACGCGGCGACCCAGTTCGCCCAACGCGCGCGGGCGAGGATTTCCAGCACTTTGTCGGCCGCGCCCGCCGACAAACTCTGGTCGCAGAGCAGCGCGATTTCTCCGACGAGCCGCGGGATCACGATCTGATGGCATCGCCAATCGGAGCTGATCGGATCGTTGGACAGCCAGAAATCCAGCGCCCGGCGGAGCGGATCTTCCAAAGCGCCAACGGCGGCGCGATGCGCTTTGGCCAGCAGGAGGGTACGTTCCAAGTGAGGTGGTTTGTCGGAACCAGGCGGCAGGGAGGCCGGAGCGACGAGGTCCTCCCAGCTCCCGTTCGTTCGAAGAGTGGCGGCGTGGTGCAGGGCCGCCGCGTGCCCCGATTTGGGCGGCGGCGTCAGGAGCAACGAGGCGCGCAACCGTGATTTGATCGTGTCGTGGATCACGCCAGAAGGAGGAAAAGCAAAGCGGCTCCAGGTTAGCCTGAAGGCCGCCGCGCGGCAAGTAAACTCCCTCACGAACTGGCCGGACGAACCCATCCGTTTCTCCGTAAAATGCCGCGAGGAAATCCTTTCCTCCCCAAGTCTCCACCGGTTATCATTTTTCCCATGGCACTCCTGATCAAGAACGGCGAAATCGTCACCGCCAGCGAACGCTACGTCGCGGATATTTTCTGCGACGGGGAGACGATCTCGCGTATCGATCGGGACATCGTCGCGCCGGAAGGCACGGAAATCATCGACGCCGGCGGCAAGCACATTTTCCCGGGGTTCATCGACCCGCATACCCACATCTATCTGCCGTTCATGGGCACGCACGCAAAGGACACCTACGAGACCGGCAGCCGGGCGGCCCTCGTCGGCGGCACCACCACGATTTTCGACATGTGCTGCCCGGCGCGCGATACCGCTCCGCAAGAGGGGTTTCGCATTTGGAAGGAGCAGAGCGAGGGGAAATCCGCCTGCGACTATTCGTTCCACATGGGGGTGACACGTTTCGACGATGCCAGCGAGGCCGCGTTGCGCGAAATCGTGGCCGCGGGGGTCTCGTCTTTCAAAATCTTTCTGGCTTACAAAGGGGCGTTCGGCATCGACGACACCGAACTCTACCGGACGCTGAAACTGGCGCGGGAACTGGGGGTGATCGTCGCCGCCCATTGCGAGAACGAAACGCTGGTCGCCGAGCGGCAGAAGGAGTTGCTGGCCGCCGGGGTGCGCGGTCCGGCAGGGCATCACGAAAGCCGTCCGCCGCTCGTGGAGGCCGAGGGGGTGCATCACCTGATGACGTTCGCGCAGTTGACCGGCGCGCCGGTGTACATCGTGCATTTGAGTTGCGAGGAAGCGTTGCGCGAGGCGCTGGCCGCCCGGTGCCGGGGGGTGCATGTCCACATTGAAACGCTGATCCAATATTTGCTGCTCGACGCCAGTGACGCGGAAAAGGAAGGTTTCGAGGGAGCCAAATACGTGATGTCGCCCCCGTTGCGCGACAAACGCAACCAGGCCGTGCTCTGGAGCGGCCTGCGCTCGGGGCTCATCGACACGGTAGCCACCGATCATGCGCCGTTCGATTTCCAGGCGCAGAAGACCATGGGCCGGGACGACTTTACCAAGATTCCCAACGGCATTCCCGCGCTCGAAGACCGGATCAACCTGCTCTGGACCCACGGCGTGAAAACGGGCCGGATCGACCTGCACACGTTCGTGAGCATCGCCAGCACGAACGCGGCGAAAATCTTCGGGCTGTTTCCCAGGAAGGGGGCGATCCAGCCCGGGGCGGACGCCGATCTCGTGGTGTACGATCCCGCCTACCGGGGCGCGATTTCCGCCCGGACGCAGGCGATGAATCTCGATTACAGCGCGTTTGAGGATTGGCCCATCGAGGGCCGACCCAGCGTGGTGACCGTGCGCGGCGAAGTGGCGGTGCGCGACGGGCAGTTCGTGGGCACGCCGGGGCGGGGCAGATTCCTGGCGCGTCCGACCGCCGGGCGTTGAAACGCAAGACCCTCCCGGCCAGAACTGACCGGAAGGGTGGGTTGCCGCTTGGATGAGGAGCGGTGGATTAACCGCCAGTGTTCTCGTCCACCGTCAGGTAGCGAGTGCCACCGTGGCTCCAGAGCTTGACCAGCGTCTGCGCGCCAGCGGGCTTTTCCGTCAGTTTGACGGCCTCGTCGGCGTTTTTGACCGACTGCTTGTTGATCTCGGTGATCACGTCGCCCGGGCGCAGCCCCGCCTCGAAAGCCGGGGAGTTCGGACGAACTTCCGTGATGACCGCGCCTTTCACGTTGTCAGGCACGTTCGCCTGCGAGCGGGTGTTCTGGTCCAGATCGGCCACGGCCACCCCGGAAAGCGCGTCCGTCGCGCTGGTGCTGTCGTCGTCGCGATCCGCGTTGGCGAGCTTCGGATTCGGCGCGTTTTTGAGCGTGGCTTCGAGGGTTTTGGTTTCGCCGTTGCGGATGACCTGAAAAGGTACCTTCGTGCCGGGGGCCGTCTCGGCAACCTGGAGCCGGAACTGGCTGGCGTCCGCGACGGGCTGGTTTTTGAACTGCCGGATCACGTCGCCGCTCTTGAAGCCCGCGCTTTCCGCCGGGCTGCCGGAGCTGACATCCGCGACCAGTGCGCCTTTGACGTTATCGAGGTTGAAGGCGTGCGCCAGTTTCGGGTTCAGGTTCTCGATGCTCACGCCGAGGAAGCCACGGTCCACCCGGCCGTTCTTGACGAGGCTCGTCATCACCCACTGACAGATATTCGAAGGGATGGCGAAGCCGATGCCTTCGTTGCCACCGCTGCGGCTGAAGATTTCGCTGTTGATGCCGACCAGACGGCCCTCGGTATCGACGAGCGCGCCGCCGGAATTCCCGGGGTTGATCGCGGCGTCGGTCTGGATGAAATCCTCGTCCATGCCGTTGTCGTTCACGCGGTTCTTGGCGCTGACGATGCCTTGGGTTACGGTCTGCCCGATGCCGAACGGATTTCCGACCGCGAGGACCATGTCGCCCACGGCAATTTCGCCGCTGTCGGCGAAGGTCAGCGCGGGCAAGCCGTCCGCCTTGATCTTGACGATGGCCACGTCGGTCTTCGGGTCGGTGCCGACCACTTTGGCGGCGAAGTCGCGGCCATCGGCAAGCGTAACGTGGATGTCGCTGGCATCCTTGACGACGTGGTTGTTGGTGAGGATGTACCCGTCCGGCGAAACGATGACCCCGGAGCCGAGCCCGCGTTGCATCCCACCCATCCCATTGCCGCCGCCGTCAGGCACGTTGAAGCCGTGGCCCTGGCCAAAGAAACGACGCAGCAGATCGTTTGGATCGCCAGAGGACGGGGAACGTCGAGCCTTGGAAGTGACAAAAACTTCGACCACGCTGGGCGCGACCTTTTGGACGATGGGGGCAAAGCTACCGGCGGGCGTGCGGGCGCGGTCAACGGGAGCGTGCTCCACTTTGACATCCGGTGCCGCCGGGGCGTCCGGTTTGTCGGGAGTACTCGGGTTGGTCACCGCAAAGGTCGTTCCGCCAGCGAGGACGGCAGCGCCGAGCAATGCGGCGCCGAGCGTCCACGGACGGGGGGCAGGTTGGGAAGAGGTCTTCTGTTGATTGGACATGCGGCATTCTCCCATCGGAACGGTGACACCACCCTTTCCCGGACATTACAAAACAGTAAGGATTCGCGTCACGGCGAATTGCTGCCGCTCAGTGACGAGCAACCGTTTGGGGTTGCGCGGGGCTCGCAAGAGCTGCCAAAGAAGGGACTCGAACCCTTACTCCTTACGGAACCAGATCCTAAGTCTGGCGCGTCT
>CAXUGY010000028.1:0-50984 GCA_964250695.1 uncultured Chthoniobacterales bacterium | reverse complement strand
TCATCGAGGGCAGCACGATGGCGCAGGTGCTCGCGCTGACCCAATGGCAGCAGCCGGAATTGGCGCGCCTGATGAAAGCGCAGATCGACGCCGCCATCAAGAGCGACCGCATGAAGCCCAACGAGGCGATGCGTCTGCTGGCCAACTACGAGAAATGTCTGCAAGGCTACACGTACCTGACCTTTAACGGCACCAAGTAACCGCAACCGCCATGGGGCGTTGCGGCGGTTTCAGTGCTTCGCCTCCTCGTTCCCAAGTTGCACTTGGGAACGCACTTGTCCGGGCAGTTGCACTGCCTCTGCGCCACGCCATTTGGCGTTTGCACCGTGTCGAAGCCGGTCCATCGTCACGGGCGTGACGCCATCCCACCACCGCCGCCCGCTCTCCTCCGTCTGCGCCCTTCTGCTCTGCCTCGTCGCCCTCGGTGTTTCCGGCTGCCGTCGGAGTGAGACCAACGTCGCCACGGGCAACCGCGAGCAAATCCTCCACCTCGGCAACGGCGCGGAACCCTCCGACCTCGACCCGCAAGTCGTCACCGGCACCAAGGAATTCTCCCTCGTCGAAGCCCTCTTCGAGGGTCTCGTCGGCGCGGACCCGGTCGATCTCCACCCGGTTCCCGGCGCGGCCAAAAGCTGGGACATTTCGCCCGACAAACGCGTCTACACCTTCCACCTGCAACCCGGCGCGAAGTGGAGCAACGGCGACCCGCTCACCGCCGGGGATTTCGTCTGGTCCTGCCGACGCATCCTCAGCCCCGAACTCGCCTCGGAGTTTTCCTTCTATCTGTTCGTCATCAAGAACGCCCGCGCTTTCAACCAGGGCGACCTTAAGGATTTCTCCCAGGTCGGCTTTCGCGCGCTCGACGACGCCACGCTCCAGGTCACGCTGGACAACCCTACCCCCTACTTCCTCGACCTCCTGCGCGCCCGTCTGTACCCGGTCCACCGCGCGACCGTCGAAGCCGCTGGCGGCGCGCTCCGGCGCGGCACGAACTGGACCCGCCCCGAGCACTTCGTCGGCAACGGCCCCTTCACCTTGCAGGAATGGACCGTCAACAAGGTCATCACCGTCCGCAAAAACCCCCATTACTGGGACGCCGCGACGGTGCGTCTGCACGAGATCCGCTTCTACCCCTACGACAGCCTCGACACCGAGGAACGCGCCTTCCGCGCCGGTCAGCTCCACAAGACCTACGGCCTGCCTTTCTCCAAGGTGGACAGCTACCGCCGCGACCAACCCGGCGTTGTCCGCCTGGACCCTTACGCGCGCACCCAATACCTCGGCGTCAACTGCCGGAAACCCGTGCTCGACAACCCGAAGGTCCGCCGCGCGCTCGGTCTGGCCATCGACCGCGAGGCCATCGTCAAAAACCTCACCCGGGGCGGCGAACGCGCGGCGACCTCCCTCGTCCCGCCCGACACCGGCGGCTACACCGCCCGTGCCAGCCTGCCGCACGACCCCGCCGCCGCCCGCGCCCTGCTCGCCGCCGCCGGTTTCCCCGGCGGCCACGGGCTGCCGCCGATTGAAATCCTCTACAACACCTCCGAGGCCAACCGCGTCATCGCCGAAGCCATCCAGCAAATGTGGAAAACCGACCTGGGCGTGGACGCCGTCCTGGCCAACCAGGAATGGAAAGTTTACCTCAACCGGCGCACGCAACAGGACTACCAGATTTTCGAGGGCGGCTGGACCACCACCTACCTCGATCCGACCGGCTTTCTGGAACTCCTCGTCGGCGGCAGCCCCATCAACCAGCACGGCTGGGCCAACGCCGCCTACGACGGCGCGCTCGACGAGGCCGCCCGCGCCACCGACCCCGTCGCGCGTCTGGAATCGCTCCAGCGCGCCGAGGGTATCCTCCTGGACGAGGCCCCCTTGATCCCGCTGTATTTCTGGACCCGCGTCTACCTGCTCTCGCCCAGCGTCCAAGGGTGGTCCCCCAACCGGCTCGATTCCCATCCGTACAAGTTCGTCTGGCTCAAGGAATGAACCCGTTCCGCGCTCGGCTTTGCCTTCCGGCTGCCGGGCCGTATAATACCTTTCATGCGAGTTTCCTCCCCGGTTTCCCCCCGCCGGTCACGTCCGCGCGGTGCCACCTGGCCGCTGCGGTGTTTGCTCTCGGTCGCCCTTGGCCTTTCGGCCTTGCCCGGCGCGCGCGCCGCCGGTGAAAACCTCATCCCCAACGGCGGCTTCGAGGAGCCGACGGCGGCCGAGGACAATCTCTGGGACGGCGTGGACAGCGGGGGGTTCCTGAGCGGTTTCCGCTTCAGCGCAAACGCTGTCACCGAGAACAAGAGCTACGACGGCCTCCCCATGCCGCCGTCCGTGGCCTTCGTCGATCTGAACGGCGACGGCAAGCCCGACCTCGTCACCGCCGATCCGACGGGTTACTTCCGCTTCTACCCGAACAACGGCACCGCCAAGGCTCCGCACTTCACGACCGGCGAAATCCTGCCGATCTTCGTTTCCACCACCTTCCGTCCCCGCGAGCACGTCTGGTCGGACAATACCTACCAGGATGTCTGGCGGTTTTGCCCGCGCTTCGCCCTGGCCGACTGGCGGCACACCGGCGCGCTCGACTTCCTCATCGGCAACTATTACGGCGAGATGTTCTTCCTTCCCAACGCCGGCACCGCCCGGCTGCCCGTCTTTCGCCAGCCGCCGAAAGGCCCCGACGGCGCGCGCATTTCCACGAGCGAGAAGAACCGTTTCTGGGCCAACCTGCTCGCCCCCGCCGCCGCCGATTGGAACGGCGACGGCCACCTGGACCTCGTCGTCGGCGAGGGCACGTATTCCGCCGACGCCATCCACCTGATCGAGAACACCGGCGCGGGCGACGTGCCCAAATTCACCGACGCCAAGCACACCACGATTGCCTTCGGCGACGGGCGCGAGCACCTCCTGCCCACGGTCGTGGACTACGACGGCGACGGCAATCCCGACCTCCTCGTCGCCGACCGCAGCGGCGAGATCGGCGTCTACCTCAACCCGGGCAAGGGCAGGCCGGGCGCGGAACTCAAGCGCGTTTCGACGCTCACCTTCGGCGGCCAATCCCGTCTGCCCGGCCTCGTCGCCCCCTGCGCCGCCGACTTCAACGGCGACGGCCTCTTCGACCTCATCCTCGGCCTGCCGAACGGACACGTCGCCGTCGCCCTCAATACCGGCACGAAGGGTCAACCCTCCTTCGGGCCGTGGCAAGACCTCCGGGGCGAGGACCGTCTGGGTCTCAACGTCAAGCCGCCGAAAAACTGGATCGCCACCCCGTTTTCGGCCTACGGCAACGCGCTCGCTTATTTCAGCGTGGTGGACGCGAACGACGACCCCGCCAGCAAGCCCCCCGAGGGTGCTCATTGTTTGAAGGCGGGTTATTGGACGGTGCCCGGCGAAACCTTTTCCGTTCCGGCGGAAGGCATCCCCGGCACGCTCAAGCATTTCGCCTTTTCCTCCGCCCGCATCTCTCTCGATCAGAACAAGACGTATCAGTTGAGTTTCAAGGTGAAGAACGTCGGCATGAGGGATTTGCACTACAACTTCACGAGCCGGTTCTTCGGGGTGCCGGGCACGGTGAAAGTCGAGCGTGGCGAGCGGGGTGAATTGAAGAACCGCGACGCGTTCACGGACGAGTTCATCTTCGAGGGTCGCAATTTTGCGGCGGGTTCGGACTGGACCACGGTGACGGGCACGATCACGCCCCGCTTCAAAAACGCGAACCTCAAGGACGTGCCCCAGGCTTCGGGCACTTTGGACATCGAGTTCTGGGCCAACAATACCTCGAACGTGATCTACTTCGACGCCTTCTCGCTGGTCAAGCAGGGCAAGTGAACGAGCCGCGCGCGCTCTTCTCTGTCATCGTGAGCGGAAAGCACCGGAGTCGCGGGAGACGCGCTCTAACACCAAGCTTCAGCCCGGTGCCGAGGTGTCCAGGTCCGTCGAGCCGTTTCAACGGCTTCCTCCCAAGTGCGTCGATGGAGACGCTTTATTGAACATGCTCTAATCGTCGTCGTCGTCATCCGCTGGCGCCGCCGGGTTCGGGCGGCCCCCCGCGGTCGGCGGGGTCGGGCCGTTCCGAAGCTGGGGCGGCAGCACCACCGGTTGGGAGCGGATCAGCGGACGCCTGAGCACGTTGCCTGGAGCCGCCTGGTTCGCTGGCTGCCCGGTGTTCGCCTGGAGCGGCGGGTGAAAAGCCTGCCCGCCGGACACACCCTGGGGTGGGTTCCTGACTCCGCCGGGAATCGGTAACCCGGGGCCTGCCGGGTTGGCGCCTCCGGGCGACGCCGTGTTCGCCTCGTAACGCACCTGCGCGAATTCCTTGCCCTTGCTCAAGGTGATCGTCGGCGGATCGTCGCGGTTCACGCCCCACTTGACGCTGGCCACCGCGATCTGCGTGTCGTGTTCCGGCTCGGCGGTCAGGTACAGATGTTTTTGCGAGTTCTGTGCATCGACCACCGTCACCATGTAATTGACGCCGTTCTGCGCGATCATGGTGACCGTCAGGTTGTCGGCCCACCCCGGCACGGGTGGTGGGGGCGTCGCGGCTGGCGCGGCCACCGGCACGGTCGGCGGCGCGAACGGCGAATGACCCGCCATCTTGACGTATTTCGACGCGGGTGGAGCCTTGGGCAAGACCTCGTCGGCCTGCGCCAACCCGCCCGCCGCCAGCCCAGCCGCCAGGATCAAAGTCCTACCGACCCACCGATGAATCAACCACCCGCTGGAAAGATGAAAAAGCATGACAAGAAAGGAAACTCGTTCATTTCGTCCCGGGCGCATACCATTTCGCAATCAGGAACGACCCCTTCATCCGTGACGGGTCGTTCGGGTCGGTCGTCAGCCTGGCTCTGTCGAACACCAGAAACTCCTCGGGCCGTTGCAGCGTGGCAAGGAACTGCACGAGCGCGGCCCAGTCGCTCTGCGTTTCCACCGACACCGACACCGGCTGGTATTCGGGTTTCGCCACCCGTTCACCGGCGATGGCAGGCGGGAGCGGCGTGATCTGAAAAGTGTTGATGATGACCTGCTGGGTCCGCGCCGCCGTCTGGATGGCCCCGAGCAGATCCGTCCCCGCCCGGTTGTAGTTCGCCAGCACGGGCTGCTTCGCCTTGAGCCAAGCGGTGCGCTGCTTCCACATCGGCTGTTCCTGCGCGTACAGGTTCTGGATGTGCAGGTCCTGGGATTTCTCGGCGATCTGCGCGCGCAAGTCCCGCGAGGAACGCAGCAACGTCGAGATGGCCACGAGGTTGCCGATGAACAACAAGGTCCCGCCCACGAGCAGGCTCAGCAGCCGTTCGCGGGTGGACATCCGGTGGTAGAAATCGAACGCGGGGAGGGCAAAACGCATGGACGGAGGTTACGGCAGGGTGCCCGTGATGCGGAAACCGGCGCGCCCACTCGGCAGAGACTTGGGCGGTTCGGCTTCCAGATGGTACGGCCTCAAGGCAGGTGCCGCTTTGAGTTTGTCGGTGAAATCCACCGCTGCGCCCGGCGAGGGCGCTTCGCCCTGCACGTCGAGGATGCGGGTGAAGTCGATGGCGGTCAGGCGCACCGTGTCGCCGGGCGGCAGGCAGTCGTAAATCTGTTGCACGGTTTCCACCACGTACCGCGAGGGTTGGATCGCGGGGGCGAGCGTCTTCCAGTGGGCGTCGGCGGCCTGGGCCTCGGCGGCGACCGGCCGCACGGCGGCGAGCTTGGCGTCGAGTCGGCTGACCTGAAACTTTAGCACCCCCACCCACAGGAAAGCCAGCGCCAACGCCCCGCCGTAGATCGCCGCCCCCAGGAGCGCCCGCTGCCGCAACCGCGCCATCCGCTCGCCTCGCAGCCGTTCGGTCCGCCAATGCGCCGGGGACAGGTCGCCCGTCGCCCCCGCGGACGCCGCGAGCGCCGCCGCACCCGGGTCAAAAGTTTCCACGGGTCGGCTCAAGGCGACGGACAGCGTGGCGCGCGTGTCCTCCGCCGCCTGGTCGAGCCGCACGGTTTGGAACGTCGTCGGCACGCCTTCCAGTTCCGCGCCCAGCAACACCGCCGGCAGTTCCGCCGTCAGGTCCCCGGCGGTCTGCCCGCTCAACGCCTGCGCAAAACTCAGCCGCCCGCCTTCGCTGATTCCCAGCACGTATCGCCCGGCCTCCCGGTAAACGAACGCCGCGTGTTCGTCCGCCCCGGCGCTCTCCGCCAGCACCAGCGCCTGAAACACCACGCGCACCGGCCAATGCTCCCGCGCGACGAGCGGCTGGCAAAGCGTCAGCAACCGGTCCTGATGCACCGTCTCGACCGCCACCACGACCTCCGTTTCCGTGCGCGCGACCTCCTGCACCGCGACGTTCACGGACTCGACCGGGTACGGCAAAATCTTTTCCAACTGGATGCGGACCATTTCCTCCAGCTCCGCCGGTTCCGCCGCCGGGAGCGACAACCGTTGCACCAGCCCCGTCTCCACCGGCAGCGACAGCACGAACGCTTCCGCCGGTTGCAGGTTCGCCGCCGCCGCGTCCATCGTCTCGAAAACCTGCCGCGTAACCGCCGAAACCCCCGGCCCCGGCGGCAAGAGCCCGCCCGTCGGCGTCACGCGGCAAAGCTCCCATTCGCCCGCCGCCGCCCCGGGCATCAACAGGGCGGCGGGCACGGCGGGACCGTCCGGCGCGGTCGGGCGTCGGAATCGGCGGACGTTCGTCAATACTCTTTCCAAGACAAAATCAGGGGTTGCAGACCTTCCTTGCGGGCGATGACTTCCACCGTGCGGACCGTGTCGAACGCCTGGCCCGCGCTGACGATCCGCACCGTGGAATCTCCGGCCGCCGCGATGAGTTCACTGATGGCCTGATACGCGACCGGACTCAACCCCAAAAGCTGCGCGATCAACTCGGTGTTCGGTGGCGCTTGTTGGATGCCGCTCACCCCCGCCGCAGGAACGCCCGGCACGCCGGTCCCCGCCGGACCGTTCGAACGGTTGAAAACCAGGTCGTCCGCCGTGCCGTCGATCTGGTCTTCCCCGCGCCGTTTTTGCACGAAGCCCCGCGCCCGCACTTCCCCCACGCCCGGCAGCGACGCGATGATTTCCTCGCTGGCCCATTGCAGGTCAATCGGCCCCTTGCTCAACAGGGTAAAATCCCGTTCCCACCCCGCAACGTGGGTCAGCGGCCCGCTTCCCTTGACCCGCCGGATTTCCGCGAGGTCTTGAAAAGGCCGCCCTGGCACCGGCAGCCCATCCAGCCCGGTCTTGCTGCCGTTGAGATGATGGGTCGATCCCGGCTCGATCCAGTCGAGCAGGCAATCCACGAACTCCTCGCGCTCCTGGAAATTGAAACCCCGGTTTTCGAGAAAACTTTTGAACATCTGGAGCTTGAGCGGGTCCTCGCCGGTCAGCAGCCAGTTGAGGTTGAATTTACCGCCCTCGCCGAGCAGCCGCGCCTCGTAGCGGTGTGTCCCGTCCACGTTGCGGCGCATCGCGGGCGTCCTGGCCGACGACAACGGGTGCAGCGCGATCTCCAACCCCGTGAACGCCAGCGCCCGCGCGTCGAGCGCCCGGTTGTCGCGCCCCGCCACGAACAGGTCTTCCCTGACGCGCTGCGCCAGCCCGAAAATCACCATGCTCAGCAGAAACAACGCGCACAGCACCATGACCAGCGCTACCGCCCGCTGCCGTTGCCGGGCACTGACGGAACAAAAGTTGGCGCGCATAGGGAGCAAAATCAGCGTGAGCCTCCCGATCTGGCGGTTTGCCCCGTCTTCGGATCATAATTGCCCGGCAGCACGCTCGTCGGGATCACCTTGGCCAACCCGCCGCTCGGCACGCGCTGCACGATCTCGTAAGGCTGCGAGTTCCCCGCCAGCGAGACGCGCACCCGTATCAGGTTCGGCAGGTTGGTCTGATCGGTCCATTTGTCCTGCCAGCCGTTGAGCCGGCTGTCGAAGTACGCGATTTCCAGGGCACTCACGTTGTCCAGCAACCGGACCCAGTCCGTCGGCAGCGACTGCCGCACGGTGCGCAGTTCCGGGGAGGTCGGTTTGATGGCGTCGTCATCGTCGTCGTCATCGTCGTCGTCCGTCCACGGGGTCCGTTCCAGGCCGAGCGCCCAGTGGCCGCTGTCCCTGGGAATTTCGCGCAGGTCGAGCGTGACCTGATAGTATCCCTTGGCGTCCGGGGTCAGCACGGCGTTGCCCGCCGGGCAGACCATCAACAGGGTATCGTGGCGTCCGCCCCCCCGGCGGGTGGTGTTCACCCCGACGAGCGTGCCGTTCTGGTTGGCTGGCAACGCGGAAAGCTGCGCCGCCAGCAACCGCCGCAGCCCACCGCAGGCCGCGTCCTCCGCGCTGACCTGCATCGACACGTCAGCCGCACGGATGGCGACATCGGTGAACCGGTAGACGGTGAGGCTGATGATCGCCAAGATCGCCACCGCCAGCGTCATCTCAATCAGGGTGAAACCGGCCAGACCCGGGGAGACGGGCAGGTGCATCCGCCGGTCCGGTCTGAAAGCTCCCTGGCGCGTGGTCATCGGATCTTAGCCTCTCCCCCGCAGCAGGTCGAACGCGAGCGAACGGGTCAGCAGACGCCCGTCGGGCGAGGTCCATTCGGTGGTCAAGGTGATTTCGTGCAGGTCGTTCAGGTTGACGTTGTTCTCGTTTTTGACTTCCACCGCCTTGCGCCGTTCAATCATCGTGACGCCCGCGTACATGCCGTCGAGCTTCTTTCGGCGAAATTCATCGGGCAAAGCCGGACTGGCCTGAATTTCCGCCATGCGGTTTTCCAACGCCGCCCGCGCTCGTTCCTCCTGTCCGCGAATCTGTTGCGCGATCAGACAGTTGTTCAAACATTGCCCCAGCGACAGGACCCCCAGGGTAAAAATCGCCACGGCCAGGATGATCTCCAGCAGCAGAAAGCCGCGCTGACGTTGACGGCGAACGTTCGGAAAGTTCATTGGGCGACGAATTTGCTGAAGACCCCGCGGCCGGAAAGGGGACTGTACGACGCTTCCCACTCACCCGCGTTGCTCTGGTAATGCACGCTCACCGGCTCGCAGTTTCCGGTGGGCCAAAAGGTCCACTCGGCGGCAGGATTCGTGCTCAACGAAGCGCCCCGGAGCAGGGTATAGCGTTCGTTCGACGCCGTCGGCGTGAGCGCGCTCACCGGACCGGATTTGTTCCGCGCCGCCTGGGTGGTGTCCGCCGGGTAGAGCGCGATGGACCCGCCTCTTTCCCAGATCAACAGGTACGGCCGCCCCTCGCTGATGCTGCGTTCCCGCGCCCGGTCGGCGAGCGCGTCCAGCCGGTCACTCGCCTCCTGCAAACGGCGGCGTGCCAACTGGCCGGAGAGGCTCGGAATCGCCACCGACATCAGCAGGACGGCCAGGAAAAGGACGACACACATCTCGATCAGCGTAAATCCCCGGCGGTCGCGGCGCGTTGGCATTACCCTCAATCTACCCCTCCTCCACCCGCCGCGCAATCCGGCAGGTGGGCTGACCCCGTGCAACAAAACCGGCTGACCCGCCGGGATTTTTGAACCTCCCGCCCGCCGGGATGTCTTCCCTTGGTGCAGCCGATGCCGGGCCGTCCATCTTGTTTTTGACTCTCCCCGTAAATCCTGCTTTAGCTGTATGTCCGTGCCACCCTCCCGCTTCCTCTTTGTCGTCCTGCTCGGCTTCGGCTGGTGCGCCGCTTCGTCCCCGCTTTACGCCCAGAGGCCGGGTAGCTCGTTCGTTGCCCCGCCCGCTTTGCCGCAGGTCCCGGAAAACGCGATTCCAGGGGTCACGCCCGCCGAACCGCCGAACGTCAGTCTGGATTTTCCCAGTTCGCCGGTGGTGGATGTCCTGCACTACTACGAGCAGTACAGCGGCAAGCACGTCATCTACGACGCCACGGTCCAGGGCAGCATCACCATCGACGTGCGCAACGTCACCCGCACCGACGCCCTGCGGATCATGGAAACCGCGCTGAGCCTCAACGGTTACACCCTCGTCCCGAGCGAGAACAACATCGTCAAGGTGCTCGGCCTCAGCAAGAGCGCCCGCACCGCCGGGATTCCTATTTACAACGATCTCGCCACCCTCCCGGACACCGAACAGATCGTGACGTTCCTGGTCCGGCTCCGCTACCTCGACGCCCAGGAAACGGCCGGCATCCTCGGCCAATACATCCCGCCGAACCCGAATTCCATCGGCTTCACCGCGCTCAAGTCCGCCGGGGCGATCCTCATCACCGACACTGCCCGCAGCGTGCGCCGCCTCGTCGGCCTGATCAGCCAACTCGACCTGCCCGCGTCCCCGGTCACGGAACGGTTCATTGCCCTCAAGCGTGCCGAGGCGGCCAAGGCGGTCGAATTCCTCAACGGCGTGTTCGACATCAAGTCCGGCGGTTCCACGTCGGGCCAGCCCGGGGCCGCCGTCCCCGCCGGTAACCAGCCCAACAACCGCCGACCCATCCGCCGCATCGGCGAAGACGGCCAACCCGTCGAAGTGCCGGGTCTGGCCACCAACGCCGGGGGGCTGGCCGTCCTCAGCGGCGATTCGTTGATCCAGGGCCGCATCACGCTGACCGCCGACATCCGCACCAACCGCGTCCACGTCGTCACCAGCCCCGTCAACATGCCTCTCATTGAACGGCTGCTGACGGAATACGACGCCGACACGCCGTTTGCGCAGCCCGTGCGCTATCCCCTGCGTTTCGTCACGGCGGGCGACATGCTGCCGATCCTCGTCGATGCCCTCAAGGAGCAGGGTTCCGAAGGCGGCAACAGTCCGGGCACCAACCCGGCCACCCCGGCGGCCAACCGCTCGACGAGCGGGAACAACAATTTCTTCGGCAGCAGTGGTTCCAACAGCTCGAACAGCTCCATCAACGGCCTCAGCGGCAGCGGCAGCAGCGGGAGCGGGAGCGGGAGTTCCAATTTAGGCGGCGACAACAACGCCCCCGAGGTGGACACCCGGCCGACCGAAGCGACCGTCGGCAACAACAAACTCATCGCCGACCAGCGCACGAACACCATCATCCTGCTCGGCGGCGCGGACGCCAAGAGCAAGGTCTTTGAAATCCTCAACGAACTCGACAAGCGCACCCCGCAGGTCATCATCCGGACGGTGATCGGCGAGCTGTCGCTGGACAACAACCACGAACTCGGCTTCCAGTATCTCCTGCGCAGTAATCGCGGCAGTCTCCTCAGCAGTTTCAACTCCGGCCAACTCGGCCAGACCAGCACAGTAACCCCGGCCGCGTCGCCTTCCACTAGTCCGACGACCGTCGCCTCCACGCTCAACACGTTCAGCACCCTCGCCACGGGCCTCTCGGGTTTCACCGGGGTCGGCGGCATCGTGTCCATCGGCAAGTCGCTCGACCTGATCGTTTCCGCGTTGGACGCCACCAACCGCTTCAAAACGATCAGCCGCCCGATGATCGTCACCTCCAACAACAAGCGCGCTTTCATTTCCAGCGGCACCAAGATCGCCATCGCCGAAAACTCGCTCAGCAGTCTGACGACGAGCGGCACGTCCACCGGCATTTCCTCGACCACCACCTACGTCGATGTGCTCCTGAAGCTGTCCGTGACCCCGCTCATCAACAGCGAAAAGGAAGTGACCCTCAACATCGCCCAGGAAATCAACAGCCTCGCGGGCACCAGCAATTCGATCAACGGCTCGACCGCGCCGAACATCAACACGCGCGAACTACAAAACTATGTCTCCGCGCGCAACGGGCAGACCATCGTGCTGGGCGGCCTGATCACGCAGAGTGACAACAAAACCTCCAGCGATGTCCCCTACCTGAGCCGAATCCCGGTGTTGGGCGAACTCTTCAAAACGAAAACCCGGGACGCGTCACGCAGCGAACTCATCATCCTCATGCACCCGGAGGTGGTGACCACGGCAGGCGTCATGGACGATATCCGCGAAAACGAGGAAAACCGCACCTATCTCGGTCACGACCTCGAAAACCAGGTGCTGCCGAACTATCCTGTGCGCAAGGCTTTGCCGGTCAACAAGACCGCCACCGTCACGACCAGATCGACCACGAGCACCTACGTGCCCGACGACAAACTGCATCCCGCCGCCAGGAAGGCTACCGTGAAGTCGAAGACCACCACGTCAACCACGACGATCCGTCCAGACCAATAAACTTCCCGCTCCTCTTCTCCCGCGCCCTTCCTCCTTCTTCCCTCTGCGACTCTCCGCGTTCTCCGCGTCCTCTGCGTTAAAGTTCCGCTCTCCCCATCCGAACCGCGTCCCTCATCGCCGATGACCTCCCATCTCCGCCAATCCCTCGTCACCGCCCTGCTCGCCGCCGGTGCGCTCGACGAGGCCGAGGCCATCCGCCTGGCCGACCTCAAGGAACCCGGTTCCTCGTGGATCAATTCCGTGCTCAACACCGGCAAGCTCGACGAGGCGAAGCTGCTCACGCACCTGGGCGAGACGTTCCGCATCCCGTTTGAAACGCGCTTCGACGCCGCCCGCATCGACCGCGCCACGCTCGGCCTGTTCCCGAGCCGCTTTGTCTTCCAGCATCACATCGTCCCGCTGGAAAACACCGACCGCAGCCTCAAGCTTGCCACCTACGACATCTTCAACACGGCGGGCCGCCAACTGGCCTCCCAGCTCGCCGGGGGCAAACCCATCCAATGGGTGCTAGCTTCCCGCGCGCAACTCCTGCGCACCATCAAGACCCTCTACGGGGTCGGCGCGGAAACCTTCGACGAACTGCTCAAGGCGCGCGGCACCGCCGACGACCTTTTCACCGACCGCGAACTCGTTTCGGACATCAACGCCAACGACCCCGAGGCGTCGGTTGTCAAGTTCGTCAACCAGATCATCCGCGAGGCCATCGCCGAGCGCGCGACCGACATCCACGTCGAGCCGCTGGAAAACGACCTGCGCATCCGCTACCGCATCGACGGCATCCTCCACGAAGCCGCCGTGCCGCCGCAACTCCGGGTGCTCCAGAACGCCATCATTTCGCGTCTGAAGGTCATGGCGCGCATGGACATCGCCGAGAAGCGTTTGCCGCAGGACGGCCGCATCAACCTGTCCGCCGGGGCGACCAGCATCGACGTGCGCGTGTCCACGATCCCGACCGTCAACGGCGAGAGCATCTCCCTGCGTCTGCTCAGCGGGCGCGACCGCGACAGCTTCGGCTTTGAAAAGCTCGACCTCGACGAATCGCAAACCAAGCTGGTCAAGGCCCTGCTCGCCATGCCCAACGGCATCGTGATGGTCACCGGCCCCACCGGCTCGGGTAAATCGACGACGCTGTACAGTTTCCTGAGCAGCATCAACAGCGTCCAGCGGCGCATCATCACCATCGAGGAACCCGTCGAATACCGGCTGCCGGGCGTGTCCCAGATCGACGTGAAGCCCGAAATCGGCCTCAGCTTCGCGCAGGGGCTGCGCCACATCCTGCGGCAGGACCCCAACGTCATCATGGTCGGCGAGATCCGCGACGGCGAGACCGCTGACATCGCCATCCGCGCCGCGCTGACGGGGCACCTGGTTTTCAGCACGTTGCACACGAACGACGCGGTCGGCGGCATCACCCGCCTGCTTGACATGCACATCGAGCCGTTCCTGCTTTCGAGCACCGTGCGCGCCTTCCTGGCCCAACGGCTCCTGCGCACGATCTGCCCCCAATGCACCGCTCCGGCGGTCTATTCGCCCGCTCACCTGCGCGAAATCGGCTTCCCCGAGGAACTCGGCACCCAGTTCCAGCGCGGCGCGGGCTGTGACCACTGCCGCCAGACCGGCTACCAGGGGCGGATGGCCATCCACGAAATCTGCGTCATCACCGAGCGGATGCGCAAGCTGATCGTCAACAAAGCGAGCGGCAACACCCTCAAGCAGGCCGCCACTCTGGGCGGCATGAAGACGCTGCGCCAGGACGGCTGGCGGCGCGTGGCCGAGGGCCGCACCACCGTCGAGGAAGTCCTGCGTGTCACCCAGGAAGACGAGGCGCCAGCCGTCGAGGGCGAGTGACGCGGCGTTCGCCCGGATGTTTGCCACGAAACCCCGGGAGATCGCTGATTCCAACACGGGGGAGAGTAACGTTCGTGAAATATCTGCATCCACTTTCGACTCTGGGAACGGATACTTCACAGACCTACCGTCGCCGGATCGTCTGATCTGGCGGCCCGTCCATCCTCCTGACATCGCAGCATCCATTCAAAAATTACTATGACCTCCGAAAAAGCAACTGCCATCGAACTTCTCGAAGCATGCAACCGCCGTTCCTTTGTGCGTCGCGCCGGCTTGGCGGGGATGGCGGGAGTGCTGGCCCCCGCTGCCGCTTCGCTGTTCACCCCTCAGCACGCCAAGGCAGCCGCACCTACACCTAGCGTCGAGACGGACGTGGCCATCCTCAATTTCGCGCTGAACCTCGAATACCTGGAAGCGCAGTTTTATCTCTATGCGGTCACCGGCGGCGGCATTGAAGACAACGGCGGCAGTACGGCAGGCGGCGACGGCACTTCCGGAGGCTCGGTGGTCATCAAGGACAGCCCGCAGGTACCTTTCTCCGATTCGGTCGTCGCTGGTTACGCGGCGGAAATTGCGCAGGACGAGCTGAACCACGTCACGTTCTTGCAGAGCGCGCTGAACGCAGCGGGCAACTTTGCGGTGGCTCAGCCGGACTTGAATCTCCTCGATAGTTTCAACACTCTCGGCAATCTGGCTTTGGGCATGGATTTCGATCCGTTCGCCGATGATCTCAGCTTCCTGCTGGGTGCGTTCATCTTCGAGGACGTGGGCGTCTCCGCCTACCATGGCGGGGCACCGCTGATCTTCACCAAGGCGTACCTTGCGGCGGCGGCGGGCATCCTGGCGGTGGAAGCGTTCCATGCTTCCGAGGTTCGCACGATTCTTTATGGCATGAGCCAGACTGGCACCGCACCGATTGATATCATCGCAGCGGTCCAGGCAATTTCGGATCTCCGCGACGGGATAGACACCGCTAACGCAAAAAACCAGAAGGACCAGGGTATCTCCTTGAACGGCGCGGCCAACATCGTGCCGGCCGATGCGAATTCCGTGGCGTTCTCCCGCACGACCAATCAGGTGTTGCGTATCGTCTACGGCATGGGCACCGGCGTGAAGGGCAAACCCCAGCCCGGTCTTTTCTTCCCGAACGGCCTGAACGGGACGATCAAGTAACCGCACCCGGTTCGCGTCGATCACCACCCGTCTTCCGCTCCGGCGGTAGACGGGTTTTGTTTTCTCAAAGTGATGGCGCGGTGGGGTTGGTGCGGTGTTCTCCACAGGTGGCCATAGAGTAAGTAGCGCACGTCCCACCGCATGGCGCCCGGAGGTCGCCATCCACCCGGAAACACCCCGGGCGTCGCTCAACCACCTTGAAAACGGCTGTAGCGGCCCGGCTATAATTGCAAAAAGTTCTCCAGCAGCCGCTTGCCTTCACTGGTCAGGATGCTTTCCGGGTGAAACTGCACCCCGTGGACCGGGAATTCCCGGTGCCGGATGCCCATGATTTCCCCTTCGGCGGTGCGCGCGTTGACTTCCAGGCAAGCGGGGACGCTTTCCGGCTTGACGACCAGCGAGTGATATCGGGTCGCTTCGAACGGATTGGGCAGTCCCGCGAACACCCCGTCATCCTGATGCAAAATCGGGGAAGTTTTGCCGTGCATGAGCCGTCCGGCCCGCACCACCTCGCCGCCGTAGACTTCGCCGATGGCCTGATGCCCCAGGCACACGCCCAGCACCGGCACACGCGGCCCGAGTTCGCGGATGATGTCCTCGCTGATCCCGGCGTCACGCGGAGTGCCCGGGCCCGGCGAAATGCAGATCCGGTCCGGCTTCAGAGCGGCGATTTCCGCCACCGTGATCTCATCGTTGCGACGCACCAGCGGCGCCGCGCCCAAGTCCCCGAAATACTGGACGAGGTTGTACGTGAAGGAGTCGTAGTTATCGAGGATGAAAAGCATGTCACATTTCTCCGATGTGCCGCGCCAACTCGATGGCGCGCATCATTCCCATCGCCTTGTTGACGGTTTCCTCGTACTCACCGGCGGGCGTCGAGTCCGCGACCACGCCCGCGCCCGCTTGCACGTAGGCGTGTCCGTCTTTCAAGACCGTCGAGCGCAGGGTGATGCAACTGTCCATGTTGCCGCCGAAACAAAAGTAACCGACGGCTCCGGCGTAGCAGCCGCGCTTGGATTTTTCCAGGGCGTTGATGATCTGCATGGCGCGCACCTTGGGCGAGCCGCTGACCGTGCCCGCCGGGAAGGTCGCCCGCATCACGTCGAACGCGTTGCTCCCGGCGCGCAACCGGCCGACCACGTTGGACACCAGGTGCATGACGTGGCTGTAGCGTTCGATGGTCATGAAATCCGTCACCCGCACACTGCCGTACTGCGCGATGCGGCCCACGTCGTTGCGCGCCAGATCCACGAGCATCAGGTGTTCGGCGCGTTCCTTGGGGTCGGCCAGCAGCGACGCCGCGAGCGCCTCGTCTTCGGACGGCGTTTCCCCCCGGCGGCGGGTCCCGGCGATGGGGCGAATTTCCACCTTGCCGTCCATGAGCCGGACGTGGACCTCCGGGGAACTGCCGACCAGCGAAAAACGGTTCCCGAACCGCAGCAGGAACATGTACGGCGACGGGTTGATGAACCGCAACGCCCGGTAAACCGAGAGCGCATCGCCCTGGTACGGCGTCTCGAACCGCTGCGAGGGCACGAACTGAAAAATGTCGCCCGCCCGGATGTGTTCCTGCCCCCGGGTGACGGCTCCCTCGTATTCCGCGCGCGTGGTGTTGCACGAGGGCGGCGGCGCGGGGGGCAGGTGCGGGTAGACCAGACCGGGCCGCAGGTGGCTCGGCGCCCGGAGCCGCCGGACCAGCCGCCCGAGTTTTCGCCCGGCCTCGTCGTAGGCTTCGCCGGGGTCGCGTCCCTCGGTGAACACGCTGGCGAGCACCCGCAGCTTGCGAAAGCGGTGGTCGAAGATCACGATGGTGTCCGTGACGAGGAACACGATCTCCGGCAGGTCCAGCTCGTCTTTGCCATGGACCGGCACCGTCGGCTCGAAGAACCGTACCGCGTCGTAACCGAGGAATCCCACCGCCCCACCGTGAAACGGCGCGTCGTCCGGCGATTCCGGCGCGGGCCGGTAGCGCGACAGGAAACGCTGCAACTCCGAGAACGGATCATCCGCCACGACAAATTCTTGCCGACCGCCATCCTGCGCCGTGATGGTGACGGTTTTCCCCCGGCTCTCGAAAACGTAGGCGGGACGATTGCCCAGGAACGAGTAACGCCCGATCTGTTCGCTGTTCTCGGCGGATTCGAGCAAAAACGAGCACCCGTTCCCTTCCGTATCCTCGTCGAGCAGCTTCTGGAAGGCGGCCACCGGCGTGTCGCAATCGGCCATCAACTCGACCGAAATCGGCAGCAGGTTCGCGTCGCGGGCCAGTGCCACGAACCGCTCGCGGGACATGCTCAGAGGCAGGTCGTTCATGGCATCAGGGCCTGGTCGTTTCCCGATAGACGGCTTCGGGATCGAAAAGCGGAAGTTCCACGACGGGGGCCGGGCGGCCGTCGCGTTCCAGCCGCTGGAAAAAACAGCTTTCGTAGCCCGTGTGGCACGCGCCGCCGTGTTGTTTGACCGTGAAGAGCAGCGTGTCGCCGTCGCAGTCCCGGTACCAATCCACCACCTGCTGCCGGTGCCCGCTGGATTCGCCCTTGAGCCAGAGTTTGCCGCGCGAACGGCTCCAATAATGCATCCACCCCGTGGCCAACGTCGATTCGAGCGCGGTGCGGTTAAGCCAAGCCATCATCAGCACGCGTCCGGCGGGTGCCTCCCCGGCCCCGGTCCCGGCGTCCTGAATGATGGCCGGGATGAGACCGTCGGCGTTGAAACGCAAACCGTCCAAATCAGGGGCGAAGTTCATGGCGGCGAAAATTAAAAGGTTTTCTTCAGTAACGTGCTTTTCGCCGGGCTTCAAGGGTGGGCGGCGGCAGGGCGTCTCACCAGAGTAAATATGGCGGCGGATGGGCTCCGCGCAAATTCCAAACCTCCGGCACATCCCTGCCCTCCCCCGGCACGCTTCTAGCTAAAACCTCATACACGCATGGATGCCAAGCTCACCAGTGAAGAATACGCGCAAATTCTTCAGACGATTGAGATGTTCGAGGTGATCAGCCAAGCGGAACCCGGCGATTGCCAGAGCTATGACATCCTCAAGGAAGCGTATCTGAAGATCGGCCAGATCGAAGCGGCCTTGCAGGTTTCGCGTAAACTGGCCGAGGCATACTTGAACATGGGGCTGTATTCTTCCGCCCTGCTGGAATGCGAGGGCATCCTCCAGTTATCGCCCAATTCGCCTGACATCGTCGCCCTCATGGGCGAGATCGAGAGCCGCACGGCCCCGGCCAACGGACGCAGCAACGGCCCCAACGGACACGCGGGCGGTTTCGGCCTGATCGACGACCTGGCCACCGACCAATCCGCCTCCCTCATCGCGCTGTCTCCCGCCCGGGCCAAGCCGCCCGGCGGCGGACGCAACGGCTCGTCCGGCGCCGCCGTCGAGACCATCGGCGTCGAAGGCACCGACGACGGCAACGAACATTTCGCCAAGTTTTTGACCTTCCACCGCATCGCGGTGGAATCCGAAGTGAGCGCCGCCCTGGGCCGCGTCCAGCAGATCAACAGCCGGTTGGAAGGCCAGGGGCTGGCTTCCTCCCTGCTGGAAGAACTCACGCGCACCGGCACCTACGAGATCGACTCGCTGCTCAGCAACCTCATCGACGCCACCAAGTTCGGCTACGTGCCGCTGGAATATTACGACGTGGACCGCTCGGTGGTGCGGATGCTGCCCGACAGCCTGACCCTGGCGCGCCTGATCGTCCCCTTCGACATCGTCAGCCGCACGATGATGGTGGCGATTTGCAACCCTTTCGACGCCGCCGCCAAGCAGGCGGTCCAAAGCTCGCTCGACTACCACATCCAGTGGTACCTCGCCAAGCCCGCCGCCGTTTCCCGCATCCTGCGCGACGTGTACCGCCTCGACGCCCGCGATTGAACCCCTTTTCGGTAAAACACAAACCCCACCCATAAAATAGTCATGAGCGCAAAATCATTCGGCGAACGCATCGCGGACATTCTCATCGAGGACGGCCTCCTGCTCCCCAGCCAGCTCGAAGAAGCCCAGGAACTGCAAAAAAAGCAGGGCGGGCGGCTGCTCAAGCTGCTGACGGACAACCAGTACGTCACCGAGCAGGACATGGCGATTTCCATGGGCCGCTGCCTGGACAAGCCGCCGATCAATCTGGCGAAAGTCCGCGTGCCCGAGCCGATCATGAACCTCGTGCCCAAGGACATGGCCAAGAGCTACAAGCTCGTGCCGGTCGCCGTCCTCGGGAACAAGCTCTTCGTGGCGATGACCGACCCCATGAACGTGCTCGCGCTGGACGACCTGCGCACGCGCACGAAGATGGACATCATCCCGATGATCGCCACCGAGCGCGCCGTCAACGAGGCGCTCAGCGGTGTCCACACCGCCACCGGAGCCATCGACGAGGTGATGAAGAAGGCCGCCGCCGAAGCCGCCGCCGAGGCCGAGGCCGACGTGGAGGTGCAGGGCAAACAGCGCGAGGACATCGACCTCGACCGGCTCGCCGCCGACAGCGAGGACGGCCCGGTCATCCGCATCGTCAATCTGATCCTCGTCCAGGCGCTCAAGGACCGCGCGAGCGACATCCACATCGAACCGGCGGAAAAAAGCGTCCGCCTGCGTTACCGGATGGACGGCAACCTCATCGAAGCCAGCGGCCCGCCCAAGAGCCTGCAACTCGCCATCGCTTCCCGCATCAAGATTCTCGCCGGGCTGAACATCGCCGAACGCCGCGTCCCGCAGGACGGCCGCTTCCGCATCCGCGTCTCGGGCAAGGAGGTCGATCTGCGGATCTCGTTCCTGCCGACCGTGTACGGCGAAAAGATCGTCATCCGTATCCTGGACAAGGGCGCGCTCACCGGCTCCATCGACGGCCTGGGCCTCGACGAAACGACGCTCGCCACTTTCAGGAAGGCCATCGACGCTCCGCACGGCATGATCCTCGTCACCGGCCCGACCGGCTCCGGCAAGACGACCACCCTTTACTCGGTGCTCAGCGAACTCAACCGGCCCGAGTACAACATCGTCACCGTCGAAGACCCGGTCGAATACCAGCTCCAGGGCATCAACCAGGTCGCCGTGAAGGCGGACGTGGGCCTGGATTTTTCCAGCGCGCTGCGGTCGATTTTGCGGCAGGACCCGGACATCGTCATGATCGGGGAAATCCGCGATAACGAGACCGCCGACATCGCCGTCAAGGCCGCGCTCACGGGCCACCAGGTGTTGAGCACGCTGCACACGAACGACGCCGCCGGGGCCATCACGCGGCTGGATGACATGGGCATCGAGCCGTTCCTGATCGCGTCGTCGGTCCTGCTGACCTGCGCGCAACGGCTCGTGCGGCGCATCTGTCCCAACTGCCGCGAGGAATTTCTGCCCGAGCCGGAAATGTTCAGCCGCTTGGATATGGAAAGCGTCGAGGGCGACGTGTTCTACCACGGCGGCGGGTGTGACCGCTGCAAGCAACGCGGTTACCTGGGACGGGCCGCGATCATGGAAGTGTTGCCGGTGTCCGAAGCGATCCGTCGGCTCATCATCAAGCGGGCTTCCGCCGCCGTGCTCAAGAGCCAGGCGCTCAGTGAAGGAATGAAAACTTTGCGTCTCGCCGGAATTGACAAGGCTCATGAGGGCGTGACAAGTTTAGAAGAGGTTTGGAAGCTGACGGCGGCTGACGTATAAGGCGTTTGCACGCAATGGTTTAAGTTTGGCGTTCACGTTCATCGTAATCCCTATGGCCTTCTCTCTTTCCAACTGGTTTAAAGGCAAGCCGTCCGAGCAGCAGGACGAGCCGCCGTCCAACGGCGCTCCCACCCGGGAAGCGGGACCGGCCCCCGCCCCTCCCGCGCCGCCCGCCGCCGCGCCTGCCTCGGTGCGCACGGTGATGCCGAAATCGTCGCAACCCGTCAATCTGCGCGACCCCGGGACACGCCAGCCCGTGTCGCTGACGAGCGCCGTGCCGCCGCCGGTGACCACCAACCGCATCTCGTCGGTGCGCCCGCTGCCCGGTCGGAAGATCACTTTCCCGGTCCTGTCGTCTCCCCGGCCCGTGGCGACGGTAGTGTCCCCCGCCCCGACGCCCGCCGCCATCCCGTCCGCGCCCGCCCCGACGGCCGAAGCGCCGGACGTGGCCGTGACCCTGGAGGTCGGCGACTTTCTGGACCGCCTGCCGCCCAACTTTCTCGGGGCCGGGCCTTATGACCGGCACCAGAAGATCGAGTTCCGCGCCTCGGAACTCTACTCCGACCTGACGAAGGGGCGGGCCAGCGTGCCCGCGTCCACCATCTACGCGAAGTTCCCGGCGATTTTTGCCCGGCCCGTGACGGACACCGAGGATGTCGAGGTCGCTCTGCCGCTGCAAAAATTGGTCGAGCAGCTCAGCGCGGCGTTCCAGACCCGCGCCGACCAGGTCGCGGAGGAAAACGTGGGCGAAATCGAAACGCCGTTCCTGCAAGTCGCCAAGGAAGACAGCGAGCGCCTGCCCACCGCCGTCGGCACCGTCGCGGGGGCCATTCGTCCGACGATCCCGCTGCCTCCGGCTTCGATGGCTCCGCCGCTCTCACTGGCGGAAACGGTCCCCGGTTTTCCGGTGCGCCCGCATCATCGCACCGGCCAGATTTCAACGATCAGCGCGCCCAAAGCGCCCCTCGATTTGCCCACGCCGCCGCCGGTGGCCGGAACTCCGGCGACGGCGCCGATCAACCCCGGCAAGCGTCCGCCCTCAACCGTGCGCGCCTCCGTCGCCGGTGGCAAGATTCGGCTCAGCGGCCCCAGTGCGGTCACGCGCATGACGCCCGCGCCGGTGCATCCCATCGCGCCGGGCGGAGCGGCAAACCCACCGCCCAGTGGGCCGGTCGCGCCCTCCACGGCGAGCCAGCGCATCCAGCTTCCGATGCAGGGGGCCAGCCCGGCGGCTTCGCCGTCGCTCGCGGTCTCGAAAAAAACCGCGCGCATCCAGATCCCACCGATCTCCCTGCGCACCGCGGCTCCGGGCTCCGGGGCGCGTCCCGGGGCCGTGCCGCCGTCTTCGGCGCCGGTCCAACCCAGCCCGGTGAGCATCCGCCAACCTGCCGGGACGGATCTGCCGGTGACTTTCCGTTCTTCGCCCCCGCCGCCCCCCACGGTGAAAGCGCCCCCACCCAGCTTTGCGCCTGCGCCACGTCCGAGCTTCGCGCCGCCTGCCTTTCCGGCCATCCCGCCCGCACCCGCTCCCGCTCCCGTTGCGGTGGCTCCCGCCGCTCCGGCCCCGCTGGCGCCCACGCCGCCCGACGACCGCAAGATTGACCTCGGCCTCGCCGCCGTCCTGCGCGGCATCCCTTCGGAGTCGTTGACCGTGGAGCCGTACACCATCACCGACGATGTCCGTTTCACGCTGCCGTTTGCCAGTGTCGAGAAGCAGCTCGGTCTGGGTCGGGTCAGCATCCCGCTGGAGACTTTTGTGCAGGCGATCCCCGAGAACTTCCGGCACGTCATCGCCCCGAACAGCGGTCTGACGGAAATCCAGATCCCGCTGCCGGAAGTGTTTCAGAATCTGCCCGCCAGCGCACTCACGATCCGGCCTGATCAGGTCACCGAAGAGACCGGCACGTACTACCCGACGCCCTTCAGCCAGAAGGCGGACGAGGACGCGCAACGTCTCGGCGTGTCTTCCGCGCCGACCCCGCCGGCGGAGCCTGCTCCCGAGCCGGATGCCGTCGCCGACGAAGGCTTCGCCGCCGACCCCGTGGCGGAGGAAGTTCCCGAGGTGTCGTTCATCGACCAACCTCTGCCGGTGGCCGAGGCTCCCGTGCCGCTGGTGGAAATGGAAACCCCGGCGGCGCCTGCCAGGGACATCCCGCTCGACCTGACCGAACCGTCCGCGCCGACCGGAGACATCGCGGTCGAGTTGCCGACCGCTCCAAACACTTGGGAGACCGACGCGGAGCCCGTGGTGGAACCGCCCGCCGCCGCCGTGCCCAGCCCGCTCGAAGAGGCTCTGGCCATGCTGGAATCCACGGCCCCCGCCGCCTTACCCGAGACCGCGCCGGTCGCTTCCGCCGAGCCGACGCCGGAACCCGTTGCCACCGCCGCCGCGCCGGTCATCGCCCCGCTCAAAGGGAGGGATTCCGAACTGCAAACCCTTTTCATGACGGAGGACGAAATCGACGCCAAGGTGGTGGTTCGACTCGTCAGCCAACTGCCGGGTGTGAGCGGGTGCGCGGTGATGTTTGCCGACGGCCTGCGGCTGGCGGGAAATTTCCCCGAGGGCGATCCCGAAGGATTCAGCGCGATGACTCCCCCGTTTTACAAACGCACGCAGAATTTCGTCTCCGAACTGAAACTCGGCGGGTTAAAAGCCTTTACGGTCTACACCGAAAAGGATTTGCTGAGCTTCTTCATGCACGACGACATTTGCGTGAGTGTGCGGCACGCTGGCCGGGGTTTCCTGCCCGGAGTCCGCGAAAAGCTCGAGATCGTGACTCGCGCCATGGCCGGAATGTACTCGTCCGTCAAAGCGGCTCCCGCCGATTCCTCTCTGTAAACCGCCCCCAGCTTTCCCCCACCCGCTCACCCGCACGCCTCTATGTCGATCATCAACTACGCCAGCAAAGAGATTCAGTTCAAGATCGTCTATTATGGACCGGCCCTCTGCGGCAAGACGACGAACCTGGCTTACATCCATTCGCGCATCAACCCGGACAACCGGGGCGACCTCGTCTCCCTCGCCACGGCGGCGGACCGGACGCTGTTCTTCGACTTCCTGCCGCTGAATGCCGTGGTGATCAAAGGTTTCAAGACCAAGTTCCAGCTTTACACGGTGCCGGGTCAGGTCATCTACAACGCCACCCGTCAGTTGGTGCTGCGCAGCGTGGACGGCCTCGTTTTCGTGGCCGATTCCCAATGGGAAAAGATGGAAGAAAACGTCGAGAGCTTTAAAAATCTCGAAGATAACCTGGCCAAACAGAATATCGCCATCGACGAGATTCCCTACGTCGTGCAATACAACAAGCGTGACCTGCCGAACGTCGCGCCGGTCAACTACCTGGAATTTTTGCTGAACAACCGCAAGAAACGCGTCGGCAGCTACGAGGTGGTGTCCAGCACGGGTCAGAACGTTTTCGCGGCCCTCAACGCGGTTTCCCAGTTGCTGCTCCACAAGTTCAACAAGGAGAGCGAACCTGCCCGCGCCACCGCCGGTTCCGCTGCTCGCTAGCCGATTTTTGCGTCGTCATTCCTATGGATTCCATTCCTATTCTGACCATTGAGGACGTGGCAAACATCGACGCCGTTTTGCAGGATTACCTCCAAAAGTCCGAAAGCGACCTGGCGGTGATCATCGACAAAGGCGGCAACGTGATTTCACAGTTCGGCGACCACGAGATCATGGACGTGACGATCATCGCGGCGTTGGCGGCGGGCAGTTTCGCCGCGACCAAGGAACTGGCGCGCCGCATCGGCGAAGTGGAGTTTCAGCAGCTTTATCATCAGGGCAGCGGCAGCCACATCTTCATGAACTCGGTCGATGACGACACGATCATGATCACCGTTTTCGGCACGAAGGAGACGACGGTCGGGTTGGTGCGGCATTATTCGACGAGCGCCTGTCAGAATCTTTCCGCGTTGCTGCGCGCTTTGCGGGACAAGCCGCACGTGTCGGCTTTCCGCTTCGACGCCGCAGACATTGCCGCGTCGGCGATCTTCGAGCGTTGAGCCGGTCTGGCCGCGCCCCTTGCCGGTAAATCCCCTGCCCTCGAAGCGCCAGGGCGGAAAATGCCGGCGGACGGCCCGACAGTTTTTCCTGGACAGCGCCGCTCGACCGCCAGATGATCCGCGTGGTAGCTGCCGCTACCGGCGGTGCGGTCAAGTGCGGAAATGAGAGACTTCATCCAAAAGGGCGGGCCGCTGATGTGGCTGCTGTTGCTGGCGAGTATCGTGGTCGTAGGGGTATTTTTCGAGCGCATGACGTTCCTGCGCCGGGTGCAAATCGACGTGGGCGATTTCCTGCGCGGTCTGGCCAATCTGATCCGCCGGGGCGGCTACGAGGACGCGCAGATCGAGTGCAAGCTGACCCCGGGTCCGGTGGCGCGGGTGGTTTACGCCGCGATTTTGCGGCACGACCTGCCGCGCTCCGACCTGAAAGAAATCGTGCAGGAGGCCGGCCAGATGGAGGTGCCCAACCTGGAGGTCCATCTGCCGATTCTGGCCGTGCTGGCCCAGGCGTGCCCTTTGATTGGTTTGCTCGGCACCGTGACGGGGATGATCCACGCCTTTGTCACGATTTCCACGCAGGGCGGTTTCGTCACGGCAAACACGCTCTCGAACGGGATCTATCAGAGCCTCCTGACGACGGCGGGCGGACTGGTGGTGGGCATCCCCGCCTACGTGGCGCACAGTTACCTTTCCAGCCGGGTGAACGCGCTCATGCACGACATGGAACGCGCCGGGATCGAAATCGTGAACCTCTTGATGGATCATCGCCCCGCGATTGGCGTGCTCCCTTTCGGCGCCGCCGGTGGGAGGTCCGCGCCAGCCCAGCCGCACGCCATTCCCTTTCGGAAAAAGCAGGACTGATCGGCCTGCCCGTTGCCGCCTTGCCGCGCCGTGAAACTCGTCCGCACCGTCCCGCTTGCGGCTGGCCCCCTGGGCCTGGTGGCGTTGCTCAACGTGGTGCTGTTGCTGCTGCTCTTTTTTCTGCTGGGTTCGTCGTTCGTCCTGCAACCGGGGATCGAAGTCACTCAACTGCCCTCCGCTTCGTTCAACCTGCCGCCGCAGGTCAACGCCCGGTACGTGACGTTGCAACCGGGGCCGCCGCTACGGATTTTTTATCAGGACCAACGGGTGACGCTCGACGAACTAGGCCGCCAGCTCGCCGCCTATCACGGCAACCCGCGCACGATCATCCTGCGCGCGGACGGCGGCACGCCTTACGAATCCGTCGTGGCGGTCATGAACCAGGCTTTGCTGCAACAGTACAGCGTCGCTCTGGCGACGGTCCCTCTCCCGGATAAACCGTGAAAACCGGCGAGGCTCCTCTGGCGGCGGAAGAAACCGTCCCGCTCGTCTTCCAGTGGGAACGGCGTTCCCGCGCTCGTTGGCGGCTGGCGGCGTTGGTCGGGCTTTCACTTTTGATCCACGCGGTCGGTTTTTACGTTTTGCAGGTGGCTTACATCCCGACCGGCTCGCAGTTGCCCCCGCCGGTCCAGGTGATGATGGCTCGACCCGAGCGGCCGGACGACCCGCCGGAAGCCCGCGCCCAGTCCCGCGCGTTTGCCCATTGGCTCGCCGTCACGGACCCATCGCTGGCCACCCAGCCCACCGCCCCGGAGGGGGACCGCGACGCGGGAAATTTTGTGCAGTACGTCCCTTCGTACAAAGCGCCGCCGCCGCCGTTCAAGCCGCTGGACCCGCCGTCCGCGGGCACGACGGCCCCTCCACGCCCCCGTCCGCCCGGGCCGGTGCCTGTCCTGCCTGCCGGCGGCAGACCCCCCGCGCCCATGCCGTCCCCACGGACCCGGCTCACCCTGACCGGTGACCTCACCCCGCTGGTTGCGGGACCGCTGCCACCCCTGGCGTTTGCCTTGTCTTCCGGCGCGAAGACGCTGGCTTCCACCGTTTTTCTCGTCGGCGTCAGGCCGGGCGGGGGCGCGCCTTTCCTGTTCCGCGAGGCGAGTTCGGGCGACGTGAGCGCGGACGAGTTTGCGCGGGAATATCTGGCGCGTCTGCTTTTCCAGCCTCCCCCTGCGCCGGGCGACGCGACGATCTGGGGCCGGGCGCGGTTCGACTGGGGCCGGGAGGTGTATCGTTGACCGCCACCCGCTGGTTCCCTCCCAAACTTCTTCGCCATGATCCGCGTCCCGCTGACGGTCATCGTTTTCCTGTACCTCTTTGCTTTCCTGATCGTCGTCTTCGCCGTGTGGCTGCTCGACGAACGGCGGCGTAGGCGGCGCGTCCGCCGTGCGTTGCAATTTCGGTTGCGTTGCGCGATATGTGGGTTTGAATTCGAGGACCTCAGCCCCGCTCCCCTGCCGAGTTGCCCGCGTTGCGGCCGGCTCAACGAGCGCCTGGAAATCGATGCCCTCTAACCTCCTGACACCCCGCGTTATTTTTCCCCCTTTTTCCTATGGGCATGTGGATCGGTCGTAATCGCAAAGCCAGGGTCACCTACGGTTTCGACGAAATCGCGCTGGTGCCCGGCGAAATCACCATCAATCCCAACGAGGTCGATACCCGTTTCGTCATCCCGCGCCGGGACGCCGCGCCGCTGGAACTGCGCATCCCGATCCTTGCCAGCGCGATGGACGGGGTGGTGGATGTGCCTTTTGCCATCGAGATGGGCAAGCTCGGCGGTCTAGCCGTGCTGAACCTCGAAGGGGTCCAGACCCGCTACAAGTACCCGCAGGAGATTCTCCAACAGGTGCTCGAAGCCGACAAGAACGAGGTGACGAGCCTGCTCCAGAAGCTTTATCAGGAGCCCGTGCAGGAGGAACTCATCGCCATGCGGGTGCGCCAGATGAAGGAGGCCGGGGTGCTCGCCGCCGTCAGCAGCATCCCGCAGAAAGCCGCGCAATACGGCAAGATCGCCGAGGAAGCCGGAGCGGACATCTTCGTGGTCCAGAGCACGGTGAGCACGGTGAAGCACCGCTCCACCGAGTACCAATCGCTCGACCTCGCCAAATTTTGCTCGGACCTGACCATCCCGGTGATCGTCGGGAACGCCGTCGGCTACAATGTGACCCTGGAACTCATGGGTTGCGGCGTGGCGGGCGTGCTGGTCGGGGTCGGCCCCGGGGCGGCTTGCACCTCGCGCGGCGTGCTCGGCCTGGGCGTGCCACAGGTGACGGCCACCGTGGACTGTGCCGCCGCGCGCGACCAGTACCATAAGCAAACCGGGCGTTACGTGCCCATCATCACCGACGGCGGGATGCGCACCGGCGGCGACGTGTGCAAGGCGCTGGCCTGCGGGTCGGACGCCGTCATGATCGGCAGCCCCTTCGCCAAGGCGCAGGAAGCCCCCGGTCAGGGCCACCACTGGGGCATGGCCACCCCGCACGCCAACCTGCCGCGCGGCACGCGCATCAAGGTCGGCACCACCGGCCCGCTCAAGCAGATTCTTTTCGGCCCCGCCAGCGTGGACGACGGCAGCGAGAACCTCGTTGGCGCGATCACGACGTGCATGGGCAACGTCGGCGCGGCCAGCATCCGCGAGTTTCAGGAAACCGAGATCATCATCGCCCCTTCCATCAAGACGGAAGGCAAACTTTTCCAGACCGTGCAGAGCGTCGGCATGGGGACCCGCTAGGCCTGTATTTTCCTCCTATGTATGACCGCAGAGTAGTCATCACCGGCATGGGCGTGCTGACGCCGTTGGGCAACGATTTGAAGACGTTCTGGCGCAACCTGATCGCGGGGGTCAGCGGCATCAGGCACATCACGGCCTTCGACACCACCAACTACGACTGCAAAATCGCCGGGGAAGTTCGTGACTACGATCCCACGCCTTATTTCAACAATCCGAAGGACGTGCGCCGCAGCGACCGTTACACCCAGTTGATGATGGGCGCGGCGAAAATGGCCTACGCGGATTCCGGGGCTGACATGTCCACGCTGGACCCTACCCGCTTCGGCTGCATGCTCGGCAGCGGCATCGGCGGGCTGCACACGCTGGAGGTCCAGCACGGCGCGCTCGTCGCCAAGGGGCCACGCCGCGTGTCGCCGTTCATGATTCCCATGATGATTTCCAACATGGCCAGCGGTCTGGTGAGCATGGACCTCGGGCTGGAAGGGCCGAACATCTGTCACGTCAGCGCGTGCGCCACGGCCAACAACGCCATCGGCGAGGCTTGGCGGGTGATTAAATTCGGCGACGCGGATGCGTTCGTGGCCGGTGGCAGCGAGGCCTCGTGCGTCACACTGGGGATTTCCGGTTTCGACGCGATGAAGGCGCTCAGCAACCGCAACGACGACCCGGAACGCGCCAGCCGTCCCTTTGATCGGGACCGCGACGGTTTCGTCCTGAGCGAGGGGGCGGGCGTCGTGGTGATCGAGGAACTGGAGCACGCCCGTAAACGCGGCGCGCGGATTTACTGCGAACTCGTGGGCTACGGCCTGAGCGCGGACGCCTACCACATGACCTCGCCGCAACCGGAAGGACTCGGGGCAGCCCGTTGCATGGAAATGGCGCTCAAGCACGCCCGGTTGAATCCCGAGGACGTGGATTACATCAACGCGCACGGGACTTCCACCGGCCTGGGCGACGTGTGCGAAACCAAAGCCATCAAGCGGGTTTTCGGACCCCACGCCATGCCGGGCGGCCTGATGGTTTCCTCCACGAAGTCCATGACCGGCCATACGCTGGGGGCGGCGGGGGCCATCGAAATGGCGGCGTGTGTGCTGGCCATGCGGGACGGCATCGTGCCGCCGACGATCAACCTCGACCACCCCGATGTGGAATGCGACCTCGACTACGTGCCGCACAAGGCCCGCGAAAAGAAGGTCCGGGTAACCGTCAACAATTCCTTCGGCTTTGGCGGGCACAATGCGACGCTCGTGGCCCGGGAGTTCGTGGACTGATTTTGCCCGGTCGGAGGGCGGCTGTCACCCTCGGGCGGGGATCAACGCAAGATACCGCTCCCAGGCTTCCCAGCCGGTTTTCCATTCCCCGATTTCCATGGCGAGTTGAGCTTCGAGGTACGAAAAATAAGCCGGGGCGTCGGTTCGTCTGGTGATCCGGTGCAACGTCAGCAACGCCCCCGCCGGGTCCGCGGCCGCACGTTGCGCGCGGTAGAGCGCGAGTCCCGAGGCGGTGTCGTCGGCGTTCCCGGCTGCCGCCCGTTGCAACTGGGCGAGGGTCCGGGTGTCCTCCAGGGCAGGCACGTCGGGTTTGGGGAGACGTGGAGCCACGATCTGGCACGCCTCCCGCCATGCCTCGAGCGTCCCCGCGCGTCCACGGGCTTCGGCCCACCAACGCCACCCTGGCAACTGCCAGGCCGGGTGCGAGGTCATGCTCGCGGACAGCGTTTGCGGATCGCCGTTCAACGCCCAGACGCGGAAAAACCGTGTTCTCTGCGGACCGTCCAGCTTGGCGAGGTCTGGATCGACTCGCAGGACGCGGGCGATGAAACCGGGCAGGTCCGCGCCTGCCATCCGCTCGGCCAGCGCGACCGCCAGCGTCGGGCTGCGTAGGACCGCACCGCTCAGCGCATCGACGAAATCGGCGTCCCCGTGGCGCGCCGCGTAGAGCGGTCCGATGAACTCCCCGGCGCGGGCCGGCGCGCGGCGACAAGCTTCGAGCAGGGCGTTGACGGCCTGCGGGTCTTGCCCGACCGCCGCCCACAGGCGGGCCTCGTCCAACGGCGCATCGGGCGAACAGCGTTCGAGGAAACGCGCCCGGCGAAAATCCGACGCGGTCGCCGCCAGATCGCGCCGCAGGTACACCCCCGCCCCGGCGCGGATGAAGTAAAGCTCCCAGTCCAACGGCGCCCACGCCAGCGCGCGGGTTACGGAGTCTCGTGCCTCGGCGTAGTCGTGCGCCAGACCTTGTCCCAGAGCCGTCGCTTTGAGCCGGGCGACACCCTGCGCTCCGGGCAGCAGACCCGCGTGGCGGGCTTGCAGCGTCCAGAGGCAGCCGACCCCCAGGAGAAGCACGCCCACCGCGCGGAACACGATGGGTAGCCACGATGGTCTCGCCGGGACCGGGGTTGCCGCCGCTGCTTCCGGCTCGCCGGGCAACGCCAGCCCGGCCAGGAACAGCCCGCACATGGCCGTGCCCAGCCGGTGCGCAGAAACGTCGAACAGCCCGTGAACCGCGAAGGCCGCCACCCCGAGCGCCGCCGCCGTGCGCAACGGGCGGTCGTGACTGTGGCGTTCCGGCCACATCCGGCGACCCAGCAAGACGCACCCCGCCAACGCCAGCAGCAGCGACGGCCAGCCCAGTTCCGCCGCGAGCCACAGCCAGTCGCTCTCGGGATGGATCGAGCGCAACGGCGTGTCGGCGGATTGACGGCGAAACGTCTCGAACAGGCCCGCGAAATTGCCCAGGCCGACGCCGCACCACGGCGAGGCGGCGATCATTCCCACCGTGTCGGTCTGGAGGCGCAGGCGCAGGCCGTTCGACATCGTATTGACATCCGCCATGGCCGCGTCGGGCCGGAACCGTTCCAGCGTGTCGCCGCCGACCACGAGGAAAACGCTCGTCGCCACCAGCACGATGGAAACCAGCAATGCCACCCGCCGCCAGAGGGCGAATTTCGCTTCGTTGCGGGTGGCGGGCGGGCGGCGGTTCGCGCGGAAAAATTCCACGCCGAGGTAAATCGCCGTCGTGAGAAAGAGAATGGCGATCCCCGCGCGCGAGAAGCATTGGAACACCGCGCCGGCCGTCACCAGCCACCCGGCCAGCCAACCCAACGCCGCCGCCACCCGGCCCGCACGCCACGCCGCGCGGGCCAGCGCCAGCACGGGCAGCGCGCCCACCGCCAGGAAATCCGCCGTCTGGTTGCGGTTCGGGAACGGCCCGAAATGCCGGGTGTTCGGCCAGATCGGGACCACCACGCCCAGCCTGGCCAGCGCCACGAAAACCCCGGCCAACACCGCCACGCCCCCGGCAAACAGCATCCCCGCGCGCCGCCGCTCGCCCGGCTCCCAGCGCAGGGTCGCCATCAGGTACAACCAACTGATCCCGGCCAGGAACAAGACCAACGTTTCCGCCGAAAGCCACGGCTGCGCGCTGAGCGTCCCCGGCAGCGACGCGCCGAAATCGTCGATGAACGCCCGGCGCCAGGTTGGCGGCGCGAACCAGCGGGCGGGCAAAAACGCGGTCGCGCTCAAACCCAGCAAAGCCGCGAGGATGAGGTTCAACCCGCGACCCAACGACGCGCGCGGCGGCATCGCCAACAGCAGGACGCCCAAGGTCAGGAGCACGAGCGCCTCGCTCCAACGCTCGACCCCACCGCCCAGCGCCACACCCGCCAGCGGCAGCAAGGCCAAGCCGGGCCGCAGCCAGCCGGGCTGGTCCCGGGCGCGGGGGGCAGCCGTTCGATGGCCCTGGACGCCCATCGGTTGGGAGGTTCGGCGGCTGGAGGGACGCGTCATCATTGGCACGGAGGGATTGGCAGCAAGTTTCAAGCTGTCCGGTGTCGCAGGGCAAGAAGATTCAGCCTTTCACTGCCGTCGGCGCGCGAAACCTGCTTTTACGAGGGTCGATCCGCCGGGCCGCCCTTGACGTCAACATGCCCCCCGCGCACTCTCTTACCCTGTTCGCCGCCACATGATCTCTCAACGGACCTCCGGGTTAAACGCCGTGCTGGCGCTCTGCCAAATGCTGCTGACGGCCGTGCTGTTCTGGGTGGAAATCTTCGTCGTGCTCATCGGCTCCGGCCTGGGCGTGGTCTCGCTCCAGTCTTACGCAGTGTTTTGCGCCGTCATCCTGGTCGGGTTGCTGATGGAGGTCCTCAGCAACAAACGCCTCGAACGCAGCACGGTTCACCGCGATTTCCTGGGCGCGCACCGTCTGAGTTTGCGCCAGACGTTTTTCGGGGCGGGGCTGTTGCTCGTCTACGTCGTGGCAACCAAGGACGCCGTCGTCATCTCGCGCGTTTTCCTGGGCGTTTTCATCCCTTCGCTTTACGTGCTGTTGTTCCTGACGAACCGCTACCTGCCGGGGGTCCTCGGCCAGCGGTTCTACGGCAAGGAACGCTGGGAAAAAACGCTTCTGGTCGGGCGCGTCGCCAAGGCGGAAGCCCTCCGTCCGTGGCTGGAGCGCAAGATCGACGTGGGCTTTCGCACCGTGGGCATCGTGTGTGACGACGACCCGTGGGAACTCGAAAAATGCGGGTATCCGCGCCTCGGCGGCACGCATCAGATGGTGGAGGTCATCCGTCAGCACGGGGTGACGCAGGTGATCCGCACGGAGATGCCCGCCACCGCCGAAGAGCAGCATTTTTTCGTCGAGGCGTGCGACCAGCTCGGGGTGCGGCTGCTCGTGGTCGCCAACCTGCCGGAGCGGTGGGGCCGTCCGCTGACGTTCGTGGACGACGACGGGTTGCGCTTCATCGGGCTGCGCGAGGAGGCGTTGGAAAACCCGTTCAACCAGGTCATCAAGCGCGCCATCGATCTGGCGGTCTCGCTGCCGGTCATCCTTTTTATCCTGCCGGTGACGAACCTGATCGTCTGGTGCTTCCAACGGCGTCAATCACCGGGGCCGCTGTTCTTTCGCCAGCAGCGCGCCGGGTTGCAGAACCGGGAGTTCGGCATCGTCAAGTACCGCACGATGAACGTCGGGCACAACACGGAAGCCCGGCAGGCGACGAGCGGAGATGCGCGTATTTACCCGGCGGGGAGGTGGTTTCGCAAACTGAGCATCGACGAATTGCCGCAATTCTGGAACGTGTTCAAGGGCGAGATGAGCGTGGTCGGACCGCGCCCGCATCTCGTCCAGCACAACGCGTTGTTCGCGCGGCAGTTGGCGAACTACCAAGTGCGGACGTTCGTCAAGCCGGGCATCACCGGGCTGGCGCAGGTGCGCGGGCTGCGCGGCGAGGCGAAGAACAGCGAGGACATCGCCAACCGGATCGCCGCCGACATCGAGTACCTGGAGAACTGGCGGCCCGCGCTGGAGATCTCCATCATCCTGCAAACGGTGTTACACGTGGTGCGGCCCCCGAAAACGGCTTATTGAGGGTGTTTACCGGGCGGCGGCCACCGTTCGCAGGACCTTCTCGAAATCCGGGAGCACCTTCTCAAAGGCAAATTGCTGGCCGAACTGCCGCCCGGCCTCACCCATCCGGCGGAGTGCGTTCACATCCAGACGCGCCAGCCGGTCGAGTTCCGCCGCGAGTTCCGCCGGTTGGCCGGGCGAGGTGCGGACGCCGAAACCACCGTCCCTGAGCACGAACGCGAGTTCGTTGTGGTCGTCGGCCACGGCGAGCGTCGGCCGGGCGAACGCCAGCGCGCTGAGCAGTTTGCTGGGGAAAAAGTATTGCCCGGTGCCGGTTTGTTGGGTGATGAGGCAGAGGTCGGTGTCCACCATCATCTCGCGGAAATCCTCGCCGTAGTGCATGGGCAGCAGGGTGAGGTTTGGCGGATGGCGGCGCTCGATCTCGGCCTGGATGCGGTCACGGGCCGCGCCGTGGCCGCAGATGACGAGCCGCACGCGCTTTTCCCGCAGGAGCGCGGCGGCATCGATGAGGATTTCGAGTCCCTGTTTCACGCCGAGGTTGCCGCCGTACACGGCGAGGAAATCGTCCGGGGCAAAACCCTGTTTCGCCCGCCAGCGACCCGGCGTCGGCAGAGCGGACAGGTCCGGCGTGCGGAAGCCGTTGGGAAAGTGAACCTGCTTGGTTTCCGGCACGCCTTTGTCACGGAACATTCGCAGGATGCCCTGGCTGATGCCGGAGACGCGCGCGGCTTTTTTGTAGGCCAACGCTTCCAACTGGTAGAGCATCCGCGTGAACGGGCTCTGCCTGAGCATCCCCAGGCCCACCGCCGCGTCGGGCTGGAGGTCCTGCACGTGGAAGATGTACGGCGCGCGGCGGAGCTTGCCGAGCCACCACGCCGCCGCGCCCAACAGCAGCGGCGGGGACGCCACGAAGATCACGTCGGGACGCGGCAGGGTCAGTCCGCGCAGGAACGAGGTCAGCACGAACGTGCCCTCGTGAACGATGCGTTTGAGCGACGAAACTTTTTGCGGAACGTAATGCCAGCAGCGATGCACCGGAACCCCGCGCACGTCATCCGTCCGAAACCACCGGCCCTCGTCGCCGGGCAGTTTCTTCCACTCGGGGTAGTACGCGAAGGAGGTCAGCATGTGGACCGCGTGTCCCGCCTCGTGCAAATATTCGCAGAGCGCGACGTTGTAGGGGGCGATGCCGGCGGCTTCCGGCGCGTAGTTGATTCCCCAGACCAGGACGTTGAGCGGTTTTTCGGCGGCAGCGGCGGACATGATTGTTCGAGGGATAGTAGCTCTCAGCGTGCCACGGCGCGCGAACGCGGTTTGAGCACCCGGCAAGGGTTGCCCGCCGCGAGCACGTCCGGCGGCACGTCGCGCGTGACCACCGACGCCGCGCCGATGATCGCCCGCGCGCCGACCGTGACTCCCGGCAGGACGAAAACGCGCGCGCTGACGAACGCATCCTCACCGATGGTGATCGGCGCAGTTTGCAGCGGCAGGTGCGGATCGTCAAAATCGTGGGTGCCGGTACAAAGATACGTTTCCTGCGCGACGATGGCCCGCGCGCCGATCTCGATGGTGGCCATGTTGTAGAGGTTGGCGCGGTCGCCGACGGTGGCGCGGTCGTGCAAGATCAGCGTCCAGGGCATATGGATGCGCACGCGCTGGTGGACGAAAGGCCGCCCGTGGATCGTCGCACCGAACAGGCGGAGGATCAACAGACGCCAAGGGTTGAGCGGTTTGGGCGTCCAGCCGCACAGCAACGCCCAGGCGAAGGCCCAGATTTGCATCCGAATCTTTTGGCCGAGCGTCCAGGGCGAACCGTAGGCGCTGGCTTGTTGGTGGGTGGTCAGGGGTACTGGCATCGGAAGCTAGGTGGCGGATGAATGATCAGCCGCTCCGAAGCGGCGAAGCTGTTCGACGAGACCGGCGGTGGCGTGGTCGATCTGGTAACGCGACTGGAACGAGGTGCGGGCCTGCCGACCCATCGCGGCGCGCTCGTCGGCGGAAAGCGCAAACCAGCGGGTCAGCAGCGTTTCGATCCCCGCAACCGTGTCATCCGCGATCAAACCGGCGGCGTCCGCTGCGATCTCGCGCCAGATGTTGACCTTGTCGGACACGAGCACCGGTTTGCCGCACGCCAACGCTTCGACCACCGCCAGACCGAAATTTTCCTGGTGCGACGGCAGGATGAAGACCTCGGCGGCGTGCATCGCTCCCCATTTCAGATCGCCCGTCAACATCCCGGGCCAGCAGAAACCCGGGTGCCGACCGGTGCTCTCGCGCAAGGTTTTCGTAAACGCCGGGTCGATCTCGTCGTCCGGCCCGGCCATGACCAGCACGGCGTCCACCGGAAGGTCTTTCAGATTCATGAACGCGCGCAACAGCAGGTCGCAGCCTTTTTTGGTGACCAGCCGTCCCAGAAACAGGACCAGCCTCTTGTCGCGCAACCCGGGAAATTTTTCCAAAAACAACGCTTTCTGCTGTTCGGCGCCGCCGGGGGGTTCCTGAATGCCCAATGCATTGACGGCTTCGTGCGTCCGGTAGAGCCAGAAACTTTCCCGCGCCAGACGCCGCTCTTCCTCGCAGGTGAAAAATACCGCCCGCGCCGAACGCAGCAGCCGGTACTCGGCCCACGGCCAGTAGAGCCATTTCTTCAGATGCTTGCGTGGGTAAGTTCGTTTGAACCACGGATCGAGCATCCCGTGCGCAAAGACGAAGCGCGGAGTGGTTGCCCCCTGCCAGGCGCGCCACGTCGCCAGACCGTGGTATTGCCAGAGACCGTGCGACAACACGCAATCGAAATCCCCCCGCCGTGACCGCAGCCGCGGGCCGAGCGCGGGCGCATACTGGTACACGCCGCCGCGGCCCGGCCCCAGCGTTTCGACCGGGAACGGCAGGCCGTCCAGGGACCCCGCGCCGGGCGCGTCGGTGGTCAGCACTTCGGTCTGGTGTCCGGCGCGCACCAACGCCGTGCCGATCTGGCGCACGGCCTCCGCCACCCCGCCGGAGCGCGGATCGAGCGAGGCCGTTACTTGGAGGACACGCATACGGGTCAGTCCACGAAGCCGGTTTCCCGCCGGAAATACGCCATCTGCTCGACCGGCAGCGCGGAGAGCGGTTTCGCGGGCACGCCGCCGTAGAGGGTGCCGGTTTCCTGGAACACCTTGTTCAGCAGGGATTTCGCGCCGAGCACGCTGTAATCCGGCAACGCGGAGCCGCCCAGGAGCACGCTGTTCGTGCCGACGAAGCAGTATTTGCCAATCGTCACCGGCGACGCCGCCTGCCGCGACGCCGTCAGGTCGATGCTGTGCGTGAGGATTTGCGACGAGAACCCGGCGAACGTCGTGAACGCGCCGATGGTGACGCTGGCCGTACAATCGATGAAATGCCGGTGGGTGATGGCCGCGTGCGGTCCGACGATCAGCTCCGGGCGGCGGTCGGGCTGGTGCGCGAAATGGACGGCCGACCCGGGTGGATAGCCGGTGATCCAGTTGCCGTTGCCGATGAACGAATGCTCCTGCAGGTGGACCAATCCGAAGTTCTTGCACACCGTTCCGTGGCCGATGCGCGTGTGCGCTTCCATCACGAGGCGTTGTGGCCGCACCCACGACAGACCGATGCGCGCCGTGGGATGAATCCGGTAGCCGAACGCCCAGCCGAGCAACCGCCGCCGCCACGGCCAGGGCAGGAGCATACTGAAGGCGGCGAGGAGCGTTTTCATCAGGCCGCGACCGGTTGGGTTTGCCCGAGGAGTTCCTCGTGGAGTTCGGCGTATCGGTGGATCATGGTATCAGTGCCGAATCGGGTCACGTTCCGAAACCCGGCTTCCGTCCAGCGGGCGCGGGCCGCGTCGTCCGACCGCAACCGCCGCAATTCCCCGGCGAACGCTTCCTCGTCGTCCGCCGCACGGACGAACGCGCTCTCGCCGACGACCTCGCCGAGCGATCCCGCGTCGCTGCACAGCACCGGGCAGCCGCACGCCTGCGCCTCGATGGCCGGCCAGCCGAAGCCCTCGAAACGCGACGGAAACAGGAGGGCCAGCGCGCCGTTGTAGAGGGCTTCGAGCCCGGCGTCCGGCGGCTTGACCGCCTCGACGACGCGGTTCGACACGCCGAGCGCGACGGCGAGTTGACGCACTTCGCCGGTCAACGCTTCGCCCGCGAAAACGAGTCGCCCCGACGGCCATTCGTCTTGCAACCGCGCAAAAATCCGCAGCACGCCCGCCCGGTTTTTGCGGGGCAGGCTCGACCCGACGTTGAGCACGAACGGCGCGTCGGCGGGGAGGCCCGGCAACGCCGCCGCCAGCCGGGTGCGCGTCTCGGCGCGGGTCAGGCGGCGGTAGGGGACGTTCAGCCCGTTGAGCACCAGTTCCGTGCGCGGCAGCGAGCCGTCGGGTCGCCGGATGAGCCGCTCCACGTCGAGTTGCGTGGCGGTGGACACGCAGGCGATCCGGTCGGCGCGCCCGAGCGATTGCGCGACCCAGCGTTGCAACACGCGGCCCGTGCGCGAGGCGGCGACCTCGGTTGCTTCGCCCAGCGCGCCTCGCACCGCGCCCAGATCGTGGCAAACCACCAGCACCGGATGCCCCGCGCTGGCGGCAGCCGGGACGTACATCGCGTTGGAATGATCGCAAATCTGCACGATCCCACCGGCGCCCAGCGCGCGGACCCGGCGGCGCAACGTCCACGGAAACAACACGAATTTATCCAGGTACGCCAACCATTTGCCCACGCCGTGCGTGCTGGGCAGCCAGCGGCCAAACCACGCGCCGGGGCTGACCGATTCCACCTGCCGCCCTGCCGACCGCAGGCCGTCGAACATCATCCGCGCAAAACGCAGCATGCTTTCCTGGCGGTCGGGCAGATAGTTGCCGACAAGCAGGACGCGCGGAGTCGCGGAACGAGACACGGGATTCACGGCGATGGTTCCTCCGTCGAGGACCGGTGCAACCGTTCGGCGTAGGACGAGCGTCCGCGCGGGAGAAATCGCGGGGCTGCCGGTCCGGCCAGGGCCTCCGAAACGGGTTCCGGCTGACGCGTGCGCGCCGGAGGTGGCGGCGGCGGCGCGGGCCCGACCACCTTGCGTACCGGCGCCAACACGGGTTGGCCCGCCAGGGTGCTGGCCGTCAGGCACAACCCGGCGGCGATGGTCGCAAACCCCAGCTCCGTCGCCTGCGCGAACTGCCCGAGCATGAGGCTGTAAAAACACGTGCTGAAAAGCAACAGCGGCAGCGTCGCCGCGTGACGGCGCAACGCGAACCAGGCCCGGAACCCGAGGTACCCGGTCACGGAAAATCTCAGCAGCAGAAACGCGCAGCCGATCAGCGGTCCGCTTTCCAGGATCACGCGCGCGCCTTCTTCCTCGGCCAGCATGAAACCCCGCTTGCCCACGATCAGCCCGGCGGCGACGTTCGTGCCCATCCCCAGCCCAGCCCCACCCAGGCCGGTATCACCGGCAGCGACCTCGAAAGGTCTGGCAAAGGTCTCCAGGAACCGACCGATGAACCCGGTCTGCACGTTGGCCGCGTTGCCGAACCGGCTGGAGAAAATGCTCAACCCGGTTTTGAACACGGCGAACGAGCCGATCACGAAGATGCCCACGCCGATCACCGCCGCCAGCTTGAACGCGGACGAGCGGTAGCGCCGTTGCACCAGGCTGATGCCGAGCACCGTCGTCAACAGAATCCCGATGATGCCCACCGCGCCCCGGCTGCCGGAAAGGATGATCAGCACGACCAGCGACGGCATCGCCGCCAACCACAGCAGGCGCGGATACACCCGTCTTTCCAACAGGTGCCAGAGAAAAAATGCCAGGGTGAGCGAGGTAAAGCTGCCGAGACCGTTCGTGTAGGAAAAGGTGCCCGAGGGCCGGATGTGCCCGTAAGTGGATTCGAGCATGGTCGTGCCCGCGCCCGCGCCCGCGTTGAGCCGGGAACCGACCCCGGAACCGAATTGCAGCAGCACCAGCACGGCCATCGGAACCGCCAGCGTCAGCGCCCACTTGCCGATGGTCCGCAGGTCCTCGCGCCGCACGAGGGCCGGCAGCAGAAAGATCAACGGCAGATGCATGAAATCCGAGCGGAGCCCGTACAATTCCACCACCAGCGGCGCGTTGGTGGCACCCATCGAGACGACCAGGGCCGCCCCGCCCAGCACGGCGGTCCACACGACGAACGCGTTGCGCGGGAACACCCCCTTCGCCAGCGCCAGGGCGTACATCAGCAGCAACACCGGGTCGCGCACGATGAGCAGCGGGTTCGCCAAACCCGGCAGAAACCATTTTCTCAGCGCACCCTCGAACACCCACAAACCCAGGTACAGGAAAACCAGGAAGCGCAAGCGCCGCAGGTCCGCCGGTTGCACGACGGGGGCGACAGGGACGACGGGGCCGCGGGCCGCGAGGGAGGATGGATCGGTCATCATGGCACGGTGGGTTCGAGCATCGGTTGCAGGCGTTCCACGAGCAGGCGGCGGTAGGCCGGCCAGGTCCGGGCCGCCGCCTGGGCCCGCGCCGCCGCGCGCATCGCCGCCAGCCGGGCGGGCTCCCGGTGCAATAATTCGAGTTTTTCCGCGATGGCGGCGGCGGAGCGGATCGGCACGAGGAAACCATCCCGGCCATCCTCGATGAGGTCCGGTCCGGCGGTGTGCGCGGTCGTGATGACCGGCAGGCCGCGCGACATGGCCTCCAGGATCACCAGCCCGAACCCCTCGAAAAGCGACGGGAACACCAGCACGTCCTGCCGCTCCATCTCGGCGAGAACCTCGGCGTGCGGCGCGGTCGGAATCCAGCGGTGCGCGCGCACGGCGGCATCGAGCGCGGGACAACCGGCAACGGGTTTGATGCCAAGCAGGGTCAGTTCGACGTGCGGCCCCAGTGATTTTACCGCTTCCAGGAGGTAGGAGATGCCCTTGCGCTGGCTGAGGATGCCCACGAAAAGCACCCGCAGCGGGCGGTCCTTCCTTGCCGCGCCGGCAGGCGGCGCGGGCACCGGAACGCCCGGCGCGCCGTAGGGCACCACGTAGACCGGCGCGCGCAGGGTCGGCGCTTCCGCGAGGGTTTGCCGGGTGAAGCTGCTGGCGACGATCACGGCGTCCGCCCCGGCGAGTTCGTCGTCCTTGCGCGCGAGCTTGGCGGCGCTGTCGCCGCAGCCGGTGATCGTCGCCGCCCACTCGGGCGCCCGCTCGGCCTCCTCGGCGAAGATCCGCTGTCCCGCGCGCCAGTAACCAATCGGCAGGTCGTAGAAACACCGCACGCCCGCCCGGCGGGCCTCGCGGAAGGTCGCCGCCGCGCCGTCCTCGTAGGCGTACACCCCGCGCAGGTCCACGGGAGGGTCACCCGCGAGTTTCCGCACCCGGCGGGCCGTTTCGCGGTCGAGCGCGTGAAAAACGGCGTCCATGCTCCACGGCCCGGTTTCGTGCCTGACCAGCCAATCCAGCGCGGGCAACCGCCGGGCGAGCAACCGCCCCGCCTCGCGCCACGGGGCCGTCCGCACGGACGCGCGCACGGCGGGCGGATAGCTGCGGCGGCCCATCTCCCGGGTCAACCCGGCAGGCAGGAAACGCTCGGCGCGGTTGCCCGGCGTCCAGTGCAGACACGTCCGCAGTTCCGTCAGCAGCCCGGCCTCGGCCAGCGCCAGCGCGGCTTCGCGGGTGAACGGCGTGCTCAGCGGATGAGAGAAAAGGATCATGAATCGGAGAGCGCCCGGTGAAAGACCTCCAGGTAAGCCTCCGCCACGCGGGCGGGCCGGTGTTTTTCCAGGTGCGCGGGGACTTGATTGCGTAAGCTCTCGTAGAGCGCCTCATCCTGGAGCATCTGGCAGATGCGGTCGGCCAGCGCGCTGCGGTCGTCGTTGGGAAACGTCAACCCGCAGGGGCCGACGGCATCCTGCAAGCCGCCGCCCGCCGAGCCGACCAACCCGCAACCGCACGCAATCCCTTCCAGCGCCACCACGCCGAACGGTTCCGGCGTGCGCGAGGGCACCACCATCACGCGGTGCTCGTTGAGCGCGTGGACCAGGGTTTCGCCCGTCAGAATCCCGGTGAACCTCACCTGCCCGGCCACGCCGAGTTCCTCCGCCTGCCGACGCAGCGGCTCCGCCTCCGGCCCGTCCCCGATGATCGTCAGACCCGGGGTCAAGCCGCCTCGTTTCAGTTCGGCCATGGCTTCGAGCAGCAAGTCGCCGCCCTTGTCGGAAACCAGCCGCGCCAGGAAAACGAGTTCGCGGGTGCGCGGCACGTCCGGCAGCACTCGGAAAAGAGTGTCGTTGTAAGGATTGCCCAGCACGACGATCCCCGGCACTTCGAGCGATGCCGCCACCTCGTGGCTGACCGCGATGGGCTTGCCGAAGCGCAACAGCAGCTTCTTGAGCCGGTCCTGCCAGCCGACGCTGCCGTCCGTGCGCATGAGCCAGGTATGGTGCGCGGGCACCCAGGGCCGATGCACCAGCAGCAGCGGCCAGAGCGTGCGCAGGCTGATGTTGTTTTGAAAATACACGTCGCACCACCGCATCAACGCGAGCAGTTGGGACGCCTCGGGCCGCCGCACCACCGGAAACGGAAACCGTGCGTCCTCCGCCGGGTCCTCGACCGGCGTGCGCGCGATGAGGATGACCTCGTGCCCGGCCGCCACGAATTCTTCCGCCAGGATCAGCGAGACCGTTTCCAGTCCGCCCACCGCCGGGAAAAACGTGTGCGTGGCGAACAGGATTTTCATGGACGGCGCCGTCCCAGGCGGGACACCTTGCGCGCGAGCGAGCGCACCGGCGTAGGCGAGTTGCAGGCCATGACGCGGTGCAGTTCGAGCGGCGCGCCGCCGGGCCGGTTCGTGCCGAAGCGCACCGTGGGCGCGGTGGCGTAACCGGCCTCGCCCACGAGGTCGCGCACCGCGTCGTTGTAATCGCCGTAGGGATAGCAAAAATGCCGGATCGGCACGCCGAAACGATCTTCCAGCAGTTTCTTGCTGTCGAAGATTTCCGCCCGCGCCCGGGCGAGCGGCAGGGACGGCAGGTGCGGATGCGTCAGCGTGTGGGCGCCGATTTCCTGGCCCGCCGCCAGCCAGTCGCGGATTTGCGCGTCGTCCATCAGCGGCAGCGGCGGCTCGCCGATGGCGCGGTCCCAGGCGTCGGTCCCGCCGATCTGACCGGCGACGATGAACTGGATCGCCCGCAACGCCCGCGCCCGGAGCACGGGCAACGCGTTCTCGGCCACGTTGCAAAAGCCGTCGTCGAAGGTCAGGCAGAACGCCCGCCGCCCGGCGTCGATGGCGCTCCGAACCTCGCCGTAGGGCACGCACTCCAGCCCCGCCGCGGCGAGTTCCGCCATCTGCCGGTCGAAGTCCCGCCCGGTGACGTAGAGCATCGGCAGCCCGGTGGTCAGCGGTGCCACGGCGATCTTGTGGTACATCAGCAGCACGACGCCGCCATCGTCGAACATCCAGCGGTCGCGCGCCCACGAAACGAAATCCAGCGGCCGGTCGGCAAGGGGAACGGAAGGGTTCATCAGAGGAAGTTCGACCACGGGGGCCACGCGGTCATCAAAAACAAGTCCACGTTCTCGTTTAGCAGAAACCCTGCCGCCGCGGGCAGTTCATTCTCCGGCGTAAGTAAAGCGTTGCCACCGGACCGCTCCGTCACCTTCCACCACCAGCGCGGCGGCGAAATTTTCGTCGGTCCGCAAATCGTGCAAACTCCAGGCCACGCCCGCCGGTCCGGCCAGGAGGGCGCAGGGCGGCGACGGCCCCAGCGTGACCTCGATGGATTGCAAGCCGTCCACGATGCCCAGGCCCGTGGCCTTCAAATACGCTTCCTTGCGCGTCCAACCGTTGAGAAACGCGGTCCGCCGTTGTTCGGCGGGGAGCGCGGCAAGCTCCGCCTGTTCGCGGGAGGAAAATACCCGGCGCGCGATCCCCGGCCAGTCGTCCTTGAGCCGCGCCCCGGCTTCGAGATCCACCCCGACTTCCCGTGCCCGCGCAAACACGAACATCGCCCGCCCGTGCGAATGCGACAGGTTGAACCGCACCGGAGTCGCGGGCGCGGCGACGAACGGTTTGCCACGCGCCCCGTAGCCGAAGCGGATTTCGCCCGCCGCCGCCGCCAGATACCGGCCCAACAACGCCCGCAAGATACCGCGCGCGGCGGCGAAGTGCCGCCGGTCGTGCTCGAAATGGAAGCGTTGCGCGCGGGCCGCTTCGTCGGCGTCGAGCAACCCCGGCAACGGCGTGTGGTCGTCCAGGTTGGCCGTCCAGACGTGGACCGTGTCCGGTTCCAGAGAAATCATGTGGCCCGCAGATTACGCGGATTTCCGCCGATTGCAGAATCGAGGCGGCGGGAATCTGCTTTCCCCTTCTTCCAATCGGCGGAAATCCGCGTAATCTGCGGACCATCTTCCTCTTTTGATGCCCGACTTCGACCCTGCCGACGCCGCCATCATCGGCGGAGGACCGGCGGGCCTGCGCGCGGCGGAAGTGCTGGCTGCCGCCGGAAAGCGGGTTTCGCTCCATGACCAGAAACTTTCCGTGGGCCGCAAATTCCTGGTCGCCGGAAAGGGCGGGCTGAACCTGACGCATTCCGAGGATTTGGCCTCGTTCGTCACCCGTTATGAGGACCAACCGGCGCGCTGGCGTGATTTGCTGACGGCGTTCGGCCCGGCGGAACTGCGCGCGTGGGCGGGAGGTCTGGGCGTGGAAACCTACGTCGGCACCAGCGGACGGGTCTTCCCGCGCGGACAACAGGCAGCGGCGTTGTTGCGCCGTTGGGTAGCCCGGCTACGCACGCTCGGTGTCTCGTTCCACGCCGCCCACCGTCTGGAAGGTCTGCAACCCGGCGCAGGTGGAAGCTGGATGCTCGGCCTGCGGGAAACGCGCATCGGCGAACCGCTTCAAATCCGGGCGCGCACCGTGATCCTCGCGCTGGGCGGCGCGTCCTGGCCGCAGACCGGCTCGGACGGAACGTGGCCCACAGTCCTGCAATCGCTCCACGTTCCGGTGGCCGCCTGGCAACCCGCGAACTGCGGTTTCGAGATCGCTTGGGACCCACGCGTCCTTGCCGCCGCCGAGGGACTGCCCGTCAAAAACATTGCCGTCACTGCCGGGAGCCGCACCGTACCTGGCGAACTGCTCATCACCCGATACGGCTTGGAAGGGGGCGCGTTGTACCAGCTCGGACGACCCTTGCGTGCCATGGGAATTCCCACCCTGCGGATCGACTTCAAACCGGGCGTCAGCGTGGAGAGTCTCCTGACGCGTCTGCCCGCTACGAAGGGCGGCCCGGGCTGGGAGGAAACCGCCCGGGCCTGGCGGCTGGGACCTGCCGCGCGCGCACTCCTCGAATTTCAGAACCCTACCGCAATACAGGACCGCATCTGTCTGGCGCACCGGGTCAAAAATTTCCCGCTGGTCCTGCGCGGACCACGACCCGTCGCCGAAGCGATTTCCTCCGCCGGCGGCGTCTGCTGGTCCGCTTTGAACGACGATCTGATGCTGACCGCCTCCCCGGGCCTGTTCGTCGCGGGTGAGATGATCGACTGGGAAGCGCCCACCGGCGGCTACCTGCTGCAAGGTTGTTTTGCCACCGGCACCCGCGCCGGGCTCGGAGCGCAAAAGTTCCTGCAAGGTCAGCCCTCGTAGGCTGCCATCAATTCCAGCATTTCGCCCACGGCGCGCTCCAACCCGACGAAGACCGCCCGGCTGACGACCGAGTGCCCGATGTTCAACTCGCGCAGGTGCGGCACGGCATCCAGAAGCAGCGGCAGGTTCTGGTAGCTCAGACCGTGTCCGGCGTTGACCTGCAAGCCCAGACCCGCCGCCAGTTCCGCCGCCCCGCGCAAACGCTCCAACTCCTCCGTCCGCGCGCCACCCGTCGCGTTGGCAAATGCGCCCGTGTGCAGTTCCACCACCGGCGCGCCGAGTTCGGCCGCCGCACGGATTTGTGCTTCCAGCGGGTCGATGAACAAGCTGACGACGATCCCGGCGGCGTTGAGTTGCGCCACGGTCGGGGCGAGACCCGCGCGCTGGCCGTGGGCATCGAGCCCCCCCTCGGTCGTGACCTCTTCCCGGTTCTCCGGCACGAGACAAACGTCTTGCGGCCGGATTTGCAGCGCGATGGCCAGAATCTCGGGCGTGTTGCCCAGCTCCATGTTCAGCTTGGTCTGCACGCTGGCGCGCAACCGGGCCAGGTCGAGGTCTTGCAGGTGCCGCCGGTCCGCGCGCAGATGCACCGTGATGGACTGCGCCCCGGCCCGCTCGCAGATCGCCGCCGCCGCGACGAGGTCCGGCTCGACGTTGTGCGCCTCCGGTGTCCGGGCATACCGCGCCTGCCGTAGCGTGGCGACGTGGTCGATGTTGACGCCGAGAGTCAGGCTCATTTCGCAGAGACCGCGTCCGGCTTTCGGCCCACCGCCGCTGCCATTTCGCCGGGGCCGAACGCCGTGACGATCCGCAGGGATTCTTCCGGCGAGAACCCTTCCTTTGCCAGGGCGAGGTAAAGGTGGCGCACATATGCCGCAACCCGATTCGCCGTCTCGGGCTTGGCCATCAGGTCGAGCGCGGCATCAGCCGGATCGGGCGGGGTCAGAAAATAGACACCCTTCTCGTCCTTGGTCATCGACAGCTTATACTGGTGAACGATGGCCTCAATCGTTTCCATGGCGGAAGTGTTCTCCAGGCGCATGCTCACCGAGCCTTTGATCGCGTCGTCGATTATCAGGTTGATCTTTGCTTGGCGGGCGAGCAACCGGAGCACCTGCCCGAGATCGTCCCCTTGAAACTCGCGCGCCCTTCTGCCGCCGGGTGAGGGCGCTTCGACCGGTGCCGCCGGAGACACACTCGGAACCGGGTCGGCGGTCTGGCCGGAAGCCATCGGCCCGGCGAACGCGAAACAACCTGCCGCCACCAATCCTCTCAGAGTATTTTTCATGCCCTTAGGTATAAAGAAATCCCTCGCCCGGATCAATGCCGGAAGTGGCGCACGCCGGTGAACACCATCGCCAGGCCGCGCTCGTCGGCGGCGGCGATCACCTCCGCGTCGCGCACGCTGCCGCCCGGCTGGATTGCCGCCGTCGCACCCGCGTCGGCCGCGGCGACCAGGCCGTCCGGGAACGGAAAAAACGCGTCGCTCGCCACGATGCTCCCCGTCAGGCCGAGACCCGCGTCTTTGGCCTTCCAAACGGCGATCCGCGCCGAATCCACCCGCGACATCTGCCCCGCGCCGACGCCCAGCGTCCGGTCCGCCCCCGTGAACACGATGGCGTTGCTCTTGACGTGCTTGACCACCCGCCACCCGAACATCAACGCGCGCCGTTCCGCCTCCGTCGGCTGGCGTTTGGTGACGACCCGGTACCCTTCCGGCCCGAGCAGCGCGCGGTCGCGGTCCTGCACCAGCACGCCGCCGACGACCGAGCGCAGGTCCTGCGTCGCGCCGCCCACCGTCGCCGGTTGGAGCTGCCGGATCAGCCGCAGGTTCTTTTTGCGTTGCAGCAGCGCGCGGGCATCCGGCGCGAAATCCGGCGCGATGATCACCTCGCTGAAAATCTCGCTCACGTCCCGCGCCAACGCTTCGGTCAGCGGGCGGTTGCAAATGATGATCCCGCCAAACGGCGCTTGCTTATCCGTGGCGAACGCCTTGTCCCACGCCTCGCGCAAATCCTCGTCGCTGCCGACCCCGCAAGGGTTGGTGTGTTTGAGGATGGCGACGGTCGCTTCCTCGAACTCGCCGATGAGCTGCGCGGCGGCGGAGATATCTAGGATGTTGTTGAACGAAAGTTCCTTGCCGTGCAGCTTCTGGAAGTATTCGCCGAAGTTTCCGTACAGCGACGCTTCCTGGTGCGCGTTCTCGCCGTAGCGCAGGTGGCTCACCAGGGGCAGCGACAACTCGTAGGACGCGCCGGTCTGCTGCTCGCGGTTGAGGAAACCGGCGATGGCATGATCGTAAGCGGCGGTGGCGATGAACGTCTTCACGGCCAGCCGTTCACGCAGGCCGAGCGTCGTCTCCCCGCCGTTCTCCCGCAGGGCGGCCAGCACGGCGTCGTAATCCGCCGGGTCGGTCACGACGGTGACGGAGCGGTGGTTCTTCGCCGCGCTGCGCAGCATCGACGGCCCGCCGATGTCGATCTGCTCGATGGCCTCTGCGAGCGTCACGCCCGGCCTGGCCACGGTCTCCTCGAACGGATACAAATTGACCACGAGCAGGTCAATCGGCCGGATACCGTGCTCGGCGGCCTGCCGTTGGTGCTCCGCGTCGTCGCGCAAATGCAGCAGTCCGCCGTGGATGCGCGGATGCAGCGTCTTGACCCGGCCGGAAAACACTTCGGGAAACCCGGTGTAATCCGCGACCTCGGTGACGGCGATACCCGCCTCCCGGAGCGCCTTGGCGGTGCCGCCGGTCGAAAGGATTTCGACGCCCAGTTCCTGCGTCAGCGCGCGGGCAAAGGGCAACAGGCCGGTTTTGTCGGAGAGGGAGATGAGCGCACGGGCGATTTTCATGGTGGGGAGTCCCCGGGGTCGGGAGCGGTGAGGTCAACGCGGGGAGAACTGGGCATGGCATCCGCCGGAATCGGCTGTGGCACCGCTTTTTCGAGGGTGGCCGCCCCGTCGCCGGTCCACCGCAGCAGCGTGACGAACGCGAGCGCCACCAGCATCGCCGCCGCCAGAATTTGCGCCGGGCGCTGGCCGTAAACCACCGGCCCCCTGGCCACGGCGGAACCGGCAGGGCTGTCCGGGAGGAATTCGGCGTTCAGGGGCATGACGGAAAACCCCTTGTATGCTGCAAAAGCCTACCCGGCGCAACGGCCTTCCTTCGCTAAAACCGTTTGCCGGGACCGGTTGCGGGGCGTAAAATCTGCTTCGTATTTTCCCCGATCCCTCTCCCCATCAAACCGTGATGTCCCTGCCCCATCGCCTACTTTCGTTCTCCCGCTCCGCGCTCCTCGTCGGCGCTGGCCTCGGTCTGTTCAGCCTGCCTGCTGCGCACGCCACGTTCAACCTGACCACGATCCACACGTTCGACCCCGCCAACGACGGCAACGTGCCTTACGCCGCGCTCGTGCAAGGCGCGGACGGCAAGTTCTACGGCGTCAACAGCACCGGGGGCCGCAGCAACAACGGCACGGTCTTCAGCCTCAACGTCAACGGCGGTGCGTTCACCGCGCTCAACACCTTCACCGGCGCCAGCCAGGGCAAGATGCCCGAAGGCGGTCTCGTGCAGGCGCGCGACGGCAACTTCTACGGCACCACCAACACGGGTGGCGGCGGCGCTTACGGCACTCTCTACCAGGTCATCCCGACCACCGGCAAGCTGGCGGTCCTTGCCAACTTCACCAACGGCGACCCCGGCGGCAACCCGGTCGGCGCGCTGGTCGAAGGAATCGACGGGTTGCTCTACGGCACCGCCCAGTACGGCGGCGCCGACAACGACGGCACGATCTTCCGCGCGGTGCCGCCCTCGGGCGGAGCCATCACGTTGGCGACGATCACCGGCGGCCTCGCGGGCACTTATCCGCAGAGCGATCTCATCCAGGCGCTCGACGGCAATTTCTACGGCACCACGGCCCAGGGCGGCACGAACAGCCTCGGCACGTTTTTCCGCGTCACCCCCGCCGGGGCGTTGACGACCCTCTACAGCTTCACGGGCGGCACAGATGGCTCGCGTCCCCTGCGCGGGGTGGTGCAGGGACCCGACGGCGCGTTCTACGGCGTGTCCAACCAGGGCGGCGCCTACGGGGTGGGCGCGCTTTTCCGCCTCGTGGCCTCCGCGACCACCGCGACGGTGACCCCGCTCTATAATTTCGTCCCCCTGCTCGACGGGAGCAATGCCCTGGGCAACCTCACCCTGGCCAGCGACGGCAATTTCTACGGCACGACCGCCGCCGGTGGCGCGAATGGCAACGGCACGATTTACCGCGTCACGCCGACCGGCGGATACACCCTGCTCTACAGCTTCGCCAACGGCGCGGACGGCGGCTTTCCCGTGGGCGGCCTCACCCAGGGCAGCGACGGCAGGCTCTACGGCACGACCGCCGGTCAGAACGGCTCGGCTGGCACGGTTTTCGCCGTCAACGCGGGCCTCTCCTCCCCCGCGCCCCAGCCGACCTTCCTCCTCCAGACCAGCGCGAAGACCGGCGACACGATTCTCATCAAGGGCGACCATTTCGTCGGCACGACCGGCGTCACTTTTGTCGGCGCGGACAACGCGGCCGTGGCGGCGGCCAGCTTCACGGTCCTTTCCAAGACCGTGCTGCAAGTGGTCGTGCCCACCGGCGCGCAAACCGGCGCGTTGACCGTGACGGCCAACGCCCGCACCGGCACCACGCCCGTCGCGCTGACGGTCGCCATGGTCGCGCCGCCGGTCGTCGTCCCGACGATTTCCGTCCTGGCCCCGGTTGCGACGGCTTCCAAGGCGGACGGCAGCGTCGGCAAGTTTAAGGTCACGCGCGCGGGCGGAGACAACACCGCCGCTTTGACGGTCGGCTTCAAAATCGCGCCTGCCAGCACGGCGGTCCTCGGCACCGATTACGTGTTGGTTTGCAAGGGAGCAGCCCTGGGCACGTCCGGTTCGGTGACGATTCCCGCTGGCAAATCGGGTGTCGGCGTAAAAGTCGTGCCCGTGCAGAGCACGACCCCGGCCCCTGCCACCACCGTTTTCCTCAAGGTAAAGAAGGGCACCGGCTACACGCTCGGCAGCCCGGTGCGCGCGGTGGTGCAAGTCACCGCCAACGGCGCGGGGCAGTAGGTTTGCAGGTAGGGATGGCCCTCCGAGCCAGTCCCTGTTTGCCGGAAAAACCTGCCAACTCCCAGACCCACTTCCGAAAAATTAGGGACTGGCTCGGAGAGCCATCCCTACCTCAAACAGACGACCGGCGCGCTGGCGGCTCGATGGCCGCAATCGCCGTCATGACCCGCTCGCTCAACCGCTGGTAAAGTTCGCGTCCTTCGCCCTGATCCTTCGCCACGTCCCGGGCGGTGAAAATCAGCGGCGCACCGATCTTCACGGTGATCGGGTGCATCCTGATCCGGGTCCCGTTGCGCGGCATGGCTTCAAACGCCCCGAACACGCGCATCGGCACCACCGGCGCGAGCGTCTTGGCGATGATGAGTCCGATGCCCGGTTGCGCCGGTTGCAACGCGCCGTCGAGCGTCCGCGCGCCCTCGGGAAACACCACGGTGGATTCCCCGGCCCGCACCAGCCGGATCACGCTCTTGAGCGCGCTCATGTCCGGGCGTTCCTGGTCGATGGGGATCACGTTGAGACGCGGAAAACACG
>CAXUGY010000027.1:0-51336 GCA_964250695.1 uncultured Chthoniobacterales bacterium | reverse complement strand
GAGGCGGAGGCGGGAATCGAACCCGCGGATAGAGGTTTTGCAGACCTCGGCCTTACCACTTGGCTACCCCGCCGTTTGTTGCTGGCCCACGGCGTCCCGGTTGCCACGCGCAACCGTTCCGTACCGTCGAACGTGCCGGACGTTGTCACGCTTCGAGGCCGCACTCAAGCTGAATTCTTCACCACGTCCACGGAGAGTTGGCAAAACGCGTCGCCATCGGTCATTCTGTGCCGACTGCCATCGGATCGAACCACTTTGATCTCTCTTCAAGCCTACCAACTCCTAGAGGACGCCTGGACCGGCGGCGTGGCCGACTGGTGCCGCGCCGCGCCGCCCTTCGTGCTCGGTGGCGGGCGGGCCTGGATCGTCACCGTCAGCGACGGACAGACCCACTGGATCAAACAACGGCTGCTCGCCGAAAACATCAGCCTTTTCGGCGTGCAGTTTCTCGACGCGCGCTCGCTGCGCCGCGAACTCTGCCTGCGCGCCGGACTGCCTCCGCCCTCGCTCGGGCAGGAAACGTTGCAGTTTCTGCTCCGGTTGCACGCCATCGACGCCGCGACGCCCGGTTCGGAGTGGTCCTCCGTGGCCCGGCACCCCGAAGCGTGCCTATCGGCGCTCGACGATTTCGCCGCCGCCGGCTGGCTCGACGAAATCGGCTTGGTGGACGACCTGCTGCCCCCGGCGCTCGGCGACTGGTTGCCGGAACTCCGTGCCACCGGTTCCTGGACGCCCGACCTCGACCGGCGGCTGGCGGAAATCTTCGCTGCCCCGCAGCCGGAGCAAAGCCCCCTCGCCGTGTGCGTCTTCGGTTGGGATGCCAACCACTGGAACCAGTTCAACCTCCTGCAAGCGGCGGTGCGGGCGGCTGATTCCGCTTCCCTTTACCTGCCGCTGCCGCGCGGCACTTCGGAAGCGATCCAGCAATCCTGGCTCGAAGCGTGCGAGGCGAGTTTCGGCGTCGAACGAAACGATTGCCACGACAGCGGCTTCGTTTCCGGGCAAGCGGCCCTCGCCGACCGGTTGGAAGGCGCCGATCTCGACGCGGCTTCCGCCGATCTTCCGGAACCGGAACTGTTCACCGGCGTCGATACTCAGGATACCGTGGCGCTGGTGTGCGATCACGTCGCCCGTTGGTTATCCGGGTCCGCCTCCAACGATCCACCCGCCGCGACGGACGGCAGTCAACGGCTGGCCATCCTTTGCCCGGGCCGCCATCCGTCTGCTGTCGCTCTCGTCCGCGCGCTGGCCGACGCGGGGATCGCCGTGGAGGACGAACTGGGCGAACGGCCGGAGCCCGCGCTCTCCGTGCAGATCCAACGCGCCATCCTGGATTATCACCTGGAGCGCGCCGGGCTCGCATCGCTGCTCGCCATCGTCGAGCGGTTGAACGAATACGCGACGATCCGGGGCGGCGGCAAAGCGGGCGTGCTGCGCGAGGTTTTTCCGCTCGATCCGGTCGAGGTCCGGCGCGCCTTGCACGGGGCCTTCGCCGAGGTGCAGCACCACAGCGCGCGTTTGCTCGGCGACGCCGTTTCGGTCGCGCGCTCGCCCGTGGCCAAGCCGTTGCGCCGGTTGATCGAGCACCTCGGCGAATGGCCGGAATTTTTACCGTGGCCCGAGGCGCTCACCCGGTGGCAGCACAGCCTCGACGCCCTCGGCCTGACGACGGAAGTCCTGGAACCGCTCTGGTCGCGTCTGCACACCTTGCCCGTGCCCGAGTTGGTCCCCTCGTCGGCGTTTTTTCGCTACCTCGACGCGATTCTGGGCGGCGTGCCCGTGCGCCGCGCTCCCGACGCGAGCCACCGTTTCGCGCGGGTCGTGGTCACGACGCTGGCAGGCGCGGCGGGCCAGATTTGGGGCGGCGCGGTGCTGCTCGATTCCAACGAAGGCGCGTGGCCGCTTTATCCGCCGGAAAATCCTTTTTTGAGCGACGCTTCCCGGAGTTTTTTGAATGCGCGCCGCGCGGACGCGGACCCCGCCGCGCCGGGCGCGTTTCGCGGCCATCTGCTGACGGCTTCTGACCGGGCCCAACTGGAAAACTTCCACTTTTTGGAAGTGCTCCAGAACTGCCGTGGACCGCTGGCCTTCGCCGCCGCCAGCCGTGACCCGGTCGATCCGAACAAGGAATTCTATCCCAACGAATGGGTGCTCCGCTGCCTGGTCGAGGCCGGTCGAGCCTCGGGCAACGAGGACAGACTCCTGGATCGCTGGCGGCGCACGATCCGGCAGGTACACGCCCCCGCCCCCAAGCTCGGCAAAAGCGAGGGCGCGCATCTCCGGGAGGTCTGGACCCGGCGACGCGACCCCGGGAGGCCGTTCGACGAATACTTCTTTAATTTCATCGCGTTGACCGGACCGGACGAATTGCCGTGGGCCGAAGCTTGGTCGGCGGGCGAACTGGATGCCGCCTCGAATCGTCCGGCCACCTTCGCCCTGGGCCAAATCTTCGCCGCCCAGCCGTGGCGCGAAGACGACCGCAACCTGACGCGCGGTGAAGGCTGGATGGTCGGTCGCCTCGTCCACCGCTGGCTGCACGCCGCGCTCAACGCCAGCCAGGAGCCACGCCGGTTGACCGCCCAGGACTGGACCCGCGCGTTGACCCACGGCCTGCCCCGAGCACGGTCCGAGACCGAGTCCAGCCTGCGCGCCCGGCTCCTGCCCGCCCATCCTTCGCCCCCGCCGGACCCCGCGCCGGCGGCCCTGCCGCTGTGGTGGCAGGGCGTGCTGCGCAAAGCGGGCTGGGCTGCCCGGCGTTGTCTCGAATCGCTGGCGGAAACCGCGGCCCGCCAGCCGGACGTTCCGCTCTGGTTGTCCATGAACCGGAATTTCCACGCGGAACTCGGCACGGACGCCGGTCCCCTGCGGCTGCGGGCGCAGTGCGACGTGGTGCTGCTGGACCGGCCCGAATTCGACGGCGCGGTTTGTCAACTCATCGACATCCGCACGGGGGCCGCCCCCTCCAACTCCGCGCCCAGCGCGAGCCAGCTCGAACAGGGGAAGGGTCTGCACGCAGCGGCCATTCTGCTGCTGGCCCTGGCCACGGGCGCGGAAACAGAGCACAGCCGCGCGGGCGTCGTTCACCCGGACGCCAGCCATCTGACCCTTTCCGGCGCCAGTCTCGCGCCGCTGGTGCAGCCCACCCTGGAACGCCTGGCGCGGCAGCAGCGCACGCTCGTCTTCGGGCAAAAAGGCGCGCTGGTAAACACCCACGATCCCGGCCAGACCGAGGAGCTTCCCCTCGCCACGACCCCGGTGGAACCCACGGTGCTGACGTCCAAAGCCCGCGCCACCGCGCTCTGACGAGGCCAAGAAAAAGTCGTTGACGCCGGTCCCCGTTCCGGTTACGAGTAGCGCACAAGCTCTTATCAAGAGTGGCGGAGGGACTGGCCCGACGATGCCACGGCAACCGCTGGACGGACTTCGCGCAAGCGACTCCGGCCAGGCCCAGGTGCCAATTCCAGCTTCGGAACGCGAGAGATCGCGGCCCGGAGGAAAGATGAGAGAAAGGCAACGCGCGCCCCGGGTGTGCGGGTGAACGGCTCTGGCCGTCAACGTTGCTTTTCCCCGTCTTTCCGGCTGGAAAGGCGTGCGTTTCCCGGTTGCTTCCGTCGCTCCTGCCCGAGCCGCGAAACCGACCGACCATGGACAAAGACCGCAATCTCTTCTTCACGAGCCTGCGCTGCCGCGAGTGCGGACGCACCTACCCCAAGCAGGCGATCCACATCTGCGAATTCGACTTCGGCCCGCTGGAGGCCACTTACGATTACGAGGCCATCGGGCGTTCGGTGACCCGGGAGCAAATTGCCCGCCGCCCGCAGACGATGTGGCGTTACCGCGAGTTGCTGCCCATCGACGGCGAACCGACCGTCGGCATGCAGGTCGGCTTTACCCCGCTGGTGCGCGCGGACCGCCTCGCGCGGCGGCTGGGACTGCGCGAGTTGTACATCAAGAACGACACGGTGAATTATCCCACCCTGTCGTTCAAGGACCGCGTCGTTTCCGTCGCCCTGAGCCGCGCGCGGGAACTGGGCTTCGAGATCGTCGCGTGCGCGTCCACGGGCAACCTGGCGAATTCCGTCGCGGCCAACGCCGCCGCCGCCGGGTTGAAAAGCTACGTGCTCATCCCCGCCGACCTCGAAAGCGGCAAGGTGCTCGGCTCGTTGGTGTATGGGACGCAGGTCATCGGCATCCACGGGGCTTACGATCAGGTCAACCGCCTGTGCTCGGAAATCGCGGGCAAGTTTGGCTGGGGGTTTGTGAACGTCAACCTGCGGCCCTACTACGCCGAAGGCTCCAAGACGATGGGTTTCGAGATCGCGGAACAGCTTGGCTGGCGCACGCCGCGCCACACCGTCGTCCCGATGGCCAGCGGTTCGCTGCTGACCAAAATCCATAAATCTTACAAAGAGCTGACCACCGTTGGCCTGATCGAGCAGACGCCCTTCACGGTGCACGGAGCGCAGGCGACCGGCTGTTCGCCCATCACCGAGGCCATGAAAAAAGGCTCGGACCTCGTCAAGCCCGTGGCCCGGCCCAAGACCATCGCCAAATCGCTCGCCATCGGCACCCCGGCGGATGGGTACTACGCGATCCATACGATGCGCCACACCGGCGGCTCGGCGGAGGATGCCACCGACGAGGAGATCATCGAAGGCATCAAAATGCTCGCCGAGTGCGAGGGCATTTTCGCCGAGACGGCAGGTGGCGTGACGGTAGCCTGCGCCAAAAAGCTCGTTGAAACCGGCAAAATCCGGTCGGACGAAAGCACGGTCCTGTGTATCACCGGCCACGGCCTGAAAACCTCCGAAGCCGTGGCGGACCACTGCGGCGCGCCCCGCCTGATCAACCCGAGTCTGCGCGAGTTCGAGCAACTCATCCAAAACGAAGTCAATGCGAAATCCTGACGCCCCGGCCCACCGCTTCCCTGCTATGCCCACGAACATCCGTATCCCCACCCCGCTCCGAAAACTCACCGGCGACCTCGATCTCGTGCAGGCTGAAGGCTCCACGGTCGGTGAACTGCTCCAGTCGCTCGACAGCACGTATCCCGGTTTGAAGGAACGCATCTGCGACGAGAGCGGCAACGTGCGCCGGTTCGTCAACGTTTACCTCAACGACGAGGACATCCGTTTCCTCGAAGAACGGGCGACCCCGGTCAAAGACGGCGACGAGATTAGCATCGTCCCGGCAATTGCCGGAGGATAGGTTTAAGGAACGAGTGTTTTCGGAGTCGAAGGACGACAGAAGGTTTTCCAAACGGAAGGAATCGCCTTTTCCCAAGTTTTCCTCCTGCACCAGGATCGGAGCGGTGGTAGCATCCCGGTCTATGAACCGGTCCTTTTTCCTGGCGTGCGTGTTCCTGTTGGCGACGCTCTCGTCGTCTTACGCCGGCAAGCAGGATTTCCTGTTGGTCAACAAGACGGGGATCGACATCCACGAAGTGTACATCGCGCCGCACAGCAGCGAGGAATGGCAGGACGACGTGATGGGCAAAGGAATGCTCGTGAGCGGCAAATCGGTCAAAATCAATTTCGAACGTCAGACCAAAACCAAAATCTGGGATCTGAAGGTCGTCGATAAGGATGGAAAAGCGACGGTCTGGCAAAATCTCAACCTCCTGGAAATCTCGAAGGTCACGCTGCACCTCGACGAGGGCAAAGCCACCGCCGAGGTGGAAGAAACCGCGCAACCCTGAGTCTCCGCCCCATGCAATCCCGACTCTGGCTGATGTTTCAACCCAAGCTGGTCACGCAACCCGTGGTCTTTGAACTGGGCAAGAAATTTGCCGTCGTGACGAACATTCGGCAGGCCAGCGTGGACGAAGAAATCGGCGTTTTGTCGGTGGAAATCGACGGGGAGCGGAACGAAATCGAGCGCGCCATCGCTTGGCTCGAAGAAATCGGCGTCAAAGTCGAACCGGTCGAAATCAACACGATTGAAGGCTGACCACCAGCCCCGGCGGACTCAGTTGAATTGCAGCGTGTCGGGCGGATCGACCCGCACCGGCAGGGCGTTGCTGACCTCCTGCTCGGCGGGTTGCACGTGCTGCGCCCCCCGAATCTCCTTTTCCGGCGTCGGCGCTGGTCCTGGGTTCGACGCGGTGGACGCAGGCCCTTGGGAAACCAGGTCCCCGCCGGGCGCGATGATCGGCTCCAACGCGTCGTAAGGGTCGCGCTCGTTGGGACTGTCCACGACGGCTCGCGCCCTGACGGGCACGGGCTTGACGCTGCCCAAATCCACGACGTGCAACGCAGGCTTCACGTCTTTGCCGCCGGTGTTCGGTACTTCGGTCGGGGCAAAACTCCGCATGATCGCCATCATCGCCGACGAACTGCGCCCGCCGCCGGTGTGGACCTGACAGGACCGGCGCGGCATTTCAGCCGTCGTGACATAGGTGGTGAACGCGGTGCGGGTCCGCTCGCCATCGACGGTTTCGTAACACTGATCGGTGGCTAGATCACCGGAACGCGCACAGACTTCCACTTTTTTGAGGTTGCTCGGCTTACGAATCTCGTGGGCCGGAACGGCGTCCGCCGCCGCGTTCATCATCTTGGCCCACACCGGCAAGGCCAGTTGGCTGCCGAACGCGCCCCGGTAGATCGGCGACGGTTTGTCGAACCCGGTCCAAACCACGCAGGTCACCTCGGAATTGTAACCGGCGAACAGCGCGTCGGTGAAGTTGTAGGCGGTGCCGGATTTGCCGCCTGCCGCCATGGGTTTCAGCCCGAAGCGGCTCGCCGCCCCTGTTTTGAGGTTGTCGGAAAGGCTGGCGTGAACCTGATAAGCGGGCGCCTCGTCGATGATGCGCACACGCGGGCGCGGCTTCGCCTGGAAAAGCACCTCGCCGTCCGCGTCTTCGATCTTCGTCAGCACGAACGGCGCGGAGGGCCGCCAGCCCCCGTTCGGGAAACCCGTGTAAGCCATCGTCAATTCCGAAAGCGTGATCTCGCTGCTGCCCAGGAACGTGGCCGGAAATTCGCGCATCGGCGAGGCGATCCCGGCGCGTTTGGCCAGCGCCAGCACGTTCTCCAGGCCGACCTCGTTGCCCACGCGCACCGTGGCGGCATTCTTGCCTTCTTCCAACGCCACCCCGGCAGGCAACGGTCCCTCGTAGTGGTTGCCCGTTTTCTCGACCCCCCACTCACCGAGAATCCCGGACTGACCGCCGACCATCACCTGCCTGTTATCCATCACCTGATCCAGAAACAAACGCGCCGGGGAAACCCCTTTTTGATAGGCGGCTGCGTACACGAACGGCGTGAACGCGGTTCCCGCCGGGCGGCGCGCCTGGGAGTGGGTCGCCCGGTTATACTCGCTGTGCTTGAAATCACGCCCGCCGACCAGGGCCAGAATGCCGCCGTCCTGGTTGTTCACCATCAGCAACGCCCCCTGCAAATACTCGGGCGCGGGCAGCGTATTACGGGCGTTCGTCGGCGCGGTGGCCAGGTCCTGGGCAGCCGTGGCGGCGCGCCGTTCCTCGTCGTGAAACAGCGCGGAATACTGGGCGTAAGTCTGGTGATTCTGGAACGCGGGCCGCCGCTCGATTTCGTCGAGTTGATCGCGCAGCGCATCCTCGGCGGTCTTCTGCAACCGGGCATCGACCGTCGTGTAAATCTTCAATCCCTGGCTGATCGCCCGGTCCAGCCCCACCTGGGCAATCACCTGCTGGCGGATCGCTTCCATCGCGTAGGAATCGCTGCTGGCGAGCACCCGGGGCTTCACCGCCAGCGGTTCCGCCGACGCCGTCTGGTACTGCTCGCGGGAAATGTACCCCTCGTCCACCATGCGCCCGAGCACGAAATCCCGCGCGCCCTGGGTACGCACTTTATCGTTCCACGGCGAAAGGTTGTTGGGGCTCTTGATGAGGCCCGCCAACGCCGCCGATTCGCCCAGGGTCAGCTCCCGGGCCGGTTTGCCGAAGTACCCCTTGGACGCCGCTTCCACCCCGTACAAACCGCTGCCGAGGTAGATGCGGTTGAGGTAATACTCCATGATCTGCTCCTTGGTCAGCGTGGTTTCGATGCGCTTGGCCACGTAGATTTCGAGGATCTTGCGGGAATAGGTACGGCCCTTGAGCGGGAAGGTGTTGCGCGCCAACTGCTGCGTGATCGTGCTGGCCCCCTGCTTGGTGTGGCCGGAGCGGACGTTCTTGACCGCCGCGCGCAGGATGCCGCGAAAATCGCTGCCGTTATGGGTGTAAAAGCGGTTGTCCTCGGCGGACACCACCGCGTGCTGCAAATCGGCCGGAATCTGCGAAAACGGGATCGGCTCGCGCTTCTGCTCGTAAATGTAGCCGAACGTCACCTTGTTCCGGTCGAAGATCGTGCTGGCGCTTTCCATCTTACCCAGCGCGGTCATGTCGTACTGCGCGGCCTTGTCGAGCAACCGCAGGTGCAGCGTGTACGCGACAATCGCCCCGGTGCAAGCCACGATCACCGCCACGATCACCGCCGCCAGGAACCAGTGCCGACGGTAAAAAGGGGGACCTTGGTAAATGTTCCGCATGAGCGAAGACGGGGGCTCAGGCATGGCGCGCACGGCCTGGACTTTCCACGGAACCCTTACCCCACGCAATCGCTAATTTCAACCGACCCCCGCGCAAACCCGGTTGCCGACGCGCCGGTTTCCTCCTAGGATTCGCGTGCGGACTTTTGCACGTTTATGGAGCCGAATCCCGGGAATCCCAAGCTGGTCGCCTACATCCGCGAACAGATTTCGACCCATGGCCCGGTCACTTTCAAGTGGTTCATGCAGCAGGCGCTTTACCACCCCGAGCACGGCTACTACGGCGGGGGACGGGCGCGGATCGGACGCAAGGGCGATTTCTTCACCAGCGTGAGCGTCGGCAAGATTTTCGGCGAACTGATGGCCAAGCAGTTCGAGGAAATCTGGTACCGCATGAATGCGCCGGTGAGCTTCGCCATCGTGGAGGAGGGCGCGAACAACGGCCAGTTCGCCGACGACGTGCTCCACTGGATGAAGCAGTTTTCGCCCGACCTTTTCCAGAAAGTCCGTTACTGGATCGTCGAGCCGAACCCTCGCTTGCAACAGGAACAGCAGGCGACGTTGAGCGCGTGGCCACGGAACAAAATCCGCTGGACCCGCGACCTGGCCACCTTCGAGGCGGGTTCGCTGCGCGGCGTTTATTTCAGCAACGAGTTGCTGGACGCCTTTCCCGTCCACATCGTGACCACCACCGGCGGCGCGTGGGAGGAAAACTTCGTCGATGTCACCCGGCAGGGGTTCCGGTTCGTCTACGGCCCGCCGTCCAACAGCCAGTTGCGCGCGCAACTGGAAAAGCTGCCGATCCCCGTGCAGCAGGGATCGGCTTCGTACTACCGCACGGAGGTCAACCTCGCCGCGTTGCGCTGGATCGAGGACATTTCCAAGGTCATCGGCCAGGGATACATCCTGCTCGCGGACTACGGGTATCCGCGCGACGTTTACTATTCGCCGCAACGCTCCGAGGGCACCATGATGGCCTACAGCGAACACCGCAAAAGCGCCGACCCGTTGCAGGCCGTCGGCCGGTGCGACCTGACGGCGCACGTCGATTTCACCAGCTTGGCCGAGCGCGCGGAGGCAAGCGGTTTGCGGCTCGCGGGCTACTGCGACCAGCACCATTTTCTCGTGGCGTTGGGCGAGCAGGAGCTGCGGGAAATCGAGCGGACCCTCCAGGATTTGACCCCGGACGTTTTGCACTACCTCCGCAGCTTCAAGACGTTGATGCATCCGTCCACGATGGGGATGGCCTTCAAATTCATCGCCTTCTCGAAGAGCGTTTCGGCGGTGGAAGGTCCGCTCACCGGGTTCAGCCGTTGCAGCGATGGCCGCGAGGCGTTGGGGCTCGAGGCGTTGCCGCCGTCGTCGGGCGCGGACCCGGGCGATCCCTACGCGGCGTTCTGATTGGCAGGAGAAATGTTCCGGCTGTCCTCGGCCCGGAGCCGCTTTTGCTCAAGCACCTTGAACGCACCGCCCGCCCCTGCTGGGTCCAGCAGGAAAGCGAGCGCCGGGTCGAGGCCGGCTTGGCCAAGCCGACGCAACGGCAGCCAGCGGCGCAGGAAGTCCGCCTGGGTGGATAACGATTCCGTGGCCCAGCCCAAGGAGCTGCCCCAGCGTTGCAGGTCCGCGAAGTTCACGTCGGCGGTCAGGTCCTGCTGGCCGAATCGCCGATAGACTTCGAGTTCGGTCAACCGTTGGTGCCGACAGTAAGCGCGCAACGTGCCCTGGGGCCTCCGGTGGTAAAGCCCGGGCAGCACGTCGCCGTAGTCGATGGTCAACCAACGGCCAGCCTCCCAGCCAGCGGCCGCTTCCTCCAGCCAACGGAGGTAACTCCGGTGCAGCTCCACGCGCTGGCCGACCGCGGGTTCGTCGTCCGGGCCGAACCCGGGCAGCGGCCCGGGCCAATCCGCGAGAGTTTCGCCCGGATCGGTGGCACCCTCCGGCCAGCAGACCCGCACTTCCCGCCAACTCCCGGCCTGCGTGCCGCGCTCCAACTGCACGCACGGGAACGCATCGACGAACTCGTTGGAAAAGATCAACGCGCGCCCCCTTGCCGCCTGCAACGCGGAACGCATCCCCTCATGCCATCGCACGTTGCGCCCGGCTTTGCTCAGTCGCTGACGCTGCGCCGCGCGCAGACCGGCGGAAATCTCGACCAGATGGTAACGCAGGCCGCGCTTCGGCCACCAGGGAACGGCGCGCAGGATTTCGGCGGCGAGTTGTCCGCTGCCCCCACCCAACTCGATCAGATGCCACGCGCCCCGGTGGACGATTTCCGCGCGGTGGCTCCGTGCCCAGGCGGCGATGGCCTGTCCCAAGGCCGGGTGCAACGTCGCCGAGGTCGAGAAATCTCCGTCCCGCCCGACCGCGCGCACCCGCCGGGCGTAGTACCCCAGCTCGGGATGATACAATGCCTCTTGCATGAACCGCTCGATGGAGATGGACCCACCCTCCTGCGCGATGAGCGAGCGCAGAAAATCGGCGGACGGCGGCGGGCCACCGGGCGGCGTCACATCCCGCACTCGCGGCGGACTTCCGCGAGGTTCGAGTCCCTGGTCAACAATCCGGCCAGGTACGGATCGACTCGCGGCGCGAAGTCCGGCGCGTGCTCGATGTTTTGCGGCGTCGTGAGCCGCGAGAACACGGCGGCGCTGATCCTGGCACGGGGCACCACTTTTTCGCTGTACCCGGAGCCGACGTTGCTCGACCAGAACCGGACGCTTGCCACCCCGTTGACCGTTTCCGTGCCGAGGTAGATCACGGAATGCCCGTGCTCCCGCCGACCCACGGCGTCGGACCAGAAAATCTTCATGAAATCACCGGGCCGGGCGTCCGCGAAATCGCTGAAGTTCCGCCCCAGCCCCAACTCGTGGAACAGCCGCGCCGTGCCCGGGCCGTTGGCGTTCCAGCGGCCCCACACGCCCTCGCCGTCGCGCTGGCCGTTGATCAGCAACGCGCCGAACGTGCGGTCGTTCGCGGGCACCGAGCCGTGGCGGGCCAGGGCGTCAATCGTCTTCAAGAACACGAGGTAGGTCGCCCCGGAGCAATAACTGGGTTGCGCCTGGGCAGCGGTCACCGTGAAGCCATTGACCTTGTCCAACGACACGGCGCCGCCGAGCCGTTGCGTGGCGGCATGGTTGGCCGAGTATCCGCCCGCCTGCGGCATCGTGCGGATGGCTTGGAGGATCAACGGATTGTAAGGCGCCGGGTCGCTCGTGCTCACCTGCTGCGCCCGGACGGACGGGGCGGCGGTCAGCGCGACGGCGCAAAGCAGCGCGCACAGGGATTTCAGCCGGGAGCCGGGGGCAAACATGGTCGGGCCAACCATGCGCGCAAACCCCGGGTCCCGCAAGGGCATGGGTCGCATTCCCAGTGTGAGTTTCCCTTGTCAGAACCCGGCGGCCCGCTAGAATCCCTCTCCCGGTGGCACGAAACGTTCTGACAAACCGTCCGCCGTCCACCTAACCATCCCATCTTTGCCATGCTGTCACCGATCCAGACTTTCAACATCGTCCCCAAGCTGCCGCCCGCCCTGGAGCCGTTGCGCGAGATCGTCTACAACCTCTGGTGGAGCTGGGAGCCCGCCGCACGGAGGCTGTTCTGGAAGATGGACCCGGAACTCTGGGAGCGCACCAACCACAACCCGCTCCGGCAGTTGCAGCTTTCCCGGCAGGCGAGGCTCGAAGAACTGGCGCTCGACGAGAGTTTCCTGCGGGAAGTCAGCGCGGTTTACAAGCAGTTCCAGGCGTACATGTCGCGCCAGGATACCTACGGACGCCTGCGCGCCAAGGCCGCCGGGGCCGAGGACAAGGGCAACGACCTCGTCGCGTACTTCTCCGCCGAGTTCGGGTTTCACGAGTCCGTGCCGAACTACTCGGGCGGCCTGGGCATCCTGTCCGGCGACCATTGCAAATCGGCCAGCGATCTGGACCTGAATTTTTGCGCGGTCGGCCTGCTGTATCGCCACGGTTATTTCAAGCAGCAGATCAACAAGGAAGGCTGGCAGGACGCCGTCCAGCTCAACCAGAATTTCTACAACCTGCCGGTGCAGGAAATCCCTTCCGAGGAAGACAACGGCGCGCCGCTCAAGATCGCCGTCGAACTGCCGGGCCGCCAGGTGTACGCCAAGGTCTGGAAGCTCGCCGTCGGGCGCATCAACCTGTACCTGCTCGATACAGACATCCCGGAAAACAACCCCGAGGACCGCGCCATCACCGCGCAGCTTTACGGTGGGGATCTGGAGATGCGCATCCGCCAGGAAATCGTCCTCGGCATGGGGGGACCCCGCGCGCTGGCCGCCCTGGGTCTGAAACCCTCGGTCTACCACATGAACGAAGGGCACGCCGCGTTCCTGGGGCTGGAGCGCATCCGGCATTTCGTGCGCGCCCACAAGCTCGATTTCCGTTCCGCGCTGCAAATCGTCGCGGGCGGCGGCATCTTCACCACGCACACGCCAGTCCCCGCCGGGAACGACGCGTTCACGCCCGGGTTGATCGCGCATTATTTCAGCGATTACCCGGCGCAGGTGGGCGTCGATTTCGAGTATTTCTTCAGCCTCGGGCAAACGACGGTCAACAAGACCAACGATTTCTCCATGACGATCCTGGCCCTGCGCACCAGCCGCCAAGCCAACGGCGTCAGCAAGCTCCACGGCGAGGTGTCGAAGGGGCTGTGGAAAGACGTTTGGGCCGGGGTGCCCGAAGACGAGGTGCCGATCACGAGCATCACCAACGGCATCCACACCAAGACCTGGGCCGCGCCCGAATTCCTGGAACTCTACACCCGGTACCTCGGCGCAGACTGGGAAGAACACCTGACGGACGTGGACTACTGGCTGCGCGTCAACCGCATCCCGGATGACGTGCTCTGGGACACGCACCAGAAGCTCAAGGCGCGCCTGATCGACTTCACGCGCGACCGCGTCCGCAAGCAACGCGCCCGGCTGGGTGAATCGCCCGCGCAACTGCGGCAGGTCAACCAGATCCTCGACCCGGAAATCCTGACCATCGGTTTCGCGCGGCGTTTTGCGACCTACAAGCGCGGCAGCCTGTTGTTCAAGGACCCGGAGCGGCTGCTCAAGCTGCTCAACGACGCGGAGCGCCCCGTGCAATTCGTGTTCGCGGGCAAGGCGCACCCGAAGGACGACGGCGGCAAGAAGGTGATCCAAGAAGTGTACAAACACACCCGCAGCGAGGAGTTCGCCAACCGGGTGGTGTTCATCGAAGACTACGACGCCTACATCGGGCGGCGGCTCTACCAGGGCGTGGACGTGTGGCTCAACAACCCCCTCCGTCCGCTGGAGGCCAGCGGCACGAGCGGCATGAAGCTGCCCCCGAGCGGCGGACTGAACCTCAGCGTGCTGGACGGCTGGTGGTGCGAGAGCTACAACGGCAAGAACGGCTGGGCCATCGGCTCGGAAATTTTGGAAGGGACGGTCGATTTCCAGAACGAGGTGGACATCGAGAGCCTCTTCCACATCCTGGAAACGCAGATCGTGCCGCTCTACTACGCGAAGCCCGACGGCAAGCTGCCCATCGCCTGGCTGCGGCTGATGCGCGAATCCATGCTCAGCGTGACGCCGGTCTACAACACGCACCGCATGGTCAAGGAATACCAGGAACGTCTCTACGACACCGCCGCCAAGGCGTACCGCGAACTCCACGCCGGTTCCGGCAAGGCCGCCGCCGCGCTCAGCGAATGGAAGAACAAGATGCGCCACGCCTGGCCGCAGGTTCACATCCGCGACGTGCAACTCGCCCACCCCGACCGCACGCGCATCCAGGTCGGCGACCAGGTGGCGCTGCACGCGACGGTCGAACTCGGCGCGGTGGACCCGAAGGAGGTCAGCGTCCAGGCGTACTACGGCGAGGACCGCGAAAACGCCATCGTGCGGCCGACGATCATGGAACTCGACCGGTTCGAGAAGACGGACCGCGCGGGCGCTTACGTTTATCAGGGCGTGATCCCCAGCCAGGAAAGCGGCGCGTTCGGCCTCAGCGTGCGCGTGGTGCCGACGCATCCCAACCTGACGCAGAAGCACGAGTTGCGGCTCATCTCCTGGGCCTGATCCGTCCGCCACGGCCACCGCATGATCGTCATCGTAGGAGCCGGTCTGGCGGGGCTGGTCTGCGCCCGGGAACTGGAGCGGTTGGGGGTCGCTGATTACCTGCTGCTCGAAGGCGAGGACGAGCCGGGCGGGCGGGTGCGTTCGGCGGTCAGCCCGGAGGGATTCGTGCTCGACCGGGGCTTTCAGGTCCTGCTGGACAGCTACCCGGCGGTGTCGCGCCACCTCGACCTCGCCGCGCTCCGTCCCCGCTACCTGGAGAGCGGCGCGATTTTGCGCGACCGGGGCGAAACCTGGACGATGGCCGACCCGCGCCGTCACCCGCAGGATTTGCCGGAGAGCGTGTTCGGCGCGGCGTTCCCGTTGGCAGACAAGCTGCGGCTGGCCCGACTCGTGACGGGGCTGCTGCTCACCCCGGACCATGCGATCCTGGCCGGGACCGCGTCGGAGCGCGATTGCAGCACGGCGCATTTCCTGTGGCTGCGCGGGTTTTCCTCGCGGATCATCGAGCGGTTTTTCCGCCCGTTTTTCGGCGGGGTGTTTCTGGACGAGCCGCTTGGCACCAGCGCCGCCCTGTTTCGATATTACCTGAAGAAATTTGCCACGGGCCGCACGCTGCTCCCGGCGCGCGGCATCGGCGAGATTCCGCGTCAGTTGGCCGGGAGTTTGCGCCCCGGCAAGCTACGGCTGGGTTGCCGGGTCGAACGGCTCGAACTCCTCGGCCCCGGGGCCGACGCGCTGCGCACCACGACGGGCGAGCGCTTCGGGTTCGACCGTTTGTTGCTCGCCACCGACGCCCCGGCCACGGCCCGGTTGCTGGACCGGCCGTTGCGCTCGGCATCCGCCCACCGGACGACCACCGTTTATTTTTCCTCGACCGCCCCGCTCTACGAACGTGCCATGCTCACGCTGCCGGCGGGGCGTGGGCGGTTGGTCCGGCATTTCATCCCGTTGACGAACGCCGCGCCGGAATACGCCCCGGCGGGCCAGCACTTGCTCAGCGCGACGGTCCTGGATCGTCGCGGCCTCGACGACGCTCGCCTCTTTCAGGCGGTGCGCGCCGAGCTGGCGGCGATCCATCCCGCCGCCCGGGACTTGCGGCCCGTGACGGTGGTGGATATTCCCTACGCGCAGCACCTCCAACCGGCGGGTTTTGCCCGGGGTCTCGCACCGGCCCCTGCTCCGACCGGGCTGGACAACGTCTGGCTCGCCGGGGATCAGACCGGGGCGTGCAGCATCCAGTCGGCCATGGTCAGCGGCGAGCGTGCAGCTGCCTTTCTGGCACACCATCTTTCCCGATGACGAAACGGCCACACGGTCTGCTGGGATGGAAGTTCGTCGGCGCGTGGTCGCTCGTCGGCTTGGCGGCAGGCTTGGCCCAGGCCGCCGCCCCGGCGAATCCACGCCTGGCGCGCACCCACGACGTTTTTTTCATCGAAAACGATTTCGTCTACCGCCGTTTCCTGCAACTGGCGCGCGACGGCTCGTACCGCCAGATCAACCGCGAGCGCGCCGCCGCCGCCGAAGTGGATCGCGGAACGTGGACCCAGGACGCCGACGGCACGGTGCTCCTGCACTTCACGCGCGGCGGCCTGCGCTGGCACGCGCTCCTGAGCGGCCCCTTGTCGATCACGCTCGATGATCCGCAGAAATTCGACGCGTTGCCCGTGGCCGCCACCGCCATCCGCCGCTGGCTCGCGGCATCGAGCGACGACATTTTTGCCTCGGGCAGCATCCACGCATTGGCAACTGCACCGGTCGTGCTCCAGGTCGATCCGAAAGCCGAATCCTTCCGCCGCGCCGAACTCGAAACGCTGGCGCGCCAGATCGACGATTTCGCCTGGAGCGAGCAGCGCCAAACCTTCCGGTTGACGCTCCTGAAACCAGCCGGTGGGCCCGCCCTTTTGATCCAGCGCGGCGCGGTGTTCGGGGCGGACGACCTCGCCAGGGTACAGCTCGAATACCAAGTCCCGCACGGACAAGCGCCCCCGTTTTATTTCGTGCAGGTGGATGCCGCCACCTTTGCCCGGGAGGCGGGACGCTGGCAGAAATTGCCCTGATGGCTGCGATGTCATCCCCGGCGACGCCACCCGCCACGCGCCCGTTTCCCCGGCGGCGCGACTGGTGGCTGTTGGCGGCGTTTCTGGGCGTCGTGCTCTGTTTCGAGTTGGGCACGCGCGGTCTCAACGAACCCGACGAAGGGCGGTACGCGAACATCGCCCTGGCCATGGCCAAACCGGGCGGCGACTGGTGGGAGCCGCGCCAGTCGGGTTACGGCCATTACGACAAGCCGCCGCTGATCTACTGGGCGACGGCGCTCAGTTTCCGCGCGTTCGGGCTCAACGAATGGGCCGCGCGGTTGCCGCCGCTTTTCGGGGCGGTGTGCGCGCTGGCCGGGCTGGGTTGGGCCGGTTGGCGGCTGCGCGGGGCGCGCGTGGCCTGGTGGGCGGTGCTGATCTGCGGCACTTCGGTGCAATTCTGGACCATGGCGCGCATCCTGACCCCCGACATGATGCTCACCGGCTGGTGTACCCTGGCTATCGCCGCGTGGGCCGAGGCTCGCCATCGCGGCGGCGTCTGGACGCTCTGGGCGCTCTCGTTGGGATGCTGGACCCTGGCCTTCTGGACCAAGGCGACGCCTGCCCTCCTCCCGCTGGCGGGTCTTGCGGCGGGGGTCTGGCTGACGGGTGACCAGGTCGGCAAACGCGCGCTCCGTCCGGGGCTGCTGCTGCCCGCGATCCTTCTGCTCGGGTCCCCCTGGTATCTCCTGATGCTCCACCGCTACCCGGAACTAAAAACGTTCTTCTTCCAGCGGGAACTGGCGGGCCGTCTGGCGGGCCGCGTCGATGGACGCCACGGCTCGAAGTTTTATTACGTTCCGGTCAGCCTCCTCGGCTGGCTGCCCTGGTGGCCGTGCGGTGCGTGGGTGCTGTGGCGCGAACGGGTCCGCCGGCCCGGTGGCACGCTGGGCGAACGCTGGCGCTCGTGGCGGCAGCGTTTCGGCATCGAGGGATGGATCGTGATCGTTGGCCTCCTCATCTTCTCGCTGGCCTCGTCCAAACTGCCGAGCTACACCGTGATCCTCGCCCCGTGGGCGGCGCTCGGATTGGCGCGGCTGATCGACCGGCCCGCCACCCGCTTCCCCCGACCGTTCCTGCTCGTCGCCGGGGGCTTCGCCGTGGCGGTGCTCGTCGGAGCCAGCGTGTTGCCTCCGCGCATCGAATCCCGGTTCGGCGTGAATTCCACCACGCGGGAAGTGTGCCGGTTTCTCCAGGCGCACGGCGCCCGCCGCGTGGACGCCGACCGCTACTGGGCAGGCATGGAATTCTACCTGGGTGAAGACGTGGTTCATTCCGTCACCCGGGTCGCCCCTGTCCCCACGCCTAACCTGACCGAGGAAATGAAAGCCCGCCGGATCAGAAAAGCGCACCGCCGCGAGCGCGCTTCCGATCCGGGCACCGCGCCGGACCGCTTCATCGAACCCGAATCGTGGCCCGCTCTCCCTCCAGGTGCAGCCGTGAAAACTTCCGACTCCCCCGGCGGCTGGTGGCTGGTGCATTTCCGCAAGCAGCGCGCTTCGCCGCTGGCCGCCACGATGGGCCAGGGTGACGCAGGACCCTCCCCGTCCCCTCGTCCAACGACCGTTAGGATCGGCGATTTCGTGCTCTACCAGATGCCCGACCCGCCATGAAACCCTCCCCGTCCCTGCTCGTGCGCGCCGCGAGTTGGCAAAACGTCGCCGATGAGCGACTTTACGCTCCCCCCGCCTATGACCGACGCCTCCCACCCGTTCGATTCCGTTGAGGCCGTGCTCGCAGACATCCGCGCGGGCCGGCCCGTCATCGTCACCGACGACGCCGACCGGGAAAACGAGGGCGACCTGATCCTCGCGGCGGAAAAAGCGACCGCCGAAACCGTCGCGTTCATGGTCAAACACACCAGCGGGGTTATCTGCGTGCCGATGGACGGCGCGGAACTGGACCGCCTGGAACTGCCGCTGATGACCCCGGTGGAAACCAACGCCGAGCGCATGCGCACGGCCTACACGATCAGCGTCGATGCCGCCGAAGGGGTCAGCACCGGCATCTCCGCCGCCGACCGCGCCCGCACGATCCGCCTCCTGGCCGACCCGGCGACCACCCCGCGCGCCCTGGTGCGGCCCGGGCACGTTTTCCCCCTGCGCTACCGCGACGGCGGCGTCCTGCTGCGCGCCGGGCACACCGAGGCCGCCGTCGATCTCGCCCGGCTCGCCGGTTTGCGCCCCGCCGGGGTGCTGGCGGAAATCGTCAACGACGACGGCACGATGGCCCGGGTGCCGGAACTCTTGCGCTTCCGCGAGGAACACGGCCTCAAGTTTTGCACGATCCAGGACCTCATCGCGTACCGTCGGCGCCGCGAAAAACTGATCGAGCGCATCGAGGTCATCCACCTGCCGACCGATTACGGCGACTTCCAGCTTTATCTTTACCGCAACCGCCTGGACGAAAAACTCCACCTCGCGCTCGTCAAAGGCGTGATCGAAAAGGAGACGCCCGTCCCGGTGCGGGTCCACAGCGAATGCCTGACCGGCGACGTGTTCGGCTCGCGGCGTTGCGACTGCGGCAGCCAGCTTCAAGCGGCGCTCAGCCAGATCGAGGCGGCAGGCGCGGGCGTGCTGGTTTATCTCCGGCAGGAAGGGCGTGGCATCGGGCTCAAGGCAAAAATCCACGCCTACAAGTTGCAGGAGCAGGGCATGGATACCGTCGAAGCCAACGAACAACTCGGCTTCGCTCCCGACCTGCGCGATTACGGTCTCGGCGCGCAGATTCTGCTGGATGTCGGCGTGGGCAAGTTCCGGTTCCTGACGAACAACCCGCGCAAGGTCATCGGCCTGGAGGGCTACGGGCTGGAAATGGTCGAGCAGGTGCCCATCGTCTCGCCGACGAACCCGCACAACGAGAAGTATCTGCGGACGAAAAAGCTGAAGCTGGGCCACTGGCTGTGAGGAATGGACGGATCCGACGACAGAAAGACGGCGTTTTTTGCGCGCGCGCCTTGCGGCGGCGAACCGGACAGTGAATCATTATGGCGATGCTCAAGCTTAAAGTGGGCGGTCCGCGCGTGCTCGGGGGTTCCCGGCACACCTATGCGCTGGTCGCCAGCCAATACAACCCACAGTACGTGCAGGGGTTAGTGGACCATGCCGCCACGGAGTTGATGCGGCTCGTGCCGAATGCCCGCCTCATCTTGCACCAGGTGCCCGGGGCGTTCGAGATCCCCATCGTCGTGCAGGAGTTGGCCGGTAAGCCTGACAACGAAATCGATGCGGTCATCGCGCTCGGCGTCATCATCCAGGGCGACACCAGCCACGCCGAGTTGCTCGCCAGCAGCGTGACGCACGCCTTGCAGCAGGTCATGCTGACGACCCGCATCCCGGTCGTGCACGAGGTGCTCTCCTGCAAGGACGAAGCGCAGGCAAAAATCCGCTGCCTGGAAACGCCGTACAACCGCGGCACCGAGGCCGCGCACACCGCGATCAACATCGCCACCCTGCTCGCCCAGTTGCGCCAGGAATAATCCTTCTCCCCCCGGTTCGTCTCCAAATGGGTAAACGTCGTGAAGGCCGCGAGGCGGCCGTGCAATTCCTCGTCTTCTGTGATCTCAACCAGGGTGCGGGTCTGTCCGCCGCCGCCGAATTCTGGGACCTGCGCCCGGCCGGCAAGCCGATCCGCGATTTCGCCCTGCCCCTGGTGGAAGGCGTGCTCCGGCACCGCGTCGAGACGGACGAGCGCATCACCCGCTACGTCGAGAACTACGAACTGGGCCGCCTGGCCGTGGTGGACCGCAACATCCTGCGGCTGGCCATCTACGAGATGCTTTTCCGGGCCGACATCCCGCCCGTGGTGTCGATCAACGAGGCCATCGAAATCGCCAAACGCTTCGGCACGGAAGAGAGCAGCCGGTTCGTCAACGGCATCCTCGACCGCGTGAAGCTCGACCTCAAGCGCCCGCTCCGCACCGCCGACGTGCCGCCCTGACGCCGCCATCCGAATTTTCTTCGTCTTCGCGTCTTCCATCGCATAAAGTTTCTCTCCCGTGGCCATCGGTTTCTTCAAATCCATCATCCAGAAGTTCGCGGGCCGCCCGGTGGACTGGGATGAACTCGAAGAATCGTTGATCCGCGCGGACCTCGGGGTCCCGCTGACCCAGCAGATCATCGCCACCCTGCAAACGCGCGGCGAGACCGTGACCGCCGAGGACGTGGTCGCAGTGGCCCGCGCCGCCATCGTCAAGCTGTTGCCCGCCGCGCCGATCCCGATCCGCCCGCTGCCGGACAAGCCGAAGGCGATCCTGATCGTCGGCGTGAACGGCACCGGCAAGACCACCTCTTCCGCCAAGCTGGCGAACTATTTCAAGAAAACGCGCCACAGCGTCATGCTCGCCGCCGCCGATACCTTCCGCGCCGCCGCCATCGAACAGCTCGCCATCTGGAGCGAACGCCTCGACGTGGAAATGATCCGGGGCCAGTACAACGGCGACCCCGCCGCCCTGTGCTACGACGCCTACACGGCTGCCGCCAAGAAGGACATCGAATTCCTGGTGTGCGACACCGCCGGGCGGCTGCACAACCGCGCGAACCTCATGGCCGAGTTGGGCAAGATCAAGCGCATCCTCGCCCGGCACGACCCGGACGCGCCGCACGAACGCCTGCTCGTCGTCGATGCCACCACCGGCTCCAACGCCGTTCTCCAGGCGAAGGAGTTCCACGCCGCCGTGGGGTTGACGGGCGTGATCGTGACCAAGCTCGACGGCAGCGGCAAGGGTGGCGTCCTCGTGGCCATCCAGAACGAACTCGGCATCCCCACGCGTTTCATCGGCACCGGCGAAACGGTCGAGGCGTTCGAGGCGTTCGACCCGGCGCGCTTCGTCGAGCGCGTGCTCTGATCGACCCTCCCACGTGTTGCGTCCCCTTTTGTCGCCATGACGCCGACCGGTACGCTGCCGACCACCAAGCTGCAAAAGATCGACCGCTGGCTCGGCGTGCCGGTGTGCGCGCTCTTCACGCTTGCGCGGCGGCGGCTGGGACGCCCGGTTCCGCCTGCCGGGCTGCCCGCCGGAAGCCGCGTCCTCTTCATCAAGCTGGCCGAGCAAGGCTCGACCGTGCTCGCCCAGGCCGCCATCCGCCGCGCCGTGGAAATGGTGGGCCGTGAAAACGTGTTTTTCGTCGTGTTCGCGGAGAATCGTTTCATCCTCGATTTGCTCGATCTGATCCCGGTCGCCAACGTGTTCACGATCAACGCGGGCAGCATCGGCTCGCTGGCGACGAGCGCCTGGCACGCCCTCCGGCGCATCCGCGCGATGGCGTTCGAGGCGGCGGTCGATCTGGAGTTTTTCGCGCGGATGTCCGCCGCGTTTTGTTTCGTGACCGGCGCGCGCCGCCGCGTGGGATTTCACACTTTCTACGGCGAAGGTCCCTACCGGGGCGACCTGATGACGCACCGTCTCCTGTACAACCCCCATCACCACACGAGCACGACCTTTGCGCTGATGGTCGAAGCTCTGCGGGCCGATCCCGCGCAGTTGCCCACGTTTGGCTCCCACCCGCGCGACGTGGTCGGCGACACCGCGTCCGCCGAGTTCCGCCCGCGCCCGGACGAGATAGACGCCGTGCGCGCCATCCTGCGGCCTCTGGCCGACGGCGCGCCGTTGATCCTGCTGAACGCCAACGCCAGCGATCTGCTGCCGCTGCGCCGTTGGGCGCCCGAGCGTTACGTCGAACTCGCCCGCCGGTTGCTCGACGCGTGGCCCGAGGCGCGGGTGGTCATGACCGGCGCGCCGACGGAGGCCGCCGCCGCCGGGGCGCTCGTGGCTCGCATCGGTTCCGACCGTTGCTTCTCTCTCGCCGGGAAGACGACCCTGCGCCAACTGCTGATCGTCTACACGCTGGCCGAACTGCTCATCACCAACGACAGCGGCCCGGCCCATTTCGCCTCACTGACCCCGATTAACGTCATCACGCTCTTCGGCCCGGAAACGCCGCGCCTGTTCGCCGCGCTCACCCCGCGCAACCTCGCCCTGTGGAGCGGCGTGGCGTGCAGCCCGTGCGTCAACGCGTACAACAACCGGCAGTCCCCCTGCCGGAACAACGTCTGCATGCAGCAAATCACGGTCGATCAGGTGTTCGCGGCGGCGTGCGAATCGTACCGCAGCCGCAAGGTTCCCGCCGACGCGCTGGCCCGCTGACGGCGGAAGCGCGTCAAGGCTGCGGCTTGAACGGTTCCTCGGCTGGCCGACCCAACAGGTTTGCCACGACGCGTTGCTTCTCCGTCGCTTCTTTTGCCGCCGGAGCGCGGTACGGTGACCAGGCCGTCGCCACCGGCTCCCGCCCCGCGCCACCTGCCAACCGCTGCTCTTCCGACAGTTTGAGCGGGGTGCTCTTGGATTGCAGGACCGTGTCGAGTTCCGCCCAGAGATTGTCCCGCCGCGCCGGAGCCACCAATCCCAGGATGCTCAGCTTGTAGAGATAGAGTTGCACCTGTTCCGTGCTGATCCGCTCGATGCTCGCCAGCTTTTCGGCGCTGATGCCGCATTTGAGCAGATTCACCGCGCCCTGATAAAATTCGGCTAGGTTCTGCTCCTCGAACTGCACCGCCGCCTCCAGTGGTTGCAGCCGGAAAATGCGGTGCGGCGCGGGCAAGTCCTGCTTGTTGACGCTGATCTCGTCCACTTGGCTCACGATGATCAAAGCCAGGCGGTCCACCTGAATCCGCACGCTGCTCATGAGCGAACTGGCGTGCGCCGGGTTGAAGAGGAAGTGGCCGATGGGATTCGCCGTCACGCTGACGAGCTTATCGACCACCTGGGATTCCGATTTGACGATGTGCTTGTCCGCCATGAACCCGCACAGGTACCCTTTCGTGAAATGAAGCTGCATTTCGCTGACCTGCTGGGTTTGCAAAAGCGAGAGCTTCCCCGAGCGGTGCCGCATCATGTCCAAAAGATCGGGCAGCGGCAGGTCGGCGATGTCACCGTGAACAGGCATGGTCCCTGTGAAAGCAGCTTCGTTGCCAACCCGTCATATCCGCCGCTACACCGTCAAAGATGGCCGGTGGAATAACCACGCTCAGTTCGAGGCGACTTTGTCGGCCGCTTCGACTCCTTCTTCCAGCAGTTCGCTGGGCGGCAGCTTTTTGAAATGTACCTGGCTGACCCGGCGGCCATCCGTCTGGGTCACGGTCGCCAAATAGTCCCCCACCCGCGTCTGCTCGCCCTGCTGCGGCAGATGCCCGAGCAGATGCGTCACGTAGCCGCCCACGGTGCTGACCTCCGCGTTGGAAAGTTCCAGGTCCGTCAGGTCGTTGAGTTCGTACAGTCCCAGCCCGCCCTCCACCTCGAACTCGTCCGGGTTCAGTTGCTTGAACTCGGGCTCCTCGGCGTCGAACTCATCGTGGATGTCGCCGACGATTTCCGCCAGGACGTTGTCCAGGGTCACAATGCCCATCGAGCCGCCAAACTCGTCCACCACCATGCCCAGATGCGCGTGTTTGTTCAAAAAGGTCGTCAGCAGCCGTTCGAGCGGCATCATTTCGGGGACCATCAGCAACTCGCGTTTGACGCTCATCAGATCAGGATTTTCTATCCGCACGAGGCCCAGCAGATCCTTGATGTGTAGCAGCCCGACCGGGTTATCGAGGTAGCCTTTGCACAGCGGAAACCGCGTGTGCCTCGACACCTGCGCCTTGGCCAGATTCGCCTCAAAAGTTTCGTCCATGTCGAGGTACACCACGTCGCCGCGATGCGTCATGATGTCGCGCACCACCCGGCGGCGCAGGTCCAGGGCGTTGATGAGCAACTCCTTACCTAACGGGGTCACCTCGCGGGATTTCTCGCTGTCGCTCAGGATCACCCGCAATTCATCCTCGCTGTGGGCCACTTCTTCCGACGCACCCGGCTCGATGTGGAAGAGCTTCTTCAGGAGGAAGTTGGACGAACGGTTCAGGCACCAGATCGCCGGTTTGAAAACGGCGTAGAAGATGCGCAAGGGCCGCACGAGGAACATTGCCACGGGCACCGGATTACCAATGGCCACGTACTTCGGCGCGAGTTCGCCGAAGATGATGTGCAGCGACGTGATGGCGATAAATCCGCACGCCACCGACAACGTGGAAATCACGAAATGAGAATGGACGTTCAGGAGGTTGAACACCGGCTCGATCATCCGGGTGAGGAACGGCTCGCCCACCCAGCCCAACGCCAGACTGGCGAGCGTCACGCCGAGCTGCGTGGCGGACAGGTAAGCGTCCAGCCGGTCCAACACACTGCGGACCCCGCCCGCCCGTTTGTTCCCTTCCTCGATCAGGGCGTCCAGTTGCGACCCGCGCACCTTGATGAGCGCGAACTCGCTCGCCACGAAGAAACCGTTCAGCAACACCAGGCTGAGGATGGCCAGCAACCGCAAGAGCATCACGCCCGGCGACTCCCAGTGTTCGGTGATCGGAATTTCCGTTGCGGCCAGCAACGAGCCAGCCCAGGCATCGGAAAACGCCGGACCCAAAAAAAGGATGGCTGGAATGGTGTTCATGCTGGCCGGGCGGGCAGCGCCTGCGGCCGTCGGGACCGCCCCCCGATGGGACGGAACATTTCAGGAGAAGCGTCAGCCGCAGGGATATCCTCGTTCCCTGCCAAGCGGCTGCCGACGCTGTCTCTATTGTTTTTCGTAAACGCCTTTGTCGCGCCGTTCGAGGACGGTAAAGCCAGCTTTCTTGGCGTCGCTGATCGAAACCGGCTTGAGGATTTTCGGGGTGTTGCTCAGGGAAATCACCTTCTTCACCGGCTTGCGGCACACCGGACAATCCGCCAATTCCGAGCGGTCCACCGGGCGGCGCAGTTCAAAGCGTCCGCCGCAGAGGTTGCACTCGCCGCCTTCGACCTCGTACTCGTAGATCGGCATGGCAGGTTCGGCGCGGAAACCGGGAGGAATTACCAGCTCGATTTGGTCACCCCGGGGATCATCCCGTTGGAGGCCAATTCGCGGAAAGCGATCCGCGAGAGCTTGAAACGGCGCAGGAACGCGCGACGGCGTCCGCTGAGCTGGCAGCGGTTCACCACCCGGGTCGGGCTGGCGTCGCGCGGCAGTTGGCTGAGGCCATGGTAATCTTTTTTCGCCTTCAACTCGGCGCGCAGGGCGGCGTACTTGGCCACGGTGGCGCGCTTGCGGTCGTTTCGTTCAATCCAGGAAGTCTTTGCCATAAGGAATACTTGAGAACGCGCAGCATAGAGGACGCGGCGGGATTTGCAATCAACTTTTCGCGGGGGTCTTGGGGTTCTCCGCCGTCCGCAACGCTTGCACCTGGACCTGCAATTCCGTCACCCCGCGGTATTCGTTCGCCTCTATCTGGAAGGCCACGTCCCAGGGAGCCGCCGGGAGCGGTTCCTGCGCGCCACCGAAAAAGATGGCGCGCGTGCCCGGCGCGTACCGTCCCTCGCGGCTGACCGCGCGGTGCCGCAGGGAAAACGAGAGGTGCTTTTCCTTCAGCACGCGAGGTTCGGCGGCGGGCACCACCCCCCGGGCGAGGAAAACGGGCTGCGCGTTGCCCATGCCAAAAGGCTGGAGCGTTTCGTGGCAACTCAGGAAATCGGCGTCGAGTTCCGGCAGGGTCACTTCCGCGTCGAGACGCAGACTGGGCAGGAGTTGCTCGTCGCTCAGGAGCGACCGGGCCACGCGGCAAAAATCCCGCTGGAAATCAGCGAACGACGCCTCCCGCACGGTCAGACCCGCCGCCATCTCGTGACCGCCGAATTTTTCGAGTTGCGCGGCACACTCCCCCAGCGCGCCGACCAGCGACAGCCCTTCGATGCTGCGTCCGCTGCCTTTGCCGACGCCGTGCTCGTCGAACCCGACGACGAGCGTGGGCCGGTGGTGGGAGCGCATCAGGCGAGAGGCCACGATCCCCAGCACGCCCGGGTGCCAGCCGCGCGCACCGACCACGATGGCGGCGTGCGGGTGCGCGCCGTCCTCGCCGCGGAGCGTGGCCAGTTGGGCCTGCGCCGCCAGGAGCGTGTGTTGTTCGACGGCCTGCCGCTCGCGGTTTTGCCCGTCGAGCAGCGCGGCCAGTTCCCGCGCGCGGGTTTCGTCGGCGGTGGAGAGGAGTTCCAGGGCCGCCTGCGCGGTGCCCAACCGTCCGGCGGCGTTGAGACGCGGCCCGAGCCGGAACCCGATGTGGACGGGCCGCACCGGCGCCTTGACGCCCGCCACCTCCATGAGCGCGCGCACGCCCGGACGCCGCGAAAGCGCGAGCTGCTGGCTGCCGCGCCGCACGAGGATGCGGTTTTCCTCCACCAGCGGCACGAGGTCGGCCACGGTGCCCAGCGCGACGAGGTCGAGCGATTCCTTCAGATCGTACCCCGGCAACGGACGGCGTTTGAGCAGCGCGTGGCAAACCTTGAACACCAGGCCCGCCGTGCAGAGATAGTGGTAGGTTTGGCCGAGCTTGGCGTTGACCAGCGCGACGCAGGCGGGCAGTTGCGCCTGGGGTTCGTGATGATCGAACACGATCACGTCCACGCCCCCGGCCTGTAGCCCGCTGATTTCCCGCACGCTCGCCGTGCCGCAGTCCACGGTGATGAGCAATTGCGGGCGCAAGGTTTGCACGCAGCGCGCCACGCCTTCGGTGCTCAGCCCGTACCCCTCTTCCACGCGCATCGGCAGAAAACATTCGACCGACGCCCCGTAGGCGCGCAACAGGCCGGACAGGATCGTCAGTGAAGTGACGCCGTCCACGTCGTAATCTCCGTAGAGCACGATCCGCTCGCCCGCCGTCAGCGCGCGCAGGATACGGTCGATGGCCGCAGGCATGTTCGGCAGCGAGAACGGGTCCGTCAGCAGACCGAGCTTCGGGTGCAGGAAATCATGCGCCGCCGTGGCGGTGTGCAAACCGCGCCGCGCCAGCAGTCCGGCCACGAACGCGGGCAGGTCAAGTTCGCGCACGAGGGTCCTGGCAGCGGCGGCGGCCACCGGGTCCACCGGAGGAAGCAGCCAGCGCGTGGGGGAAGACATGGATGGCACTTATAAACCCGGCCTTCCCTGGCCGCAACGCGCCGACGTTCCCCTCGTTCCCGAGCGGGAGCCTGGGAACGAGAGGGCGGGACCCGATTTTTACCCTTGCGCTTGTCCGGCAGCCCGTTAGGATGACGGCGTGTCAGCGGTTGATCAGCAGCTTGCGTTCGGGTTCGGCGGCCTCCTTGGCCGTGGCGCGCTGCTTTGCCCGCTAGGGTTGGCCTCCCGCTAACCTTTCCCCTTCCAGCCCATCCTACCGGCCGGTCTGCTCCCGTCAGCAGGCCGCTTCCAGATCCGATGCCTCCCGGTGGCGCTTGCACCCCGCCCGCAAGTTTTTCTGGCCCCGCACCCCACTCACCGCATCTTTTCACAACCTTCCCGACCCATGTCAGACAAAGTCATCATCTTCGACACCACCTTGCGCGACGGCGAACAATGCCCCGGCGCTTCCATGAACCTCCGCGAAAAAATGGAGGTCGCCCGCCAACTCGCCCGGCTCAACGTCGATGTCATCGAAGCCGGTTTTCCGGTCATCAGCGACGGCGATTTCCACGCGGTCCACACCATCGCCACCGAGGTCCGCGGCCCGATCATCACCGGTCTGGCGCGTTGCACCAGGGGCGACATCGAGGCCGCCGGAGCCGCCGTCAAACCCGCCGGGGACCGGGGACGCATCCACGTTTTCCTGGCCACCTCCAAGCTCCACCTCGAATTCAAACTCAAGAAAGCGCAGAGCGAAATCCTGCGGCTCGCCGTCGAAGGGGTGAAGCACGCGCGGACCCTGACGCGCGACGTGGAATTCAGCCCCGAAGACGCTTCCCGCACCGACCCCGAATTTCTGGCCCAGATCACCCAGGCCGCCATCGAAGCCGGGGCGACGACCATCAACATCCCCGACACGGTCGGCTACGCCGTGCCGGACCAGTTCGCCGAGTTGATCCGCTACCTGTTCGCCCACGTGAAGGACATCCACCAAGCCGTGGTCAGCGTCCATTGCCACAACGACCTGGGTCTGGCGGTCGCCAACTCGCTCGCCGCCGTCCGCGCCGGAGCGCGGCAGGTGGAGGGCACGATCAACGGCATCGGCGAGCGCGCCGGCAACGCCGCGTTGGAAGAAGTGGTCATGGCGTTGCGCACGCGTCCCGAGGTTTTCGGCAACGTGACGACGGACCTGAACACGCGCGAGATCGTCAAAAGCTCCCGGCTCATCAGCCGCATGAGCGGGCTGCTCGTGCCGCGCTCGAAGGCCATCGTCGGCGAAAACGCGTTCGCCCACAGTTCGGGCGTCCACCAGGACGGCATCCTGAAAAAGCGCGAAACCTACGAGATCATGGACCCGCACGAGGTGGGCTGGGGCGACACCGAGTTGCCGCTGACCAAACACAGCGGACGCCACGCCATGGTCAAGCGTCTCGAACACCTGGGCCACACCCTGAACGACAGCGAAACCGAACACGTTTTCCGCCGGTTCAAGGAAATCGGCGACCGCAAGAAATTCGTCTACGACGACGATCTCGCCGCCCTGGTCGAGGACAGTTCGCTCGGCGCGCCGGAAGCCTTCGAGCTGGATTATTTCCACGTCACCAGCGGCACGACCACCGTGCCGACCGCCACCGTCCGCCTGCGGCGCAACGCTCCGGCGAACGGCGACGGCACGACGGAAATCGAGACGTTGCAAGATTCCGCCCCCGGCAACGGCGCGGTGGATGCCGCGATGAAAGCCATCGACCGGGTCCTGGGCCGCCAGGGGCACCTCGTCGAGTACCACGTGCAGGCGGTCACCGGCGGCAAGGATGCCCTGGGCGAGGTCACGCTCAAGGTGGACTTCGGCGACGGCAAGCTCGTCACCGGCAAGGGGGCGAGCACCGATGTCATCGAGGCCAGCGCGCGCGCCTATCTGCACGCCGTCAGCCGGGTGTTGTCGCTGCCCGTTGCGCCCGCTGCCGAGTTGACCGCGACGCCCTGAGTCGGACATTTGTCCGCAGATGACGCAGATTTCCGCAGATGAAAGAGGGAAAAGGAGAATTTTCCTTTCCGTTCTTGTCTGCAATCTGCGGAAATCTGCGTAATCTGCGGACTTTCCCGACTTTCCCTCGCCGCCCGTGTTCTCCTACAGTCCCGCCCATGAAAATCCTCATCGCCGCCAGTGACCTGACGCCGCTGATTTCCACCAACGAGCGTGTCCTCGCCCAACCGGTCCCGGCCCTGCCCCTCGCCTTGCAGCGCGCCGGGCACGAGGTCAGCGTCATCGGGCCGCTCGCCCCCGCGCTCGCCGCCTCGCCGGAACTCAAGATCAAGCCGACCGGGGTACGCATCGGCGCGCCGCTCGGCAGCCAACGGCACGTCGCCGAGGTGCGCGAAGCCCGTTCGCCCCAGGGGCTGCAAATGTTCCTTTTCCAGCAGCCGGAAATCTTTGATCCGGCGCGGGCGGACCAGCCGATGGATGCCCGGGCAGGGACGTATTTTTCCAAGCTCATCGTGGAGTTGGCGCGCCGGCTCAACCCCGCGCCGGACGTGGTGCAGGTTCAGGATTGGCCGGGGGCGCTCGCGCCGGTTTTCCTGAAGGCGCAAAATCTGCCGTTCGCCAGCGTCCTCTCGGTGAGCGATCCGACGGCGCACGGCAGCTTCCCCATCGAGGACTTCGGCCTGCTCAACCTCGGGTGGGAGTATTTCCGGCCCACGTCGGTGGAGTTCTACGGGCGGGTGAATTTTTTGAAAGCGGGCATCGTGTCGTCCGACGCCGTCGTCCTGGACGGAGACTTGGAACGCGCCGCCCTGCAAACCACCGACCAGGGCGGCGGCCTGGACGTGGTTTTCCGCGAACACGCCGCGCGTCTCCACGGCATCCCCGCCGGATTGGACGAGCACACCTGGAACCCCGCGACCGACGACATCATCGCGCGCAAGTACCGGCCTGCCAACCTCACGGGCAAGGCCACTTGCCGCAGCGCCCTGCTCGCGCAGGTCGGGTTGGCCAAAAACCCCGTTGGCCCGGTGTTCCTGCTCGATCTCGCTGCCGGTCAAGACCCGGCATCCCTCGAAATGCTCGCGCCACGGCTGGATCAATTCCTCGCCGACGATGTCCGCCTGATCGTGCTGGGCGGCCTGCCGGACACGTCGCCCGTGGCGGTGACGTTCGATCTGGCCGCCCGGAAATACCCGGATAAGTTGACGTTCGTGCAGGAGACGGACGAGCGTTTGGCTCACCTGACGCTTGCGGGCGCGGATTTTCAGCTTTTCCTCGGTCGCCAACGCGGGGTTTCCGCGCTGCTGTTGCGCAGTCTGATCTACGGCACGCTACCCATCGCGCCCGCCGGAACCGGACTGCGCCAGTTGATCGAAGATTACCGCCCCGGCTCGGACCACGGGTCCGGCCTCGTGTTCTACCATCCCGACGGCGAGGCGCTTTTTGACGTGCTGGCGCACCGCGCTCCGGCGTTGCTGCGGTCGCCTGACCGCTGGGAATCCCTGTGCCAGCGGGCGATGATCCACGCCGGGAAATTTTCGTGGGCGCGTGCCGCCGCGCAGTACGTTTCGCTCTACGGACAACTGGCCCGCCGCTGAAAGGCGAGGCTCAGGAGTAGCGCACGTCCTTGTGCGGTTCCATCTCGTAGCTGAGCATCAGTTGGTCCACCACGTGAGGAGCGATCACCTCGGCCAGGAACCGCTGGTAGACGGGGTCATCGTGACCCAGGGCCATTTTATCCATGGACTCGTAGTCCGCGCCGAAGAAAAAATTCCATTCGTTGCCGATCTCGACGCGCTTGCCGCACTTGATCGCGCGCACCTCGCCGATCTTCAGCAGACGAATACGCGTTTCGCGCATGATCCACTCCACCTTGTCGTCCTCCACGTCAGGGTGAGCCTTGCAGAGAACGAGATGATAGACCATGACGCGACGGCCTTTGTAACCGCCGCGTGCTCGGTTTTCAAGCCGCGGACTGCGGGGGCCCCTACTTTTTCCAGTCGAGAGCGCCTTTTTTCCAGGCGTAGAGGTAGCCGACGAACAGGATGAAAGCGAAGCTCAGCATGCTCCACAAAACCGTCTTGCCGGTCTTGAGCATGTCGGTGTAAACGATGGCCCACGGGTACATGAAGACCACCTCCACGTCGAACAGGATGAAGAGCATCGCCACCAGATAGAACTTGACGCTGAAACGCGGCTGGGAGTCGCCAATCGGCAACATGCCGCATTCGTACGCGCTGTCCTTGACGGCGGTGCGCTTGCCGACCTTGCCGAGCAGCACGCTGACGATCAACGCCGAGGCCGCAAAGCCCACGGCGATGATCGCTTGGAAAAGAATCGGCAGGTAATCGCGGATCATGGAAACGGCTTCAGGTCGAGCTGCCAACGTCAACCCGCACGGCCTAGCCGACCAGTGGCAGGGCAGCGGGCAGCGGGGCCGCCACGGCGGAAACCGTCGCCGGGGGCGGCACGGTGGGCAGCGCGTTCGCCAACGAAGGCAGGCCCTTATACTTCTTGATGGTCTTCTTGACCATGCCACGGGAAACCAGCGTTTGCAGTTTTTCGTAGGCGCGCAGACGGAGCATTTCCTCACCGCCGCTGGCGGCGTTGCGGGCGCGGAGATTGCTATGGACCAAGTCGAAAAGCTCCTTGAACTCGTACGAATTCTTGGAGGTAAGCACGGCAACCAATTCTTCGGTGACGAGGTCGGGGAGACGACGGGAGAACGCGTTTTTCTTAGTCATAGCCATAATGGGACTGGAATATACCACAGGTAGCGTTAAACCCTAGCGTTATTTTTTACACGCCTGGGGCACTCCATGAAGAAACCTACTGTCCGGCAGTCGGTTGCGGCGATGCGTCCGGCGTCGATTCCGGTGCATCCGCCGCGTCGTCGGCGCCGTTCTTGGGCGAAGTGACGGACTTGCCCAGGCCAGCGGCGATCTGCTTTTGCAACATGGGGATCGCGGCGGCCCCGGCCACGACGCCGAACCCCGCGCTCGCCTGGATAAAGGTCACCGGGCCAACGGATTCCATGAGGATACCCTGGTCATCCGCTTTTTCCGACAGCACGATGGGCGTGAGGTGTTTGGCGATGGCGTCGCCGTCGGGCAGCTTGCCGAGGTCCACGTAATCGTTCACCTGCGGTCCGGCGAACGCCGCGCCGAACAGCGCGAGCGGCTTCAGCGCCGCGTAGGTCCGCTCGAACAAAGGTTTGGTGTCGAGGTAGGTCGTGACGAAATTGGGTTTACCCACGGTAGCCGCAGCCGTTTTGTAGGCTTCGCCGGCCGTGAAATTGGCCCCGCCGGTTTTCTCGTGAGCGACCGCGTCGTGGACGCCGGACATGCTCAGTCCGACGATCAGGTGTTTGTCCGTCAAAGTGAGCGTCGGGCTGGCGAAGTTGACGTTCGGAATGGATAACGAGCGGTACGAGAAGCCGTCCGCATCCGAGAGCTGCCAGCTCAAAGCGGTCGCATCGTCCGGCTTGGCACCCTTCGCAACGGTGGGCCACGGGGCCAGTTTGATCAGGCTGTCGAGGAATTTGGCCGACGCGGCGGGATCGCGCACGTCCAGGCTGAGCACGAGCGTGGGCTGGTTGCTGGCGGCGGGCCAATCGAGTTGGAAGGATAATTCGTGGCCGAAAGCGGTGTTGAAATTTTCCACGGTCAGGCCGCGTTCCTGCATCTGTTTGGCATACTGGCCCAGCAACGCGTAACCCATCGCGTTCGGGCCGCCGCCGGGAGTCTTGGGGATGTCCAGGTGCTCGGGAATCTGGAGCATCCCCGCGTAGAAGAGCAGCGTGTTGGCGGAGGTCAGCGGCAGCGCGCTCATCTGGAGCGTGCCGCTGGAGAGTTTATAGCCGGGCGCGAGGCTGTAAATCGTGTCGCGCAGCTTGCCGTTGTCGATGGAAGTCGTGGCGCCCACCGCCTTGATCTTGCGGATTTCGGCGAGTTGCTCCTCGCTCACCGTCTGGCCGCTCGTCGCCGCCAGCGCGAAGATGCGGTCGAAGAAAATCCGGGGCTTGGCAAAGATCAGCGTCGCCGGATGCGCCGGCATCTTGGCCAGGACCGTTTTGAAATCAGGATCGCTTTCGAGCGTCGGCGCACCGGCGGGCGCGCGGTGATCGACGCGGTCCAGCGTGGCCTCGAGCAAGGCCAGGTCGTTGGAAACGAAGTACCAGTCGTTGACGTACACCGAGGCGATGGTGTCGCCGTCGGGATCGGTGAAGGTTTCCAGCGAATGGTCTTGGTATTTGACGAGGTCGGCCTTGCCCGCCGGGTTTTTCCCGCGCAGGGCTTCCTTGGGCTTGCCGAGCAATTGTTCGACCTCCGCGTTGGTCCCCCGGAACTGGAAACCCGCCAGCCCGTGCGGCTTGTTGTTTTTTTCGTCCAGGGCGGTCAACGCGACGAAAAGATGGTGCGGATTGACGCGTTCGATCTGCGCCAGCGTGTCGTCCACGTCCTTGTTCGGCGGGATCTTGGCCAGCGGCTTGGCGAGAAACGCCTGCACCGACGGTTCGCTCCAGATTTTGTAGAGGTCGGTGGTTTTCCAGTCCGCCGCCGTCTGCTGCGGGTCGGGCACGGACAACAGGAGCAGCGTTTCCGCCGGCAGGTAGCCCGCCGACGCCGCGGACCCCGCGCCTCCCACGCCGGGTTTCTGGTAGAGAAAAACGGTGGCTCCGGCAGCGCCCAAAGCCAACAGAACGACCAGCACAGGCAGGAATTTTTTCATGGGAACGGTGGCGACGTGATGCGGTAGGAGACGGACCATTCATTGCCTCTCGCTCCATGAATGTCAACGCGGAGCCGCATCCGAACGCGTTGGCAGCGACGTTGTAAGGGTGAAAGCACCTGCAAAACAAACTCCTATGGACATCGACGACTACAAAATCACCAAGCAAAACCTCTACGTGGCGTCCGACCTGACCCTCGCGCTGGGTTTCGTCTCCATCCTGGCGTCGATCATTGCTTGGTTTACGGCCAAGCGCGACGACGAGGCGCACGGCGAGCGGGTCGGCATTTTCATCGGGCTGTGGGTGCCGAGCTTCTTTATCCTGTCGAACCGACTGGCCCGCAAGGCGGAGGAACTTTGAGCATCGAGCAGGGGGCGGCATTCTTGCGGGTGGACCGCCGGTACTTGTGAAGACCGCAAAATCGCTTTAATGATGAGCCGGGATGGGGCCTCTGGTCCGTCCCGGCGTTTTTTATTCCGACGGCATGATCACGTTTTTGCAAGGCGTCCTGAGCGAATCGCTGCCTACCCAGATCGTGGTGGACGTTGGCGGGGTCGGGTACCAGGTCTTCATCCCGCTTTCCAGCTACGACCGGCTGCCCATGCCGGGAACGCCCGTCAAGGTGCTGACCCACCTGCAAGTGCGCGAGGATGCGCATATCCTCTACGGTTTCATGAGCGTGCCGGAGCGCGACTTGTTCCGCCTGCTCGTCAACAACGTCAGCGGCATCGGCCCGAAGATGGCGCTGGCCGTCCTGAGCGGCATGAGCGTCAACACGTTTAAAAACGCGGTGGTCACGAACGACATCGCCTCGTTGTCCAAGATCAGCGGAGTAGGCAAGAAGACGGCGGAGCGCGTGGTGCTGGAACTGCGCGACAAGCTCGGCGTGGCCGCGACCTGGGAGGCGGCGAGCAGTTCGCACGCCCCCACCCCGGAGGAAACCGCCGTCAGCGATGCCGTGCTCGCCCTGATCTCGCTCGGTTACAAACAGGTGGATGCCCACAAAGCCGTCAAACAGGTTTACAAAACCAGCGGCGAAACCCCCAAGCCCGAAGACCTCGTGCGTCTGGCCCTGAAGATTCTCGCGTGACGCCCGCCCCCGCGATTCCGGGGTTGCGGCGGCGTTCTTTTTCATGACCAAGATCACCCCAGCGGGCAGCGACCAGGCACGCATCCAGGCGGTGCGCGCCGCTTTTCCCCCGGAGGGGTTGTTCGCCGAAAAGGAGTGGCTGCTCTCGCCACGGGCCTTTGCGCTGAGCGAGGAGTTCGTGGCGGAGCTGGATAAACTCGGCTACCGGCTGCACCTGTTTCAGCGGGCGTGCAACCTCCTCTACCAGTTGAGCGTGAAGGGGAAACAACCGGCGTGGGTGGCAGCCTACCTCGACGCCGGCAAGCCGCCGGAACTGGTCGCCCTTTCCCGCGAGCGCATTTTTCGGGACGAGATTGCCCGGGTCATCCGCCCGGACATCATCCCGACGGAAAAAGGGTTTACCATCGCCGAACTCGACAGCGTCCCCGGCGGCATCGGCCTGACCGCGTGGTTCAACCAGACCTACGGCGGCCTGGGAGACGACGTGGTGGGCGGCCCTGCTGGCATGATGGACGGTTTCGCGTCGATTTTTCCCGGCGGCGACATCGTTGTCAGCGAGGAGGCCGCGACGTACCGCCCGGAAATGGAATGGCTCGCCGCCCAGCTCAACGCCCGGCCGCACGCGACAGCGGACGGCACGCCGCCCCGCTGGAAGGTGGTCGGCACGGCCTCACCGCCTTTGCAGGCGGATGCCGAGGCGGCTCAGCAGGCGGGCCACGCCCTGAACGTTTACCGATTTTTCGAGCATTTCGACCTCGCCAACGTCGCCGCCGCCCCGTGGTTGATGGAATGCGCCCGGGCGGGTGGCGTGCGCGTGACACCACCCTTCAAACCGTACATGGAGGAGAAAATGTGGTTCGCGCTCTTCTGGCTGCGACCCCTGCGCGAGTTCTGGCGGCGCGAACTCGGCGAACGGCATTGGCTCAAGCTACAGCAGGTTATCCCCTACACCTGGATCGTCGATCCCGCGCCGTTGCCGCACCATGCCGTGATCGCCGGGTTGGAAATCAACGACTGGCGGGAACTGGCCACTTTCAGCCAGAAGCAGCGCGACCTCATTCTGAAAATCAGCGGTTTCTCGGACCTGGCGTGGGGCAGCCGGGGGGTCGATCTGGCGCAAGATCTGCCGCACCTCGAATGGCAGCGCGCCGTGGACCGCGCCCTCGAACGTTTCCCTACCAACCCGATGCTGTTGCAGCGTTTCCACAAGGGGCGGCTCGTCGAGCATCCTTACCTGGACCCGGCCAGCGGCCAGATCGAAACCATGCGCGGGCGCGTGCGGCTTTGCCCTTATTATTTTCTCGACGACGGCAAAGCGCGTTTGCGGGGCGTGCTGGCCACGGTCTGTCCGGCGGATAAGAAACTGCTCCACGGCATGAAGGATGCCGTCATCGTGCCCGCCCGCGTGGCGACGGAAGGTCTCAAGTGAACCCGCGCCTGTTCCTACCGGTCGTGTGGTGCCTGGCGTTGGGCCGCGTCGGGCCGATGGCGGCGCAGGAGGTCACCCGGCAGCAAGTTCTGGAAACGGCGCGGGCGTACCAGACGCTTGCCTGGGTTCCCACGAGCCGGAACGTTTTCCACGGCACCGATCCCGACCACGTCCGCGTCGATACCCCGGACCAATCGTTGCACCGGCCCGGGACCCGACCGGGGTGGTGGGTGCCCGGACGAACGAACGTCGGCGTGCCGTACATGTGGGGCGGGTTCAGCAGTCTGGCCGACTTCACCAACGGCATCCGGGCAGGCAAAGCCGCCGGGGACGTTTATACCGCCGAGAAACGGGCGCGACTGGACGCCGCCGTCAGCAAGCGGTGCGTGGGCATTGATTGTTCCGGGCTGGTGTCCCGCTGTTGGAAGCTTCCGCGGAGTTATTCCACGCGCGAATTGCCCGGCCTTTGCGCCACGCTCCCGTCTTACGACGATCTCAAACCGGGCGACATCCTGAACACCGAAAACAGCCACGTCCTGTTGTTCGAAAGCTGGAAAGACGCCACCCACCAACGTCTCTACGCCTACGAAGCCGGTTCTCCGCCCTCCTGGAAGGTGCTGCTGGACGACATTCCGATCCGGTTGCTCCGGGGCCAGAACTACCTGCCGTACCGCTACCGGCACATCCGGGACTGACACGTTTCGGTTGTCGGGCAACCGGAAAACGCGTCAGGCCAGACAGCTCTTCAGACCGCGCTCAATCGCCGTGGCGTCGAGCTTCTTGCCGATGAATACCAACTGACTGCCGCGCGTCTCGCCCGCCGACCAGTGGCGGTCCCAGAAAATGTGGAACCGGTTGTTGACCCCGTGAAAGATGGCTCGCCGGTCCTGGCCCTTCAGCGAGACGAACCCCTTGGAACGATACACCTTCTCCTTGTCGCTCAAACGCTGCACGAACTTCTCGAAGCGTTCGACGTCGAAAGGCTGCTCGAAGGCAAACGAATGGCTCGTGATGTCGTGGTGGTGCCTGCCGCCCTTCATCTCGTTGAGGAAATCCGCGTTGGCAGCCACCTTGCGGTCCACGTCGAACGCGTGGATATCCAATAGTTCTTCCAACGGCACCTCGCTCTGACGCGTGCGCAGGATGCGGGTGTGCGGGTTCAGCGCACGAATTTTTTCGCTCACCCGGCCCAGTTGGGCTTCATCGACGAGGTCCGTCTTGTTGAGCAACACGAAGTCAGCCATCGCGATCTGCTCGGCCGCCACTTCGGTCTCCTCCATCTGCTTGAGGATTTGCTCGGCGTCAACCACCGTGATGATGGCGTCCAACTGCACGAAGCGTTGCAGCGCCGGGATGTTGACAAAGGTCTGCGCGACCGGGCCGGGGTCGGCGATGCCGGTGGTCTCGATCAGGATGTAATCGAACCCGCCCCGCTTGAGCAATCGCTGGATGCTCAGCACGAGGTCCTTGCGCACGGTGCAGCAGACGCAGCCGTTGCTCATCTCGACCACTTCGTCGCGCTGGTTCTCGACGAGTTGGCCGTCGATGCCGATCTTGCCGATCTCGTTGACGATGATCGCAAACTTGTACTTGCTCTGCTCTCTCAGGATGTAGTTCAGCAGCGTCGTCTTGCCCGCGCCGAGAAAACCGGTGAGAATGCTCACCGGGACAATTTTGTGGGTGGGGATGGAATCCGGCATGGAAAAAAGGGTTGCCGCTAAAAATAGCGGTCCCTGCCGTTTTGCCAAGGGCCGGGTTGCCGGAAGCCGTGGCCGGACGACTCCGACCCGGCTATGCTTTGGCTACCAACCGGGCGGAACCGTTTGCCTTCTTCAGCAAGGGCAGCCCGGTTTTCACGTTCTCGGCCAGTTGGTATCCTTTCGGAATCGCTTCGAGGACCCCGTCTTTCGGTTGGGAAGCAAAGAAGTAGATCGTCTGGACGTGCCCACCCTTCAGCGATTGGTCGCGGGAGTGGAGGAAATAAGTTTTGCCGGATTTCTTGCTCTGGACGCTGTATGCCATGGTGACTGGGTTCTCCTTTTTGCATCGGACCGGGAAGTGGTGAGAACGGCCGTGCTGGCCCGTCAACCCGGTGGGATCAGGACCACAACAAAGCAAAAGCCGCGCCCGGGGAGGACGCGGCGGCGTAATTTTCCTGCGACCGGCGGACGAACGTCAGACGACGCCGGCTTTTTGCAGCGTCTTGAAGGCGCCGTTTTTCGCCACGGTCTTCAAGGCCCGGGCGGTCAGCTTGACCTTGACGAATTTGCTGAGTTCCGGCACCCAGATGCGCCGCACCTTCAGGTTCGGCTCGAACGTGCGCTTCGTGTTGGCCGTGACGTGCTGGCCGATGCCGCCTTTTTTCTTGGCCAGACCGCGACGGTGAATAACGTGGCCGCGGCTGGGGCGCGCGCCGGTGATCGAGCAAACTTTCGACATATAAACGGGTGTTTTTGGAACGGCCAAGGTGCGTTGGGTCGCGGCCCGGGTCAAGCGGTTTTTCACCGGCGGCCGTAAAGCGCCCAACCCTTCAGGAAACCCGGCGCGAAATCTTCCGGGTGCGCCGCGATCCAGTCTGCCACCACCGGCAGCGGGAAAAACCCGCCCCATTCGATTTCCTCCGCTGGCCAGCGAAACGGTCCGTCGTGCCGGACGCGGTAGAGGCGGACGAACTCCCAGCCGGTCTCCGGGCCAGCGGCCAGGGCACCGATTTCATCGAGCGGCAGCAACGCGACCTCTTCGGCGGCCAACCCCAACTCTTCCGACAGCTCCCTCCGTGCCGCCGCCTCGTAATCCTCGCCGCTGTCCAGATGGCCCGCCGCGCTCGAATCCCATTTCCCCGGATGTTTGTCCTTCCAGGCGGAGCGTTTCTGCAAGAACACCTCGCCCCGCGCGTTGAAAACGAGAATGTGGATCGCGCGGTGCCAGAGGTTTTCGGCGTGGACCCGGCCACGCGGCGCGGTGCCGATGACACGGTCGTTCGCATCCACCACGTCGAACATTTCGCCTTGCGAATCCTGCGCGGCCGCCGGATGGACCGGGCGGATGGCGTTGGAAAGCGCGATCCATTGCCGCAGGCTTAATTCCTCGCCGCGCACGGTCTCCTTGACACCGATCAACCCGGCGACCAGCGGCCAGGACAACCCGTTTCGTTCGGTGAAGTATTTACGTAACAAATTCCCTAACTGCTTGCGCCGTTGCGAAAATCCCGCACGCACCAGACCGTCAAACGTCGGCACGTCGCAGACAGGCAATTCGTCTGGCGCGCGTGGCGTCAACGCAATCAGCGCGGAATCCACTTTCGGCTCCGGCAGGAAGACGCTGGCCGGTAGAGTCCGCAAGAGTTCCACCCGCCACCGGCGACCGACGACCACGCTGAGAATCCCGTAATCCTTCGTGCCCGGTTCGGCGGCGGCAATGCGCTCCGCCAACTCGCGTTGCAACAAGAAGACGGCTCTGACGACCGGTGCGTCAGGCGACGTGAAGTGGAACAGGAGCGGCGTCGAGATGTAATAGGGCAAGTTGCCGAACACCTTGACCGGGCGTCGCGGCCACAGGGTTCGCACGTCGAAATCCAGCGCGTCCAAGTGCTCGACACGGAGTCTTTCCTCGCCGGAGAACCGGTGGCGGAGATGCCCGGCCAAGCGTCCGTCCTTTTCCAGCACGGTCAGCGTGGCCCCCGTTTCCAGAGCCGCCCCGGTCAGCGCGCCCAAACCCGGGCCGATTTCAAGCAGTTGGTCGCCGGGCACCGCCTCCAACCGCGCGACGATCCAGCGGGCGAGATTCTGGTCGTGGAGAAAATTTTGACCGAGGGTCTTCGACGGCGTGACCTGCAATTCCGACAGGGCGGCGCGGATGTCGGAAAGCTTCACGTCGGTTCGATGGCGAATCGGCGGGTCATTGCGCGGGGGGCGGCAACTCTTTGCGTCGGTTCAGCAAACGGAAAACCCCCTGGTCGGGACGTTGCGACCGTTTGAACAGCTTGCGGGCATCCGCCACGCTGACCCCCTCGATGTAATAAGCGGTCGCCGCCCGGCCAATCGCATAGGTGCCACTCGCGGCGACAAACCCGCTGATCGCGTTGCCAACCCCGGGTAGCAGCAGCTTGGCCGCTGCCCGGATGGCCGCCCGCGCTCCCTCGCGCAGCACCAGGCCCACCCCGACGTTGACGCCCATCGTCCCGAGAAATTCCGCGGCCAGTTTGAAGCTCAGTTCGCGTCCGCTGATGTAGATGATCCCGGCAACCATCGCCAGTTGGAACGTCAGCAGAAACGGCAAATCCGCCAAAGGGATGGGTTGTGCTCCGAGTGCCGCGCTGATCGCCGCCAGGGATTTGACGAGGGTTTGCGCGATTTTCGCCTGCGCTTCCTTCGCCCCGGAGAGCCGGGCCATTTCCAGCCGCGCCTCGTTGGGCAGTTCCGCGACGAGAACATGGACCAACTCGCTGACATGGTAACGGCGGTCGCTTTCGGGATCAAAGCTGCCATCCAGGCGGAAACGCATGAAAGTCGCCACGTCGAGCGCGGGGGCCATGTGCTGAGCGATCCTGGGCCGCATCGCCATGGCGACCTGCAACCGGGCGCGCGCCGCTTCCATCTCATCGAGGGAGAGCGGTTGCTCGCTGGAGTTGACGACGAGACCCAGCACGCACGGATGCGTCTGGTGGACCTTGGCGGTCAGATCGAGCAAAGATTCCAGGCGGTCCAGTTCTTGGGCGAGACGCGCCGTGGCGTCAGCGGAGGTGGAAAAATCCGTCAGGAAAAGAAAGAGGTCTGGCGGCTCGGTGGTCAGCGCGGCCTGCACCGCCTCCGCCGGGGATGGTTCGCCTGCTTGCGCCCGCGTGTCCAGCAAACGCAGCACTCCCCTGTCCGCGTGGGAAAAATCTTTCCACGCGGCGGCGGGTACGGGAGACGCCGCCGTGCCTGCCTCCTGGGCAAAGGGCGCGACCGGCGCGGTGAAAATCGCGTTGAACAGCCCGGCGGAACTGGCTTCGGGATCGCCAGTCAGCACGATGCGGGGCGCGCGCTGCCGCAGAAACAAATCCTTCAGCGGCGTCACCTCCTGCAAAATCGGTTTTTGCAGCGAGCCGGGCAGTTTTCCGACGAAGCTTTCCAGCTTCTCGAAGACGTGCAGAAAAGAGGATTTGGCTTCCATGTCGAGACGTTATTTCTGAAGCGTGGCCAGCAACTGATCCACGTGTTCGGTCGGTTTGACCTGTCGCAGGATCGTCTCGATGCGGCCGTCCGGTCCGATGACGAAGGTGGACCGCTCCGTGCCCATGGAGGTTTTGCCGGCAAAGCTTTTCTCCACCCAGACACCGTAAGCGCGCACGATTTGCCCGGCTTCGTCGCTCAGCAGCGGGAACGGCAGTCCGTATTTTTCGATGAAAGCGCGGTGGCTTTCCAGCGGGTCGATGCTGACGCCGAAGACGGCGGCATCCAGGCCCTGGAAGTCCGGCCAGCGGTCGCGCAGCCCACAAGCTTGCGCGGTGCAGCCGGGCGTGTCGTCCTTCGGGTAGAAGTAAAGGACGAGATGTTGGCCCGCAAAATCTTCCAGCCGCACGGTTTTGCCCGTGCCGTAAGCGCCACCGAGCGCGAGGGTTTCAAACGCGGGAGCAGGGTCTCCAATTTTCAAATCGGCTTCCATAAGGTGTGGCGGGTCAACGGATCGGGGTGAACATAGCCGCTTTGGCGCGCGGGACAAATCCGCGTCGCGCATCCCTCCCAGAAAACGCGCGGCTTCCGCGTGACGAGATTGTTGCGCTTTCTGCGCAGGAATTGCTTGTCAGCGGGCACGGTTTTCGCTAATTCTCAGGTAGCCATTCACATGGTTCTACCAACCCCTTACCCAACCCTAGCGCTCCACCCGGTGGTGTTTGGCGCAAACCTATGTTGAGATTCCCTGTCTCGGGTCAGAAGCAGGAGGATTTAAACGGGCGGATGCGTCAGCTCCAGCTCGTGGAAGGACAGATCGAGGAAAGTTATTTCAAGGCTTCCGGCCCCGGCGGGCAGAAGACCAACAAAACGCTCACGGGCGTGACGCTGCTGCACCGGCCGACCGGCGTGCGCGTCCGCTGTCAGCGGGAACGCAGCCAAGGCATCAACCGTTTCATCGCCAGGCGGTTACTGGTCGAGGAATTGGAAGCCCGCGCGCACGGCAAGACCCGCCACGAGGTCAAGGCCGGGCAACTGCGCGAGGAAAAAGACCGACGGCGAGGATCGCGCAAGAAGACGGCGGCGGTTCCGGCGGGCAGCGCGTTGCCATCTGCCAGCGGAGTCTTCGACATCGCTCGCGCCATGAATGCATATTACCTGCGTCCGTTGACCGGTTTTTGAGGGCGGCGGATCGGATTTTCAGGTCGTGGGGCGACCGTCCCGGTTGCCGTGGGTTGGCGCGTCAACCGGTTCGGGAGCGAAACGTCCCGTAAAAGGGACTGGCTCGGAGAGCCATCCCTACCTTGGGGACGAAGCCGCAGCACGGTGGGAATGCTCAGTGATTTTGCAAAGGGCTGAAAGGCGGTTCCGGCGACGCGCGTTGCTGGTCCGCCTTTTGCAACAGCTTGGCCTTCAGCCCGTCGAACAGCGGATCGTGAATTCGCGCGAGGTACCCGGCGGCGGCCTCCGGCCTGCCGAGCCGCAGGCTGATGCGCGCGAGGTGGCTGTTGGGGAGGTCGGTCTTCTCGCCGCTCAGGGCGCGCACCGTTTCCCACGCCGCCAACGCCTGCAACCAGTCCGGCTTGGCAAAGATATAGAAAGTCTCGGCATACGCTTGGGCCAGCCGCACGTCCTCCGGGGCCAACTCGGCCGCGCGCCGGAAATGGGCGAGCGCCTGCGTGAGCGCGGCCTGCTCGTCCGGCAGGCCCGGGATGGGTGGCGACATCAGGTCGTGCCGGAACAGATAGAGCACGTTGGCCACGTCGGAATGGTAAGCGGCCACGTCCGGCTGGACATCGACCGCCTGCTGGAACCGCGTGTACGCATCCCGCGTGCGGCCCAGTTGCAGGTAAGCTCCGCCGAGACGATCCAGGGTGCCGCCGTCGCGGGGGTCGATGTGTGCCGCCTGCTCCCAGAACGGGATGGCGGCGGCGGGCTGGCCGTCGCGCGCGAGGAAGTCGGCGGTCCGCTTCTGCACGGCGGCTTCGCCCGGATATTTTTGCGCCAATTGGAGATGCACCTCCTGCAAATGGCGGTGGCGCGCTGCCTGTTCCGCCGGGTCTTTGGCCGGGGCGAGCGTCAGCGCGCCTTCGAGCAGCCCGGCCGCGTCGATCTCCTGCTGCCACGCGGGCGGCGCGGGGGTCGGTTCCGCCCGGGCCGCACCCAGCATTCCCAGGCACCCGGCCACCAGCGCGCACAAGGTTTGACAGCGTCGGGCGCGAACGGTATTCATCCCTCGAAAAGCTTCGTGCAGCGCCCCGCTCTTGCAAGCCCGCAAAATGCCTTCCCTGACCTTCCGTGAACAGCTCCTCCTCGTGACGGTGCTCGCGGCGGTCCTGCTCGGCGCGGCGGTCAAGCACTGGCGCGATGCCCGCCGGGAGGTTCTCACCACCGTTCCGGCAGGACGCTGACCGGATTTCGCCGTTCTTTTTTCATGAACCTCGACCATTTTTCGACCACCGTCGATGCCATCATCGCGCACGATCCGCGCTTCGAGCGCGACGCTTATCTTTTCGTGCGCGACGCCTTGGAATTCACCACCAAGCAACTCAAAAAGAAGGCGCACTCGTCGCCGGGCGAATGCCACGTCAGCAGCCAGCAGTTGCTCGAAGGTATCCGTCAGTACGCCCTGCACCAATACGGGCCGATGGTCCCGACGGTGTTCGAGCACTGGCGCGTGCGTTCCTGCGAGGACCTCGGCGCCATCGTTTTCAACCTGATCGAGGCGCGCGAATTCGGCAAGTCCGAACACGACACCATCGAGGACTTCCGGCGCGGGTTCAGTTTCGACGAGGCGTTCGTCCAGCCGTTTCGTCCGTCGGGAAAACTGCCCGCGACCCCGGCGAAAGTCCGGCGCGTCCTGCCGTCGGCCTCCAAACCGGCCTGACCGCCTGCCCGGGCCGGGCGAGGCCGCGTTTGCTTTCCGGTCAGAAAGTCGCAAATTGTGGTCCCACCTCATGATTTCCACCACTCCCCACAAGACCTTGGCCGCCGAGCCGGCTGGGGCGATCCAGTTTCCGCGCGTTTCCGCGCGACGCTACGTCCTGCCCAACGGTCTGATTTTGCTCGTGCAGGAAGACCGCAGCGCCCCGGTCGCCAGCGTGCAAGCCTGGGTGAACACTGGCAGCATCCACGAGGGCCAGCACATTGGCGCGGGCCTGTCGCACCTGCTCGAACACATGCTCTTCAAGGGCACGGAAACCCGTTCGACCAACGCCATTGCCCAGAGCGTGCAGGACGAGGGCGGCTACATCAACGCCTACACGTCGTTCGACCGCACGGTCTACTGGATTGACGTGCCCAAGGCAGGGTTACATACGGCCATCGACCTGCTGGCGGACGCCTGCATGAACTCGACGCTCCCCGCCGAAGAATTCGTCAAGGAGCAGGAAGTCATCCGGCGCGAGTTCGCCATGGTGGCGGACGATCCCGACCGGGTCAACAGCCAGCAGCTTTTCACCACGGCTTACCGCCAGCATCCCTACCAGCACCCGGTCATCGGACATCTGGACACGTTCAACGCGCTCACCCGCGACGAGGTGATGGCTTATTACAAGGCGCGTTACGTCCCGAACAACATCGTGTTCGTGGTGGTGGGTGACGTGGACGCCGCCGCCGTGCTGGGGCAACTGGAAACGTTCTTCGCGCCCCATCCGCGCCGCGCGCTGCCGCCGGTTTTTCTGCCCGCCGAACCGCCGCAGCTCGGGCGGCGCGTGTCGCACAAAAAATTCCCGACCGAGCTTTCGCGCTCGGCCTTGTCCTGGCACATCCCGAACGTCACGCATCCCGACGTGCCCGCGCTCGACGTGCTGGCTACCGTGCTGGGCGACGGGCGCAGTTCGCGTCTCTACCAACGGGTGCGCGAACAGAAACGGCTCGCGCATTTCATCTCGGCGTTTTCCTACGTGCCCGCGGAGCCGGGGCTGTTCGGGGTCGATGTCACCGCCGACCCCGACAAGCGCGAGGCCGCCGAAACCGCCACGCTGGAGATCATCGCCGAGATCAGCCGCGACGGGATTTCCGCGCCCGAACTCGCCAAGGCCAAGCGCGTCATCCTGAGCAACCAGATGAACGCGCTCGTGACCATGCGCGGCCAGGCGAGCGACCTGGGTTCCAACTGGCTGCTCACGGGCAACCTGGATTTCTCCCGCGACTACCTGGACGCGGTCCAACGGGTCCGGCCCGAGGACATCGCCCACGTCGCCCGCCGCTATCTGCACGACGACAACCTGACGCTCGTCACGCTGGACCCGGAAAACGAGCAGGCAACCCCCGAGGCGACGGTCGTCCGGCAGGCCGGGGAGATTCAAAAATTCACGCTGTCCAACGGCCTGCGCCTGCTGGTGCGCGAGGATTCCCGGCTGCCGCTGGTCTACCTGGATGCCGTGTTCCGGGGCGGCCTGCTCGCGGAAACCGCCGCCGACAATGGTCTGACCAAGCTGTTTTCCCGCGTCTTGCTCAAGGGGACGACCACCCGCACCGCCGAGCAGATCGCCGAGGAGGTCGAATCGGTGGGCGGCAGCATCGGCAGCGAGGCGGGTAACAACAGTTTCAGCGTGTCGATGGAGATGATGCAGCCGGATTTGAACCTGGGTTTGGAGATCCTGGCCGACGTGCTGCTCCACCCGAGTCTGCCCGCCGAGGTGATCGAGCGGGAAAAGGTCATCCAGGCTGCCGCCATCAAGGCGGAGGACGAGCACCTCACCAGCGTCGCGCGCAACCTCCTGCGCGCGCAGATGTTCGGTTCGCATCCTTACGCGTTGCGCACCTCCGGCTCGGCGGAATCCGTGGCCCGTCTCGACCGCGCGGCCCTGGAAGCCTTCCGGCGGCAACACCTCGTCGCCGACAACGCGGTGCTGGCCGTCTTCGGCAACGTCGAAGCCGAGACCGTGCGCGCCCGTGTCGAAGCCTTGTTTGCCGACCTGCCTGCCGGTCAAGACGCTTTGCGGACCCCGCCTCCGGCCCCGGCGTTGACGGAATCGCGCGCCGTCGAAAGATTCGAGCAGAAGGAGCAGGCCGTCCTGATGATCGGCTACCCCGGCACGACCGTCGGCAGCCCGGACCGTTACGCGCTGGAACTGATCGACGAAGCCAGCAGCGATCTGGGGTCGCGCTTTTTCATCCGTATCCGCGAGGAGTTGGGTTTGGCGTACTTCGTCGGGTCGTCGCAGATGGTCGGGCTGGCTCCCGGCATGTTTACCTTTTACGTGGGCACCGACCCGCTGAAGGTGGAGCAGGTCCGCGCGGCTTTCGCCGGGGAAATCGCCAAGCTCGCCGCCGATGGCCTGACCGAACAAGAACTCGTGCGCGCCAAGAAAAAACTGCTCGGCAAACAGGCCATCGCTTACCAGAGCAACGCGAGTCTGGCCTACTCTGCGGCCCTCGACGAACTCTACGGGTTGGGTTACCTCAACTATAAAGAGATGGCGGCGCAGCTCGAAGCTGTCACCCTCGCGCAAGCACGCGAGGTTGCGCGCCGGTATTTCCATGAGCAACCGTCCGTCACCGTGGTGGTTCGTCCCGAAACCGTCCAACCGCCGACCGAACTCAGCGTCACTGAAAGCTGAAAAGCCGCCCAACGATTCCTTTCTATGGCCGAAGTCCAAAGCTCCACTCAGTCAGGCGAAAACGCTGCTCGTTTCATCGAATTCGTGATGATGCAGGCACAAAACGCGTCGTTGTTTCTCGGGTTGATCCCCAACCCGTCGAGCGGGCAACCCGAGGTGAACCTCGACTTGGCCCGCATGTTCATCGACCAACTGGCGATGATCGGCGAAAAAACGCGCGGCAACCTTTCCACCGACGAAACCAAGGTTCTGCGCAACGCCCTGACGAATCTGCAAATGGCTTACTACGAGGTTTCGCAGGGCGGGGGGAGCGCATCGGAACCGATTGATGCTCCGTCGCAGGCAGCGAGCGAACCCGCGCCTCCGGCGGCAGTGGCCTCGCCCGCTTCCGAGACGGCGGTGCCTCCTTCGACTGCGTCGGAAGACACGCGTGAAAACAAGAAACGTTTTACGAAGAGCTACGGCAGTTAAGTATCCACGAGAAAGGATGACGGCATGATCACCCTCGTTTGCTCGTTCTCCTGGTTCCCAAGTTTCCTCGTTCCCAAGTTGCACTTGGGAATGCCTTGTCTGCGAAGTGGAACTTCGTCTGCTTGGACGACCCAAAACCGAGGAAGTACAACTTCCAAGACAGGGGCATTCCCAAGTGCAACTTGGGAACGAGAAACGAGGAGAACGAGTGGAGAACCATCCCGGGGTCCTTTGTTTGCGGTGCTTAGGCGTTTCCCGGGAGGGGATGGCGATTGAACTCCGACTCGAACCAGACCATCTCCTCGTTGATCTACGGCGACCGCCGCAAGTCCGACGAGGGAGCGCCGCTGCTTTTTATCCTTGGGCCGTGCGTCATTGAATCGGAAAAATTCCTCCGCGACACCGCCCGGGAAATCAAGGCGATCTGCCAAGAGCGGGGAGTGACCTGGGTTCTGAAGGCGTCCTACGACAAGGCGAACCGCACCTCGGGCCGCTCGTACCGGGGGATGCCTGCGCGCGAGGGTTGCGCATTGCTCGCGGCGGTCGGGAGCGAGCTGGGGGTGGCCACCACGACCGACGTGCATTCCCCGGCGGAGGCGGAACTCGCGGCGGAGTTCATCGACGTGTTGCAAATCCCGGCGTTCCTGTGTCGGCAGACGGATCTCATCCAGGCGGCGGCGGCGACGGGCCGGGTGGTCAACGTCAAGAAAGGGCAGTTTTTGTCGCCGTGGGATGTCCGGCCCATCGCCGAAAAATTACAGGCGGCGGGGAGCACGAAATTCTTCTTCACCGAGCGCGGGGTAAGCTTCGGTTACCAGAACCTCGTCGCGGACATGCGCTCGCTCTACTGGATGCGGCAGGCGGGCTATCTGGTGTGCTTCGACGCCACCCATTCCGTGCAGCGGCCCGGGGCGGGCGGCGACCACACCTCCGGCGACGGCGAACTGGCTCCGGTGCTGGCGCGCGCCGCCGTGGCGACCGGCTGTGATGCGGTGTTCATGGAAGTCCACGAAGACCCGGCCAAAGCGCTCTCCGACGGCCCGAACCAAATTCCCCTTCGACAACTGCCCAAACTGCTCGCTACATTACAGAAAATTCATGAAGCCGCGCGCGACTAGACTGCTGGCCCTCTTGCTGACCTGCCTTCCGGTGGCGTCGCTGCTCCAGGGCGAACCGGCCTGGGCGGCGGACACTCCGACGCCGACGCCCGGGCAGTCCTCCAGTCCTGCTCCTACCGACGCTCCGAAGCGTGGAGCCAAACGAAACGCCCCGGCGGACAGCACACCGAAGCCGCCTCGCGTCAAAAAGGCCAAAGAGTTCTCGTTTCCGCTGCCCCCAGGTGAATCGGCCAACGGCGCCAAGATTCCTCAACTGGGGATGGCCGGCGAACTCCTCTCTCAGATGATGGCTGCCAAAATCACGCGCCTCGATAACGAGCGTGTCGAGATGCATGAAACCAAAATCGACCTCTACCATCCCGACGGAAAAGAGGATTTCCATGTCGTGTTGCCGGACTCGATCTTCAATCTCAAAACGAACGTGATCAGCAGCGATCATCCGGTGATCATCCGCACGCAAGACTTTGAACTGACCGGCGAGCGGATGGAATTCAACACGGTGGATCGCACGGGTGAACTGCAAGGGCACGTTCACATGGTCATCCACAATTTCAAGCAGGTGGCCGGAGTCATCCCGACGACGCCTGCTCCTTAAATGAATAGAACCCGATTTTCAATATCGCTCGGTGCGGTGGCAACGCTGTGCCTGTCCCTGACGTTGCTGCCAGCCAGTCTGCATTCCCAGTCGCCCGGCACGCGCAGCCGTCCGGCGGCGCGCTCGCGGACCACCGTAGCCACCCCCGCCACCCCGGACGCCACGCCGCCTGCCTTGACCTCTCGCCCGGCGACCGAATCACCGGACACCACGCCGCCCACGGATGACGATCCGTCAAAAACCGGCCAGACCGAGACGGACATCGACGCCACCACGTCCGCTTCGTTCAACTCCAAAGACCGCATCGCCATTTTCACCGGCAACGTCCGGGTGAAGGACCCGCGTTTTGAACTCGCCTGCGACGAACTGACGGTCTTCCTGAACAAAGGCGCGGCCCCGGATGCGGCTACCCCAGGCGCGGCGATCACCCCGGCGCCCTTGAAACCGGCGCCCCCGGCGGCTCCCGGCCAGGAGCCCACTCCCGCGCCTCCGGGTGGGGGGATCGACCACGCCGTGGCCAAGGGGCACGTCATCATCATCCAGCGCAAGGCCGCCACGAAGCCCGGCGAGGAAGAGAAGCTTTCCATTGGCCGGGGGGGTCTCGGCACGTTCGACAACAAGACCGGCGACATGGTGCTCAAGGACTGGCCGAACCTCGAACAAAACGGCAGCAGCCTCGTCGCGACCGCGCAGGGCACGGTCATGACCATCCACCGCGACAGCAGCATGAACACGGTAGGGCCGAGCAAAACCGTTCTGATCCAGCACGGCAAGGGAGGCACGCTGGACATCCCGATGGGTCCCTCGACTCCCAGCGCCAGGGGGCGCGCCGCGAACCAGCCACCCGCGCCCGCCGCTTCGCCCGCCCGTGGCACCACCCAACACTGACGCTTCCGCCATGAGCACTCCGTCCAATCTGCTGACCGTCGAGGCTCCCGTGGCTGCACGCGCCGAGTTCCGCTCGCAACCGAAGTTCGCCCCGGTGATCGACATGAACGCCGAGCCCATCCTGCGCACGGAGGGCCTCGTCAAAACTTACGGCAAACGCACGGTCGTCAACCAAGTGGACATCAACGTCCGCCGGGGCGAAATCGTCGGCCTGCTCGGTCCCAACGGCGCGGGCAAGACCACGAGTTTTTACATGATCGTCGGGCTGGTGCCACCCACGGCGGGGCGCATCAACTTCAACGGCAACGACGTGACGCGCCTGCCCATGTTTCGCCGCGCCCGGCTGGGGATGGGTTACCTGCCGCAAGAGGAATCCATCTTCCGTAAGCTCACCGTCGAGCAGAACCTGATCGCCATCCTCGAAACGCTGCCGCTCAACCGCAAGCAGCGGCGCGAGCGTTGTGACGAGTTGCTCGAACAATTCGGCATCGCGCACGTCGCCCGCAACATCGCGCTCACGCTCTCGGGCGGTGAGAAACGCCGTCTGACCATCGCGCGCTCGCTCATCACCAGCCCGAGCCTGCTGATGCTCGACGAACCGTTCAGCGGCGTCGATCCCATCGCCGTGGCGGAGGTGCAGCAGATCATCCTTTCCCTGCGTGAGAAGGCCAACCTGGGCATCGTCATCACCGACCACAACGTGCGCGAAACGCTCACCATCG
>CAXUGY010000026.1:0-51451 GCA_964250695.1 uncultured Chthoniobacterales bacterium | reverse complement strand
TTGACGGCGTTGCGGCCGGACTCGGTCCGAAGCTGCGCGTTGATCTTGAGTTGGATAGCCATAGGAAAAAGGAAGGGACAGAAGATGGCGGAGCTTTTGCAAAATGCAACCACACAAATCGCGGGCCGCGAAAAAGCATCCCGGGCGGCCGTCCGTCGCGTGCGCAGCGGTCATGCCTCGCTGTCCACTTTGAACAGTCCGCTGACCGATTCGTCGCCGTGAATCCGCTTGATGCCCTCGCCGAGCAGCCCGGCGATGTTGAGCACGTTCATGCGGCAATCCGCCAGGTCCGTGTGCTGGGGCGGGATGCTGTTGGTGGTGATGAGTTCGACGATTTCCGAGTCGCGCAACCGCTCGACGGCCATGTCGGTGAGGACCGCGTGGGTCACGGCGGCGTAAATGCACTTGGCGCCGCGATCCTTGCAAAGCCGGGCGGCGCTGGTGATCGTGCCCGCGGTCGTCGTGAGATCATCGACGAGGAGGACGTTTTTGCCTTCCACCTCGCCGATGAGGTAGGCGGAGTCCACTTCCGTGTCGCTCTTGCGGTTTTTGGCGACGGTGGCCAGATTGACCTTCAACGCTTGCGAATAGGCGTCGGCGACCTTGATGCCGCCCACGTCCGGCGAGACGACGACCAGCGGGGAAAGGTCGCGCCCGCGCAGGTGTTTGACGATGACCGGCAGGGCATAGAGATGATCGACCGGGATGTCGAAAAACCCCTGGATCTGCTGGGCGTGCAGGTCCATGGCCAGCACGCGGTTGACCCCGGCGGCGGTAATGAGATTGGCGACGAGCTTCGCCGTGATGGGGACCCGGGGACGGTCCTTGCGGTCCTGCCGGGCGTAGCCGAAAAACGGCATCACGGCGGTGATGCGCGCGGCGCTGGCGCGGCGGGCGGCATCCACCAGGACGAGCAGTTCCATCAGGTTGTGGTTCACCGGCGGGCACGTCGGCTGGACGATGAACACATCACGGCCCCGGATGTTTTCGAGGATGCGCACGCTGGTTTCGCCGTCGGGAAACGCCCGGACCTGGGCCTCGCCGAGCGGAATGTCGATGTATTCGGCGATCAGCCGCGCCAGTTCGGGGTGGGCCGTGCCCGTGAAGATTTTCAGCTCCGGTTGAGACGACATGACCATCGGATGAGACGTGGGGGGAGAAACGCGGGCGTGGTTCCGAATCACCGCGGGCCGACAGGTTAGGCCGGGGGTCGGCGGTTGCAAGGGAGGATTTCCGCCGGGCGGGACGCAAAGCACTATTTCCCGGCGGTTTCTTATGCTATGAAGGGCGCGCATGGACGACGCTCCTTTCCCGTACCGGCTGGTCGCCAGCGACCTGGACGGCACGCTGCTCGGGCCGAAAAAAGAGATCGGCGAGGTCAACAAGGCCGCCGTGCGGAGAATGCAGGGTTGCGGGGCGCGGTTTGTCGTGGCCTCGGGGCGGCGGCACCAGAACAGCCTCCGCTATCACCGGGAACTGGGGTTGAACGGACTGATGATTTCCTGCGCGGGCGCGCTGGTGAAGGACCCCGACAGCGGCGAAACGGTGCGCGAGGTTTTGTTGGCGGCGGACCTGGCGGCGGAACTGGTGTCCGGTGGACAGGCCGGTGGATACACCGTGATTTATTACCATCGGGACCATCTTTACATCGGCGTCCGCAACCGCTGGACCGACCTCTACGAATCGCGCGTCGGTGAGAAGGCCGAGCTTTACGATGGCGACCTGACCGCCCTCCAAGGTGAAGCCGCGCTGAAAATCGTCTGGTACGGTGAACCCGGCGCGCTCAAACCGGAGCGGCAGCGTCTCGAAAAAGACTACCGGGGCAGGTTGCAGATCATTTCCACCGACGCGGAAAACCTGGAATTTTCCGCGTCGGCGGCCAACAAAGCCGAGGCGCTGGCGGCCGTGGCGGCTTCCTACGGCGTGCCGCAGACCGGGACCCTCGCGTTCGGCGACGGCGAGAACGATGCGCCGATGCTCCGGTGGGCCGGACTCGGGGTGGCCATGGACGGCGGCAACGAGATCGCCAAACAAGCCGCCGGGGTGGTCGGACCCGCAGGCGCACCGGAAGAAAGCTTCGCGCGGGGGGTAGCCGCAGTGTTTGCCCGGAACGCGGCGCAGACGACCAACCATGGGTGAACCACGAAAAAACGGTCTGCCGGTGCTCGACGAATTGCGCGAACTCGGACGGCAGGCGCGGGTCTCGGCGTTGTCGGTGGCGTGCTATGACTACGCCGCCGACCTGCGTTTTTCCTTCCAGGCGGAACGCGTTTTTCACGCGGCCAGCACGATCAAGCTGGCGATTCTGCTGGCGTTGTTCCGTGCGGTCGAGGTGGGCCGGGTCCGGCTGACCGACCGCCTGCACGTCCGCAACCGTTTTCGCAGCCAGGGCGACGGGTTGCCGTTCTTCCTCCAGGCGGACCGCGACGGCGACCCCGAGCTTTACCGGTCGGTGGGACGGACCGCCAGCCTGCCGGGTCTGGCCGAGACGATGATCGCGCGCAGCAGCAATCTGGCGACGAACCTGTTGCTGGATTATCTGGAGGTTCCGTTCGTGACGGAAACACTGGCGGCGGCGGGCCTGGAAACGTTGCGTTGCGTGCGGGGAGTGGAGGACGAGGCGGCCTTCGCCAAAGGACTGAACAACCAGGTGACGGCGGAAGGGCTGCTGACGTTCTTCCGGCGGGTCCACGAGGCGAAAATCCTCACGCCCGAAAACCGCGACCGGATGTTCGACATCCTGTTCCAGCAGCGGTTCAACGGGATGATCCCCGCCGGTTTGCCCGACGCCGCGAAAGCACGCGTGGCGCACAAGACCGGCGAAATTTCCACCGTTTGCCACGACGCCGGGATGATCTTCCTGCCCGGACGCGCGCCGTATGTGCTGGTCGTGTTGACCGAGTACCCCGGCGCGGGTTCCGCCGGGACGCGGCAGAAGACCGTCGCCGCAATTTCGGCGGCGATCTACGGATTCCTGAACACGTTACCTGCTTCTCTGCCCGTCGGATGAACACCGCCCGCGATCTGCCCGTCATCGACGGCCTGAAACTGTCCGACGACCGGCGTGCGCTCCTGCGGCCCGATGAGGCCGTCGCGGATCGGTCGGGCCGCGTCCACCGGTTGCCCCGCTTTTTTTACGAGATACGGAGTTGGTCGCAGGCCAGGGAGTTGTCCTTGACGCCGCACGTCCGGCTCAGTGAGTTGCTCGTCGTCGATTGCCGGGAGGCGCCGCGTTTGCTGGAGGACTTTCCGCACTACGTCCCGTGCGCGGTCAGCCTGCTCGCGCGGATTCTCGAAGATTTCCGCGCCCGGGCAGGCGCGCCGGTTTACATCGCGGCCAACGGCGGTTACCGGTCGCCCGCGCACCGGCTGTCGTCGATTGCCGGGCCGCACAACTGGGCGGCGGCGGCGGACGTTTACCGGATCGGCGACACCTGGCTGAATAGCCAATCCGCCATCGAAAAATACGCCGGCATCGCGCGCGATCTCGCCCCGGAACTCAACGTGCTGCCCTACGGACACCAGACGGGCGAAACCGACGACCATCTGCACCTCGATTTGGGCTACGTGCAGTTGGTTCCGGGCGGGTGCGACGAGTCGGTGGCCGGTTGAAATTTGCGCCGGTTCACGGTACATAACCAGCCCGTAGTCTGTCCCCCGCCGCGCGTGACACCCCGCAAACCAGCAGATTTATCTTCGCGCTCGTCCGCTTCGACGGCGAGGCGGGTGCCGCGTCAGGCCGTCATGGGACTGGAAGCGGAGTTTTCGCTGCTGGTGGACGGGGTGGAGCAGCGGCCCGAAGAAACGTTCGGGCATCCGGCGGAACTGTTGCGCCACGCCGCAGGGCGCATCGTGCCGCGCACCGGCCGTTCGTGCCATTTGCCGACGGGAGGCGCGCTCTATTTCGACACGGGAGTCGTGGAGGTCGCCACCGCGCTGATCGAAATGGAAGCGCCCCACGGCTGCGCCCGGGCGGTGCGCTCGCTGTGGGAGCAAATCGCGTTCGTGCGGAGGCAACTCGACGGCTGGGAGACCCGGCGCGGACAGACCCTCGACCTGCGGGGGTTCAGCGCCCATTACAATTTCTCGCTGCCCGCGACCGGGATGGACGGCGGCCAATTGCGCAAGCTGGCGCGGCTGCTGTGCGACGTGCTGCCGGTGCCGGTGATGCTCCTCGCGGCGAACCGCCGCAGCACGGCGGTCGGGGTGCGTCCACGGGCGGGACGAATCGAAATCACCGCCGATTTCACGCCCGATCTTCCGTTGATGAACGCGACCGTCGCTTTCTTGGCGGGCGTGATTTCGGAAGCGGCGTCCTGGCCGGAGGATCGTCTCTCTCCGTCTGCGCTCACGGATCGCGGCGTGCCGCTCGTGGCCGGATTCCGCCCCAGCAAACACAGCTCCCGCAAAGGCTGGCGGGCACACGCCGACGATTTCGAGCGCAACCCGTTTTGCGCCGATCCCAACCAGCGCGACTGGCGACTGGCGGACGGACGGCAGGCCAGCCTGCGGCAGATCGCCTGCGAGACGCTCGCGGTTTTTCGCCGCAGCGTGCGGCGCTACGCCGACCGGGCGACGTTCGTGCATCTGCGCGAGGTGCTCGCAGGCACCGCCCGCTCGCTGCTGGATTTCCCGGAGCGCCCGGCGGCTTACGACGACGTGGGCCGCCAGATCGACTGGGGGCGCCGTCGTGCCCGGCCCCTGCCCCGGTCTGCCTATGAACGGGTGATCCAGCGCGTCATTGCCCACCAACCGTTACGCATCGGCGGCGCACGATACCTAGTCGAGCGGATGCCCGGTTGGTACGCATTCGTCTTCCGGGACGTGAAAACCGGCGCGCGGCGGACGTTCAACCTGGACGAACTCGTCCGGCGGGTCCGGGACTGAAGCCGAAGCTCAGTCCGTCTGCTCAACCGCCGCAGGGGTCGGCTTGACCGGCTGACGCCTCGCCACCCGTGGCTTGCCCTGGGAAGGATTTTCCGCTCCCTCCCTGTGCAACCGCTTGAGGCGGCCCGAAAGCCCGGCCTTGGCCGCCGAACTCATCCGCGAGGTGAACAGGATGCCGTGCAGATGATCGACCTCGTGCTGGATCGCGCGGGCGAGCATCCCCGTCGCCTCGAACTCCAGTGGACTGCCGTCGAGCAGGTCGGCCTGCACTTTGATGGTCGTGGCGCGGGGGACATCGCCGTGAATCTCGGGAAAACTCAGGCACCCTTCGCTGGCCACGTCTTTCTCGGGCTTCAGGTCGAGCTTCGGATTGAGCAGGACCAGCGGCATCCAGGCGGCAAGATCGACGATTTCGCCCTTCACCTTCATGGTGCTCGGACGGTCCTCCTGGATCTGCGCCACGTCCACCACGGTCATCTGGAGCGCGACGCCGATTTGTTGGGCGGCCAGACCGAGGCCCCGCGCGGCGTACATCGTCTCGGTCATGTCCTGCGCCAACTGCCGGATCGAGTCGTCCACCCGCTCAACGCGCCGTCCTTTGGTCTGCAAGACCGGGTCGCCGTATTTCACGATTTCCAAAATCATTCCGGTAAAAAGGGGTTTCCCACGCTATTTTTTTTGTTGCGTCAAGGTCGAGACGTTGGCCACGCCCGCCGATTTCAACTGGTCGAGCACTTCCATGACCCGCCCGAAATTGGCGTCGGTGTCGGCCTTCATCTGGAGCGCGCGGTTGTCCGTCGCCAGTTTCTTGACGGCGTCGCCCAACGCCCCCAGTTCGATGGGTTTGTTGTCGAGGAAGACCTCCCCGGCCTTCGTGACGGCCAGGATGACCGGCGCGGTTTCCGAGGTCGCCGCGCCGCTGCTGCCCACGGTCGGCAGCACGATTTTGACCTGTTCCTGCGCCGTCTTGAAAGTGGTCGTGTAGACGAAAAACATCAGCACCATCGTCAAGATATCGACCAGCGACACGATGGTGATCACCGGCGAGACCCGTCTGCGCGTGTAGAACTTCATGGGCGGTGGACGGTGGCCTTCAGGCGGGCTCGATGCCCGATTCCGGCTCCGAGATCGGTTGCGTCACCGGGGCGGAGGCGATGCGCCGGGTTTGCGGCACGTAGGCGGCGGTTGCCGCGAGGGAGGGCGACCCCGCCGGTTCGTGGTCCGCCAATCCGGGCGCGGTCGGCGGCTTCGGCGGACGGCTGGCGCGCTGGTAGTAACACTTGGAAAGGAGATCGGCCATCAGCGACTCCATTTCGACGGCCATGACCTCCACGCGCTTGGCAAAATAGGTGTACGCGATCAGCGTCGGAATGGCGATGGCCAAGCCGAAGATCGTCGTGTTGAGGGCTTCGGCGATGCCGAGCGCGACCCCGGCGGTGTCCTGGCCAACCTTGGTCGCGCCCAGGTTGGAGAAAACGTTGACCAGACCGGAAATCGCGCCGAGCAAACCGAGCAGCGGCGAGATGCCGACGATCAGTTCCAGGACGGCCAGCCCGCTTTCCAGACGCATGATTTCGCGGCGCGCGGCGGTCTGCACCGCTTCGGTGTTCTCGGCGCGCGGCACTCGCAAATGGCCCAGCGCCACCCGGGTCAGCGTGGAAAGCGCCGCCGGATCATCGCCCACGAGACGCGAAAGCTGTTCGGCGCTGCCGCCGGGCTGAAACCGCTCGATCTCGTGTTCGACCACCGCCGGCAGGACACTCTCGCGCCGCAGGGCAACGAAGCGCAGGATGACCAGGGTGACCGCGACCAGCGAACAAATCGCCAGCGGAATCATGAACCAGCCGCCGTTCCGAAAGAACTGGGTGATGGTGTCGAGCGGGGAAGCGGCGAGCAACAAAAAGGAAGGAGAAAACATCGGCAGGCGGGATGGCTAACGGTTCAACCGGATGGGCAAAACTGCAACGGGAGAAAAAGGAAGCGTCAAAAGGCGGGAGCTTCCGAATTGAAATAGATGTCGATGGGCAGTTGTGCGCCGTTGGTGGAGGCCGCCACCTCGTCCGGCATGGGAGGAATGAGGGCGTCCGTCAAAGCGCGCAACGAGACGGCCGCCAGGGCTTCGTTGGCCGTGTTGGACACCACGCGAGGATTGCGGATCTTGCCGTCGCGGTCCACGGCGAAGTGGATTCTGACGCTTCCCAGAGAAACGACATCCGCCCGGGCGTCGAAATACTGGTACCAGCGCCGTTTGATGGCCTGGAGGACGGAAGCGGTGTATCGACCGGACGGCGTTGCCTCCGAGGCCACCCCGGAGGGGCCGGTCTTTTCGACGCCGCCAGCACTCTCCGTGCGCTCCTGCAACGGACGATAGCCGCCGCCCCGGCGCGGCACCGGCGTGGGGCGGGGCGGCTCCGTCATGTTGGCGGGAGGCCGGATCGACGGGTCGTAGGGATTGGGATCGGGGTCCGCCGGGGTGGACGGGATCGACCGCGGCGTGACCATCGCCAGATCGCGCGGGTCCGCCGGGACGGAAGCAGCGGGCGGAGCGGTCGGCGCCGGGGGCGGCGTGGAGATCGGACGCGGAGGGGGCGGCACGGTGGCAAGCACCGGAGGGGGCATGTTTTCCGCGACGTTTTGGCCGGTGGAGCTTCCGTCGTCGCCGGGAGTCGGCGGATGGGGATCGAAGGTGAAACTCGGCACCCGCCGACCGGTCTGGGTGGGCAACGGTTTGTCGCCGGAGGCAGGAAGTTCGCTGGCGGCTTCGGAGTCCCGGTCGGACTGGAACGCGGCGTTCTTCGGTGGCTGCCCGGGTTCGGAAGGATTCTCTGCGCCGTTGATCGTCATGGGCCGGAAGGGGGTTGCCTTCGGCAAAGGTTCCGGCTCGGGCGGCGGGGGCACATCGAGTTTTTCGTCGACGACCTGCAACTTGATTTCCTGCGGCGGCGGACTGGACGCCGCCTGCGCCGCGGGAAACCACTGGACCGTAAACGCCCAGGCAAACAGCACGAAAAGATGGATGCCCACCGAGCCTGCCACGGCCAGAGCCACCTGTTTACGCTTCGACGACATGCCGGGCCCACTCTAACGCAAAATGTTCGCCCGCGCGACCATTTCGACCGGAACCGCGAAAAGTTCCGACCCCGCAGCGACACCTTTTTCTCCCTTCAGGCTGGTCCCGCTTCTTCACCTTCCAGCGCGCCTGCACGCAGCAGAGCGACCCGGTCTAGCGGCGATTCCCGGGCGCACCATTCGATATCGCCATCCAGCCCGATTTGCCGCAGACGCCGACCGTTTTCCGAAGCTTGCAGCGCGGCCAACGGACGGCGGCGGCAGCGTTTGTAGAGGGCGAGCATGGCGGCGGAAGCATCGTCCATTGCCAGAGTGCTCACCCGCTGGCGGGGAGCGTCGTTGCGCGATCCGAGCAGGGCCAACAGCGCGCCTGCCGCCAGTCCGTCTTCGAGGGCGAAACGGTCGCCGGTCCCGGCGCAAACGAGCACGACATGCTCCGCTTGCGCCCGGTCGGCGACCAACCGGTTTGCCAGGGCGCGCAAGTTCAAGAACGCGCCAGCATGCACCGTTCGCGCTGCCTCGCAGGCCCGCAACGCCACCGTGCCGTTGGTGGTGGTCGTGATGATGTCGCGCCCGGCGACTGCCTCCGGGGTGTATTCCCGGGGCGAGTTGCCCAGGTCGAAGCCTTCGATGCGCCTGCCTTCCCGTTCCCCGCCGAGCAGGGCCAGCGGCAAGCGGGCAGCACGCAAGACGAGTGCTTCTTCGATGGTCGAGACCGGGTAGACGCGGCGCGCGCCGTTGAACAGCGCGGTCAGAATCGTCGAAGTCGCGCGCAGCACATCAAAAACCACGCAGGTCGCGCGGCTCAGGTCACGCCCGGGCAAACGCGCGATTTCCGCTGGCGCGAGCACCGTCTCGACGTTCACTTTAATAGGCGGCAGGCGTCGGCGCGACGGGGAGCGAATCGAGACTTTGCAAAATCTTCACGAGCACGGTCGCCGAATGGTCGGCGGCGGCTTTGAGGTACTCGTCCATCTGGTTCGCGCCAGCTTGTCCACCGGCCAGGTCGCTCAGTCCACGCACGATCAGGCACGGCTTTTTGTTCTCCCAGCAGACCTGCGCGATGGCGGTCGATTCCATGTCCAGGCAGTCGGCCTTCCAGACCTCGAAGACCCATTTACGGTATTCGGCGTTGTCGCAGAACACCGTGCCCGAGACCCCGTCGCCACCGTAGTTCACCTTGCAGACACGCTCGCCCGCCTTCAGCGGCGGCATGGCGTCGGTCGCTTTTTTCGCGGCGGCGAGCAAGGCCGGGTCGGCCGGGAAGGCGGGGACCTGTTCCCACCTGGGCATCCCCTCGCGGATCACCGTGACCTCGTCCGGGAAGATCATGCCGAAGTTTTTATACTTTTGGCGGAAATACCCGGCGAGCGCGAACTGGCCGGGGGCAGCCTCGTTGAAGTACGCGGCCTCCGAGTGGTAATGCCAGTTGGCAGGGATGACCACATCGCCCGGGCTGTAAGCCGGATTGATCCCACCCGCGATCCCCGTAAAAAATACGGCGCGGATGTTAAAATGGTCGAGCACGAACTGCGTGTTCATGGACGCGTTGACCAGACTCATACCCGTCAGGAAGAACAGGTAACGACGCCCGTCCACCTCGGCCGCCTCGAACTCGATGCCTTTGATGCGCGTCGATTCGAGCCTGTGCTTGTCCGGCACCATGACGGCTTCGATGGCCGTGAGTTCTTCGGGGAATGAGGCCATCACCGCGATGTATTCCGGGCCGGTCTTCGTGGATTCGTCCTGGAAAATGGTCTTCCCCGACGAACCGGCGACCAGAGGACTGTCGGGCACTGCCGTCGGCGTCTGGGCGGGAGTCTGCGCCGGAGCGGTTGCGAACGACCCGAGCCAGCAGGCCATCGCGGCAAGGGTCGAAATGAAGCGTCGTTTTTTCATCATTTCAGTTCAAAAAGCGGCACGATCCGCATCTCCGGCACCAGGACCAGCCCTTTATCCGTCAGCCGGATTTCTGGGATGACCGAGAGCGGCAACAAATTGAAACCCATGTACGGCAGTGTGCAGCCCATCCGTTTCCACGCCTTTTTCAGTTCGGTGGTTTCCTCGGCCACCGCGGCAGCACGCTTGTCGGAGAGCAGACCGGCAATCGGCAGCTCGACCATGACGCTGACGGCCCCGTGCTCCACGACGCAGACCCCACCCTGGGTAGCCCGGATCGCCGCGATGGCCACCTGCATGTCGCGCTCGTTCGTCCCGGCGACGATGAGATTGTGCGAATCGTGCCCGACGCTGCTGGCCACCGCGCCATCGGTCAGGCCGAAATCCTTCAAGAGACCGTGCGCCACCTCGCCGGATTTCCCGTGCCGCTCGACGACGGCCACGAAACAGAGTCCGTCCATCACGAGCGCGGCAGGCCACTCTTCAGGGTGACAGGGCGGGTCGATCTCGATCCGGTCGTGGTAAGCGATGATCCCCGGCAGCGCCGTGCGGATGACGTTCGCCACGCAAGGGCCGGGCGGCATCGGCGGGAGCAGCGACAGTTTTTCGGCGCAGTGGACCGTCCGGTACGCAGACGCCGGGTAGCGGTAGGGCCGGGCGAGCGCGGCTTCGAGCACGGGGGTCGGCTTGCGACGGTCCACGACCAACTCGCCGCCGTACCAAGTGTTGCACACGTCGAAATCGTCGTCGAGCAGCACGAGGTCCGCGCGCCGTCCGCCGCCCAGCCCGCCGATCTCGCCGTCCATGCCGTAGCGCGTGGCGGGATGGAGTGAACCGAGACTCCACGCCGCTTCGGGCCGCAGACCCGCCGCCATCGCCTGGCTGACCACCCAGTCCAGGCCGAACGCGAAAAGGTCGTCGGCGTCGCGGTCGTCCGTGCAGACGCAGACCCGCTTGGGGTTCGACCCGAGTTCCGTCAGGGCGCGGATCGCCTGCGGCAAGCTGTGCCAGGGGGTCGTCGGCGGGCCGCCGCGCAGGAAAATCCAGAGACCGGCTTCGAGCAAGTCGTTGGCGATTTCACGGTCGATGGCCTCGTGGGTATCGGTCACCCCGCTGGCCGCGTAGGCCGCCACGAATTCGCGCCCGTAGACGTGCCCGCAAACGGGACGGCCCCGCGAGAGCGCGGCGGCGAGGATAGCATGGCTGCGCTCGTCGCCTTGGGCCACCTGCACGAAGTCCATCTTTTCGCCCAGCGCCACCGCCTCGGGCCAGCGGTCGAAGAGCGAGCCGATAGCGTCCGCCGTCAGGTCGCCGCCCGCCGTTTCGAGGGCGGGAGACGTGGCGGGCACGGTGCTGGGAACCGTCAGAAAAATCGACAGCGGAGCCTGCCGCGCGTCAGCGAGCATCATCTCAATCCCCGCCGCGCCCAGCACGTTGCCGATCTCGTGGCTGTCGCAGAAAATGGTGGTGGTGCCGTTGAGCAGCGCGGCCTCGGCGTAGGCGCAGGCGGTCATCATGCTGCTTTCGATGTGCAGGTGCGGGTCCACGAGGCCGGGCGCGATGATCCCGCCTTGCGCGTCGTAAATCCGCACCCCGGCGGCCCGGCATTCCCCGGCGGGTTTGACGGCGGCGATGCGCCCCTGGTGAATCCAAATTTCCCGGCCGGGCAGGATGCGTTCGGAATAGGTCGAGAGCACCCGCGCGCCGGTGATGACGAGGTCCGGCATTTGCCGACCACCCGCCACCGCCGCCAGCGGCCGGGTCATCCCTGAGAGCGGTGCCACGCTGAAGCGATTCATTGACCCCGACGATGCACGCTCCGCCCCGCGCTGTCCAAGCAGAAAGTCGCCCCGGCACGATGGCCGCCATTTTCAGCCCGGGGTGATGACGACCAGGGTCCGCGTGCGCTTGCGCAGGACGCCCAGGACCACCGGCTCGTCCGCCGGGAGGCCACGGATCAATTTCGCGTAGTCGGCGAGGGTTCCCGCCGGTTGCTGGTTGATCGATTCGATGATGTCGCCCGCTTGCAGTTTGTCTGCCGCGACCGACCCCGGCTCGACGCCTGCCACCCCCACCCCGCGCGTCCCTGGCGGCAGATCGAGCAGCCGCAGGTCCGTCGGCGAAATCTCGCGCACCTGGACGGCGCTCAGGACCCCGGTCCCGCCGGGCGTGAGGCCGCCCCCGCCGCGCGGGCCGATGGGCGGATGGCCCGGCGGCAAATGGGGCACCTGCGAAAGCTGCGCCTGCTGCGGCGGACGCTCGGCGATCCGCGCCTGGACGGAAACGGGTTTGCCCCCGCGCAGCAACTCGACCGGCACGGTGGCGTCCACTTCCACCTCGGCCACCGAGCGGCGCAGATCGTCGAAATCACCGACCGGTTTGCCGTTGAACTTGCGGATCGTGTCGCCCGGCTGGATCGCGGCCTGCTCGGCGGGCGAACCGGCGACCACGCTGTCCACCAGCACGCCCGGACCGCTGGTCAGCGCGCGCTGGATGCCCAGGTAGCCGTGGATGATGCGCCCGGTCCGCAGAATCCCGTCCATTGTCCGGCGCACGGTCGCCGACGGCACCGCGAACCCCACCCCTTGCCAGCCGCCCGTGCGCGAAAAGATGGCCTCGTTGATGCCGATCAGTTCCCCGCGCACGTTGACCAACGGTCCGCCGCTGTTACCGGGGTTGATCGCCGCGTCGATCTGGAAAAGGTCGCTGGTGTTCTCGCTGCCCGCCCGGTTCTTGGCGCTGATGATTCCCTGCGTCACGCTTTCCTCCAGCCCGTAGGGATTGCCCACCGCCATCACCGTCTCTCCGACCTCCACCGCCTCCGAGTCACCGAACGGCAGCGGGACCACGTTCTTGTCCTCGATCTTGAGCACGGCGATGTCCGTGTCGGGGTCCGTGCCGATGAGGCGGGCCGCGCGTCGGCGTCCGTCGCTGAGTTTCACCTCGATCTCGTCCATGCCTTCGATCACATGGTTGTTCGTGACGATGTGGCCCTCCTTGCTGACGATGGCCCCGGAACCGAGCTGGTTTTCGGTGCCGGAATTCTTCTGGCGCCGGTTGCGGTTGAAAAACTGGTAGAACGGGTCGCTCTGGTATTCGGGCACCTGCACGGTGCGCGAGGTCGTGATGCTGACGACGGACGGCACCACCGCCTGGGCCAGCGCGATTCGCTGACGGCTCATGGCGGCGAGGACGTTCACGTCTTTGAGTTCAATGCGCGGTCCGTCGGCCAGCGTGTATTTCTCCGGGTGGCGGCGGCCGGTTTCAGGGCGGAAAAATTCTTGCAAACCGCGCGTCAGGCGGCCCGTCGAGCCCTCGCGCCGTTCCTTCCAAAGCTGGAGGGAGCCGACCGCGATGCAGAGCAGCGCCACGAAGAGCAGGAAGTTGAAGAAGCGTTTCATGGACGGAAGATGATTCGGCGCGGGTGGCGTGGCGGACGCGTTTCAGCTCACTTGCACCAGATTAAATTTTTTGCTTTCGGTGATGTAGACGCGAAACCGCCGGTTCTCTTCACGGCGCAACGTCGGGTCGGCTTCGAATAGATCCTTCGCCGCCGTCCGGGCCTGACGCATCAGGTCGCCGTCGAGCAACAAATCGCCCAGCTTGAGCGGCGGCAGCCCGCTCTGCGCCGTGCCGAGGATGTCGCCCGGGCCGCGCAGTTTCATGTCGGCCTCCGCGATGACGAACCCGTCGCCGCTGTCTTCGAGCACCCGTAATTTCTCGCCCGCCGCGACGCTGGCCCGCGCGTCGGTCATCAGCAGGCAATAGCTCTTGTGCTCGCCGCGCCCGATGCGCCCGCGCAACTGGTGGAGTTGCGCCAGCCCGAACCGCTCGGCGTTTTCGATGAGCATGAGGTTCGCGTTTTTCACGTCGATGCCCACCTCGATGACCGTCGTGGACACCAGCGCGTGCGCCTCCCCGTCGCGGAACCGCCGCATCACGCCGTCCTTTTCCTCCGGGCGCATCTTGCCGTGCAGCAATTCGACCCGGTACGGCGCCAGCACCTCTTTCCAATGCTCGAAGCGCACCGTCGCCGCTTTGGCCGTGAGCTTCTCGCTGTCTTCGATCAGCGGATACACGAGGTACGCCTGCCGTCCGGCGGCGAGTTGCGCGAGGATGAACTGCCCCGCCTCGTGCAGCTTGCTGTCGGGCCGGACCCTGGTGATGATCTTGCCCCGGTTGGCGGGCAGTTCATCCAACAGCGAAACGTCCAGGTCCCCGTAGACCGTGATCGCCAGCGTGCGCGGAATCGGCGTGGCGGTCATCACCAGGATATCCGGCGCGACCGGTCGCCCGGCGGACAGCGCGGCGCGTTGGAGCACGCCGAACTTATGTTGTTCGTCGATCACGACCAGCCCCAGGCGCGGCGGCGGATTTTTGTCGAACAACAGGGCGTGGGTGCCGATGACGATATCGGGTTGGCCATCGGCGTGCTGGGTGTGCTGGAGGTCCGCCGGTTCGGCTAGAGGGTCGGACGCTTGGAACAGGTCGGTCTCGCGGGTGGACTCCTCCCGCCGGGACCCGGTGCGCAAGGCCAGCCGCAACCCCAACGGCTCCAGCCAACGCTTGAAGACGAGGTAATGCTGCTCCGCGAGGATTTGCGTCGGGGCCATGAGCACCGCCTGGAACCCGGCCTCGACCGCCAGCAACATCGCCGACAGCGCGACCAGCGTCTTGCCCGCGCCCACGTCGCCTTGCAGCAGGCGGTTCATCGGCCGGGCGGCGGCGAGGTCCCCCCGGATTTCACCGAGGCAACGCCACTGTGCGCCGGTCAGCGCGAAGGGCAGCGAATCGTGGAAACGGTCGAGGAGCTTACCGGGACCGCAGTGGGACTCGCCGGGCCGCGAAATCGTGCGGGTCCGCCGGGCGTTGACCAGCATTTGCAAACCGAAGAATTCGCTCAGGACCAGATGCCGCCGGGCTTTTTCCCGCTGGTGGTCGTCCTCGGGGAAATGGATGGCGCGCAGGGCATCGGCGCGGGTGAGCGGGTCCATCCCGGCGGGCAGCGGGGTCTCCACGTCGCGGAGGTCGGCCGCTTGCAGCACGCGGTAGATGAGCGTGCGCAGGGCTCGCTGGCTGAGACCCTCGGTCGTGGCGTGGATCGGCGTGATGCGCTTGAGGTGGATGAGGCCTTCCTCGTCGTCCTCGTGCTCGATGATCTCGAATTCCGGGTGGTCGATGAACATCTGCGCGCCCTTGGCCTTGGGCTTGCCATAGATGACCACGCGCTGCCCGGCGGCGAAGAGCTTCTGAACGTACCAGGCGTTGAACCAGCGGATCGTCAGCAGCGAACTGAGCGCGTGGCGTTCGACTTCCTGGAGGGTGGCCTCGAACATCTGGCGGCGTCCGCCCAGGCGTTTGGCAGCCGTGGAAACGACGACCCCGCAGACGCAGACCGGGGTGTCGGTGGCGGCGTTTGGAAAATGCTCGAAGTGGCGGCGGTCCTCGTAGCGGCGGGGGTAGTGGGTGAGGAGGTCGTTGACGGTGGACAGGCCGAGACGCTCCAGAGCCTTGAGGCGCACCGGACCGAGGCCGGGCACTTCGGCGAGCGGCTGGGCGAGGGTCAGGGGGGGATGATCCATCCGAGGATGGAAGATACCAGAAAACGGGGCGGTCTGCTCGGCGGGGTTGCGCCTTGCTTCGCCGGGGATTCTGCGGGATGCTGGGCGGGTTCTTTCCCTCCGATGAAACGCGCGCTTCTCTTCCTGCTGGTGGTGTTGTCCCTGTCGGTGGTTGGCGGGTGCTCCGAGATGAGCCCCGACGACCGTGAATTCTATGGCCGGGGGTGGATTCATCCGACCGACCTGGACCAGGCGCGGCCCACCCGGATGCCCAGCCACCCGGAGACCACCGGCTCGCTGGGCACGGCTCCCGTGGCGGACGCTCCCGAGCGCGGCGAGGAGTGGGGTGCGCCGCCACGGTACTAACGGCCTTCAAGCATCCGCGTTTCCCTCGTTCCCTCGTTCCCAAGTTGTACTTGGGAATGCCCTTGTCTGCGAAGTTGTCCTTCGTCCGGTCCGCCCGGCAGAGGCAGGGCAACTGCCCGGACCAGTGCGTTCCCAAGTACAACTTGGGAACGAGGGAAAATGCGATCAGAGTTCCTAGCCGGTGGTCCGCAGACCGCTGGCGATGGCGTTGATCGAGAGCATCAACTCGGGGAGCATTTGCTTCGTGGCGGCTTCATCACCCGCTTGCTGACCCGCGCGCCAACGGCTCAAGAGGTCGATCTGCTGTTCGTGGAGCACCCGGAGGGCGTCGGCACGGAGGCGGAGGGTTTTCGCGGCGCGGGGCCGTCGGTCCATCGTGGAGCGTCCGAAACACTCGGTGAGCAGGGTGTAGGTCCGCTCGAACTCGTCTATGATCCGCGTGAGGAAGGCGGCCCGCACCGATTCGTTCAAGACCAACCCGGCATAGTGTGACATGATCTCGCGGTCCGCGCTGGCGAGGTTGGTTTCCACGTTCATCAGCACGTAGCGCAGGAAAGGCCAACCACCGTTCAGGCATTCTTTCAAATCGCCGAACGCCCTGGCGTCGTGGTCACGCAACCGGCTGAGCGCGCTGCCGACGCCGTACCAGCCGGGCAAATAAAAGCGCGCTTGATTCCAACTGAACACCCAGGGAATCGCGCGCAGGTCCGCCAGGGTGCGCTGGCCGGTGCGGCGCGAGGGGCGCGAGCCGATGGAACTCTGTTCCAGGGCGTCGATGGGTGTCGCCTGACTGTAGAACTCCATGAAGTCCGGCTCCCGGAGCAACCCCTCGTACACCTCGCGGCTGGCCGCCACGAGCATGTTGACCGCCGGTTCCATCCGCGCGGCCAGGGGTGACGCGACCGCCGGGCGCAACGACGTGCCCGCCGTGCCCGCCAAAAGGAGTTCGAGGTTGAAGCCGGCCGTCGTGCCGTTGGCGTACTTTTGCGCGATGGTCTCGCCCTGTTCGGTCAGGCGGAGATCCCCGCTGACGCTGCCCGGCGGCAACGCATCGAGAAAACGGTGCGTCGGCCCGGCTCCCCGGCTGATCGTGCCGCCGCGCCCGTGGAAGAACCGGATGCGCACCCCGGCGTCGTGCCCGATGGCCGTCAACGCGGATTGCGCCCCGTGCAAGGCCCACTGGCTCGCCAGGATGCCGCTTTCCTTGTTGCTGTCGCTGTAGCCGATCATGACCTGCTGGACCGGCGGCGTGCCGGGGGCGCGCAGGCTGCGTTGCGTCACCGGGTGCGCCAGGAAAGCGCGCATGATGGCGGGCGCGCCTTCGAGGTCCTCGGCGGTCTCGAAAAGCGGTGTCACCGGCAAACGGCAGACCAGTCCGTCCGGTGTGCTCAACGCCAGACCGGCTTCCCGGGCGAGCAGGTAAACGACGAGCAGGTCGCTGAGTTGGCGGGTCATGCTGACGATCAGCGCGCCCAGCCCGCCCGGGCCGTGCGTGTCGTGCTGCGCCACGAGCAGGCGGTAGCAGGAAAGGACGGCGTCGGCTTCCGGCCCGGCGGACGCGCCGGAATGAGCAAAAGGGCGCGAAGAGAGCAGTTCCGCCTCGATGAACTGCAACCGCCGCGCTTCGTCCCAACCGGCGAACGCTTCTCCGGGATGACCGGCGAGCGTCATCAACTGCCCGAGCGCCTTGTCGTGAAAACGGGAATTCTGGCGGATGTCGAGCGTGGCGAGGTGGAAGCCGAAGGCGTCCACGGCGCGGATGACCGGCATCACGTCACGGGCGGCGATGCGCCCGGCGCCGACCTCGACGAGCGACGCGTAAAGCGATTCCAGATCGGCGGTGAGTTCGGTGGCGCGCGCGTACACCCTGCGAGCCTGGGGCACGTCCCCGGCGGCGGGCAGCTTGAGCAACAGCAGGCGCACGTAGCGTTTCCAGGGTTCCTCGGGCGCATCACGGAGGACGGCCTGCGCGCGGTCGCCCGCCTCGTGCATGAGACGCTCCAGCCGCGACGAAAACGACGCGGGCGGCGTCTGGACGTGCTGCGATAAACACAGGCGGCTCGCCAGATGGGTGAGCTGGCGGGTCAGCACGAGCAGACTGCCCGCGCGCAGCTCGGCGAGGGTTTCGCGGGTGGTGTCCGCCGTGACGAGCGGATGGCCGTCGCGGTCGCCGCCCACCCAGGTGCCGAACTGGAGGCGCGGCAGGGTGCGTCCGTCGCCGAGCAGCGCGGGATCAAACCCGGTGTCGATCCAGGCCTGTTGCAGCCGCCGGTCCAGTTCCGGCAGGGCGCGGGGGAAAACCTCCGTGAAGTAAAACATCAGGTTGCGCCGTTCGGCGGCGACCTCGGGCTTGCGCAGGAGGATTTCGCCGGTGCGCCAGAGGCGTTCGAGCGTGACTTTGATTTCCTCGCGGCCATCGGCCAATTCCGAGGGGGTCTGGCGAGGGTCCTCGCGGTTTTGCAGCAGGTGAAAAAGGCGGCGGTGCTGCTCGAGCGCGGTCGGGCGTTTGGCCTCGGTCGGGTGCGCGGTGAGCACGGGCTCGACCACGATGCCCCCCAGCCCGGCGGCGATCCGCGCGGCGGTCAGTCCCGCGTGCTGCAAACGGACGAGGTTCGCGCCCCAGAGACCGGGTTCCGACGCGGGTCCGGCGACGGTTTCGCGTTCCCGGCGCACATGGGCGGACACGTTTTCCTCGATGAGATTGAGCAGTTGGAACGCCGTGGCGTAGACCTGACCCAGACGCGCGGGCAGGGTCTCCTGGCGGCTCCGGGCATCGGGGTGGGCGGACGGATCGTCCTCAGGACGAATCCAGGGCACGAAACGGGCCAGGGGTTCCTCCCCCAAGCCGACGAGCACTTCCCGCAGGCATTCCATCAGAAAAACCAAATCCTGGTCGATCTTATCGAGGCCGGCCTCTAGCAGCTTGGTGGGTGGTGCGCTCATTTCCCTGCGCAGTAAAAGGCATAAAGCCGACCGCCGGAAGCCCGAAGTCAGAAAAAAGGCGCGCTCCCGCCAACGGCGCCGAAGCACGGCCCGGTCTTTACAAACGAGCCGCTTTCTATTAAGAGACCCGTCTACCATGGCGGAAAACCAAGAGGGAACGGAACCGCACGGTCCCCCCGACCCACTGATCCTCACGCCCCTGACCCGGCGCAGTCAGCCCCCGGTGGAACGTCCTCCCCTGCCCCCGGACATCGAGGAGCAGTTCAATCACCTGCGCGAGAGCATCCAGGTGCTCTCGGCGCATTTCCTCGGGGAGGCCGAGCCGCCAGCCGAAAGCCTCAAGGAACGGGGCGCGCGCCGGATCAAAAAATTTCATCGTGCCAGCGGTGACGAACGGCCCGCCGCGTCTCCTCCCGGCGGCGACCCGATCCAGGAAACGGGAGTCGCCGACCAGGAGGACGCCGCGGTGACCTCCGACGAGGCGGCCGACCGGCTCGCGCGCAACAAACACGTCGCCTGGCCCCGCCGGATCGACGCCGGTGAAACCAGCCTCCCCGGGATGAGCCTCTACCGCTGGTGGCAGGGCCGACCCACGCTGGCGATCTTGCTCGGCGCACAGGCTCTCGGATTGCTGCTGCTGGCCGTGGGCTACCTGATCGGGCACGCCACGTCCGCCGCCCCGGTTCGCGGCCACATGGCCGGGCACACGGAACGCGATCTGTTCGGGTCACCGGAATCGGCTGACCAAGCCCTCCGGACCGCCGACGAGGGCTTGGAGGCTGAACACGCCAACGACGCGGACAAGGCTCGTAAAATTTACGAGACGGCAGTCAAGAGGCACGTTCCCCTGGCGGGGATGAACTACCGGCTGGCGTTGCTGGCGGTGCAGCGCAACGACCGGCTGGAGGCCGAACAGCGTTTGGAACGGACGATGCAGGACGGCGAGAACGTGGCGGATGGTTGTTACATCCTGGCGCGGTTGGCCGCCGACAAGGGCGATTACGACGAGGCCGCCGACCAGTTCCAACGGGCCACCCAGGCACAGCCCTTCATCGGCAAATATTTTTTCTACCGGGGAGAATTGCTCCGGCGGCAGGGCAAGCCGCAGGCAGCAGTGGCGGCTTTCAAGCAGGCGCTCGTGCGGCCTTACACGGTGGAGAGCGGCGACCTGTATCTTTTCAAACAACGGCTCGCCAAGGTGGAATTCGGCCACGACGACGCCTTCAACGCCGAACTCGCCAACCGCCTCAAAGAATCCCCGGTGGCCGGGGAATGGCTGCTGCTGGCCGCGGCGCAGGAACTCGACCGCCAGGAGTACCCGGCGGCGGCGGAGCACTTGCGGCTAGCCTCCGAGCGGATCCCCTCCGTTCTCTACGCGACGCTGACCCACGACTATTTTTTCCGGACGCACGCCAAACGGTCGGAAGTCGCACCGCTGCTGGGCCGCATCCCTGCCCCCGAGGTCACTTCTGCTGGTCCCACGGTGATCGACCCCGGCTCCTGGTCTCCCCTGCGCGGCGATCCGGCGATCTGGGCGACGGCCTCTAACTAACCCAATGACGGAAATCCCCGCGGCAGGTTTCAGCGGGTGGGAATCGTGACTGCGGGCGTGCCGCAGAGACGCCGGGAGAGGTCCACCGGCGCATCCAGCGAGGCGTTGTCTCCCGCCGGGTCGATCTGGTAGCTCCAAACCTCGAAGCGTTCCCAACTCGCCGCTCCGTAGATGGTGGAAAACGCGCCGTCCACCGCGTCGAGACCATGGGCGATCTTGACCCGGCCGATGCGCGGCTTGTTGAAACGGGCGTCGAACACGTGCCAGCTTCCACCGAGGTAGACCTCGAAGTAAGCGTGGAAATCCATCGGGGTGCCGTTGTCCAGCCAGCCGATGTCCGGCACGTAGCCGGAAATGTAACGGGCGGGCACGTTGAAGGTGCGGCAAAGGGCGATGGCCGTGTGGGCGAAATCCCGGCAAACGCCGTAGCGTTGCGCGATGATGTCCGAGGCGGACGTGTTCGGCGACCCGCTGCAAGTGCGGTACTCGATGTGGGTGTGGACCCAATCACAGATCGCCTGGACCCGCTCCGCCCCGTGGGCAACCTGGCCGAAATGCTCGAAGGCAAAATCGAGCAGCTTGTCGGAATCACAGTAGCGGCTGGGGAGCGTGTAGCGCAGGACCCCGTCGGGCAGTTCTTCGACGGGGTGGGCCGGGCCGATGCCCACGTTGTTTTCGGGAGCGGACGGCACCCAGATCAGCGAATCGTAGCGGATCTTGTTCACCCCTTCGCTGAGTTTGAAGCGATGGATGATGTTGCCGTGGGAATCGTGGTATTCGTGCATTCCGCAGAGCGGCTCCAAGCTGAACCGCTCGCTGTGAATCTGCTGGGTCAGGCTCTGGCGCGGCCTGAGCGTGAGGATGATCGGAGCCGCCACGCGGGCGCGGTAAGTGATCTCGCACCCGGCGCGCTGGAGGATGTCGAGCGGCGGGGTGGCACGTGGCGGGTAGTCGATGGCCAGCGGCGTGGTCATGGGGCGGTTGGCAGGGAAGCGGCGGCAACGCGGTCGAAAAATTCCTGGAAAAGCGCGGCGTATTGCTCGTGTCGCTCCGGATGGTACTGGACGCCGAGGCAAAACGGATATCCTCCCAGGCGCACCTGTTCGACCGTTCCGTCGGTCGTGGCCCAGGCTTCGACCTGCAAGCCGTCGCCGAGCTGATCGAGCGATTGGTGATGAGAGCTGTTAACGCCGGCGAAGCGTGGGCCGACCGGCGCGGTTTCGGCGTAGCGCAACGCTTGCAGGTTGCCGTCGCGGAGTTCCGGGGCAGCGTGGCCCGGGATGTCGAGATGCAGCGTGCCGCCCAGCGCGACGTTGAGCACCTGGACGCCCTTGCAGATGGCCAGGATCGGCAATCCGTGTGCCAACGCGCAGCGCACGGCGGCAAATTCCCAGTGGTCGCGCACCGGGTCGGGTTCCTCGATGACCGACGGATCGGCAATCGGCTGGCGCAGGAACTCGGCGGCGATGTCCGGCCCGCCGCTCAGCAGGAGTCCGGCAGCGCCGGGCGGCAGGGCGGACCCGGCTTCGACGACGGCGTCTTCGCTCAGGCGGGCGTTGCGGACCTCGATGTCGGGCCGGGCCGTGAACCAGCGCGCAAAGGCCGGTTCGTCCACTTCTCGAATCCAGGTGGCAAGGACGGGCATCGTGTTAAAAATCCGTGGGTCTAACAAAAAATCCGGCCGGGCGGCGAGTCCTGATTTCCCCGAGACGCTCCGGCCGGTGAGCGGTTGAAAGAACGCAAATCATGCCCCAATTTTTTCGCAAGTCCACCCCGAACGTGCGCGCGGTCATTCGCGTGAGATCAAACGCCGGACGAGCAGACGGGTGAGGAGTTCCGCGCCTTGGGCATTCAAATGGTAGCGGTCGGCCCGCACCTCCGGTTGGTAAAGCTCGGGGTAGGCGGTAGGATCATTGAAGGCGAGAAGTCTGGGCACGATGCCCCGCGCGGCCAGATCGAGAAACGGCTCCTCGCGCGTCGTGCCGGGGCCGATGAAATAAACGGGCTCGATCCCGGCTGCCTGCAGAGCGGATGCCTGGCGTTCGAGAAGGGCGCGCAGGATGGATTGCCCGGCCGTCCGCGCAAACGTCCGGGGCGTCGGTTTGGGCGGTGCGATTTCCTCGGCGCGCAGGGTCACGACGGAATCCTGAAAACTCCTCAGATCAACGGCAGACCCACCTGTCTTGAAACTGCCGCCGGGTTCGCCCTGGCCGAGCCGGGTCGTCAACGGCGAGAAGCCGTCCCCGTCCGGGCCTAATACCTGGCGCGAGGGATGCCTGGCGGAGACCCGGCGGCGGCGAACCGTTCGCAGGTGCTCGGTGAGGTCCGGGCCACTGCCCAGATGCAACGAGCAACGGGCCTGGATGCTCAGCTGCCGCCAGAACTGCTCACGCCGCTCGGCACCGGAATAACCGGGGGAGGACTCGGTCAGCACCGCCGCGCAAGCCAGAGCGGTGCCCACCGGACCGTGCCAGTAGATTTCCCGCGCCATCAGCGGGTGCTGCGCGTCGTGGCGCGGGGTGGGATTGCTCAGTTCCACGAGCATCCCCCGCAGCCGCGCCGGGTGCAGGGCGCGCACGCGGTCGATCAACAGGGCGCTTTCGGGCAGAAACATGGCCGCGTACCCCAGGTTGATCGAACGGCAGGGCCGACCCGCCGCCGCCATCGCCTGATCGAAAACGCGGGGTGAGATCTGGTTCGTCACCCGGCTGGAACCGATGAAAACGAAATCGAATTCATCCTTGTGGGCGGCGAAGTAGGCGAACTTCTTTTCGATCTTGTCCGCTCCCGGAAATGGCGACGCCACGCGGTCCACAACGCACTGGAAAGCCGCAAACGCCGCCAGAAAGACGGCCAGGTTGCGCACCGTCGCGCGGCGTCGCGGGAAGACGGGAGCGGCGGCAGCCGGGCCGGGAGCCAGCGGTGGTGCGACAGGGGTCATCAATCGGCAACCATTATAAAGACGGCGCGCGGCGGCTCAAGCGCGGGGATTCGGTCGGACGGCAGGCGCGAGATTTGCGCTTGCGCCCGGCGGGGAACCTCTCGAATGATGCTGCGCACTTGAAAATGTCTCCCCACCGCCTGCGCCCCTGGCTCGCCGACCGCCGGGTACACGAGTTTCTCTGGTTCTGCGTGCCCGGGGTGACCATCGCGTTGTTCCTGCGTGGGTGGCTGATGACGGCGATGCCCTACGGTTATTACCACCCGGACACCCATGACTTCCTGACAACGGTGTTTTTCCTCAAGGCACACCACCATTGGGAGGTCCACGGGAAGACGACGTTTTTGACTCCCCTGCTCTACGCGCTGGCTTTCGTTCCCAAAGTGCCCGCATTGTTTTTGATCCCCCTGGCTCAACACGCGCGAGGGTTGCTGCTCGTGCTGATGACCGGCGCGCTCGCCCGGTTGTGGTTCGTGCGCTGGCGATGGTGGATCGTGCCCGTGACGGCGCTCGCGGCCATGCAGCCAGCGATGTTGTTCTGGGAACACGCGCTGATGTCGGAATCGGGATTTGTCTTCTGCGCGGTGGGATTGGCCCTGGCCGGGACCATTTTCGCGCACTGGCCAAACCGGACGAGCTACGGCGTGCTGCTGGCGTCGATGGGATGCGTGGCTGCTGCCCGGCCGGAAGGGAACCTGTGGCAGACGGCTGGCATCCTGTTAGTTTTGCTGGTCTACGCGGGACGCTGGCGACAGGAATGGGTAAAAATCGCCGGGGTGGCAGTGGTCGCGCTGGGAATGTTTTCCATCACAAAAACTTCGCATTCCGGGCTGTTGCTGTACGCGTCGTTGGTTCACCTGACACCGGACCACCCGCGCACCGTGCCGGGATTCGATCCCTACATCCTGCCTTTGCGTGATCAGATGATCGCCAAACGAAGTCAGAAAGTGTCCGATGACGTGGTGCGAACTTCCAAGAAAATTAACGCGGCGCTGACGGCATACTTGAAAGATCATCCGCACGCGCCACTCGGACTGGCCCACGACAAGAAACCATCGGAGCGCGAACGAACCGCTCGTCCGACGGACGACGATCCCGAGACGGAACTGCGTTATGGCAACAACACCAGCAATCTCTGCCGCCGACTGGCCATCGAAAGCGCGTTGGCGCATCCGGCGGCGCTGCCGGGGTATGCGTGGCGCAAGTTCCGCGCGCCCATCAATCAGGACAGCGGCGGAGTGTTTGAAGATTATGCGTTCCACGAGAAACAGGCTTTCTCACTGGCAGGCAAACCGGTCGTTTCGAAGGTACTCGGCCCGGGACTCATCGGCGCGCCGCTCGATACGCCCGATCAGGCCCGGGCGTTCGTCGAGCAACACTATGACCTGACCAGGGTCGGCTGGTTCAACATCCTGGAGCGGACGTGGCAGCACGCGGTCGATCATTTTCATCTGCCGGACGGGAATTACAGCGCAGATTACCAACTGCCGGGTCTGCCGGTGTATCACTTGCTCGGGGTGTTGGGCGCGGTCGTCGCGTTGTTTCGACCGGGCGTGGCGCGGCGGTTTCACCAGGGGTTTGTCCCGGTGATGTTCGGGGCTTGGTTTGCCGTGATGCTGACGGCAGCCGTGATCCCCCGGCACCGCTTCGTTTGGGAACCGTTCTGGCTGCTGTACGGATTTTTCTTCTTTGACGGCGTGGTCGCGCTGGTGTTCGCCTTGACCCGCCGCCCGCCGCTGGAAATCGTGCCCGCCGGACCGTCCGCCACCCCCGCCCTGCCATGAACGACGCCGCGATCATCGACGCGCCACTCGCAAGGCTGCGTGATTTTTACGCGGACGGCGGCCCGCCGGTCAGCGGCCCGGGCCAGGGTTACCGCAAGTTACTGGCGCGCTATTACGCTTTGATGTTTCCGGCGGAGGCGTCGGTGCTGGAGGTCGGGTGCGGCGCGGGTGATCTGCTGGCGCTGCTGCCCAATCGGGACATTACCGGCGTGGACCTTTCGGCGGCCCAGGTCGAAGCGGCACGGCGACGGTTGCCTCACGGCGATTTTCATGTGCAGGAGGGAGAGCGGTTGGAACTGCCGCGCACCTTCGATGTCATCATCCTTTCCGAGACGATCAATTTCGCGGCGGACGTGCAGCAGTTGATGGAGAGCCTGCAAGCGGTCGCCACGCCGCAGACACGGCTCATCATTAATTTTCACAGTTCGCTCTGGCGGCCCGCGCTGACGTTGGCCACCTCGCTCGGATTCAAATCGCCCAGCCCGCAAAGCAACTGGCTCAGCCACAAAGACGTGTGGAACCTGTGCGCGCTGGCGGATTGGGAAGTGATCAAGACCCAGTGGCGCATCCTCTTTCCGGCGCCGATCCCGGGGCTGGACACGCTGTTCAACCGCTGGCTCGCCCCGTTACTGCCCGCGCTGTGTTTGACGGTTTTCGTGGTGGCGCGCTTCCGTCCGCGTCGCCCCGCCACGCCCGGGGTGGAAGGGAAGCTGCCGAAGGTGTCCGTGATCGTCCCGGCCCGCAACGAGGCGGGGAACATCGAGGCGGCGGTGCGGCGCACGCCGTCACTCGGCGCGGGCACGGAACTCGTTTTCATCGAGGGCCATTCCCGCGACAAGACCTGGGAGGAAATCCAGCGGGTGGCCGCCGCCTTCCCCGACCGCGAAATCCAGATCATGCGGCAAACGGGCAAGGGCAAGGGCAACGCCGTGCGCGAAGCGTTTGCCGCCGCCACGGGCGACATCCTCATGATCCTGGACGCCGACCTGACGATGCCGCCCGAAGAGTTGCCGAAGTTCTACCATGCGCTCGTTTCCGGGCACGCGGAATTTGCGAACGGCGTGCGGCTCGTCTACCCGATGGAGGAGCACGCGATGCAGTTTTTGAACCTCTGCGCGAACAAATTTTTCGGGGTCGCGTTCACGTGGCTTCTGAGTCAGACCGTCCAGGATACGCTCTGCGGCACCAAGGTGCTTTACCGGCGCGACTACGATAAAATTGCCGCCAACCGGGCGTATTTCGGTGACTTCGATCCGTTCGGCGATTTCGACCTGCTCTTTGGCGCGGACAAGCTCAACCTGAAAATTGCCGACATCCCGATCCACTACCGCGAGCGGACCTATGGCTCGACGAACATCCAACGGTGGAGCCACGGTTGGCTGCTGCTGCGCATGATGGCGTTCGCGGCGAAGAAACTCAAATTCGTCTAGCGTGGGCTGTCGTGTAATGAACGCTCGCTGGATCAAAAGCCTGTTGCGGTGGATCGGTCTGCACCCCGTGTGGCGGCGCGGCTGGACGCCGGTTTGGGGGAGCCGCTTGCGCGCGCCGACGTTTGACCGTTGGCTGGCCCTGCAACTGCACCGGGCAGGCTGCATGGGCGTGGCAGACCGGAAACTCCTCGAAGCCCAAATCAAGCCGGGAATGACCATCGTGGATATCGGGGCCAACCAGGGACTCTACACCCTGCTGTTCTCGCGGTTGACCGGTGAGCATGGCAAGGTGCTGGCCTTCGAGCCGGATGATCTGCTCCACGCTGCCCTGCAAGGAAACCTCGTGTCGAATCACGCGGACAACGTCCGGCCGTTTCATGTCGCGCTCGGTTCCAGACGCGACACGATGACGTTGTATCGCTCCCTGTTGAACTCGGGTGACAATCGTCTGGCCACCAACTCGGCCACCGCCGGTCCCAGGGAAAGCGTCCAGGTGCGGATCGAGCGTCTCGACCAAGTGCTGGCGGGACAGCGGATCGACTTCGTCAAAATGGACGTGCAAGGCTGGGAGATGGAGGTGCTCCGTGGGATGCAGGGTTTGCTGGATGCTCCCGCCAACGCGCGGATGGCCATTTACTTTGAATATTGGCCACAGGGATTGCACGATGCCGGCAGCGAACCCAGCGAGCCCTTGGCCTTCCTGATCCGCAACGGATTTGCCGTCCATCCGCTCCTGGGCGGAAAGTTGGCTGCCGCCGTGACCGACCCGGCCGGGTTCCGACGGACGTTGTCCGGGAGTCAGTACGTCAATTTGTACGCGTCACGCCCGGGGGATTAGAGCCCATCCCCCCGCGTTGTCCTTTCGGAACTCTGTCATCCTGAGCGGGGGCTGTCAGCCGCAGTCGAAGGACCTGCCGAGGTGGCTGGCGACCTCGGGGCGCCATGGGCAGGGCGAGCTCTCCTTGTCATTCCCCAAATCGTGTAGCTGTTCCCAAAGAGGGAGCTTGAAACACGAGAGCATAGCGCCGCCTGCGGAACATCCTGCCTTGGCTACGACGCTTTTGTTACGACGTAGGGCAATGCGAGGTTGTGGCTTTGCATAACGGATTCGTATTCCGCCATGTAACTTCTTAGCTTTTCAATCATCCATGAGATGGATTCTTGCAGTTCTTCTGTATCGTTCGAATCCTGTGATTTTTTGATTCGTTCGGCAATCTCAAGAAGAGATTTCAGCGAGTCTCCTTGAACTAAAATACCTGGGTATCTTCGTTCTGGCATCTTTATCACCGGACAGTTGAGCGTCCGCGACAATAGATCGACGTTTATGTTTTCCATAGCTACTGGCACTATCCACCCGGTCTAAATGGAACATTTGGTCGCGCAGGATCAACAGGGCCGGGCAACACATCAATACCTCTGTTCGGCAACGAGCGAGGTCCGCGCGGGAGGAGCCATTCTGCTTTGTGGCCGAGCCGCTCATTGCCGAGAACGTAGTCAAAATCCGAGAGTTGTCCCGTACCATTAGCCCTGCTTCCAACAACAGTAACTTCTGTATTGTACTTGTTGGCGAAAGCTTGAATTTGCCTGGATTGGTCAGGGGTAATGTTGGGAATCCCGCAGTCGTTATGCACCCACGTTCCGCCGTTGGCTTGGCCGACGAAGTAGGTATGATCGTCTTCCACCTCGAAGTTGTAGACGGGCACGCCTTCCGGGTGCGCCTCGCGCCGGGTGGACTTGACCACCAGCGTCTTGCCGTCGCGCGTGGTGACCTGCTGTCCCACCGCCAGCTTGCCCATCGCCACCATGCCGCCGGGCGTGAAGAACGGGTGTTCTGGAGTGCCGCGTAGCTTGTCCGCCGCCGCGTCGGTCTGTGCATCAGCCAACTCTAGCTCCACCAACTCGTAAGCCTTGTGCTCGAAGGTGCGCGCCACCGTCTTGAGTTCGGTCTTGCCGGTCTGCGGATCGCGCGACACCACCCGCTGGCCCTTCTGCACCTTCTCGATGGGGCCTGTGGAAAAGGCGTAGTGATCCAGGTCCATGTGCTCGGGCACGGTGGCAAGCCGCGCCAGCACCAAGTCGCCTCCCTGATCGTCCTCCTTGCGCGGCAGAGGTGTGCTCTTGGGCGCGCTCAGAGTGAACCGCTCGTTGGTCGCGTCGTCACAGAGCGTCAGGGTAACCTGGTCGCCCTCGGTCTTCATGCGGGTGGCGCGCAGCCACTTGGCGTTCACGTCACCCTCGTGGGCGATGACGCACGTCGGCAGCGTCTCGGCAGGAACGACGATCTGCTTGGAGACAGGCACCAGCGCCGTAGATGGCACGACGGCGGCAGCGCGGCTGACGTGATGCAGGCCCAGCACCGTGGCGAGCACCGCCAGCACGGCGGCGGACAGCCACAACAGACGCGGACGCATGGCGGCGGCGTGCGGCGCTTCCGCTTGGATAGGCTGGCAGGTGACTTTCTCTTTGAACCGCTGTTCTTGGCGGCGCAGGCGGCGGTTGGCTCGGTTGGACATGGCTGGCTCCTGGGTGCTGTTCGTGGTTCGCTCGGGATAGAACCCCGACTGGTATAGCCAGACCATCTTGGGAAGCCAAGCAGAAAGTGGCACCGGTGGCGGTGAACAAAACGCCACCGCCTGCCACGAACCAGCAACCCCTCCATCCGCTCGATCCTCTCGCCTGGGCAGAACAGCACTTCGGCGCGGCTCACCTGGGTGACCGGCGGCACGTGCAGCGCGCCGTCACCCTGGCTGCCGGCATGGCGCGCCAGCCGGGCGGCAGCATCCCACAGCTCTTCTTGCACCGCTACGACGTGAAGGCCGCCTACACCTTGCTTGACCGCCCGGAAGTCACGCCGCAGCATCTGCAAGCCGGGCATACCTCATTGGTCAAGGCCCGCCTCCAGATGCCCGGCACGTACCTCTTGCTCGAAGACTCGACCGAACTCGGCTGGACGCGTGTGCATCCGGTCGAGGACCTTGCCTCCATCGGCAACCTGCAAAGCGACCAGTGCCGCGGCTTCTTGCTGCATACCACCCTGGCCGTACGCCGCCTGCCCGATGCCGACGACGAACCAAACGTAGGCCGTCCTGCCGTGGAAGTGCTCGGCATCGCAGATCAGGAGTACCTGCTCAAAAAGCCGCGCCCGCCGGGCGAGAGGGTCGGCGACGTGCGTTCTTCGCAGAAGCGGACGGACCGGCTCTCCATGGTATGGCTACGTAGCGGCGAACGGATGGGCAAAGCGCCGGAGGACGGCGATGTGCGCTGGGTGCGTGTAGCCGACCGCGAAGCCGATCTCTACGAGTACCTGTGCGACTGCCGGGCACGCGGCCACGGCTTCGTGGTGCGCGCCGCCTACGACCGCGTGCTCTTGGACACGTGAACCGAACAACGCAACGGCCAGTACCTACTCCGCTTCGCCCGCACGCTGCCAGCTATGGGCGAGTTCGTGTTGCCGTTGCGTGCCCGCACCGGCATGGCCGCCCGGCAAGCACGCTTGAGCCTGAGCGCCGCGCCCGTCCGCATCCTGGCACCCGACCGCCCCGGCCACGTTACCGACAAGAGCCGCCTGCCGCCGTACGACTGCACGGTGGTGCGTGTGTGGGAAGCCAACCCGCCTGCGGGCGTCAAGGAACCGCTGGAGTGGTTCCTGCTGACCGATGTGCCCGTCACCGACGAGGAGCAGGCGCGTGAGTGTGCGCGGCAGTACGCCACGCGCTGGCTCATCGAGGAGTTCGAGGAGTACCACAAAGCCTTGAAGACCGGCTTGGGAGCCGACAAGCTCCAGCTGGAAACCGGCGCGCGGCTCAAGGCAGCCGTCGCGTTGATGAGCGTGGTGGCCGTGCGCTTGCTCGCCCTCAAGGAACAGGCGCGCGTCGATCCGCAAGCCCCAGCCGAAAAGAGCGGTCTTGAACCAGAGGAACTACACGTCCTCGCCGCTGCAACCGAGCGGCGGCTGACGACCACCGGCGAAGTAGTGTTAGCGATAGGCCGCTTGGGTGGTCACATGAACCGCAAGGGCGACGGGCTGCCGGGCTGGCAGACGCTGTGGCGAGGCATGACCCGGCTGGCGACACTCGTTGAAGGCTACTGGCTCGGACGAGACCGTTTTGGGGAATGACAAGGAGCTCTCCTCCCTGGCACCCGGAGGTCGCCAGCCACCTTCGCTCCATGAACTTGGCCACCGCTGTAGATTGTCTCAATTCAGCCGTGACGCACTCCTAGATCAGGTGGAGTTCGTCACGCGCCTGCACCAGCTTGGCGTACAGCGGCTGGAGGCCTTCGGGAATAATGCGTGCGCCGCCGAGCACCGGCATGAAGTTATAATCGCCGGGCCAGCGCGGCACGATGTGCAGGTGGAGATGATCCGCCACCCCTGCCCCGGCGCACGCGCCGAGGTTCAAGCCGATGTTGAAGCCTTGCGCCTGGACCGCCAGACGCAGAAGCTTTTGTGCGTCCTCGGCCAGGGTAAATAGTTCGAGCTTCTCCTCGCCCGTCAAGTCGCTCAACTCATCCGTTTTCCGGTAGGGCACCGCCATCAGGTGGCCGACCGTGTACGGATAGCGGTTCATGATGAGATAACTGCTTTTGCGCCGGAGCACGACGAGGTGCGCGGCATCGTCCGACGTGCGCGCGGCTTCGCCGAAGAAATCCGCCAGCGGACGCTCCAGCGCGAAGTACTCCACGCGCCACGGTGCCCACAGTGCTTCGAGATTTTCTTTCGGGAAACTCATGGGGATAGGTCCTTGGTCTGCGCTGGTTCCGCGGTGCCTGCGATCCGGATACCGAGCACAAGCCATCCGGCGAGAAAACACAAGCCGCCGAGCGGTGTGATCGCCCCCAACCACAGCACCCGGGTCAGGGTGAGGAGATAAAGACTGCCGCTAAAGATGACGATCCCGGCCGCGATCAACCGCCAAGCCAAGGCAGGAAAGGGTCGCAGGCAGGCAATCAACAGCAGCACCGCCGTGTGGATGAGATGATAGAACACCGCCGTCTCCCACCAGTGAGCAGCCTTGGGATGCAGAGCAAATATTTTTTCCAGGCCGTGCGCGCCAAACGCTCCGAGGGCCACCCCGAGAAACCCTAGAAACGCGGTGGCGCGAAAAGCACGGACAGAAGATGGCGGCATGATCGGGAAGGTAACCGGAGAGACTGGCGACCGGACGGCGGGTGCAGAACTCACGGAGCCGCCGACGAAGCGACGGCGTCTGGAGCCTCGAAGAACTTCGCCACTTCCGATTCGTGGGCAAAGCTGGTGAAAAAAGGGTCCTGTAATTGCATGGCGGTCGCGGTCTCGCCGATCAACGAACGCACTTTAGCGAGAGCTTCAGCGGCGGCGGGGAAATTACCGCGGTGCATTTCCACGCCTGCCGCCGTGAAAAGCCAGTCCGGCGGCGGCGGAACGAGCTTGAGTTGGGTCGCCATCTCCGCCGCGAATTGCTCTGGCTGCCCCATTTCGATCTGTGTCAGGCGAACTTTCAGAGCGTAGGCATTCTCCACCGCCGGTTCCTGCGCACGGGTCACCGCCCGGCGGAACTGCGCCAATGCCTGCTCGGATTGACCGGCGCGGCGCAAACCTTCGCCCCAGACAAAGAGATAGCGGGCGTTGAACGGGTCGAGTTGCGTCGCCTTCTCCAGGTCGCCCGGTCCATGATCCACCGGGGCGATATGATCGGAAAGCGTGCCACGAAAACTGTGGCAGGCGGCGACCTCCTCACCGTCGGCGATGGAAAGGTTCAGCAGCGGCAACACCCGCGCCACGTCGTTCGCTTTGTAACACAGGGTTGCCAGACGATAGTTCAGACCGTAAACGTGCCCGGCTTCGCGTTGCGCTTGTTCGAGAGCTTCGATGGCTTTCGGGTACTCCCTGGCTTTTTCAGCTTTCGCCGCACGGTCGATCAATTCCATTGCTCTTTCCGATAGTCCGGCGAAAGGCTTGGCAGACTTTTCCGGCGAGCGGTCTGGAGGTGGCGACCCGGCAAGAAACCTTGGCAGCGAGGAGTGTCCGGCCACGAAAGCGGCCACGACCAGGAAGCAGGACAGAAAAGCGACGCCGAGCGGCAACCAGAGGCTCCGCGCGGGAGGCTCCTGGCGAAGCCGACGGATAAAAGCGATTTGTTCCGAAGTGATGCCGCCCGGATAATCGGCAAATTGCGACGATTCTGCCGCCAGATCATCCGCGGACAAAAGCTCCCGGATGCGGGATGGATTGGCTCCCTCAGTCGTGGGTGGCCCCGGTTCGGGATGTTCCGGATCGAATTTGTGGAACTTCCTCTGCTCCTTGGACAACAGGGAACGCGACACCCTCGTGGTCTGCCCCGCTGCGTCCCGCGAATCGGCGGGAGCCGTCGCCGAGGTGCCGTAGCGCCGCACCCATTCCAGCACTTCGTTCAATGCCGGTGGCGGGGGCGGTGGCGTTTGGGATTCCCGGGACTGGCGGGTGCCCGGCGGATGCAGCCTGGGGGCAGGCGTCAGGTGCGAAGGCTCGCCCGCCGCCGGGGTCGGACGCGAGGCGCCCGGTGGCGGGGGCGAGGACGGGCTGGATTCGCCGCTGGGGTCGGGCATAGGAATCGGGAACCTCCATCCACTAGCCGATGCGTGGCGCGAAGTAAAGCCGATAGGATTTTACAATCGCGCGGCGTTGTTCTAAAGGCTGGAGGCAGCGGAACCTTGAAGCGACCCATGAGCACCAGCGAGAGCGATTCCTCCCGGCCCATCGGCGGGGTGGTGGTTCAGAAGTACGGCGGCAGCAGCATGGCGGGTCCCGAGAAAATCCGGGCGGTCGCCGGGCGGATCATGCGGACGCAAGCCTCGGGCCGACAGGTGTGCGTCGTGGTCTCGGCCATGGGCGACACCACCGACGAACTCCTGGCCTCGGCCAAACGGCTTTCGCCCAACCCTGCCCGGCGGGAGTTGGACATGCTGCTTTCCGCCGGTGAGCGCATCTCCATGGCGCTGCTTTCCATCGCCATCCGCGAACTCGGCGGCGACGCCATCTCGTTCACCGGCAGCCAGAGCGGCATCATCACGAACGACCGGCATTCCGACGCCCGCATCACCGAGGTACGCCCGGTGCGCGTGCAGGACGAACTGGCGCGCGGCAAGATCGTCGTCATCGCGGGCTACCAGGGCGTCTCGTACAAAAAAGAGGTGACCACGCTCGGGCGCGGCGGCAGCGACACGACCGCCGTGGCGATGGCGGCGGCGCTCGGAGCGGAGTGGTGCGAGATTTGCAGCGACGTGGACGGCGTGTATTCCGCCGACCCGCGCGTGGTCCCGGCGGCCCGGCGCATCGCCGAACTCAGCTACGAGGAAATGCAGGAGATGGCCGAAGCGGGCGCGCGGGTGCTCAACGCGCAGGCGGTCGAGTTCGCCAAGGAGAAAAACATCGCCATCTACGCCCGGGCCACCGCCCAGGCCCCGCCAGCCACGGTGGGGAGCACGGATGGCACGGTGGTGCGCATGTTCGCGCCCCGCACGCCGGGCAGCGTCGCGGCGGTGGTGAGCGAACGCGAGGTCCTGGTCTTGCACGCGACCGGGGTGCCCGCCGTCGAACTGCTGGAATGGCTGGAGGCCCGGGGCATCTGCGGCAAACAGCTCCACGCCACGGCCTTCGGGAGCGCACCGCAAGGAGCGGCGGCGGACAGAGAGTTTACCGTCGTGCTCTCCCGTGAAAATCTGCACGAGGAGTTGCCGACGCTGCGAAAGGCGTTGCTGACCCCCTTCGGGACCGGCGTCAAGCTGATCGACTCCTACGGTGCGGTCAGCGCCATCGGTGCGGGGATCAACACGAGCTACCGCAACGTGCTGGCGGGATCGGCCTGTTTGCAACGCGCCGGGATCGTTCCCCACGGCATGGCCACTTCTTCTTTCCGCATCACGTGGCTGGTCGCGCAGGCGCAACTCAACGACGCCGTTTGCACGCTGCACCAAAATTTCCTAGAGTAGCGTTTCCTTGCCGTCACGTCTTCCCACCCCGCTCCCACCATGAAAACGACCGTTTGGGTTTGTCTCCTTTGGATGATCGTCACGGCTCGGGCTTTCCCGCAGGATGCCAAAGCCCAGGACTTGGCAGATGCCGATACGTTCAAGGGTCACACCACCGGGCGGATCTTTGCCGAGATCGAAACCAGCAAGGGAAGCATCGAAGCGGAACTCGACTTCCAACAGGCGCCGTTGACCGTGATGAATTTCATCGGTCTTGCCGAAGGAAAGCTGCCGTTCCAAAACCGGCCCGCCGACAAACCGTTTTTCGACGGGTTGACGTTCCATCGGGTGGTGAAGGATTTCGTCGTGCAGGGCGGCGACCCGCTATCGGCTGATCCCGCCACGCCCGCCGACAAACTTGGCGACGGCGGCCCGGGCTACGCTTTTCCCGATGAGTTCACTCCCATCTTGCGCCACGACGCGGCGGGGGTGTTGTCGATGGCGAACGACGGTCCCGACACGAACGGCAGCCAGTTTTTCATCACGCTCCGCGAGGAGAACCGGCTCAATTATCTGCACAGCGTGTTCGGGCAGGTGGTGCACGGACTCGACGTGGTCAACCGGATCGAACAGGGGGATAAAATCGTGCAGGTGACGATCCGCCGCGTGGGGCCAGCCGCCGAGGCGTTCACGGCCGACGCCGCCGCTTTCGAGACGTTGAAAAGCGCCACCCTCGCCAAACGCCATCCCGCCGCGCCTGCCGGTTTCGTTTATCTGGAAGACGGCAGCGGAAAACTGCCCGACGTTCGCGTGAAAAATTTCAATTACAAGCTCGCCAACTACGAGCGCACGACGGGCCATCGGGTAGCGGTGCGCGTGGTCAGCGACCCCGCCGGTGCGAGCGGCGGAGCCTTGTCAAAAGCGTTGGGGTTTGCCGATGACGGCGACAACGTCTTGCTGATGTGCCTGCCTGCGGAGAAAACCTGGAAGGCATGGCTTGGCGAGAGGACGTACCCCGCTTTGCTCGGTCAGTCCGGCCCGACGGAAAAGTTGATGGCCAACGGCGTGATGCACGAGAAAAAAACCGCCCTGCTCGCGGCGGCGGTCGCCGAACTGAACGCCGACAAACTCAAAGAAAGCGCCGACGCCGCCATCGACACCACGATCCTGGGGCTGGACGATTTTTCGGTGAAGCAAACGCGGCAGGCAAAACCCTGACTTTTACGGTGCCGGATGGACTGCCAAGTCGCCTGCCGGTTTTTCGTTCATCCGGTACTTTCGCCCTTTCCAGGTCACGCCTTTCTGCGCGCTGAGCCGCCAGCTATTTAAGCCGATGAGCAGCGACAACGCCTGGCCCACGGGGTGCAACATCGCGCCAGACCACGAGGTCCGAAACCGCGCCGCCAGGATGAACCGCAACGCGTAAATCCACGCGACCTGCCCCACCGGCAGCCACCACCAGCGCCCGTGCGCCCCCGGCAGACAGGCGAACAGAAACGGCAGCAGCAGTCCGGCGGTCTGGAGAACGCCGAACAGCCAGAACGAGAACGACGACTCGGCAAACGCCGCGCGCAGGTTCTTGGTGAAACCCTCCCACACTTCGGGGAACGAGGTGTACATCCGGCAATGCACCAACCCGGACCCGTCACAGTTGATGAGCCGCAAGCCTTCTCCCGTCCGCGCCGCGACGAGTCGGCCCAGCGCCACGTCCTCCACCAGATGATCGCGCACCGCCGCGTGCCCGCCCACCGCTTCGTAAGCCTCCCGGCGGAACAGCATGTACTGGCCGTTCGCCGCGCCGAGGGTTTCGAGCGTGGCTTGCGATGCGCCGCGGGCGTATTCGGGTCGGCGTTGCAGACGGCGCAAAAGATAATGCGGCAACGCGCCGAGCAGCAGCACGTACACCAGCGGAATCACGGCGCGTTCGCTCCACGTCCCGGTCTGCTGCCGGGGCCAGGCCGAAAGTAGCGCGGATTCGGCGTCCAGCGCATGACCGATGAACGCTCCCAGAGCAGCGGGTTCGTGGACGGTGTCGGCGTCGGTAAAAAGCAGGTAGTCCCCCCGGGCGGCGGCGGCGAGCTGATGGCAGGCCCAGGATTTTCCCGTCCAGCCCTCCGGCAACGGACGGCCTTCGAGTAACCGGCGTCCAGCCGTTTTTTCGCGCGAGAACCCCAGGTTCAGCACCACTTCGGCGGTCGCATCTTCCGAATGATCGTCGAGCACGAGCAGCTCGTAACGGGGATAGTCTTGCGCCGCGAGCGATTGCACACAAGGCGTGATGCGGAGCGCCTCGTTGCGCGCGGGCACCAGCACCGAGACCAACGGCGCCGGGTCAAACGGCCCGAACCGCCTCGGACGCGGGGCGACGAACAGCCGCCAGTTCAGCACGATGTTCAACGTCACCAGCAGCAGAAACGCGGTGACAAAAAGATGGTAAGCGAGCAACCAATACATGGAGAAATCAGCGGTTCTGACGGTCGAATCCTTCCCGCCGTCGCCCGAGCAGATGCAAAACATAGTCCCAACGCTTGTTCATCGACAAGCGCGGCGGAAACAAAGCTTCCACCCCTTCAAGACCGGGCGAAACCAGTTTTTCGGACCACTGAGCAAAGAGAGAGTTGAGGATGGTGGCAAGCTCATCCGTCGAGGTGGCAGCCGCCAATGGCGCACCCACGCCGATAAAAATGCTGGGCCGGGATTCGCTCAGCCATTCGTACCTGAGAACGATTGGCAGCAACCTCGCCCCGGCGCGCCGCGCCAGAAAAATCGCCCCGGGCCTCACCTCGACCGGCACTCCCGGCGGCAGGAGGCGGCCTTGCACGAACATCCAGACCAGACGCCCGGGCCGCAGCAGCCGCAACGCGTAACGCATCCCGGGCAGAGCGGAGCGACGATCCGCGAGATCGACCCCGAACACGCCCATCCAAGCGAAGAAACGGTAGCGGCGCAGGTTCTTCTCTTCCATGGCAAGATAGATGTCGTGCGGCAACAACTGCCACGAAAGCACGTAAAGCACGAATCCGTCCCACCAGTTCGTGTGGTTCACGCAACCCACCACCGCCGACCCCGGGCCGAGTGCGCGCAAATGCTCGGCGCCAAAGACATACACCCCGTGAAAACGACGCCGCAGCACCCGACCCAGCCATCGCCGCAACACAAAATTAAACGGCTGGAGTTTGCGTGCCGCGATCATGACGGCAACGCCGCGCCGCGCCGACGCCGGTAATCACGCCACGCCCGCGCTGCCAGGAACAGCTTGCGGCCCAGCGACGTGGACGCGCGCCGATGCAGCACCTCGTAATCCAGCCGCTCGATTTCCTCCAAAATCCCGGCGTAAACGTGCCGCATCAACCAGACCGTCAACTGCGATCCGTCGTCCGCCAGGAGCGGAATCCCTGCTTCCGCCCGGCGGTAATGATCCCGCGCCCGGGCGGCCTGCGCGCGCAACAACGCTTTCAACTCGGCGGAGGTCGTCGCGGCGGCCAGGTCGTCGGACGTGACGCCATGCACCGCCATCTCATCGGCGGGCAGGTAGATACGGCCCATCCGAAAATCTTCGCCAACATCACGCAAAATGTTCGTGAGCTGCATCGCTAATCCCAGGTCAATCGCACGTTCCCTGCCCGCTTCGTCGCGCAGTTCAAAAATGCGTGCCATCATCAACCCGACGACCGACGCGACGTGGTAGCAATAATCCCGCAGGTGCGGCCAGTCGGCGATCCTGACGGGTCCCAGGTCCATCGCCACTCCCTTCAGCAGATCGAGGAACGGCTGCTTCTCAATGCCGTAACGGTCTACTGCCCAAGCAAACGCGGGCGCGAACGGCGGCTCCAGCAGTTCACCCGCCGTCATCCGGTCGAAGTGCTCCCCCACCCGCTGCAAGGCGGCGTCCACCCCGTCGGTCGTCGCGGCGCGATCCACCAGGTCGTCGGCGTATCGGCAGAACGCATACACCGCGTAAGCCGCCCTTTTTTTCTCGCGTGGTAAAGCAATCGACGCGAAATAAAAACTCCGCGCGTGGCGTTTGGTCTGCCGGTGGCAATAGGCGTGGCTCGCCTCCAACAACGGGGGACTGAGCACGACCTCCATGAACTCAGACTCGCGCGTCCGGGATCACCCGGTCAAGTAACTTCGCGCTCGACAACACCCCGGGCATCCCCGCTCCCGGGTGGGTACCCGCGCCGACAAAGTATAGTCCGCGCACGTCTTCGCTCACGTTGTGGGGCCGGAACCACGCGCTCTGGGTCAGGATCGGCTCGAACTGGAACGCGCTGCCCTCGTAGGCGTCCAGTTGCGTCTCGAAGTCCAGCGGCGTCATGATGCGCTGGGTGACGATGTGCTTGCGCAGGTCCGGGCACAGCGTCGGGATTTCCAGGCTGGCGAGGATCGCATCCGCGTAGGGACCCTTGACTTTTTCCCAGTCCACTTCGCCCCGGAGATTGGGCACCGGCGACAACACGTAAAAGCACTCACCGCCCGGTGGGGCCAGTGTCGGGTCGGTCCGCGTCGGGGCGTGCAGATAGAGCGAAAAATCATCCGCCAGGATTTTGTGGTGGAAGATATCGCGCAACAATTCCTTGTACCGCTCGCCGAGCACGATGGTGTGGTGGGCAAGATTCGGGTAAGTCCGGTCCGTGCCGAAATACACCACGAAAAGCCCCATCGAGTAACGCATCTTTTCGAGACGGCGGTCGGTCCATTTCCGGCGGTGCTCGGGCGCGACGAGCTTGCGGTACGTATTGGCCGTGTCACCGTTGGAAACGACCACCCCGGCTGGAAAAACCTGCCCGTCCGCCGTGCGCACCCCGGTCGTCGCCCCAGCGGCGTTCACCGTGATTTCCTCGACCTTGGTGTTCAGCCGCAACTCGCCGCCCATCTCCGCGAACATCCGCAGCAAACCATCCACAATCGCGCCCGTGCCGCCCATGGCGAAATGCACGCCCCACTTGCGCTCCAGATAATGGATCATCGAGTAGATCGAACTCGAATCGAACGGATTGCCGCCGATCAGCAGCGGATGAAAGGAAAACACCTGGCGCAACTGCTCATTTTTGAGGTAGCGCGAGATCAGCTTGTAAACGGATTCGTGCGATTGTAGCCGCACGAGGTCCGGCGCGACCCGGATCATGTCCCAAACCGTCGAAAACGGCTGGTCGGCCAACTCGGTGAATGCCTTGTCGAAAATCGCGCGCGAGCGGGCGACGAATCTCAGGTAACCCGGCACGTCGCCCGGCTCGAATTTTTCGATCTGCGCGATGATTTCCTTCTCGTCGCCGGTGTAGTCGAAAACCCGGCCATCGTGAAACGCGATCCGGTAAAACGGAGTCACCGGCACGATCCGCACGTAATCCGCCGTCGTCTTCCCGCCGAGCGCGAAAAGCTCGTCGATCAGGAACGGCGCCGTCACAATAGTCGGCCCGGCGTCGAAACTGAACCCGTCCTGGCGATAAACATACGCCCGCCCGCCCGGCTGATCGCGCATCTCCAACAGCGAAACCTGATACCCCCGCGCTTGCAGGCGGAGCGCCGCAGCAATCCCTCCGAACCCACTGCCGATCACCACTGCCGCAGCGCGCGCGCGTTCCGAACTGACGGGTGCCATTCCCTCCCCGCGCTTCTCGCTATTTACTAAAGTAGCCATCACGTTAACGCCGGGCCACGTCTTTGACGAGATGCACCAACGCGAGCAAACCGTCCCGCACCTCGGGCGCAAACGGAGCGCGTCGCGTTTCCGCGTCGGCCGAAGCGAACAACGCCTCCACACGTGCCGTCAGGCGTCCGACCGCACCGCTCTTCGTGATCAACTCACGGGCCTTCGAGAGCGTGCCCTCCGTTTGGGTTCCCGCGCTGAAACAAAGCTGTAGAAACCCCCGGTCGTTCTCGTTCAACAGGTCGTAAGCCGTCCGCATGAGCAGCGTTTTCTTGCCTTCGAGGATGTCGGCGGGCACGTCCACGTCCGAGACCTCGAACCGCGCAAACTCCTGCAAATCGTTCTGGATTTGGAAGGCCAATCCCGCGGGCCGCGCGATGCGTCCGAGCGCGTCCAACCCGGCGGCATCGACCCCGTGGAGCACCGCCGCCATCGCCAGCGGGCTTTCGATGGTGTAACACGTGGTCTTCAAGCAATACATTTGCTCGATTTCGTCCGGGCTCACCTTGGCCACGTCCCTCGTGCTGTGGACGATGTCCGCCGCCTCGCCGAAACCGGTGTCCACCATGCAACCCAGCAGCAGCGTGCCGAGCCGCGCGGTGATGTTTCCGGGCAGCGGCGTCTCCAGGAGACAACGTTGCGCCAGCGCGAAGAGGATGTCACCCATCACGAGCGCCAGGTTGCGTCCGGCACGGTGCCGGTCAGTAAACGAAGAAAGCCGCCCCTCGATCAAACGGTGGAGCGTGGGGCGTCCCCGGCGGGTCTCCGCGCGGTCGATGATGTCATCGTGGACCAGAATGAACGCGTGCAACAGCTCCAGACTCGCCCCGATGGACAACAGGCTTTGCTCCGGGACCGGCATGCCGCCCCGTCCGAACACCTGGTGCGCCAGCAGGAACAACAGGGGCCTGATCCGTTTACCGGGCCGACAGACAAACTCGGTCAAATCGTCGTAGAGCGCCTTGAAAGCCGGATGCTTCAGGTGCCCGGCGCGTTGAGCTTCCAAATATTCCGCCAGTCGCCGGTCGATGCCGGCTCGCATCGTGGCCAGACCGGCGGTGGACAGGAGCGGTTCGCATCCGCCAACCACGGGAAGAACCCCGTCTGCGCGGTCGAGAAGAGAATTGGCTGGGAAAAGACTGGCCACACTGATCATACGCAAAATCGTGTTTTTCGGATGCCGTAGCGGCGTTCTGAGCTACGATGAAGCCTCGCTCCTTCTCTGGGAATCCTTTTCATGTCATTCGCAAAAATCTTTGCCGGGCCAAGTTGGCGCACCCCGGCGTCGGTTCGCGCTTTCGAGCGTTTGCTCGCACCCGGCGACGATGCCGCGTTGGAGTCCATGGCGGCGCGTTCCCGGGACCTGACCCGGCAGCATTTCGGTCGCGTCATGCGACTTTTCGCGCCGCTTTATCTCTCCAACGAGTGCATCAACAACTGCAAATACTGCGGTTTCTCGCGGGATAACCCCATCCTGCGCGTCACCCTACCGGTCGCGCAGGTCGTGGCCGAGGCCCGCCACCTCGCCACGGAGGGATTCCGCAACCTGCTGCTCGTCGCGGGCGAGCATCCCAAATTTGTGTCCAACGGCTACCTGGAGAATTGCGTCCGCGCCGTCCGCACCGAGGCGGGCGTGCCCGGGGTGTCGCTGGAGGTCGGGCCGATGGAGACCGACGAATACCGCCCGCTCGTTGCCGCCGGGGCGGAGGGCCTCGTGGTCTACCAGGAGACCTACCACCGGCCCACCTATCAGGAAATGCACACCTCCGGTCCGAAACGCGATTTTGACTGGCGCCTCGATTGCCCCGAGCGCGCCTACGCCGCCGGGTTCCGCCGGTTGGGCCTGGGCGCGCTGTTCGGCCTGCACGACTGGCGCGAGGAAGCCGCCGCTCTGGCCGCGCACATCCACCACCTCCTGCGCCATTGTTGGAAGGCTCACGTCACCGTCAGTCTGCCGCGTCTGCGACCCGCCGCCGGGGGGTTTGCCCCCAGCCACGAGTTCAACGACCGGGATCTCGTGCAACTTCTCTGTGCTTTGCGGCTGACGTTCCCGGAAATCGGTCTCGTGCTCTCGACCCGCGAAGCCCCTGGCCTGCGGGATGCGCTCATCCCCCTGGGCGTGACCACGATGAGCGCCGGGAGCCACACCGAACCCGGCGGGTATACCGGCGTGGGTCGGGATGACTTGCACCTCACCGTCAAGGGCCGCCGTTGCGAGACCGCCGATGCCCTCGCGCCCGACGCTCACGCCGAAGGGCAGTTCGACATCGCCGACACCCGCTCTCCCCGTCAGATCGCCGACGTTCTGCGCGACCGGCACGGCCTGGAACCCGTCTGGAAGGATTGGGACGAGATCGTCACGGAAACCATCGCCGCCGGATGAATGATTCCGCTCCCGCGATCCGGGTCCAAATCAACGGCGAAACGCGTGCGGTGACGCCCGGCCAATCGCTTGCCGACGTGATCGCCGGCCTCGGTCTTCCACCCCAGGCCGCGCTGGTGGAACACAACGGCCAAGCCCTGCTGCGTTCGGAATGGGACGGACGGCAGCTTGCCGAGGGCGACCGGCTGGAAATCCTGCGGATCGTCGCGGGCGGTTAACCGACGCAACCCCGTGCATTGCTGGAGAAAAATCGTCCCGCCCGCGCAACTGGACGCTTGGACAGAACAACTCCTCGCCGTGGTCGATCCCCAGCGATTGGCGGTCGTCACCCCGGCAAACCGGCGGACCCAACGCTTGGAAGTTTATTGCACCACCGCGCGGCAGGCGCAAAAGCTCGCGGCGCGGTTCGGCGGACAGGTCCGCGAAATCAAACCCCAAAGCTGGCAACCGCTCCCCGCCACGGCTCCGGGTCGGCCCCTGTCCATCGGCGGACGGCTCTTGGTCACCAGCCGCGAAACGGAATTGGAATCGTTGCGTGTCGCTTGGCCCGACCGCCATGTCCTTTGCATTCCCGCCGCCATGGCCTTTGGCACCGGCGAACACGCCACCACCGCCATGTGTCTACGATTGCTGCTCGAAGTATCCGGGCATCGCTCTCCCGGAACTTGGGACTTGCTCGACCTCGGAATGGGCAGCGGAATCCTCGCGCTGGCAGGCAAGCAGCTAGACGCGCGTTCGGTGCTCGGGTTGGATAACGATCCCCACGCCGTCCGCACCGCCCGGGAGAACGCCCGGCTCAATCACCTCTCGACCCGGACGGTTCAATTCAAGGGAGCCGATCTGCCGGTCTGGCAGCCGCCTACTCGTCAGACCTGGGCTGTGGTCACCGCTAATCTTTTCAGCGAACTACTGATCCGGCTGATGCCCCGGGTCATTGCCCCCGCCGTCATGTCGGGTGGCGACCTGATTTTATCCGGCGTCCTGGCAACCCAAGCCGACGAAGTCATCGCCGCCGTGAGGTCTGCGGGATTGCAACTTGTGACCGTGAAACGCCGTGGTCGCTGGCGCGCTTTTCACTGCTGCCGCGAGACAAACCTCAAGGAGGGGTAACCGGTCAACCGGGTGCGTATTGCCCGCCCCAAGCAATACTCTACCGGCGAGAGCAATTTACAGCGGTTTTCAGTGTGATTGAGCAAATCACGCAGGTCCTGCGCGCTTTGCTCAACGAACTTGGCGACCGCTGTAAAGAAGAAGTGTCGCCGCCATGTTTTCTCATTCACACCGGGCTTTAGCCCGGTGCCGAGGGGTCCGGGACCGCCTAGCCGTTTCAACGGCTTCTTCCCACGGCGACGCTTTGAGTGCAGAGGCTCTAGCTGAGCGGCTTCGTTTCAAAGCGCGGGAACAATGGCTTCGGCGAGTTCACTCGGTAGCCATCGGGAAGCATTCCTGCGCGCAAATCTTCGAGCCGAAACCGGTCATCCGCCGTCGCCTGGTCGATCTGCCAGCCCAACTGGTCAAAAATGCCGTGCGCCGCGTTCGGCAGAAACGGAGCCAGGGCAATGGCGATCATGCGCAGATGATCACAGAGGTAATACAACACATGGTCGAGTTGGTCCGCCTGCGCCGGGTCCTTGGCCAGCTTCCATGGAGCATTCGCATCGATGAACATATTGCAACGGGTAGCTGTCTGGTCGATCCACGCCAACCCGCCCTGCGTGTCGAACGCATCCATCGCCTCCTTGAACGCATCGGCTGACTCCGGCTCCAGCTCGCTCGCACGGAGAACTCCGTTCCGATACTTTTGCGTCATGCTCAACGTGCGGTTGAGCAAATTACCCAGGTTGTTGGCCAACTCGCTGTTGTATCGCTGGACCAGGCGTTCCTCGCTGAAATCCGCGTCCCGCCCCGTGGCGATGTCGCTCATCAGGTAGAACCGCAACGCCTCAGTGCCGTATTTCTCAGCCAATGCGCCCGGATCGACGCTGTTGCCCTCGCTCTTGCTCATTTTCGCGCCACCCAGCCCCCACCAACCGTGCACGAGCAGCGTCGGGATTTCGTCGTCCGCAAACCCGAGTGCGTTGAGCATGATCGGCCAATAAACGCCGTGCGCCGGAACGAGGATATCCTTGCCGATGATGTGCAGCGCCGGCCACCAACGGCGAAATTCCGTCGAATCCGCGTCGGCCGATGGGTCGTATCCGGGCGCAAAACTGATGTAGTTCACGAGCGCGTCGAACCAGACGAACGTGACGTAATCCGCGTCGAACGGCAACTCGATCCCCCACGCCAGCCGCGCCTTGGGCCGCGAGATGCACAGGTCACCCGCCAGCCGCTCGACCGCGTTGCGCAACTCCGCGACGCGAAAATCCGGCACTACCAGCGGCGTGCCCGCCCGGCTGCGGGCGTCGATCAAGTCCAACAGCCATTGTTTACGGCCTTCCAGCCGGAAATAATAATTCTCCTCTTCCCGAAACTCGACCTGCCCCCATTCCGGGCCGAACTGCCCGTCGGGACCGCGCTCCTTGTCGGTCAGGAACTGCTCCTGGCGCACGCTGTAATAACCGCCGCGTTTGTCCTTGTAGACCCAGCGGCTTGCACCCGTCACCGGGTCGACGTCATCCCACAACCTTTGCAGGATGGCGCGGACACAGGTTTTGTGACGCTCGTCGGTCGTCGCCGCCCATTGGCTGTAACGCACGTCCAGTTTTTCCCACAACGCTTGGAACTGCGCCGTGATGCCGTTCACAAATTCCTGCGGTGCCACCCCCTGCTTTTCGGCCGATTGCTGGACCTTTTGCCCGTGTTGGTCTACCCCGGTCAGGAAAAAAACGTCCTCCCCTTTGAGCCGATGATACCGCGCCAGCACGTCCGCCAGGACCTTCTCGTAAGCGTGTCCCAGGTGCGGCGCGCCGTTGGTGTAATCGATGGCGGTGGTAAGAAAATAAGTGTCTTTCACGACGAAAAAATGGTCCCGCGAACCGCGCGGGTCAGGAACGGGTCAGATGATCCAGCGGACGCGAACCGTCCTCGCGCTCGACCTTGCCGCCCCACGAGAGAATGCGCGCTTTCGCCCCGGCGGCTTCGGCTTCCTTGATCTGGTCGTTCCGCACGTAAAACAGCGACAGGCTCGACCAACCCAACTGATCGTTCGGCCTCAGTTCGACCGCCCTTTCACCCGCCGCGATGGCTTCCGGGTAACGCCCGATCTTCATCAACGCCATCCCGAGAGCGTGCCAGCCGTCGAAGAACCGGGGGTCGATCTCGACGCAACGCCGGTAGTCTTCGACCGCTTCCTCCAACTCGCCCAGCGCGAGGTGAGAATGCCCGTCATCGAAGATTTCCTCCAGGTCCATTGCTTGCGGCTCTCGGTGAAAAATCAACTGCGCAGCCGGCTGTCGAGTTGCGCGCCCGATGCCTCGCGGCTGGACTTCAGCCATTCGTAAAAGTAGTAACTCGCCTTCTGCCGACGCAGGTTCATCGTCACCATCTCCTTCTCCTGGTCGAACTTCGCCTCGTCGATGCCTTGGCGCGCGCGCACGTAGACCAACAGGCCCCCCGTGCTCGTGGGCACGAATTTGCTCAGCTCGCCGGTGCCGAGTTCCTGGGCCGTGATCGCTGCGGCGTTCGCATCCGGCAAGGTGCGGTTGGGCTCCGCCGCGGAGAAAGGCGCGAGTTCCTGCACCGTCTGGCCAACTTCTTTGGCCGCTACGGGCAGCGGGTGGCCCGCCTTCAACGCCTCGGCGAGCTTGCCGCGAATCTCCTCCGCCTTCGCCGCGAGGGCGGCCGTGGCACGCTCGTCCTTGAGCGCGGCGATGATCTTGGGACGCGCTTCGTCCAGCGTCAACGGGCGTTCGGGCACCAACCCGCTCAGGTGTAAATCATAAAAAGCGTCCGTCGTTTCCAGCGGCACGTCGCTGTCCGGACTGGCCGTCGTCAGCTTGTAAGCGGCCTGCGCAAATCCCGGGATGGCCCCTTCCTCGCCGGATAGCGCCTGATTTTCCTCGAACTCGCCCGTCTCCTTGACCGTCAGTTTGGCGGCGGCGGCGGCGGCGGCGTAATTCTCCCTGGCCTTCTGCGCGGCAGCCCCGGCGGCATCCTTGTCGTCCGCTTTGCCCGGCGCGGGCTTGGCGGCAACCGTCGCGCCGCCTTTTTGTTCGAGCAGTTGTTCGAGGAACTGCACCGCCTGATCCGCCAGCGGCTTGAGCGCGTCCATTCGCTCCTTGTTGGCGAGCTTGTTCTGCGCTTCGTCGAGACCGAACTTGACGTATTGCACCTTCCGCCGCTCGGGCTGGGTCAGATGGTCTTTCTGCTCGTCGTAATACTTCTTGATCTCGTCCGCCGTCGGTTCCGCCACGGTCGAGGCAAAATCCGCCTTCTGAAACCGGATGATGCTCGTTTCGGTCCTGGTGTAATGCTGCTCGTAGGCCCGGCGCACTTCCAACGGACTGACGACGACCGGCGCATCGACGATCTGCCGCAGCTTGGCCACCTGCAAATCCTGACGCACCAACGCGTCGAGTTGGTTCGCGCTGAAACCGTTCGGGGTCAACTGACTGCTCATCACCTCGTCCTTCTTCGCGGAGTCGAACTCGCCGTTCGGCCCCTGAAACGCCGTCAGCTTCATCTCGGCGGCCATCACCTCATCGTCGGTGGGAAAGATGTTCCGTCGTTCGGCCTCGTGCTGGAGCACCAGGTTGTTGAGCGCCGCCTCTAACTCGCCGCCCTGGTAGACTTCTCGTCCCGTCAGATGGGTCAGCCCCAGCCGCGCCGCGACCTGCAATTGGCGTTCGGTCCGCTGTAATTCGGTCAGCGAAAGGGTGCGGCCGTAGATTTTGCCAACGTGATCGGTCCCCAGCGCGTCCGAGTGCGTGCGGTCGCTGTAAAACCAGATAAACGAGATCAGCACCAGCACGGAGATGACAATCATCAACCACCGCTGGTTGGTGCGCATAAGGTTAACCATCATATGCGCGCACCTTAGCACAGGCCGGTGGCGTTCCGCAGTTGATTTTTCGCGGGCATTTTTTACATTGGCAACGCTCATGTCGTTCCCCCCGTTCTCCGTGCGTTCCACCTGGCTGCTGATTTTGGGGTTGGGCGCGTGGTTTTTGGTTTCGACGGCCTCCGCTCAGGACAAGCTTTTTTTCAAGGACAACCACGTCCAGGAAGGCAAGGTCACCGGCATGACCGGCAATTCGGTGATGGTCAATCTGACGACCACTTCGGGCGCTCCCGGCCAGATCGGTTTTGACCTGAGCCTGCTCAGCCGCGTGGACGCCGCGCCGCCGCCAACCCTCCAGGCGGGCAATGCCGCCTATGCCGCCGGGGAGTGGGACAAGGCGCTGGCCGTTTTCAAGCCGATCACGGAGCAGTTCCGCGCGCTCCCGACCGACTGGGCGCGCCAGTCCTTCGCGGTGCTCGGAGACATTTACGTCGAGAAAAACGACCTGGTCCGCGCCGAGAGTGCGTACAACGATTTCCGCAAACTTTACCCGGGCGGCAACCCGCTGCGCTTCAGTCTGGGTCAGGCGCGCATCGCCATGGCGCACGCCAACGTCCCCGCCGCCCGGCAACAACTCGATCCCATCATCGCCGCCGCGCTCAAAAATCCCGCCGCAGTTTCCCGCCCCGATGGAGCCGCCTACGGACAGGCGTTCTATCTCCTCGGCCAAGTCCAGGAAAAGGAGGGCAAACCCGCCGATGCCCTGCAAGATTACCTGCGCACCGTGACGATTTTCTATCAGGATGCTCCGACCGCCGTGCGCGCGCAGCAGCGTGCCGACGCCCTGCGCGCCGCGCACAAAGACCTTTCCGTGCCTTGATTGGGTTGCGTATCTCCGCTAAATCTTTGCCCGGCGCGTGTTGTGGTCCCCCCTCTTCCCCATGAACAAATCCCACCTGCGGCTGCTGCTTTTCCTGTGCCTCCTCGGCGGCGCCTGGCTCCTGTCGGTTCACGGCCTGCACGCGCAGGAAGCCACCGCCGCGGCGGACTCCGGCACGGCGGCTCCCCCTCCGAAAAGCGTCCTGCGAACCATTCTCGATAGCGGCCCTCTCGGACTCACCATCTGGGTGGCCATCCTCGGCGCGTCCGTGACGATGGTGACTTTCGTCATCCAAAACATCCTCACGTTGCGCAACGACCGCCTCGCGCCGCCGCCGCTTCTCAATTCCTTGCGGCAAGTCCTCGCTGACGGCAACTACCAGGAAGCCTGGGAAATCTGCAACGCGAACCGCAATTATTTGGCCAACGTGCTCAAAGCGGGTCTGGAACGCATCGGGCGCGGCAAGGACGTGTTCGACGACGCCCTCGCCGAGCACGGCCTCCGGGAAGCACAAATCCTCCGCACCCGGAACAGCTATCTCTCCGTCATCGGGGTGGTCTCGCCCATGATCGGGCTGCTCGGCACGGTCATCGGCATGATGAAGGCGTTCACGGTGCTGGGCGGCAGCGGGATCAGCGATCCCCGCGCGCTGGCCAGCAGCATCGGCGAAGTGCTCCTGGCGACCGCCAGCGGCCTCTTCATCGCCATCCCGGCTTTCGTGAGTTACTACGTCTTCCGCAACCGCGCCCAGATGGCGATTGTCAACGCGGAAGACCGGCTCAACTCGCTCGTCGAGGACGTGCCTTTCGAGGAACTCCAGGGCGTGCGGATCGGCGAAAACTTCAGCGCGGGCGAGGGCATCGTGGCCGGCGCCGAGGGCGATCAACAGGCCGTCTCGATGTCGCTGACCACCAATTGTCCGGTGTGCAGTGCGGCGATCAGTCCGGGACAAACCCCCTGTCCGCAGTGTGGCGCGACGCTGGCCTGGAAGCAGTAACTTTCCCCGGAATCCATGAGCGAGAAGCGCGCCAGGGACAAACGCCGGATTCGCAGGAATTCCGTCCGGGAAATGCCGGAAGAAGACCCGGATTTCCAGATTGCGCCGATGATCGACGTGCTCCTCGTGCTGTTGGTGTTCTTCATGTCCATCAGCTCGACGGAAGTGCTGCAATCCACCAAGAACATCGAGCTGCCCATCGCGGCGGATGGCAATCCTGCTTCCAAAAATAAAGGTCAGGTCATCATCAACATTTCCTGGCTGGCCGCGAACGACACCGGCACCGTCACGGTGGACGAAAGGAATTACGCCAGCCCGGCGAACCTGGCTCCCATGCTGGCCGAACGCGCCCGGGCCAACCCGGCGATTCGCGTTTTGATCCGCGCGGACAAGGAGACGCGCTACGATTTCACCCGCGCCGTGATGATCGCCGTGGGTCAGGCCCAGATCAGGAACGTCACGTTTTCCGTCGTGGACAAGGCGGCTCCCAAAACAAGGGCCGCTTCGCTCTAACCGCAATCTGCGCTGCCAATTTTACCCCCTTTTTTTATGGCTGGTTCCGTAGGCTCCGAAGATGGCGACATCGGTTTTCAGATTGCGCCCATGGTGGACGTGGTGTTCGTGCTGATGCTTTTTTTCATGGCGTCTGCCGGGATGCAGGTCGCCGAGAAGGAACTGAGCATCCATCTGCCCAGCGGCGTTTCCGCACCCTCCGGGGACACCCCGCCACAGCCGATCATCATTGCCATCGGCGCGGATGGCACGGTCGAGGTAAACGGCACGGCTTACGATCCGCCCACCAGTCCCGACCTGCCGCTCACCCGGGATTATCTCAAGGAATTGATGAGCTACGGCAAAAAAGACCCGGTGATCATCCAACCCGCGCCGGAGACCCGGCAAGACCGGATCATCAGCGTTCTCAATGCCGCCGCCGCCGCCGGGGTGCAGAATCTGAGTTTCACCTGAAGTTTGCGTGGCCGCTGCTCAAACGCTGCGGCAGAAATCCTCGAAGCGATCCAGCCCGCGTTTGATGATGTCCAGGCTGGTCGCGTAGCTCATCCGAACCGTGCGGTCATCGCCGAACGCCACGCCGGGCACCACGGCCACCCCGGCCTTGCTCAGCAACCGGTCGCTGAAATTCGTGGAGTTCAGCCCCAGCTTGCCGATGTTGACCAGCATGTAAAACGCACCCGCCGGTTTCGACACCGAGACGTTGGCGATTTTCGACAGGCGGTCATACATGTAATCACGCCGGACGTTGAATTCGTCGCGCATGTCGGACACCATCCCCTGGTCGCCGGTGATCGCCGCCAGCCCACCCTTCTGCGAGAACGAACATGGGTTCGACGTGCTGTGGCTCTGGAGCGAATCAATCGCTTTGGCAATCGCCTCGGGCGCACCGAGATAGCCCAGCCGCCAGCCGGTCATCGCATACGCCTTGCTGAACCCGTTGATCGTGATCGTCAGGTCGTGCGCTTCGGGCGAGAGTGAACCGATGGAAATGTGCTCGGTGTCGTCGTAAACGAGCTTCTCGTAAATCTCGTCGCTGAGAATCAGGATTTCCTCTTCGATGGCCACTTCGGCGATGGCTTCCAGTTCGGCGCGGGTGTACACCGCGCCGGTCGGATTGCCCGGTGAATTGATGATGACCATCTTCGTGCGCGGGGTCATCGCATTCTCGAAGTCGGCCGCCGTCATCTTCCAGTGGTTTTCCTCGGTGGTCGGCACGAACACCGGCTCGGCCCCGGCGAGGCGCACCATCTCGGGATAGCTCAGCCAGTAGGGCGAGGGAATCAGCACCTCGTCGCCCGGCTGGCAGGTTGCCAGGATCGCGTTGAAACACGAATGCTTCGCCCCGTTGCTGACGATGATCTGGCTCGGCTTGTAATTCAGGCCGTTGTCCGCCTTGAACTTGTCGGAAATCGCCTGCCGCAGTTCGGGCAAGCCGCTGCTGGGGGTGTACTTCGTGAACCCGGCCTGGAGGGCGGCAATCGCGGCGGCTTTGATGTGCTCGGGCGTGTCGAAATCAGGTTCGCCCGCGCCGAAGCCGCACACGTCCTGGCCGCCGGCGATCATGGACTTCGCCTTGCTGTCGATGGAAAGCGTCAGGGATGGCGAAAGACTGGTGGCACGCTCGGAAAGTTCCATGGCAATAAAGGGGTCTAAAAGGGAGTAAGGTTGAAAACCGGGAACCGGGAACTAACCGCGATACGCGTCTTCAATCAAGGTGCGGAAGTGATT
>CAXUGY010000025.1:0-51879 GCA_964250695.1 uncultured Chthoniobacterales bacterium | reverse complement strand
ATCCAGGAGCATCACCCTTGACCATCCCACCGGCAACAGTCAGGTTTCCACTACCTCCTCAAACTTAACCAGGCTTAAAACGTGCGTTGCTTCGATCAATCCTGGCTTGTGCATAATCCTGAATCGGTAGGCGGAAGCGGGTACATGGCGAATCGCCGTAAACTGTGAGCCATGCGGCTGCCAAGTGAAAAGATGCTCACCTGTTCGCTTATCATGACCCAAGAAATTTTCACTGTCGTTAATCGTCCACACGTAGTCTTGAGCCACGTATCGAGCGGACTCATATTCCATCAAGGTAAATTCCAACGTGGCCGTGTTGCGGATCAGCACGAAAACTCGCAGGTCGTCGTATTGATTAAATGACTCGTTTACGCGGGCGTTCCAGACGTTCAACACCGCCTTCCCAGTTGCTTGAATATCCGCGTACGCATTTTTCAACCCTGCGGAGTAACCCGCTGAGTTTCTTCCAGAAATCAATCGCACGCGCGTCTGCGTGAATGGTTTCGGACTTTTGATGGTCTTGACTGACCAAGCACAATTATGCCAGGTCACATCGGCGACACCCAGCGGTTTGCCTTTGTGCTCTCCGTCAATCGCTTTGGCGAAGATGACGCCGAAATCATCGCCTGTTATGTCCGCGTGGCCGACCGCAAGCCGATGCACAATCTGCTTGCCAATTCCAACCGCAACAGAATGGGGTATTTCCCCAAGCGGGTAAGGGCCGCTACGTCACACATCTTACTCATCGTCCCATGCCGCGGCCTCTGCCGCCGTGATATACGCTTCATCGGCCGACAGTGCTTGACCTCGACGTTCCGCATCAAGAATTACCCGTATGATGCTCATAGCTTGGGTCACAAAATCATTATCGCCGCGCTCGTCCAACTTCGTCAGAGTTTGATAAATGAGGTATTCAGTATGAGGACTTGTCATAGACACGTTTCAGAGATTTGCATACCAGCGTTGGTCTATGATTGTCTGCTCGTGAGAAACAAATTGAAGTTCACTGTGCAACGGGTTTCGAAAAATCGAACCAAAAGGCTTTTCAACGAAGTTTCGCACTACATAGAGAAAAAACCGTTGGCCAAGAATATTTGCTGCCGCGTGCTCTTTTCGCGTTAGCGAAATCGAACCTTTAAGAGTGCTCAGTCCTTTGACCTCTACACCGAAATAGTCACCGGTTTTTGGAAAAAGACGAAAATCGAAGCCACAACCGAGTTGCGTGGTATCCTCTAAGGAGCACTCCGCGAAAACCTCATGTGTCTGGTAGTTCGTGGCGAAGAATTTCTCTGCGGCTTGGCCAGTGATGATTCGTTTTGCAAAAGTTTCCGATGGTAGCACTTTTCTTTCGCATTCCTCACCAAACACATCTATTTCACCATGCTTGTAGATAAGCGACTTTAGCAACTGTGTGAATGAATCGATAGCCAAATGGTGACAAACCTCGTAAATACGGCGGCAATTTGGACGCATCTCGCGTTTGTGCCATCCGAGTCGCTGGTTCGGAAAATAGGGGTCGAACTCGTCACGATAATTTTTTACCGTTGCGGGACGCGCTTGAAGTGCCAACCCGATAGCATTGAAAGCTTCAGTAAACGTTTCAAAACCTAGCGTGTGTAAGGCCATTTCGTCGAATTTTGAGAGATATAGCCCAGCTAAAATTAATTTGTCACGAGTCGAGTAGACTTTTGGAAAAGATATCACTTCAACCAGATGTTCTTTCGATTTCATATGCTTGAGTGAGCCTGTTCGTGAAGCGGCGATGAATAACGGGTGTTCGTGCTAAGAAATGGCCTCTCAAGTTTGAAGAATTTGTCTCTGGGAAGGCGTACCGGAGGGGAAACGACGTGTTCAATATTGCAGCGACTGCTCAATCTAACAAACCGGACAGAGGGCTTGTCTTCATACAGCAATTCGCTCTGGAGTAGGGTGGCGTCCGGTCATCTGGGTGATGCAAGCGCGAACCGCAGTGGTGCCGCAATCAATACCTTGCACGTCGAACGCAGGCAATCCATTTGTGTTCACTTCGAGCACAAACTCGTCACCACGATTTGAGTTCGCCGGTCAGACTGAGCGGGCGTTATTCGCGGGTCAACCCCCGAACGATCCGACCAGCAGGAAGTAAATCCCGATGCCCCCGAAAACGAGGCTGACCCACCAGAACGTGCGTTTCTGCGTGAGCACCGAGATGGCGGATACGGCGATGCAAATCTGGAACATCGTCACGGCGGTGGCCAGTTTGAAGTGGTGGGCGAGGTGTGCGGTGCGTTCGGCTTCGAGGTCCGTGGCCTTGTCGTGAATCTCCTTCTGCTCTTCGGCGTATTTCTCGGGGCTTTTCTCGCTCGGGGGAGCCGGTTTGCCCAGGGCCGCCAACACCGCGAGCTTGTCGTCGAGGACGCCGGATTTGATTCCCTTGGCCTGGTAGAGCGCCCACTGGTCGCTGGCCTGGAGCTGGCTGATGAGCGCCTCGTTGACGTGGTGCCCGGCCTGGAGCGACGCCACGGCGGCCAAGGCCGCAAAGATGGCCGAACTCAACGCCACCCCCAGCACCCAGCGCCTGCCTTCGCTGTGCTCGGCGTGGTGATGAATGTGCTCCTGCGCCTGTTCGAGCGGCACTTCCGGGTTTTCCATGCCCGCAGGTTACCAAAGGCGGCCCGACCGGCAACCTTTGTTTCGCGCCAAGCGAAGAGTTGTTCACCGCGCCGAACGCGTTATCTTCCCGTCTCCCATGGAACCTCCCGTTACCGGCGACAGCACGCCCGCCATCAGCTTGCTGATTCCCGCCTACAACGAGGAAGCCCTGCTGCCCGCCGTCTTGGCACGGGTGCACGGGAGCTTCGCGGCCATCGGATTTGCGGATTACGAGGTCGTCGTCTGCGACAACCATTCGACGGACGCCACGGCGGCGGTGGCGCGCGCGGGCCGGGCCAAGGTCGTTTACGAGGAGCACAACCAGATTTCCCGGGCGCGCAACGCGGCGGCGCGGGGGGCCAGCGGCAAGTGGCTGATCTTTCTCGACGGCGACACCTTGCTTTCGCCCGAACTGCTGGCGGAAACGATCCGCTGTTTCGAGTCGGGGATCGTCTGCGCGGGTGGGGCTTCCTTGCAGTTCGATCTGGTCGACATCGGCCCTTTTGCGTCGAACATGACGCGGCTCTGGAACGGCATTTCGGCCCGCTTCGGTCTGGCGGCAGGCTCCTATCTGTACTGCTACCGGCAGGCGTGGGAGGAGGTCGGCGGATTCGACGAAACCGTTTACGCCGGGGAGGAGATTTTTTTCTCGCACCGACTCAAACGCTGGGCCAAGGCACGCGGCTTGCGGTTCCGCATCCTGACGGAGACGCCCGTGATTACCTCGTCACGCAAGGTGGGCTGGTACGGCCAGTGGGGGTTGCTGTGGCGTGGTCTGTTGTTGATGCGTCCCGGGGCGGTGCGCAGCCGCGCGGCGTGTTCGCTCTGGTACTCGCGGCCTGCGGGATGATCATTGAAAAATGATCAAACTCGCCTTCAAGATTCTGCTCGGCGCGGGTTTCATCGTGGCGGGCAGCCTGCACTTTCTGTTCCCGGCGCCGTATGTGAAAATCATGCCGCCCGTGCTGCCATTCCCGCTTTTGCTGGTGTACGTCAGCGGGTTTTGCGAGATGGCTCTGGGGGCTTTGCTGTTCACCCGGTTCGCTCCGTGGGCGGCGTGGGGGTTGATCGCGCTGCTGGTCGCGGTGTTTCCCGCGAACGTCTACATGGCGTTGCACCCGGGGCTTTTCCCGAAGATTTCCGCCGCCGCGCTCTGGTGGCGGCTGCCCTTCCAGGCGGTGTTCATCGCCTGGGCGTATCGGTACACCTGAAACTTTGCGATTCCGGCGACGGTGGGACTGGTTCCTGCTTTTTCAGCAGGGAGCGACGCTCCCACCATGCAAAAGGCGCACTTCGATCACCTGCTCAACGTCATTCTCGACAGCCACGAGGGCACCGCGGATTTGTTCTTCATCGTGGGCCGACCCTTTCAGGTGGAGGCTTTCGGTAAATTGAAGCCCGTGACCGTCGATCCGCCGGTGCCGGTGCTGACGCCCTTCCACGTCGAACGCATCGTCAACCGGCTCATCGGGCACGATCCCCGGCTGGTGCGCGACCTCGTCGAAACCGGCAGTTGCGACAGTTCGTATTCGGTCGGCAACCGCTGCCGGCTGCGCGTCAACATTTTCCGGCAGCGGGGGAATTACGGGGTCGTCATGCGCATCCTGGCGACGAAGATTCCGACCCTGGCCGCGCTTACCCTGCCGCCGATCTTCGGTAAAATGACCGGCGAGAAAACGGGTCTCATCCTTGTCACCGGCGCGACCGGCTCGGGCAAAACGACGACCCTGGCGGCGTTGCTCAACGAATTCAACGAAAAGCTGCCCGGCCACATCGTCACGCTGGAGGACCCCATCGAGTTCGTGCATCCGCACCAGGCGGCGACGTTCTGCCAGCGCGAACTGGGCAACGATTTCAACACGTTCGCCACGGGGCTGCGGGCGGCGTTGCGCGAGGCTCCCAAGGTGATCTTCGTCGGGGAATTGCGCGACCGGGAAACGACGGAAATCGCCATCACCGCCGCCGAAACCGGGCATCTGGTGGTGAGCACCCTGCACACGATCAACGCGGGCCAGTCCATCAACCGCATCCTCGGCATGTTCGAGCAGGCCGAGCAAACGCAGATGCGCCAGCGTCTGGCCGAGACGCTGCGCTACATCGTCGCCCAACGGCTCGCGCCGAAGATCGGCGGCGGGCGGCAGTTGGTCATGGAGATCATGGGCAGCAACATGCGCACCCGCGAGGCCGTGCTGCTCGGCGAGAACGAGGAACGTTCCTTCTACGACATCACCGCCGCCTCGGCGACCTACGGCTGGCAGACGTTCGACCAGTCGATCCTCGCGTCCTTCAAGGCGGGTCTCATCGACGAGGAAACCGCCACGGCTTACGCCTCGCGCAAGGCCGTCGTGATGCGCGGCGTGGATGCCCACAAGCACGCGGAAAACCAGGCGCCAAAGACCAGCGGCCTGCGGATGTCCAACCGGCCCGAGGAGCAGACGCCGGTGCCCGTGGCCGCCGCGCCCGCCGCGCCGCTCAACCTGCAACTGGCCAAATAATCTTTATGAGCGCCGCGCTACGCATCCAGGTCCCCAGCGCCCAGCCGCTGCCCGCCCCGAACCAGGAAGACCGGATCGGCCGGGAAGACCGGTCCGTGCTCGTGTGTTGCCACGAACCGGCGTACCTCGAATATCTGACCGAGCAACTGCGCGGCATCGGCTACAAGGTCCACCATGCCACCAGCCATCAGCAGGCCGCGCAACGCCTGGCCGCGCGGACCTACCACATGACGGTGTTGCTGGAAAATCTCGAAGGCTGCGCGTTGGCCGACAACAGCCTGCTGCGCCATCTCGCCGCCGTGACGACCGACGAACGCCGCGCCACGTACATCGTGATGCTCTGCCAATCGTTTGCCACGGGGGACGACATGAATGCCTATGCGCTGAGCGTCGACCAGCTCATCAATTATCAGGACATCGCGCAGTTTTCCGCCGTGGTTGCGCCTGCCCTGGAGGAACATCACGAGGGCAACCGCTTTTTCGACGCCGCGCTGCGCAAGGCTGCTTGATGGGAATGGTCCGCAGATTCCGCGGATTTTCGCAGAGGATGAGAAAGAGCCAAAAGGTTTTCCACCCCTTCTGCAATCTGCGAAAACCTGCGCAATCTGCGGACCACTATGCTCGGCACTGCGCCCGGTGAGGCGGCAGCGGCGGACGGAGAGGACCCGCGACGATTCGCATTTGAATTGCTGGTCCGGCTTCATATGTTGGGACATGTTCCCCCTCTTCGCCGCCACTGCCGCCACCCCTTTTTCCAGGTCCTGCCGCTGTGCTCGCGCGGTGGCCATCGCCTGCCTGTTGCTGCTGCCGCCGGTGGCCCGGGCGGACCCGCCGACGATTCCCTTGACCCACGCCACGCCGCCTCCCGGCACGAACCCCGCCGTTTTCCCCGTACCCAAGGTGGACGGGTGGGCCGCGCATTTCCTCAAGAGCCTGGACCGCACCAAACAGGGTGACGTGGACTTGATCTTCGACGGCGATTCGATCACCGATTTCTGGCAGGACGCTGGAAAAGCAGTCTGGGCCAAGAACTACGGCAGCCTGCGCACGGCGAACTTCGGCATCAGCGGCGACCGCACCGAGCATTTGCTCTGGCGTCTGGACAAGGGGCAGGTTGCCGGACTGCACCCCAAAATGATCGTCCTCCTGATCGGCACGAACAACATGAGCAGTTGCACCGACGTTCAGATTGCCGAGGGCGTCACCGCCATCGTGCAGGAATACCAGAAGCGGTGCCCCGACGCGGTGATCCTGCTCCAGGGCATCTTCCCCCGGTCCGAGACGCCCACGGACCCCGTCCGCCAGAAGATAAAGAACACCAACGAGATGCTCGCCAAGCTGGGCAACGGCAAGACCGTCGTGTACGTGGATTTCGGTGATAAATTTCTCCTGCCCGACGGGACGCTGTCCAGGGATTCCATGCCTGATTTCCTGCACCCCAACACGAAAGGCTACGAAATCTGGGCTGACGCGATCCGTCCCGAAATCGAGAAGGTCTTCGGGCTTTCCCCGCAGTCAAATTAAGTCTGCGCCGGGAAAATTTCCGTGCTCCGAAGGCGGCCTTGTCGCCTAGCCCGACAGGGCGGATGGTTCTACCCGTGGAACTCCGCCAGCTTCGTTATTTTTGCGCCGTGGCGGAGGAGTTGTCCTTTGCGCGGGCGGCGCGCCGGTTGTTCATCGCGCAACCGGCATTGAGTATCCAGATCCGCCACCTCGAAGAAGAACTCAAGGTGCTGCTCCTGCGGCGGACGACCCGTTCCGTCGAGATCACCCATGCCGGGCGGGCGTTTTACCAGGAGGCGTCGGAGGTGCTGGCCCGCGTGGACGCCGCCGGGAAGCACGCCCAGGACGCCGCGCAGGGCATCGTCGGCCACCTGCGCGTGGCGTTCGCGGCCAATGTCGCCACGGCAGACCTCGGACGCCGGATCCGCGAGTTCTCCGTGGGCTATCCGCTGGTCAATCTCCTGCTGCGGGAGGCGTCCACCGCCGACCAGATCCAGATGCTCCGGCACGGCGAGATCGACGTGGGACTGCTGCGCATCTCCCGTCTGGCGGACGGACGCGGGCAGAGCATCCGCCCGGGGGAGTTTGCCGTCCGGGCGGGCTTTTCCGGCGATGAACTGACCAGCGAAGAGGTGGGCCGCGAACTCATGATCGTCGCGGTGCCTGCCAACGGCCCGCTGGCCTCGAAAAAACGGCTGGACTGGACGGATTTTCACGACCAGCCGATGATCGGATCGTCCGACCCACGCGAACGTTATTTCGAGTCGTTCTTCGCCTGTTGCGAGCGCGTCCGGGTCCGGGCGGTCGTTAGCCAGTACGCGCAGGATCTCCTGACGCGGCTCTGGATGGTCGCCTGCGGTTTCGGCTACACCCCGACCTCCGCCGCGTCGCAGGAAATCAGTCGGCCGGGCCTGGCGTACCGGCCCCTGCCGTCTGACGGGCCGGAAGTGTTCACGTTGGCTGCGTGGCGCAGGAACGACCCGCCGCCGCAGGTGCTGCATTTCATCAAAGCACTGAAGGCGGCCAAATATTCATAACGAATTGTTATCAATCGACGCTCAAAGATATATTAGCCAATACGAATGAAACGCGGTCCAGTGACGATCTAGATCTTGCCGGTCGCTTCCCGCCGAGGCTCGGCGTCAATCATTCAAGCTATGTGGATCGTCCAACTCGCCCTCCGGCGGCCGTACACGTTCATCGTCGCAGCCCTGCTGTTGCTGCTCGTCAGCCCGCTGGTGATCTTGAAGACGCCGGTCGATATTTTTCCGAACATCAACATCCCGGTCGTTTCCATCGTGTTCCAATACACGGGGATGCCCGCGAACGAGTTCGGCGACCGCATCACCGGCCCGTTCGAGCGGATTCTGACGACCACCGTCAACGACATCGAGCACATCGAAAGCACCTCGCTCAACGGCATCAGCGTCACCAAGGTTTTCTTCCAGCCCACGGCCAAGCTGCCTGCCGCCATCGCGCAGGTCACGGCCATCTGCCAGACGGTGCTGAAGCAACTGCCGTCCGGCATCACCCCGCCGCTCATCATCACGTACAACGCGAGCAGCGTGCCGATCCTCCAGCTCGGTTTGAGCAGCGACAAGCTCAGCGAACAGCAGCTTTACGACATCTCGATCAACTACGTCCGCACCGCCTTCTCCAACGTGCCCGGCGCGGCGATTCCCTATCCCTTCGGCGGCAAGCAGCGTTCGATCATGATCGATATCGACCCGGGCAAGCTCACCGCCCGCGGACTCTCGCCGACCGACGTGGTCTCGGCGATCAGCGTGCAGAACCTCGTCCTCCCGAGCGGCAGCGTGAAGCTCGGCCTGCTGGAAAGCGACGTGGAGATGAACTCCAGCCCGCAGAGCATCGCGGGCATCGGCGATCTCCCGATCAAAGCCGCCAACGGAGCCATCGTGTACGTGCGGGACGTGGCCAGCGTGCGCGACGGATTTACCCCGCAGACGAACATCGTGCACCAGGACGGCCAGCGCGGCGTGTTGCTTTCCGTCTACAAATCCGGCGGCAGTTCGACGCTCGACATCGTCAACACCATCCGCGCCCGGTTGCCGCAGTTGCTGACCACCCTGCCGCCCGAACTCGTCATCAAGCCGCTTTTCGACCAGTCGCTTTTCGTGCGGGCGTCGATCAAGGGCGTCATCGTCGAGGCCGTGATCGCCGCCGTGCTGACCGCCGCGATGATCCTCTTATTTCTCGGAAACTGGCGGCACACCATCGTCATCGCCATTTCCATCCCGCTTTCGATCCTGGCGTCGATCTGCACGCTGAGTTTCCTGGGCGAGACGATCAACATCATGACGCTGGGCGGACTGGCGCTGGCGGTCGGCATCCTCGTGGACGACGCCACGGTGACGATTGAAAACATCGACCGGGTTTTGGAATCGGGCGTCGAACTCAACGAGGGCATCCTCCAGGGCGCAGCGCAGATCGCGTTGCCCGCCTTGGTCTCCACGATGTGCATCTGCATCGTGTTCCTGCCCATGTTCTTCCTGGCGGGGGTGGCGCGTTATCTTTTCGTGCCGCTGGCCGAGGCGGTGGTGTTCGCCATGATCGCCTCGTACATCCTGTCGCGGACGCTGGTGCCCACGCTGGTGATGTATTTCCTGCGTGGCCAACACGGCGCGCACGATCCGCACGCGCAGCCGAGCGGTTTCTTCGGGCGGTTCCAGGCCGGGTTCGAGCGTCGCTTCACGCGGTTCCGCGACTGGTACGCGGATCGGCTCGAGGCGGTGCTCCACCTGCGCTGGACCTTTATCCTGGCCTTCCTGGCCGTGTGTTTGCTTTCGATGGGTCTGCTGTTCACCATCGGGCAGGATTTTTTCCCCACGGTGGATGCCGGTCAGTTCCGCTTGCACATGCGCGCCCGGACGGCCACGCGGATCGAAGAAACCGCCAACTTCTCCGATCAGGTGGAGCGGTACATCCGCACGGTGATCCCCCAGGAGGAACTCGAAAGCGTGCTCGACAACATCGGCCTGCCCTACAGCGGCATCAACACGTCCTATTCCAACAACGGCACCATCGGCACCGCCGACGTGGAAATCCTTTGCTCGCTCAACGCCGAAAAGCATGGCCCGACGGCAAAATACGTCGCCAGACTCCGTGCGGAGTTGCCGCAGCGTTTCCCGGGCATCGAGTTCTTTTTCCAACCGGCGGACATCGTGGGGCAGATTCTGAATTTCGGCATTTCCGCGCCCATCGACATCCAGTTTTCCGGCAAGGACGTGCAGGGAAACCTCGAAGTGGCCAAGGAAGTGGCGGCGAAGGTGAAAAACGTTCCCGGGGCGGTCGATTCGCATATTTTCCAACTCTACAATCAGCCCAAGCTGCACCTGACGGTGGACCGTTCCAAGGCGAGCCAACTCGGCCTGACGGAACGGGATGTGGCCAATAGTCTGCTCGTGGCGTTGAGCAACAGTTTCCAGGTGACGCCCGCTTTCTATCTTAGCCCGCAGAACGGCATCGTTTACAACCTGGCCTCGCAAGCCCCTCAGTACCGCATCCAAACGCTCGATAACTTGCTGGACTTGCCGATCACCAGCGTCAGCGGTGCGCCCAACCAGATTCTCGCCAATCTGGCGACTTTCAACCGCATCAGCGGCGCGGCCATCCGCACCACGTATGACCTGACGCCCGTGGTGGATATTCTCACCAGCGTGCAGGGCCGCGATCTGGGAGGCGTGGCCGGGGACATCAACAAAATCGTCGATGAGGCCCGCGCCAAACTGCCGCGCGGCAGCCAGATCGTGATTCGTGGGCAGGTGCAAACGATGCGTGCGTCCTTCCTCGGGTTAGGTGCCGGACTCATCGGCGCGGTGGTGCTGGTGTACCTGCTCATCGTCGTCAACTTCCAATCGTGGACGGACCCGTTCATCATTCTGACCGGTCTGCCCGGGGCGCTGGCGGGCATCTCGTGGATGCTGTTCATCACGGGCACGACTCTGAGCGTCCCCGCGTTGATGGGCGCCATCATGTGCGTCGGCGTGGCGACGGCTAATTCGATCCTGGTCGTCACCTTCGCCCGCGAACAACTCGAAGAGCATGGAGATGCTTTCCAGGCGGCGCTCGAAGCTGGCCGCACGCGTTTGCGCCCCGTGTTGATGACCGCGCTGGCGATGATCATCGGCATGGTGCCGATGAGCCTCGGTCTCGGAGAAGGCGGCGAACAGAACGCGCCGTTGGGCCGCGCGGTGATCGGCGGCCTGCTGGTTTCGACGGTGGCGACGCTGCTGTTCGTGCCGGTGGTTTTCGCGGTGCTGCGCGGCCGGCGCAAAAACGCGGCCGAGCCACCGCTGGGTGGGTCCGCCCAGCGTCCACAGGACCAGCCGCTCGTGCTCGCGTCGCCACACTAACCTCCGGTCACGTCCATCTTTCTTCGTTGCTTTTTGTAACCTATGAGTGCCACCACGGACCCCGTTCAAAATAAAACCGAACCCGCCGCGCCGACGGGTCACTACAACCCGGCCCCTGATTTGCCGCCGGGTGATGCCGTACAGCCGGTGTCCCGTCCTCCGGCGGATTTATCCGGGGTTGGCGGACGGTCCGTCCACGATCCGCGCCCACCGGCCCGCCGGGGTGGGGTGGGGAAGTGGATCGTGCTCTGCCTGCTGGTGGCGGCGGCGATCATCGGCGGGCTGCTGTGGAAGCGGTCCACCGTCCATGCGCAACTCGTGGAGACCACGCGTGACCTGTCCGTGCAGTACGTGAACGTTACCCACCCTGCGGCGGGTTCGACCGAGAGCGAAATTGTTCTGCCCGGCAACCTGATGGCGTTCAACGAAGCGTCCATCTACGCGCGGACGAGCGGCTATCTGAAGGTGTGGAACACCGGCATCGGCACCAAGGTGTCCGAAGGCCAGGTGCTGGCCGAGATCGAGGCTCCCGATGTCGATGCGCAGTTGCGCCAATCGAAAGCATCGCTGGCCCAGGCGAAGTCCAACCTGGAAATCGCCAACCTGAACTTTGATCGTCAGAAAGACCTCCTGGCCAAGAAAGTCGCCAGCCAGCAGGAGTTCGATCAAAACCGCACGAACGTCGATGCGATGAAAAGCGCGGTGCAAGCGGCGGAAGCCGCCGTGCAAAATCTGACCGTGCAACAGAATTTTCAAAAACTGATGGCCCCCTTCGCGGGCGTCGTGACCAAACGCAGCACGGACGTGGGCGCGCTCATCACGGCAGGCGGCAGCCAGGAACTTTTCCGCGTGGCGCGCACGGATATTCTGCGCGTGTACGTTTACGTGCCGCAGGCATACGCGGGGTTTGTGAAGGTGGACTCGAAAGCGTTTTTGGAATTCGCCGAGTACCCCGGTGAAAAGTTCCAGGGCAAGGTGGCCAACACCGCCGGGGCGATTGACCCGGCCACCCGCACGCTGCAAACGGAGGTCCAGGTGGATAACAAGCAGGATCGTTTGTTTCCCGGGGCGTTTGCCAGCACGCACTTGGCGCTACCCCTGAAAAAAGCGCCCACGGTGATTCCGGTGAACGCGTTGTTGTTCCGCAAGGAAGGCACGCAGGTCGCGGTGGTTGGAGACGATGGCGTGGTGCATCTCAAAAGCGTGACCATCGGCCAGGATTTCGGCACGACGCTGGAAATCGCCAGCGGAGTGACGCAGCAGGATCAGATCATCGTCAATCCGTCGGATTCATTAGCCGACGGGGCAAAGGTGCAGATCGCCACGCCGAAGCCGACACCGTCACCGGCCAAATGACCGGATTGATCAGATATCTCTGTCATCCTTCGACTCCGTTACACTCCGCTCAGGATGACAGAATGTTTCGGGGAGCCAGCCATTCCAGTCACGTTTACTACAGGCTTCACGCCAAACCTAACTCTGGTTGCGCTCCCTGCGTTTCTTCGGCGTCGATGGCACTTTCTTCTGGCGCGTCGGGTGTGCTCGTTTCGCCGCCAAGCATCCGGCGAAATTCTGTTTCGGTGACGATTTTCACGCCGAGGGTTTTTGCTTTTTCGAGTTTGCTCCCGGCAGCTTCACCCGCGAGGAGATAGTCGGTTTTGTTGCTGAGACTGCCGCTGACTTTGCCACCGCGTTCGAGGATCAGTTCCATCACTTCTTCACGAGCCTGGCCCAACGTACCCGTGATGACCCAACGCTTGCCTGCGATAGGCGACCCGCTGGCGGATCCTGCGGGAGTCGAAGGATCGCGTTCACCGAAATTCAGTCCGGCACCGCGCAATTTTTCCAGGCTCTCCCGGTTGGCCGGATTTCCAAAAAACTCGCACACGCTCAGGCCCACGACTTCACCGATGTCGGACACCCGCCGGACCTCATCGAGCGGCGCGGCCAAGATGGCGTCGAGCGTGCGGAAACGTGCGGCCAAAGTCCGCGCGCCGGTCGCACCAACGTGCAGGATTCCCAACCCGAAGAGGAGTTTCCACAAGGGTTGGTCTTTGCTGGCCGCGATGCCGGCGAGCAGGTTCGCCGCGCTTTTTTCGCCCATGCGTTCCAACGCGACGAGCGGCGGCATTTGCAACCCGTAGATGTCGGGAATCGCGTTGACCAGCCCATTGCTGACCAATTGCTCGACCATCGCCTCGCCCAGGCCTTCGATGTCCATCGCTCCGCGCGAGGCAAAGTGCTGCAACCGCCGCCGCACCTGCGCCGGGCAAGCGATGTTCTGGCAGCGCATCGCCACGCCACCGGGGTCCTTTTCCACCGGGCCGTGGCAGGAGGGGCAGCGGGTGGGCATGTGGAAAACCTGCTCCGCGCCGGTGCGCAAATCCGTCCGCACGAGCACGACCGCCGGAATGATCTCACCCGCTTTTTCGATGGCCACGACGTCGCCGATCCGAATGTCCTTGCGCGCGATTTCCTCGCCGTTGTGCAGGGTGGCGCGCGCGACCGTGGTCCCGCTGACCGCGACCGGCTCCAGGATGGCGACCGGGGTCAGGACTCCCGTGCGCCCGATCTGGATCTGGATGTCCAACAAGCGGGTTTCGGCCCGTTCGGCCTGGTACTTGTAAGCCATCGCCCAGCGCGGTGATTTGGACGTGAGGCCCAGCCGGGCACGCTGCGCGAAATCGTCCACCTTGACCACCGCGCCGTCCGTTTCGTACTCGAAATCGTGCCGCACGGCATCGAGTTCGCGGATGGCGGCGATGATGCCTTCGACGGTCTTCGCCGTCCAGAGGCGTTCGCTGGTTTTGAGGCCGCTGGCGTCGAGCAGCTTGAACATCTCGCTCTGGGAACGGAGTTCCGCCGCGCCGCCTTCCAGCAGCCCGAAACTATGCGCGACGAACGCCAGCGGACGCTTCGCCACCACCGCCGGGTCGAGTTGCTTGAGCGAACCGGCGGCGGCGTTGCGCGGGTTGGCGAACAGCGGCAACCCGGCGTCGGCGCGCGTCTGGTTGAGCTTGGCAAAGCCGCTCTTGGGCAGGTAGACCTCGCCGCGCACTTCGAGCCGTTCCGGGGCGTGCCCTTGCAAACGCGGCGGGATCGTGCGGATCGTGCGGGCGTTCTGCGTGATGTCGTCGCCTTGCACCCCGTCGCCGCGCGTGGCCGCGTATTGCAACGCGCCGTGTTCGTAGAAAAGCGAGACCGCGACGCCGTCGATCTTCGGTTCGACGATCACCGGAACGTCGCGTCCGGGCAGGGCCTTTTGCACCCGCCGGTAAAATTCCGCCACCTCGTTTTCGGAGTACGTGTTGTCCAAGCTGAGCATGGGTACGCGGTGGCGAATCTGCGTAAATTCCTCCAGCGGCGTTCCGCCGACGCGCTGGGTCGGCGAATCCGGGGTGAGCAGTTCCGGGAACGCGGTTTCCAGGTCGGACAATTCGCGGTAGAGGGCGTCATATTCCTGGTCGGTGATGACCGGGGCGGCTTCCTGATAGTAGCGGCGGTTGTGCCCGGCGATTTCGGAGCGCAAGGCGTCGATCCGCTGTTGAGCATGGTCATGGGAGAGATCGGAGGGCGGCATGGAAAAAAGGTGAAATTGGAGGCGATTGGTGTCGAGCGTAACCCCGTGGATGACCGTGAGCCAAACGACAAGTTTCTGCCAAGTGAACAGGCAGAAGAAAAGGGACAAAGTCATCGTCTGATTGAGCAGGCTGGCCAAAACTAACCACGGCAAGCATGATCAGTTTATCGCTGTGCTTCTCGGTTTATCAATGAAAGGATAAGTAGTTGTAAACATTTGTAATTGATTGCTTTATAAATGAAAAACGTCTGGAATCCTTTTAAAATAACCACTGAAATGGACCATCCAAATCTTGTGGCACGAGGGGTGCTAATACCCCGTTTGTTCGTGCATAACGAACGGGGGAAACATCCAAAGGGCAGTTTGGTCGGAGGGCAGAACGTTGAAAATCCGGGGGGAATTTTCAACTGGGCCGACCAAGCTGTTTTTCTTTCAGTGGGATAGCCAGCGTGAACAAGGGTTGGGACGAAGAAGAGGGGACTTCTTCAAGGTGTTCACGCTGGCTTCCTGGTAAGGCGTGAAGGGTACGAAGGGACGCCTGCCAGGATAGGGTAACTAAGCACCACAAGCAAAGTGTCTCGGGATAGTTCTTCACCCATTCTCCTCATTCCCGAGTTGCACTTGGGAACGCACTTGTCTTGGAAGTTGTACTTCCTCTTTCAGGTCGTCCAGGCAAACGAAGTGCAACTTCGCAGACAAAGGCATTCCCAAGTGCAACTCGGGAACGAGGAGAAAACGAGCGAACGAGGGTGACCGTGCCATCATCCTTGCTCGTGGATACTTAGGGGACGATGCACCAGCGCGGGACGGTTGCAGATCACAAAGGCAATCGCTCCTCAAGGATGAGGCCACCTAGACGAAGCCGTGCTCAGATTTCTTTTTCCAGCCGCTCGCTGAGCCACTGCTTGATCATGCTCTGGTAGTTGAGATACCGGGAGCGGGCCAGTCGCTTGATGCGCGCCAACATGCGCGGGTCGAACCGCAAAGTGACGGTTGTCGATTCCCGCGTGTCCGCCTTGAGGATGGCGGTATTCATCAACCGTGAATCAATGCGAGTTTGCGACCAGAACGCTGCCTCGTCTTCCTCGCTGGCGAATGCCGGGACCTCACTCCAAAGGGTAATGACACGGATCGTTCCAGGCGGGGTTTCGGCATCCATGAAGTCGGTGGCGGTTGCGGGCAGGGTGTTTTTGATCCGGGCAGAGAGGTCAGAGGACGAACTCCGAGTTTTTGCGCTCGTAAAAGGTCGTCTCTTCACCGGTCATGTCGCGCGCCAGGATGACGCGGTAACGTTTGCCGTCGGTCCAAAACACGCTGAAAATCGCGCGATTGCTCGTCGTTCGACCCAGGTTAAAATAGCGTGCTTCTCCACTGGATGAAGGAATCTCCGGCAGAAGTCGCAGGCTGAAAGGGTCCTCGAACGTTTCCTCGATTTCCCGGGGCGGCACTTTGCGCAGGTCAAAAGGGACTTCCAGCCAGTCGAATTCCATAAGCGGCTGGAGTTTACGAACGCGCCTTCTGAATCAGCTCGATTTCGTAGCCTTCCGGTGCGTCGAGGAACGCGATGACGCTGCCGCTGCCGCTGTGGTGCGGACCGTCGCTGAGCGGATACCCCTTTTTGGTGGCCTCGGCGGCAAACGCCTCCAGGTCATCGACTTCGAACGCCAAATGCGTCAGGTCCGGGCCGACCTGCACCGGGCCGCTCTCGTCGAACTTGCAAATCTCGATTTCCTCGTCGCTGCCCGGCGCCTTGAAAAACACCAGTTGCGAACCCCGGCCCGACGTGTGGCGCGAGGTTTCCTCCAGGCCCAACACGTCCTTGTAGAAGAGGACCGTTTTTTCCAGGTCTTTCACGCGGTAGCGGGTGTGAAGCAGTTTCTTGATCATCGTGGGGAAATGGTGTGTGTTTGGGGGCGACGGGCGGCCACGGGTGGAGTCTACGGCGAAAACCGCGAAACCGGAAACTGAAAAAACGATGATCTACCTCGGCATCGACAGCGGGACGCAGAGCACGAAGTGCATCGCCCTCGATCTGGATGGCGGCACCGTGGTCGCCTCGGTGCAGGAAAGTTACGGCTTGATCCCGGGTCTGCCGCCCGGCCACCTGGAGCAGCACCCGGACACCTGGCTCGACGCGGCGGGCAACGCCGTGCGCGGATGTCTCGAAAAGCTGGGCGAGCGGCGCGGGGAGGTCCGCGCCATCGGGGTCAGCGGACAGCAACACGGACTCGTCGTGCTCAACGACGACAACGTCCCCGTGCGTCCGGCCAAGCTGTGGTGCGACACGTCCACCGGGCCGCAATGCGAGGCGTTCGCCAACGCGCTCGGCGGGCAGGACGAGATCATCGCTTTGACCGGGAACGCGATGCTGCCCGGCTACACCGCGCCGAAGATTTTGTGGCTCAAACAAAACGAGCCGGGCAACTTCCGCGCGACCGAATCCATCCTCCTGCCGCACGACTACCTCAACTTCTGGCTGACCGGCGAGAAGCGCATGGAGTACGGCGACGCCTCGGGCACGGCGCTGTTGGACGTGCGCACCCGGGAGTGGTGCGAGCCGATCCTGAAGTTCATCGACGGCGGCATCCGTGAAAAACTGCCGCCGGTGGAGAGTTCGCGCAAGCCGGTCGGGCTGCTGCGGGAGACCTTGCGCGCCGAGTGGGGGCTGCCCGCCAACGTGCTGGTCAGCGCGGGTGGCGGCGACAACATGATGGGCGCCATCGGCACGGGCAACATCGCGCCGGGCGGCACGGTGACGGCCAGCCTGGGCACCAGCGGCACGCTCTACGGCTACAGCGCCGAGCCGGTGGTGGACGAGGAAGGCGAGGTGGCGGCCTTTTGCGACAGCACGGACGCCTGGCTGCCGCTGGTCTGCACGATGAACGTCACCGTGGCGACCAAGCAGGCGCGGGCGATGTTCAACTGGGATCACGCGGCGATGGAAGCGGCGGTCCGCAGCGTCGCGCCGGGAGCGGGCGGACTGTTGTTTTTACCGTACCTCAACGGCGAACGGACGCCGAGTTTGCCGCGCGGCTCCGGGGTGATGCACGGCATGACCACGCGCAACCTCGACCCGGCAAACTTCGCCCGGGCGGTGATGGAAGGAGCGACGCTCGGGCTGGCCTACGGGTTGAACCGGCTGCGTGGGCTGGGGATGCGGCCCACGGAAATCCGGTTGACGGGCGGTGGGAGCCAGAGCGCGGCGTGGCGGCAGATTTGCGCGGACGTGTTCGGGCTGCCGGTTGCCGGTCTCGAAACGAGCGAAGGCGCGGCTCTGGGCGCGGCGATCCAAGCGGCTTGGACCCACCTGGCGGTTCAGGGCAAAGCGGGCAAGCTGCGCGACCTCGTCACGCGGCTCGTGCGCCCCGACGAGAAGACCCGGGCCGAACCCGAAGCTGCTCACAAGCAACTCTACGCCGACCTGCTGCACAAGCAGACCGACATGACCCGCCGTTTGCACAGCGGGGGATTTCTCTAGCGCATGAAGTTCGTCCTAGCCGCGACGGGCGCCAGCGGGTCGATCTACATGCAGCGGTTGCTCGCGCGGCTGAACGCGCAGGAGCACGAGATTCATCTGGTCCTGAGTTCGCACGCGCGGCAAGTCGCGGCGGCGGAGTTGCCGGATGGACGGCTGACGATCCCGGAAGGCGTGCATCTGCACGACGAACGCAGCATGTACGTGCCGTTCACCAGCGGCTCGACGCATTTCGACGCGATGGCAGTGGTGCCCTGTTCGATGGGAACCCTGGCACGGGTCGCCGCTGGAACCAGTGACAACAATATCCTGCGCGCCGCCGATGTGTTCCTCAAAGAGCGGCGGAAACTCATTCTGGTGCCCCGCGAAACACCATGGAACCTGATCCAGGCACGCAACGTGGTGACGGTGATCGAGGCGGGCGCGTTGGTGTTGCCGGCGGTGCCGTCGTTCTACCACCGGCCGGGGTCGGTCGATGAAGTGGTCGATACCGTGGTGTTCCGTATTCTCGACCACCTGGGACTGCCTGCGGCGGACACGCCGCGCTGGCAGGAGGAAAAGCCCGGGGTTTGAAGCGTATTCCTGCGGATTAAACTTTCAGGTCCTTCGCCCCCTCGTTCCCAAGTTGTACTTGGGAACGCACTAGTCCGGGCAGTTGCACTGCCTCTGTCGGGCGGACCGGACGAAGTACAACTTCGCAGACAAGTGCGTTCCCAAGTACAACTTGGGAACGAGGGACAAACGAGGGACAAACGAGGGACACGAGGGACAAACGAGGGATAAGTGCAACTTGGGAACGAGGGACCTGAATGATTGAGCACCCTCGCCGCGTCGCGGTTCGTTCAACCGCGATGCGCTCTAACCCAGCAGAGCCAGAATTGCATCACGCGTGGCTTTGATGGGTTCGCCCAGGGGCGCGCTTCCTTTGAGGATCGTGTCGGTATCCTTGAGGCCGTGGCCAGTCACCGTGCAAACGATCATTCCATCCTCGGGAAAATTTCGGATCGGACACGGGCCACAGACCGCCGCCGTGGATGCTCCGTGGCCGGTGCATTTGAGCAGCCCGGCCACGCCCGCCGCACTGGCCGGTTCGACGAAAATGCCCTCGTTGGCGGCGAGCCAGCGTTGCGCGTGGAGAATCTCCTCGTCGGTCACGATGTCCACCGCGCCGCCGGATTCCTTCAACGCCGCCGTGGCCAACGACCAACTCGCCGGGTTGCCGATGCGGATGGCGCTGGCAACGGTTTCCGGCTGCTCGACGACCTGTCCACGGTACAAGGGGGCCGCCCCGGCCGCCTGGAACCCGGTCATGCGCGGCAGGCGCGTCGAACGGCCCAGCGCCCGAAATTCGTTGTATCCTTTCCAATACGCCGAGATGTTCCCGGCGTTGCCGACCGGCAGAAAGTGGGCGTCGGGCGCGTCTCCGAGTTCGTCGATGATCTCGAACGCCGCCGTCTTTTGTCCTTCCAGCCGGTACGGGTTGATCGAGTTGACGACGGCCACCGGCGCGCCGGAATCCGCCACCTCGCGGACCATGCGCAACGCGTCGTCGAAATTCCCGTCGATGGTGACGCATTTTGCGCCGTGGACCATCCCCTGCGCGAGTTTGCCCAGGGCGATTTTTCCGGCGGGCAGCAGCACGTAACAGGCGATTCCCGCGCGCGCCGCATACGCCGCCGCCGAGGCCGAAGTGTTGCCGGTCGAGGCGCAAATGACCGCTCGCGCGCCCGCTTCGACGGCCTTGGAAATGGCCATCGTCATGCCCCGGTCCTTGAAGGAACCGGTCGGGTTGAGCCCTTCGTACTTCAGGAAAACGCGGCAGCCTCGCCCGACCAACGCGCTCAGGCGCGGCGAATGAATCAGCGGCGTCGAACCTTCGTTGAGCGAAACGACCGGCGTCGCGTCGGTGACGGGTAAAAAGGCGCGCCACCGGGCGATGACGCCACGGTCATTATAAAACGTGCGGTCCATGAAAGCGGAGGAAAACGTCCCATCGGAACGCCCCGCCCGCAAGCTGGCAAAACACGAAACCGCCTACTTCGGTTTGGAAATTGGTTTGGCCGCTGCTTTGCTCGAAGCAGGCGCCGCTTTCTTTTTTGCGGGCGCAACGGGCTTCGGCTTCGGCGCGGCTGCTTTGGGTTTCGCCGCCACGGCCACGTCACCGAGCGGAAGTTGCGCGTCGGGCGTTTTCTTCGCCTTTTGCCCGGCAGGCTGCGGCTTCGCCCTGGGAGATTCGGCGGTCTTGGCCGGTGGCTTGGCGGAAGTTTTCGCCGCGCCGACGGCGGTGACGCGCTGCCGGACGATGGCTTCCGCCTGCGTCCAGAAATAATCGTGCATGTGCGAGGGATGCCCGGCCTTTTCGCTGAGCAGGTAGGCCTCGATGCGGGTGAGTTCGTGCGTATTTTGTCCGTTTCCCTTCATATGATCTGCGGTTTGACAGCTTTCCCGTTTCGTCCGGCGAGGGAGCGTGCGGGCACGTTCCTGGTGGAAGTCGCCGGACGGCAGGAGGTTCGCGTGGAGGGTCGCCAACTCACCGGCCAAGCATTTATCTCTTCCTTTGGCGGGTCGAGTCCAGCAAAAAATTGCGGACGGCACCTGACTACGAGGGTCTAACGACGCGGCGACCCGGGCGGCCCGGCGACCGGACGGACCATCAGCCGGTAGCTCGTTTCGCACAGGATGAGCACGAAACCGATGACGAGCGTGACCGTCAAACAAATGTCTTTGAGTGCTTCGACCTTGCTGAAACTCAGCACCGTAAAGCTCAGGAGGGCGGTGGAAGCGGCCAACAAGACCGCCCGGTGCGTGCTGTGTGGCAGTTCGCCCGGACTGCCGAGGAAAATGGAATAATCGCTCGCCAGACAGAACCCCAGCAGTAGCGCCACGACGTGCAGCAGACCCAGCGGCTGACCCAGGAACCCCAGCACCGCCACCGCCAGCAGGATGCTCACCGCCGGGACCACCATCATGAACAGCGCGCGCCGCCAGCCGTAAACGAACGTGACCATCAGCGCGATGAACGCCAACCCGATTCCCCCACGGGTCAGGGCGGTGACCCGGTAACGCCGCAACGCGCCGTTGAGGGTTTCGACCTGGTCAATGGGCGCATTCGGCGCGGCCAGCGTGCCCACCGGCAGTTTGTCGTAAAGCGATTCACTGATCCGCGTCGCCAGCCAGGCCGAGCCGGGCTGCTCGTCGTTCCAGAGGTTTTGCAGGGGGAGGGGCAACACGTCACGCAGACCTGCGAGCAGCCGGGCGGGGGTCTGCGCAACGCGGTCCGTGTTCGCGCCGGACTGCTGTTGCCAGTTTTTCCAATCGTCCCAAAACGGGGCGAAGGCGTCGGCGTTGAAATCTTTTTCCAGAGCCGTGCGCAACCGGTCCGCGAAATCCCCGTGCGCGCGGAAATATTCGCCGCACCGCGCGACCTGCCCGGCGGTGGGCAGCAGCTTGCCCAAGTTGATGAAACGGTCGCCCGGACCCGTGGACGCGGCGGACAACGTCGCGTTGAATCGTTCCAGGTTGGCGAACGCCGCGTCGAGGGTCGGCCCGGAGGTCAGCACGATGCGCTGCTTTTTTGACTGGCCGAACAACCCGCGCAGAAAGGTTTGTTCCGTCTGCAAGCCGGGCGACATCACGTCGAGCGAGCGCACGTCGTCGCTCCACCGCACCCGCGCGCCGGCAACCAACCCGGCGGCAACGATCAACGCGGCCACCGCCAGCAGCGGGAAAGGCGCGCGCAACGACAGCCGCCGCCCGAAAACATCCTTGTCTCCGTCGCGTTCTGTTGCGCTGGGCCGCCACGCCGGAATCCACGGCAGGTACACGAAATCCAACGCCAGCGCGAATATCAAGCCCAACGCCACCGCCACGCCCATTTGTTGCAGCATGGGCAGGTTCGTCAGCGTCATGAACACGAAGCCGCCGACACTCGTCAGACAACCGGCGACCAGCGGAAACCGGATGTCCCGGAGCGCGTGCGCCATGCCGCCTTCGGTCTGCCGCGCGTGGCTCAGGGTGTAGATGCCGTAATCGAGCGCCACGCCGACGAGCACCGTCGTGAAAATGATCGTCATCAGGTGGACCGTTTCGAACAGCGCGAAACACACCACGAGCGACCAGACCGTGGCCGTCACGATGGGCAGCAGCAGGTAGACGAAAACCGCCACCCGCCGGAACGCGACGAACAGCAGCAGGCACGACAACGCCAGCGAGATGTTCGTCAACAGGCCGACCTCGTGTTGCAACCGTTCGCGGGTTTCGGCGGCGAATTTATTGACGCCGGTATAGTGCAGCGTGAGACCCGGGCCGGGTTTGCCCTGCACCGTCTTCAACGCGTCGTCGATGGCGGCAAACACGGGCTTCTGCCCCGGTTCGGTGAGCGGGGACGCCTTGATCTCCGCCTGGATCAAGGCGTAGCGCACGCCGTCCGGCCCGGTGGCGGTGAGCGAGCCGCCCGCCACGTCACTGGCGGTGGCGCGGTCCTCGTTGCCGAACGCCGTCAGCAACCCGGGAATGAGCAACAGCGGGTCGCTGGGCAGGCGTTCCTGGTAGGCCAGGGCGTCGGACGTGTTCTGGAAATCCTGCAAATCGGCGGCGGCGGCGGCGGCGAGCCAGGCTGGGTCTGGGTCAGTAGGTGCGGATGCTCCTTTTTCCTTGCGCCAGCGTGCCGCCATCCCGTCGAGCCACACGGGTAGCCGCCACGCCAGCCGCCGGTCGAGAAACCACCGTTGCAAACGGTCCTTTCCCTCGCCGGTCAGCCCGGTGAACACGCCGCTGAAGACCGGGTTGCGTGCCATTTCTGCTCCCATCGCGGCGGCGGCCTGCGTGGGCGGTTTGTCGGGGTGCGCCGGGTCCGAGAGCGAGAAAAGCAGCGTGCGCCCGAACCGCCCGGAAACCGTCTGGCGGGCGAGTTTGATCGTCGCGTCGAGCTGATCGCGGGGCAGCAGTTCCAGCACGTCGGTGCTCACGCGGTGGCTTGCGTGCTGTGCGCCGAACAGGATCGCCAACCCGACGCCGAGCAACGTCAGCAGCAACAGCGTGGCTCGCCAGGGGGCGAGCGGGTGGGGGGCACCGCCGGGCGCGGCGCGGGAGGACGACGGCATGGGACCTCAACTCTCCCCACGAAAATACTTCTGGATCACGTCGGCGGGGTAATTCGGGTTGCGTTCCACCTTGCCGAAATCCAGCGTGCGCGACTCCCCGTTGGGCAACTGGTTTTCGAGCCGCTGGATGTCTCGTCCGCCCCCGCTGACGACGACCTTGCCGACGCGCTTGGCCAGGTTGGCGTCGTGCGGCGCCAGCCCCATTTGCCAGACCTGCGCGCTGCCGGTGAAGTACACGTCGGCGTAGGCAAAAAGCTTGTCCGCGTTGCCGCGCAGCAAATTCAGGTACAGGTCCGTCAGCGTGCCCAGTTCCGGGTGATCTGCGACCGTGACCTGCCGTTCGTGGCCGTCGGGCTGCCGTTCGATGAGGCCCTTGTCGTCCACGATGATCACATGTGGTTTCGCGCTCTCGTAAGACAGGCTCAGCCCGTGGTCCTTGCTGGAGCGCAGGGTCCCGTTCTGGCGCAACGGGTTCTTGGAAATGGCGAAAGTGCGCGTCTCGGCGAACGGCATGGATTCCGTCCGGTCATGGGCCAGACGGTGAAACGCCTTCCGCAGCGTGAACGGCACCTTGGCGGGCTGAACCAGGTTCCCTGGCGCAAATAAAGAGGCGGCAGCGGCGACGGGCGACGGTTGCTGCGCCTGGACGCTGGCCAACGGCCCCCACCACGAGGCGCAGACGGCGGCAAGCGCGGCAGCGAGGACGATCTTGGTCATGAAGGGACGGGGAAGTGCTCGGAACCACGCCCTGCCAAACGGCATCGCGCGGCAAACGAATCTACCCTTCCTGGCCAGGAATCAAGGCCGAAGCGTGAATCCCCGCGTCCGAACGGATCACCGCCTGGAGCTTTCCGCCCGCTTTCGGAGTGACCGTCAGTTCGAGTTCCGCGCCCGGCAGGATGACCACCTGGAACTTGACGTTGAGCAGCTCGACCGCCTCCAACGGACGCGCCAGGAAACGCTCCGCCGCCGCGAGCATCCAGCCCAGGGCAACCACGCCGGGCAGAACGGGATGCCCGGGGAAATGCCCCTCGAAAAACGTCAGGTCCACCGGCACCTGGAATGTCCAGCGCAGGCTTTCCGGGTTCAGGGATTCGGACGACAGGACCGGGAGCATTTCCCCGGTCTATACACCGGGTTGGAAAAAATGTCCCATCGCGGTCTACATTGCACGAATGACCACCTCAAAAAACATTCTCGTCACCGGCGCAAACAAGGGCATCGGCTACGAAATCTGCCGCCAGCTCGCCCGGACGGGCGCGCGGGTGTTTCTCGGCGCGCGCGACGCCGGGCGCGGGCAGGCTGCCGTCGCGCAACTGCGAGCGGAAAACCCGGATGCTCACGTCAAATGGCTGCTCCTCGACGTGGCCAGCACCTCGAGCCTTGATCGCGCGGTCGCCGAACTCGGCGCGCAAATCTCGTCGCTTGACGTGCTCATAAACAACGCCGGGGTCCTCGAAGACCGCGACGGCACCATCCTCGAAACCGACCTCGGCCTGCTCCGCCGCACGCTCGAAACCAACACCCTCGGGCCGCTGTACCTGACGCAAAAACTCGTGCCCCTGCTCTCCGCCGCGACCGGCGGCGCGCGGATCATCAACGTCTCCAGCGCGCTCGGCCAGCTTCACGACATGAGCGACGAATATCCCGCCTACAGCATTTCCAAGGCGGCGCTCAACGCCGTCACGCTCCAGTTCGCCGACGCGCTCAAATCGAAGAACATCGCCGTCAACACGATCAGCCCCGGCTGGGTGCGCACGGACATGGGCGGGCCAGGGGCCAACCTCTCCGTCGAGGAAGGCGCGGACACCCCGGTCTGGCTGGCCACCGAGGCCCCGGCGAGTCTGACGGGCCAGTTTTTGCGTGCCCGGCAACCGATTCCCTGGTAAAACCGGGCTTTCCACCGCCATGAATGCCCCGTCTGTTCATCGCTACCGGACCCGTTGCACCTGGAGCGGATCAACGGGCGTCGGCTATGAGCACTACCGGCGCGATCATGAGGCGATGACCACTCCCCCGACAACGACGCTCGCGTTGTCGTCGGACCCGGCCTTCCGAGGCAATGCTTCGTTGTTGAACCCGGAGCAACTGCTCGTCATGGCGGCTTCGTCCTGCCAATTGTTGTCGTTTCTCGCGGTGGCGGCGCGGGCGCGGCTGGACATCTTGGCCTACCAAGACGAGGCCGAAGGAGTGATGCCCGAGGCCGGCAAACCCGTTCGCATCGTAACCATCCGTCTCCGGCCCCGGATCGTCTTGGCCGCCGGTTCCGCTGACGAGGATCGGGTATGCCAATTGGTCGAGTTGGCTCACCGGGAATGCTACATCGCCAACAGTCTCAAGACGGAAATCACCGTCGAGCCGACCATTGAATGGAAGTAGCTCCAGAAAAACCTCACGCAAAGCCGCAAAGCCGCAAAGGGCAGAAGAAGCAAGCAAAGCGAACCAGAGTTTTCTTTTCTCCCTTTGCGGCTTTGCGTGAGGTTTTCTCCAAGCGGGTCACCCAACCAACGCCAGCACCGCGTCGGCCGCTTCCTCCACGCCCACCGCTTTCATGCACCGCAAGTCCAGCGGGCATCGTTTGAGGAAACACGGGCTGCACTCGACCTGATGCCGCAGGATGCGCACCCGGTCCGGCGGCGCGAGCGGCCCCGTCAGGACCGGGTCGGTCGAGCCGAAGATCGCCACGGTCGGCACGCCCAGCCACGCCGCCAGATGCATCGTTCCCGTGTCGTTGGTCAGCAACGCGTGGCACCCTCGCAGCGCGGCGATCAACTCCGCGAGCGTCGTTTTGCCCAGCAGGTTTTCGCAACGCTCTCCCAATGCCTGCACGATGGGCGCGCCCAACGGCAGGTCCTTCGCCACGCCGAAGAGCACCCAGTCACACGCGCGCTGACCGGCCACGAGTTTGGCCGCTTCGGCAAAGCGTTCGGGCAGCCAGCGTTTCGTCGGCCCGTATTCCGCCCCGGGACAGATGCCCAGCCGCAGCCACCCGCCCCGTTCCACGCCGGCCGCCGCACTGCCCACGGGCTTCTCGCCGAACGCGGCCACGTCCGCCGCGCCGATTTCCCGGGCGATGTGCGCGTAGCGTGCCGACTGGTGCGGGCGCGCGGGCGCGGTCCGCAACACCGTGTCCGGTTCGATCCCGGCCAGCTTGAACGGGCCGGGCGGTTCGGCGATGACCTGATCGAGCAGCCAGCGTCGGCGATGACCGGCGTATCCGACCCGGCGCGGCACGCCCGCCAGCCAGACCTCCAACGCCGCGCGCAACGAGTTCGGCAGCACCACGGCGGCGTCGAACGGCCCCGCGCGCCGGATGGCGGCAGCCACGCCGAACACGCTGCCGTGGCGGGGAATCGGCAGCACGTCCGCCACTCCCGGCGCCACGGCAAACAAATCCGCGAGTTTTTCAGGTGCCAGCACGGTGATTTTCGCGTCGGGCCGCCCCCGCGCGATGGCCTGCACGGCGGGGATGGTCATCACCGCGTCGCCCAGCCAATTCGTCGAACGCACGAGGATGCGGAACGGTTTCAAGCTCTCCACCGGAACCTCCGGCGGCAGGACGACCCCGCGCCGGTACGTCCCGAGCAAAAACTTCGGGCGCGGCGTTTTCCAGCGGTTGTGAACCCAGAACCAATCCGCCGGTGTGCGGTTGATCTGCCGTTCCAGGACCTGATTGATGCGCGCCGTCAACGCCTCCGTCCCGGTGGGCGCGCCCGTTTCGTCCACGCGCGGCACCGGCGTCGAAATGACCACGCGCCAGCGTGCCGTTCCGTCGGTGTGCACGGCCAGCGGCACGAGTTCCGCCTCGGTGCGCAGCGCCAGCAGCGCGGCCAGGGGCGACGTGGAAGCGAGCCGCCCGAAAAATGGCGTCCAGACGCCGCCGTCGCCCGCGTGTTGATCGACCAGCACGCCCAGCGCGCCGCCCGCGCGCAGAAAGGCGGTCGGCGCGTTGAATCCGTTCTTACGGTTGAAAAGCCGGACCTTGCTGCGCATCCGCTGGATGTGCCCTTCGATGAACCGGTTGCCGAGGGGTTGATAAACCGTGCCCCACTGGTACTCCGGCAGGAACTGGCAGAGTTGCGCGAAAAGCTCCCAGTTGCCGATGTGGCTGATGATGAGCACGACCCCCTTGCCGCGCTCCAACGCCGCCCGGATGATCTCCATGCCCTCGACGGTGGCGATTTCGCGCAGGCGTTCCGGGCCGTAACTCGCCGCTTTGATGCTGGCGAGAAGGTTTGCGCCGAGGGTGATGAAATGCGTCCGCGCCAACCGACGAATCTGCCGGGCCGTCAACGCGTCGCCGTAGGCAATCGTCAGGTTGGCCACGGCCAGCCGCCGGTAGGGCCAGCACAACCCGTAGCCGAGCCACCCGAACGCCTGTCCCAACCGGTAATTCACGGTCATCGGCAGGACGCCGATCAGCGCGGTAAACGCCCGGTAAACGAGGTAAACAAAATAATCCATGCTCTGGTGCTACCGGCAGGCGAACCGGCAGCTTCCCCCTCTACTTCCGGTACATTTCGCGGATCGGATGCTCGTCGAGCACGTTTCCCTGCACGCCGCCGAGGCGGTTCCCGTCGTAGAGTTGGATGCCGACATAATAGTACAACGGGCAGATGGGCGTGCCCTCGTTGATAAGCATTTCCTCCGCCCGGCGGAAGATGTCGAAGCGTTTTTGCTGGTCGAACTCCTGGCTGGCCTCGGCGATCAGCCGGTCGTAGCGAGGGTCCGACCAGCCGCAGCGGTTGTTGCCGCCGCCGGTTACCCACAGGTCCAGGAACGTGTTCGGGTCGTTGTAATCGCCGATCCAACTGGAGCGCGCCAGGTCGTAATCCAGGCTGCCCATCGTGTGGAGGTAGACCTTGTTTTCCTGCGGGCGCAGACCCATCGACACGCCCAGTTCGCGCTCGAACATGCTCTTCAGCTCGACGCCGATATATTGGTTCTGCTCGCCGTTGTTGTAAAGAAACGCGAACGGCGGAAACCCCCGCCCACCGGGAAACCCGGCTTCGGCCAGCAAGCGCCGGGCGCGCGCGGGGTCGTGACCCAGGCCCGGCTCGGGCGGCTGGCAACCAGCGGTCCCCGGCGGCACGAACGAATCCGCCGGGATTTCTCCGGCCTTCGTGATCTTCTCGACCAGCAGCCGTTTGTCCACCACCAGCGCGAACGCCTGCCGCACGCGCGGGTCGCTGAACGGCGCGCGCGTGCAGTTGAAGCGGATGAAGAAATTCCCCAGGAACGGCGCGGAATGGAAATACGGCTGCTTGCGCAGGTCGGCGATGAGCATGACCGGGGTCAACCCCTTGTCCATCAGCAGGTCGCACCCGCCGCTCGAGAAAAAATTGAGCGCCACGTTGGCCTGGCTGATCGGCAGGGCGTCCACGGTGTCGAGCCGCACGTGGGCGTGGTCCCAGTAGCGCGGATTCTTGCGCAGCCGCAGCCGGTCGTTGAGCCGCCATTCCTCCATCGTGAACGGGCCGTTGCTGACGATGTGCTCGGGCTTGGTCCAGGCGTCGCCCCAACGTTGGACCGTGGGCAGGTGGACCGGCAAAAACACGCTGGTGCAACACAGGTCCAGGAAAAAGGGCGTGGGATGTTCCAGCTCCACCCGCAGCGTCCGGTCGTCAAGCGCCTGGACGCCGACCTGCGAGAAGTCCGTCAAATGCGCGGCTGGATCGTTGAACCTCTGGCCGTTCTTCAGGTAGTAAAGCTGGTAGGAATTCCGCGAGGCGGTCCCGGGCGCGAGCGCGCGTCGCCACGCGTTGACGAAATCCCCGGCGGTCACGGGTTCGCCGTTGGTCCAGCGGGCACCGGCCCGCAGGCGGAAGGTGTACACCGTGCCATCGGGCGAAATCTCCCAGCGTTCAGCCACGCCGGGCTTCGGCTCGCCGCCTGCATCGAACGTCGCCAATCCCTCGAACAGCGCGTAGGCGAGCCGCATGTCGAGTTGCGCGGTCATCAATGCCGGATCGAGCGTTTCGGCCTCGCCGCCGTTCGCAAAAACGAGGTCGGCCCGGGTGAAGCTCCGCCCGCAGCCGGAGGCAAACCACGGCAAGACGATTGCCAGGAGACCAAAGCCCAGCGATCCGGGCCAATGAGCGAGGCGGACCCGGGCACGACCGTCCGCCGTCTGTTTGCCCGCCATTGGCAGAGCGTTTTTCAATCCACGCTTCCGTCCGGGTTACGGCGCGGGGGTGGGCGTCACGACCGGGATCGTGGTGCCCGGAACGTCGTTCGGTGTCGGGAGGGGAGTCACCGCTGGCGTGGGCGCGGCAGCATCGGTTTGCGCGGTGCTGGGGGGCGTGTCGGCAGGTGCCGTCATGACGGTGGGTTCCGGGGTCGGCGTCGTCACCGGCGTCGCGGTCGCCATGGGTGCGGGTGTCGGTGTGGCCGTGGCGGTCGGTTCAGGCGTGGGCGTCGGTGTGGCCATAGCGGTCGGTTCAGGCGTGGGCGTCGGTGTGGCCAGCGGCATCACCGGGGCGGGAGAGACCGGCGTAGGTTCGGGCGTCGGCGTGGGGGTAGGCGTTGCTGAAGGGGTCGGCGTGGCGGTGGCCGCCGGGGTCGGTGCCACCGTCGCCGCTGGGACTTCAGGCAGCACCGGCGCGACCGTCGCCACCGGGGTGGGAACCACCGTCGCCGCAGGAACCACGGCTGGCGCGATGGAAGGTGCCGGGCTGGTCAGAGGGAGTGCCGGGACGGCAGGGGTCGCCGCCGGGACCGCCGGGAGCACCGTCGGCAGAGCCGGGGTGGGGCTGGGCGTTGCCTTCGCCGCCGCCGCCGCCCGCAGTTTCGCCGCGATGGTGCTCTTGCCGTTGTTCTGGTGCGCGTACAGCACGGCCAGCGCAATCGTCAGAAAGAAGAAGATGCCCGCCATCCAGGTGGTGAAACGCACCAGCACGCTCGTCGCCGGGCCGATGTATTGCTCGACCATCCCCGAGGCGAACGCCGTGCCCAATCCCTCGCTCCGGGGACGCTGCAACAGGACGACCAGGACCAACAGCAAAGACACGATGATGTGGATCGTCAGCAAAAAATCGATCAGGAAGTTGTACATGAGAGGCGGGCATCTTCGTGCAAGGCAAACCGCTTGTAAAGTGGGGGAAGACAGAACGCAAACCACCACCGCCCAAAAACGCAAACCGGTTGCCGCCGGTGAGGGCGGGCAACCGGAAGTCGCAAACGCCGGTCGTCGCCGCGTCAGCGCAACGACGCCTGCGAGAGCTTGAAATCCACCACGCTATTCGAGGCGGGCGGGGTTCGCTGGTTTTCGAGGTACGCGATGGCCTTGCGGGCGGACTGGCCCAGTTCCGTCGCCGCGCCGAACTCGCTGACCAACTGCTGGAGCACGCTGATCGCCTCGGGCCGGTGCGTCTCGGCCATCGCCTGGATCGCCGAGGTCCGCATCATCGAACTGAGCTGGGCCGCGCGTGCCCAGTCGGGCAGCATCTGCAAGGCCACGTCGGGATAATACCGCCCGATGCCGTAGAGCGCGTAGTGCCGGGTGCTCAGGTCTCCTTTCGACAACTCGTCGCGCCAGTAAGCCCACTCCTGCTCGTGGCTCATGTTGTAATAATGGACGGCGGCGGCGTGGGCGAGGGGATCGATCATCGCCTCGATCTCGAGCTGCGGCTCCTGCGCGGCGACGAGGTTCATGCGCGGATAGCGTGCCTCCTTGAGCAGGGTGAACGCGGCGAGGATTTCGCCCGTGTTGACCTGGTAGGCGGTCGTGCCGACGGGCATCGGCGTATCCCCGGAGAGCAGACTGAACTTGGCGAACAGGCCCAGCGGCGCGTTTTCGGTCAGCAGCAGCACGGCGGTCTGGATCGCCTCGCGCGAGATTTCCGGGCTCTGGTCCACCTGCGCGAACAGCGGCGTCAGGTTTTGCAGCGTGTCGGGGCAAAGCCGGTAGGGTTGTTGGGTCAACGCGTTGGTCGAGCGCGTGGCGGCGCACGGCAGCCAGGCGGCCCGGCTGCTGCCCACCGGCAGATCGAGCGTCTGGCCGCGCGCGATCACCATTTGCTGCCGCAAGTCGGCGGTCTCGAAAATCAGGCCGGACCCGACCGTCAACCGCAACGGCTTGCTGGAGCGGTTAGCCAGCATCGCTTTGATCTCGTTGTGGCCGTTGCCGACGTACTGCGCTTCGAGCCAGTGACGGCCCAGCGCGTCGTTGAGCGAGACTTCCACGGCCACCGGCGCGGGGGCCACCGGCGCGGCGCGGGCGGTCGGGGACGCGGCCTCCTTTGCCGGGGTGACAGCCGTCCGGGAAATGATCACCAGCGCCAGTGGCACGCTGGTAAGCGACAACGCACAGACGAACGGGACCTTCCAGGTTTTCAGAGAGCGCATGGCTGCTCCACGTAGCAGGTTGCTTGCCCGGGCGGAATTTTTCCACGGCGCCGGTGGCATTCGGGCGGGCGCGCGGTATGCTCTGAAAGTTCTTATGAGCCGCTACCCGGACTTTGTCCAACGTCTTCTGCTGCACGAACGCACGCTCGATGACCCGCTGCCGAAGGAACCCACCGATTACGAACTGGTCATCCGCATCCGCGAGGCCGACGACGCCAGGATTTTCGGCGGCGGTGAGTGGAAGCCCGCCGCCCCCGTCGCCCTGGTGCGCGCCGGGCTGTTTTATTATCACAACGCCCTGGAAGACAGCCACAAGGAAGCCGCCAAAGGTCAGGGTGACATCGCCGCTTACTGGCACGGCATGGTCCACCGGCGCGAGGGGGATTTCGACAACGCGCGCTACTGGATGCGCCGGGCGGGCGAACAACCCGTTTTTCAGGAAATGCAGGGCCGCGCGAGCGACGCCTCGCCGCACATGAGTCGGCAGGCGAACTGGGACCCGTTCCTCTTCACGCACCTCTGCGAGCAGTACAAGTACGGCGAGACCGAGTACAAGAAAGAGATCGGCCACCTCCAGCGGGTGGAATTTGCCGCGATGTTCGACTACGTCTGGCGGCAATGTGTCGCCGTCGAAAACGGGGCGACCGCGCGCTGAATGCTTCCGCCGTTGGGGTTGGACGGCACCCGCTTCCGGTGGTATCCTGCACTCGTCACGATGAACATTCTCCCGACCGCTCCCGCCGCCGAAATCAAGTACAAGATCGGCAACGAACGATTGGTGAAAGTCACCGATCCGGCCAGCGCCAAGCTGCGCTCGCTGTTGGAACGCCAAGGCCGTCCGCAGGGTGCGCTCCGCGTGGCGGTCATCGGCGGCGGTTGCTCTGGCTTGCAGTACAAGATGGACCTCGTCGATGGCCCGGCCAACCGGGACATCATGGTCGAGAGCGCGCAGGTGCGCGTGGTGGTTGATCCGAAAAGCGCGCTGTTCGTCAGCGGTTCATTGCTCGATTACAGCGACGACCTGCAAAAAGGCGGCTTCAAGGTAACGAACCCCAACGCCGTGGCGCATTGCTCGTGCGGCGAGAGTTTCTCGGCCTGAAACCGCCCGCATGGTTGAAGATTTCTTCGCCCTGCTCGGCGAACCGCGCCGTCCGTGGCTCGACCCGGACCGGGTGAAAGACAAATTTCACGCGCTCAGCCGCCGGCAGCATCCCGACCAGCAGGCAGCGGGTTCCAACGCCGAAACCGACGCGGGGTTCGCCCGCCTGAATCAGGCACAGGCCGCTTTGCGCGATCCCAAGGCGCGGCTTCGCCACTTGTTGGAGCTGGAATGTCCGCAGGTCAGACTCTCCGGCCCCGCCGATGTGCCTGCGACGTTGGCGGACCTCTTCGCGCCGATTCACGATCTGACGAAACGCATCGACGGCCTGTTGATCAAAAAGGCGGCGGCACCTTCCGCGTTGGCCCGCGCCCTCCTCGCGCGGGAAGAGTTGAATTTGCAGGAAGCGGCGCAGGCACGGCTCGCCCAACTGGACGCGTTGTTCGCGCAGGCGTTGGAAGAGTTGCGCGCTTTCGATGCCCGGCTCGACCTGCCCCTGCCGACCGAGGCGGCAACGTTGATGAATTTCTACCAGCGGTTTGCCTACCTGTCGCGCTGGACTGAACAGTTGCGTGAGCGGTTGTTCGAGCTGGTCTCCTGAGATCGGGGCGACGGATCTCAACCGGCGTGCGCCAGAGCCACGCCTTGCACCCGGCGCAGTTGCACGTCGCCGACTCGAAGATTCAGCGCGCGTTCGACCACGGGCAGGAACCGGTCGCTGGAATCGGTCAACGCCACTTGTAAAGCTCCGGTCTGATCCTCCGGCGCGGCCAGGTCCGATGCCGCCAGGAGATCACGCACCGCCAACGCGCAGTTCTGCGCGGAATCGACCAACCGGATCGCCGGACCCGCCAGCCGGGCGATGGCGTCGTGCAAGAGCGGGTAATGCGTGCAGCCCAGGATCAGCGTGTCGATCCCCGCGTCGAGCAACGGGCGCAGGGAACGGGCGATGTGCTGGTCGGTGAGGGGATCGTCGAGGAGACCTTCCTCGATCAGCGGCACGAACAACGGGCAGGCCACGGCCCTGACTTCCAACGACGGCTCCAGTTTCCGCAACGCGCGTTCGTAGGCCCCGCTGGAGATCGTCGCGTGCGTGCCGATGACCCCGACCCGCCCGCTCCGGGTCGCCGCGACCGCCGCCGCGGCCCCGGGCGCGATCACGCCGACGACCGGCACTCGCAGGCTGTCCTGCAAGCGCGGCAACGCCAGCGCGGTCGCCGTGTTGCAGGCGACGACGATGGTCTTGGCTTCCTCGGCGAGCAGCAAGCCGCTCAACTCGAAGCTGTAGCGCGTCACGGTGGCGGCTCCCTTGTTGCCGTAGGGAATGCGGGCGTTGTCGCCGAGATAAAAAATGTGCTCCGACGGCAGCAGCCGCCGCAACGCGTTGACCACCGTCAAACCGCCGACCCCGGAATCGAACACCCCGATGGGCCGCACCCGGCGTGTCGAGTCTTCCGCGAGCAGTGCGTCCACGGGCACGCCGACGGCAAAATCCGCCATCCCCTCGCTAACGGCTCGCGCGCTCAACGGTTCGCCGGTGCGCTGTGCGGCACCACGACGGTCGGCCCGCCGCCCTGGATCGGATTGCTGATGATGTGCGCGGGGTCCACCGGCACCGACGCGCCGATGGTCGGAATCCCGTTCTGCATCCCGACCGATCCGGGCGTGATGCTCAGGGACGGACGCTGGCTGTTCGGCCCGGCCATGATGGGAGCCATGCTGCCGACGTTGATCGCGCTCTGGTAATTCTGGATGGCCAGCGCAATCGCTTCGGCCTCGGCCTGCCGGTAGGCGGGCACGGCGATGCGCGCCGCTTCCGCCTGGTTGCTCACGAACCCGCCTTCCACCAGCACGGCGGGAATCGTCGCCAGGCGCAGCACGCAGAAACGGGCGCGTTTGATGCCCCGGTCCACCATGGGCAACCGGCTGAGCAACGAGGCGTGCATCGCGGTGGCCAGTGCCATGTTCTCGGGGTCTTCGGCGTTGCCGACGCACTGGATCATGCACGAGGCCGACGGGCTGTCGTCGCCCGTGGACGGCACGTAGCGCGGGGCGAGCGTGTACGTCTCGATCCCCGTGCCGGAGTCGCTCCCCGCGTTGAAGTGGATGGACACGAAAATGCCGTCGCGGAACCGGTTCGCAAACGCCGAACGTTCCTCCAGCGGGATGAACGTGTCGTCCGAACGGGTCATTTGCACGTTGAGACCGCGCCGCTGGAGCAGCGCCCGCAGCCGCAGCCCCACGTCGAGCGCGAAATCTTTTTCGTTGCCGTAAATGCTGGTCGCGCCGTGGTCATAGCCGCCGTGGCCCGGATCGATGATGACGGTGCGAATCGTGCTCGCGCCCCGGATGCGGTTCGGGCGCAGGATCGGCTCGACGAGCTTGGTCAGGTCCAACCGGGACAGCAGCACGTCGCCGTCGTGTTCGACGAGATCGGCGATCATGATGACCTTGATGCCGTTGATGATGAGTTCCTTCGAGCCGATGTCGCCTTTGATCGTGGTCCCCGGCGCTTGCAGCACGACCGATTTCCCCTGGGGCTGGCTGTACTGGAGATGGTAAAACTGTGCGACGTTGCGCAGCGTCAGGTATTCGCCGTTGCCGTACTTGACGATGTTCCAAGAGTTGTCGGCCCGCGCGGAAGGTGTCGCCACCATGCCCCCGCCTGCCAGCGCGAGGCAGACCAGAAGGACGCGCAACAAAAGAGGACAGCGGGACATGGCGGCACGAGCCTGCAGGCAGTGAAAACCGTTGACAAGCAAATTCCGTGCAAATCCTGTTTCGTCGGAAACTAAAAACATGGGCAGGTGGAATCACACGGCGACTACCCCGTTGGAGCGTCGCCGACCAGCGAATGTTCAACGCACCCGCGCCTAAAAATCGGATTTCGCGGGCTCTCTGGTCGGCGTGGCGTACAAGGTCACGCCCTCATTGCGCTCGTTGAAATAACGCAGGGACCAATCGCTCGGGAACAGGAGCACGGGTTGTTTGTCGCCGTCATCGGCCACCGCCGCGCCCGTCGGCAGCTTCAGGTCGGCGACCGCCTCATTGGAGAAATCTTCCGGCAGCCAGCGCACCCGGTCCCAGGCCGCCGTCTCCAACCGGGATTCTGCCCCGTACTCACTTTGCAGCCGGTATTGCACCACCTCGAACTGGAGCGGACCCACCGCCGCCAGCAGCGGCACGTTGGCGACCGTATTGCGCAAGTGGAACACCTGGATGACGCCTTCCTGCAAAAGCTGGTCCAACCCCTGCCGGAACTGCTTGTACTTCGCGGTCTGCGGATTGCGCAGATACGCAAAACACTCCGGGGCGAACCGGGGAATCTCGTCGTAAATGAAACTGTCCTGGTCGCTGAGCGTGTCGCCGATCCCGAACGCATCGTGGCCGACCAGACCGACGATGTCGCCGGGGAACGCCTCGTCCACGATCTCGCGTTCCTGCGCAAAAAGTTTCTGCGGCGACGAGAGCCGCACTTTTTTGCCGGTGCGCAGATGGGTGACGACCATGTCCCGCTCGAACCGCCCCGAACACACCCGCACGAACGCGATGCGGTCGCGGTGGCGGGGGTCCATGTTGGCCTGGATTTTGAAGACGAAGCCGGAAAACGTCTGGGCGTCCGGTGGCAGGAACGCCGATTCGCCGTCGCCGTCGATGTCGAGCGGCGCGCCGCCGGGCAGGACGATGGCGGGACGCTTCTCCTCGCGTTCGCCCTCGCGCAACGGGCGGTGCAACACGGTCCGGCCCGCCGGGGGCGCGGAATACTTCAGGAAACCGTCGAGCAGCAGTTGCACGCCGAAGTTGTTCGCCGCGCTGCCGAAAAACACGGGCGAAAGCTCACCCCGCAGCACGGCGGCGGGATCGAACGCCGCGCCCGCCATTTCCAGCATGTCGATTTCCTCGCGCGTCTTGGCGAACGTGGCGTCGTCGAGCCGTTCGCGGACCACGGGCGCATCGAGGTCGCTGATTTCCAGCGGCGCGCGGTACGCTCCACCGACCGTGCGCTCGAAGAGGTGGACCTGCTTGTCGAACCGGTCGAACACGCCGCGAAAATCCGGCCCCAGACCCAGCGGATAGTTCATCGGGCAGGTGGCCATCCCGAGCACGCTTTCCAGTTCGTCGAGCAGGTCGAGCGGCTCGCGCGCGGGCCGGTCGAGCTTGTTCATGAACGTGAAGATCGGCACGCCCCGGCGTTTGCACACCTCGAACAGCTTGCGCGTCTGCGCTTCGATGCCCTTGCCCGCGTCGATGACCATGATCGCGGCATCCACGGCGGTGAGCACGCGGTACGTATCCTCGGAGAAGTCCTGGTGCCCCGGGGTGTCGAGCAGATTGACGCGGTAGCCGGAGTAATCGAATTGCAACACGGTCGAGGAAACCGAAATGCCGCGCTGTTTTTCCAGTTCCATCCAGTCGCTCGTGGTGGCACGCTGCTTGCGCCGGGCGGTGACGCTGCCTGCGAGCTGCACCGCGCCGCCGTAGAGCAGGAGCTTCTCGGTGAGCGTGGTTTTGCCGGCGTCCGGGTGGCTGATGATGGCGAACGTCCGGCGGCGGGCGATTTCCTGGTCGAGGGAAGCGGTCACGGCAACTCGGAGTAAACGGTCAACCCGGGGACTGCATCGAAGTGGCCGTCAAATGTCACAAGAGGGATATTCACCTCCAGAGCGCAGACGGCAATGATAATGTCAGGCAGCGGGATACGTTGACCGCGCCGCGCCAGAATCCAAGCGAGTTCGGCGACGGCATCCCAGACCTTAGGGGTAATAGGGATGTCCTCCATCGCGCCGAAAAGCTCTAGGGTCTTCTCCTTGACCGCAGGAAGTTTCGCTCCACACAACACTTCTGCCTTTACCACCCTGCAAGTTTGTATATGGCCCGCCAGGATATGCGGCTTCAGGATGGTGGCGGGGTTCTTTCTTTGCCGTGTCCAGTGGATAAACACACTGGAGTCGAGCAAAAGGCTGGGGCTAATCGGCATCGTGGTGAAGAGGCTCCGCCGCCATTGTATTGAGAGTGTCTAGCTCGTCCTCCGAATATTGTGCGTTTGCCGCCCACGCTTCATCGGAGAGGGGGTTGGTATAGAGCTTCTTCACCAGCAGCGCCTTGCGTTCGCTCTCTGCGATAACGAACTCAATAGTAAACTCCAACGATTCGAAGCCGCGGATCTCCATCACGTTCTGCAGTCTGACCACTGCTTCGTCGCTCAGTACAATGTTTGGCTTCATGGTATGAAAATTTAGGTGCTAACCGGGAGGTTACCCTCTTCTAATTTGAGGAACAACCAAAACCATTTATTGACGCTCGATGGAAGTTGCTATCGTTCGGTGTCCGGGTCGGGGATGCGGTTGAAGGCGATCCGCATCGGCGTGTAATCCACCGCCCCGTGCGCCCCGGCGAAGTACACGGTGTTCTTGCCCCGCTTGACGTTGAGATGATCCACCGCCGCCAGCAGCGCGCGGCGGCGGGCGTTCGTTTCCCGGTCGAAGAGGGAGGGAACGGCGTTCGTTTCGTCGCAGATTTCATGAAAGTTCACGCCGACGGCAAAGGGCGTGGCATGTTGCCCGAGGCGTCGTCGTGCCCACAGCATTTCCAGGGTGTGCAACAATTCGAGGGTGTCCTGCGTGGGATTGAAACGGATTTCGTCGCTCCAACCGGCCCGGCCGCCGACGCACTTCACGAACAGGCTCAGCCGGTTGGTCAGCCATTGTTTCGCGCGCAGCCGCATCGCCGCTTTCTGGGTGAGACGGTGCAGCACGCTGCGGGCCCCAGCTTCTGTGCGCAGTTCCGGCGGCAGGATGTGACTGTGCCCCAGCGAGCGGTGCTGAGACGTGCGCTGGACGGTCGGCTCCCCGTGCAGAGAGTCGAAGAAAAACTCGCCTTCCACGCTGCCCCAGAGGTCGCGCATCATCGGGCGGGACAACGCGCAGAGGTGCGCGACCGTCTCGACGGAGTGGGCTTTCATCCGTGCTTCCATCCCGGGGCCGATGCCGTAGAGATCGCGCAATGCCAGCCCGTGGAGTTTGTGCGGCAGATCGTCGGGCCGGATGACGACCAGACCATCCGGTTTCTCCATGTCGGACGCCGTCTTGGCCAGGAAACGGTTCGGCGCGATTCCGATGGAACACGTCAACACCGGGCTGACCGTCCGGGCAACGGCGTCTTTGATCCGGCGCGCCAGGGCCCGGGCGGGGGTTTCCTCCGTCCATTCGCCCCAGAGGACGCAATGCACTTCGTCGATGGATTCCTCGTTCGGGAACACCCCGCATTCCTTGATCACCGCGTTGAGTGCCCGCTGGCATTTGATGTACGGTTCGGGGCGGGCTTCCACGACCTCCAGCCCCGGGCACAGGCGACGCGCTTCGTGGACGGGGGTGCCGGTCCTGATCCCGAACGGTTTTGCTTCGCGGCTGGCGGCGATGCAGCAGGTCGTTTCCGCCCTCAGCGGGACCACCACGACCGGCTTGCCGCGCAACTCGGGCCGGAGCGCCTGCTCCACGGAGGCGAAGAAAGAGTTGAAATCGATGAACATCGAATGCAAATAAACCTTCTTCATTTCATTGAAATAATTTCATAAATGTGAAATAGTCAAGACAATGATCAAACGAACTGAAATTCAACGATGAGAGAGGATGGATTTTCAGCCGTCACCGTATTATCCTCGACGTAGAGTGATGCCTGCCACCGCCGCTTTCAAAACGCCGCTTCGGAGAAGAAGGGTGAGCCGCGCCGTGCCGATGGATGGTGGGGCGATGGTGGTGCGCTTGACTCCAGAGACACAAATGAGCGGAGAGCAGCTACTCCGTTTTTGTGAGCGCAACGACGAACTCAGAATCGAACGGACGGCGGACGGAAATCTGATCATCATGGCTCCCGTTGGTTACGAAGGCGACCGCCGCAACTTCCGGCTCCTCAAGCCCTTTGCCGATTGGGAAGAGAAGGCCGGTGGCGGGGAGTGTTCCGGCAGTTCGGCAGGTTTTATTTTACCCAACGGAGCCATGCGCTCGCCGGACGTTGCCTGGGTCAGACAGGAGCAGCTCGAAAAACTGACCGCCGAGCAGCGGGAGCGTTTTCTTCCGATCTGTCCTGACTTTGTGCTCGAACTGCGCTCCCGCACCGACCGTTTGTCCACGCTGAAAAAGAAAATGGCCGAGTACATCGGCAACGGCGCGCGGCTCGGTTGGCTGATCGACCCCATTGACAAGCAGGTGTTCGTCTACCGCCCCGGCCAGCCGGTCGAACACCTGAGAAATCCCGCGACACTTTCCGGCGAGCCTGTGCTGGCAGGATTTACCCTGGCCCTGGCGCGAGTTTGGTAGGCTGGCGCTTGCCGCGCTGGCCGGATATATATCCCGACCGTTCCCACGCCGGTCTGCGCGGGATCACCTTTTTTTCTCGATCCAAACTTTTCTCTCGTCTCATGGACCCGATCATTTCCGAAATTCCCAAAGCCTACGAGCCTGCCGCCGTGGAAGCCAAATGGCAGGCTGCCTGGCTCGAAGCCGGTTGTTTCACCGCGGACCCGAAGCGGGTTTCCCCGGCGCGCCCGGCGTTTTCCATCGTGATTCCGCCGCCGAACATCACCGGCGTGCTGACCCTCGGCCACGTGCTCAACAACACGATCCAGGACATCCTCGCCCGGCGGGCCCGGCAGACCGGCCACGAGGTCCTCTGGCTGCCCGGCACGGACCATGCCGGGCTGGCTACCCAGAGCGCGGTGGAAAAATCGTTGCGGAAAAACGAAAAGCTCACCCGGCACGACCTGGGCCGGGAGGAATTCCTGCGCCGGACCTGGGAATGGCGCGAGACCCACGGCAACATCATCATCGACCAACTGAAAAAGCTCGGCTGCTCGTGTGATTGGTCGCGCCAGCGGTTCACCCTCGACGCGGATTACGCGGCGGCGGTGGAGCGGGTGTTCGTCGATCTGTACGCCAAAGGGTACATCTATCGGGGCAAGCGCATGGTGAACTGGGACCCGGCGGCGCAGACGGCACTCTCGGACGAAGAGGTGATCCCCCGCGCCCAGAAAAGCGCGCTCTACTACGTGAAATACGAGGTGGCCGGTGAGCCGGGACGGTTCCTGGAAGTGGCCACGACCCGCCCGGAAACCATCATGGCCGACCTCGCCGTGGCCGTGAACCCGGCGGACGGGCGTTACCAAGACCTCGTGGGCAAAACCGTGTGGCGGCCGTTCCCGCGCGCGGAGATTCCCGTGATCGCCGACGCGGCGGTGGACCTCGCTTTCGGGACCGGCGCGCTCAAAATCACGCCCGCCCACGACAAGCTCGATTTCGAGATTGGCCAGCGGCACGGCCTCGGCGTGGTGGACGCCCTGCACCCCAACGGCACGATCAACGCCCCCGGCGTGCCGGAACTCCACGGCCTGGACCGGTTCGCCGCGCGCAAAAAGGCGGCGGAAATGCTCACGGAATTGGGTTTGCTTTCCAAGGAGGAGGCGCACGAAAACAACGTGGGTTTCAGCGAACGCTCGGAGGTGCCCATCGAGCCGCGTCTGAGCGAACAATGGTTCCTGCGTTACCCGAAGACCGCCGAAGCCCTCGCCGTGGTGCGCGACGGGCTGATCCGCTTTTTCCCGCAACACTGGGAAAAAGTGTACGCGCAGTGGCTGGAAAATATCCAGGACTGGTGCATCAGCCGACAGGTGTGGTGGGGGCACCGCGTCCCGGTATGGCGGGCTCTTTTCAACGAGCGCACAAAGGAACTTTCTCCCGACATGATCCCCCTCGTTTCCGGCGGTTTGATTCTGGAGGAAAGGACAGAGTACTCGGTATCGGGAGGTGAGGGGAAATCGATCCTCTTTGTCCAAAGGGCGGAGGAGGGGCGGTATTGGATCTCCGCCGCAACGACTGACAAAGACGAGATTACAGCGTTGGAGAAGATGGGATTTGAGCAAGACCCGGACACGCTGGACACCTGGTTTTCTTCCTGGCTGTGGGCCTACCAAACGATGGACCCGGAGACGCGGGCCAAATTTTACCCGACCGACGTGCTCGTCACCGGGCCGGACATCATTTTCTTCTGGGTGGCGCGGATGATCATCGCCGGGCTGGAGTTCAAGCCGGGCCGCACCGGAGCCGACGCGGACAACATCCCGTTCCGCCACGTGTATTTCACCGGCCTGATCCGCGACGCCAAGGGCAAGAAGATGAGCAAATCGCTCGGCAACTCGCCCGACGTGCTCGACCTGATGGCCCGCTTCGGCGCGGACGGCGTGCGCTTCGGTCTGCTGCGCATCGCGCCGCAGGGACAGGACATCCGTTTCGACGAAAAGCAGGTGGAAGAAGGGCGCAACTTCGCCAACAAGATCTGGAACGCCGCGCGCTTCTACCAGATGCAGGAGCCCGCGCTGCCCTTCGGCACCCGCATCAGCTACCGGCCCGCGTCCTACGTGCTCGACATCGAGAGCAAGCTGCGCGACACGCAGATTGCCGTCGAGGCGGCGTACGAGGAATTCCGGTTCAGCGAGGCGGCGCAACGGCTCTACGAATTCTTTTGGAGCGATTATTGCGACTGGTTCGTGGAAGCGGCCAAGGCGGATATCGTCGGGGTGGACAGCGTGCAGCCCGGTCAGCGCGTGACCGAACGCGGCCTGGCCAAGCACATCGCCCTGTTCACGATGTACCGGGTGTTGACGGAGTTCCTGACGCTCCTGCACCCGTTCATGCCGCACCTCACGGAAGAACTTTCCGCCCGCCTGAGCTTCCCGCCGCGCCCGGCCGTGACGCCCGAAGCGACCCCGGTGCCGCCAGAGTTGCCGCACGATGTTCCCCTGCCTGCGACCGAGGAGCCGGAAACGCCCAGGTCCCGGCGCAAATCACAGTTCCTGCTTTACCGGCGGCTGGGCGGACCGCTCAGTTTGTCCGGCACGCCGGAGGAAGTGGCGGAGGCGCGCTTCGCCACGAAGGACCTTTACGACGCAGTCAGCGCCGCGCGCAACCTGCGGGCGGAATACGGCGTTGCCACGAACAAGCCAGCCAAGTTCATCCTGCGGCTGCGCGACGAACTACTCGAAGACGCCGCCACGCTGGCGAACACGGTCCGCGCTCTCACCCGGATGATCAACGCCGAAGAACTCGCGCTGAACCCGGATTACGACGCGCCGCGTGGCACCCCCTCGGCGCGCACGCCGCTGGGCGATCTGTTCATGCCGCTGGCGGGCCTGGTGGACTTGGACGCCGAGCGGGCGCGGCTCGAAAAGGAAATCGCCAAGGCCGATGCCGACCTGCAACTCGCGCTCAAAAAGCTGGGCAGCGAGCAGTTCGTCAACCACGCGCCGCCCGCCGTGGTCGCGGAGCACCGCCAGCGGCAGACTGATGGCGAGGCAAAGCTCGCCAAACTGCGCGGGATGCTGGAAGCGTTGGGCTAAAGCGCGTCTCGATTGGGTAAGCCTCGCGGCCCGTAAATCCTGTCCGTTCCGTCGTGCCGGGATACCATTTGTAACGTTCGGAAGTCACCGGCACGCGCGGCGGTGGGAGCGCCCGGACACCAAATCGCCAACTTTTAGCGAAACGGTGGCGGGCGTCGGTCGGCGTTCGTGGCAGCCGCGAGGCATCTGCGGACTTCCCATCGGCGTAAAGCTTGAGTATCGTTCCTGCCGCGATGGCTTTAAAGCAGCCCTCCGCTTGCCTGCGAGGTTTCGCGCAGCTAGCGTGGCGTTGACCGTCAGCCGTCACGATCCCCTTTTTGAATTACGCATGGAAAGCTCCGCCGAGTTGAGGGAAAACCTCAAAAAACTGATCGTTGACCGTCTGAATCTCATTGATGTGACCCCCGGAGACATCGGCGACGAGATGCCGCTCTTCAAGACGGGTCTGGGGCTGGACTCCATCGACGCGCTCGAACTGACGCTCAACGTGGAAAAGGAATACGGCGTCAAGGTGGCGAACAGCGAGCAGGCCCTCCAGGCTTTTCAGAGCGTGGCGACGCTGGCGACCTTCATCGAAGCCCGGCAGCAGCCCGCCAGCTAGAGGGGCAGGCCGAAAACACCCTTTGGGGCTCGATCATCAACCGGGCCGGCCGCTCATTCATCCAACCTCAATGATTGCCAGTCTTTCGGCTCTTCCAGCCGTCCAGCCCACGCCGACAGCGGCGGTTGCGCCGCACCGGACCATTTCGCCAGCGGTTGCGCTGACGGCGGTCGATTGCCTGACGTCCTTCGGCAACGCCCGCGCGACCACGGACGCGCTTTTGCGGGGCGAGAGCGCCCTGCGGTTCCAACCGGTGCTCGGCTGCGACGGTGGCGACGAGGTACCGCTGGCTCTGTGCAACGATTGGCAGCCCGTGGATGGTGATGAGCCGCGCTGGGCGCAGCCGTTCTTTGCGCTGCTCGCCGGGGTGCCGGACCGGCCCTGGGGCACGGAGCGTTTTCCGATCTTCATCGCCAGCAGCAACTTCGGCATCGACAGCATGTATGCCCACCACCGCCACCCGCGCGGGCAGGGGCAACTCCCGTTCATTTTGCCCCAGCGGCTGACGGCCTGGATTCGCCAGCGTCAGGGGTGGGGACCGAATGTGACGCACTATTCGCACGCCTGCGTGTCCGCGAACCTCGGGCTGTTGTACGCCTCGCGGCAGGTGGCGGCAGGACTGGCGGAGGAGGCGCTCGTGGTGTCCTACGATTTTCTGAGTCCGTTCGTGGCCGGTGGGTTCCACGCGATGAAAATCCTGCTGCCGGGGGTGATGCCCGCGCCCTACGGCGAGCGGGAGTTCGGCGCGATTGGGCTGGGGGACGGCGCGGGGTTCGCGGTCGTTTCGCCCGCCGGGGCCGGGGGCGGGGAGTTTCAACTGGCCGCGCAGGCGGGCTGCAATGAAATGTACCACTTCACCGGGAACCATCCCGAGGGCATCGGCATGAGCGAACTCGGGCGGCGGATGCAGGCGGCGGCGGGCGACCGGCCCGTGTGGATCAAGGGCCACGGGACGGGCACCATCGAGGCGGGCCGACTCGAAGCCCGGCACATGGCGGCGCTGTTCCCGGAGTCGCCGCTGGTTGGTTGGAAGGGCGGCCTGGGTCACACCCTGGGCAGTTGCGGGTTGGTCGAGCTTGCTTTGGCGGTGGAGAGTGTCAGGCGGGGGCGCGCTCCCGGCACGGTGGGGACGGCAGGGGCGGGTTATTCCGCACAGGTCGCCACGGCTCCGTTCGACCTGGCGCGCTTCGGCGGGGTCGTGCTCAACGCTTACGCTTTCGGCGGCGCGCATTACGCCTGTCTGCTCAGCCATGATTAGGCGCTACGTCTTGCGCGCGGCAGCCGCAGGGCCGTTCGAGGGGGAGATTCCTGCTGAACTGGTGCGGACCTGGGCGCGCAATTTTCCTCCCAACGCCGCCCGGCGGATGACGCATCTGGGGCTGTTGTTGGGCGAGGTGATGCGGGAGTTTCCCATCGCGCCGGAGGATGCCGTGGTCTACGCGACGACGTTCGGCGAAACGGTGGCCACGGGCCGATACCTGGAGAGCTTTCCGGCGGCCAGTCCGTTGTTTTTCCAGACTTCCATTCATCCGAGCGCCATCGAGCAGGTGTTGATCAACCGGGGATGCCCGGTGCGTGAATTGACCCCGCTGGCCGGGCAACCGGACCTGAGCGCACAGGCGGCGATGACCGCGCTTTTGACGCCCGGCGGGCGGGTATTGCTCACCGGCGGCGAGGAGGTCGGCACGTGGTTGCGGCAACTGGACGCGGCCTCGAACGTCGGTTTCGGGTTCGCGTTGGAATTGGGCGATACGTCGTCAACCCACGCGGTGGGTGAGCTTTGCTGGCACGGCACGGGTGGAGAAACGACGCGCTTGACGGAGCGGGCCGCGTCTTCCGCCGTGGAAGGCGACCTGCACGAGCTGTTTTTTGCCGTGCGCGAGCGGCGTCCGCTCCGGTGCGCCAGTCCGGCGGGAGGGGAGATTCAACTCTCATGGTACGCCGTTTGAAGCAGCCAAGGCTTGCGTCGATGGGCCGACTTTGTTAGGGCTTGGGCTTTCATGGAAACCCTCCTTCTTTCGTCCTTTCCTTGCCATCGGTCTGGCGGCGGTGACCGCGGGCGGCGCTCCCGAACCGACGCCCCCCGGACTCCCTTGAGTTCCGTCCCGATCTCACCGATGTTATGCGGTAGCGAATGAATCAACTGAAGTTGTCCCTGTTGGTCGTCGTTTTCGTCGCGCTGCCGGTGGTGGTGGGTGTCCGGCGCGGTTTCGCGCGTGCCCGGAAGGGTAGGTGGTCCTCGTCAGGCGACCGCAACCCGGGGCCGGACGGCAGCTACGTCCTGATCGGCTGGTCGCTGCGGCACCTGCCGGGTTGGTTCAACCGGGCGGGCATGGACATCGGCACATGGATTGCCTGGGCCACGCTGCCGCGCCAGCGGGGGTACTCGCGCCAGTATCTGCGGCTCGCGCTGGGACGCGAACCAACCACCCGTGAGGTCTGGACGCACCTCCGCACGTACACGGAGTACCTGATCCTGCGGTTGGGCATCTGCGAGGGCGAGGTGCCGAAGGTGCGCTTCGCGGACGGGCACGGCGACGAGTTGCGCGCGTGGCTGGCCCAGGACCGCGCGGCTCTTTACGGGACGATGCACGTCGGGCACTCGGACCTGCTCGGTTTCCTGTTGGGCAACCTGGGCGGGCGGGCGCACATGGTCCGCAAAAAGGTGGGCAATTCCGACGACATCGACCGCCTGGCGAGCCGCTATGCGGGGAGCGTGTCGTTCATCTGGATCAACGACTGGAGCCGGCTCATCCTGGCGATGAACGACGCGTTGCGTTCGGGCTGTTCGCTGGCCATGCAGTGCGACCGCTTCGAGTACAGTTCCAAGCGCGCCGGGTTCGAGTTCTTCGGCCAGCGGCTGCTGTTTCCGTTCACGATCTATCACCTGGCCATCATGCACGCGTTGCCGGTGACGTTGTCTTACGCCGTTTCCGCCGAGGGCGAGCCGGGAAGTATCGTCGTCCACATGCCGCCGATGTTTCACCCGCGACCGGGGCACGAGCACCGGGAAGAGAATTTTGCGGCGGCGCACGCGCATTTTCAGGGGTTTCTCGCCATGATCGAAGCGCAGTTGCGGCGCACGCCTTATCTGTGGTTCAATTTTACCCCGATGAATCCTCCTTGCACCGCCGATGCTCCCAGGCTCCGGGGCCGCATTCCCTCGCCGCGAGCGCCAGGAACGGGTCGCCGGTCGTCTGATCCGCCACGCCGCACTGGCTTTCCGTATGAACCAGACCGAACTGCCGCGGGTTGACGTGTCGGCGGCGACCGTCGCCGAACCGCCGGGCGCTTCGCGTTCGCCGGTGGCGGCGGGCCTCGACGGGTTGCGCGCGGTGACAGGCTTCGCCTGCTACGGCGTGCTGGCGCTCCTGGTGATCGTGGCCTGTTGGATCGTGGCCGTGCCGGTGCGCGGCGAACGGCGCAAGCGGTGGTGCCAGAACGTGGTTCATCTCGGCGTCAAATGGTGGGAGGCGATCATGGAGGGGATGGGTGTTTTTCACGTCGATTTTCCCGAGATCGAGACGCTCCGCGCGCTGCGGGGGACGATCATCGCCCCGTCGCACCCGAGTCTGATCGACGCGCCGCATTTCCTGGCGCGCATGCCCCGGCTGACGTGTCTGATGAAGAAGAGCGTGCTGCAAAACCCGTTCATGGGCAGCTCGTCGCGGCTCGCCGGTTATCTGCCCAACGACCACGGGCGGGAGTTTATCCGGTTGGGGCGGGATGCGTTGCGGGCGGGGGATAATCTGCTCATTTTCCCGGAGGGCACCCGGACGGTTGCGCCGCCGGTGAACCCATTCAAAAAAGGGTTTGCGCTGATCGCCAAGCTGGCGGAGGCACCCGTCCAAACGGTGTTCATCGAAATGTCGTATCTCTACTTGGGCAAACGGTGGAAGCCCGGGCGGGTGCCGGTGTTCCCCGTGCGGATCAAGATTCGGCTCGGGCGACAGTTTCGCGCGAGCGCGGGGCAAAGCGCGCACGCGCTGGGTGGGGAGATCGAAGCCTATTTCCGCGAGGCGATGGGGGATGGAACGCGGTGAGCCGAACGCATGTCAGTGACCATTGAAATCGTCAGGAAGATCGCTTGCGCGCTGCCCGGCGTGGAGGAAGGGATTTGTTTCGGCACGCCCGCCTTTTACGTGCGGCGGAAAATGGTGGCGCGCCTGCGGGATGATCACGAAACGCTGGTGATTGCCCTCCCCAAAGCGGAACGGGACGCGCTGATTGACCGGCAGCCCGACCTCTTTTCGGTGACGGAGCATTACCGCAACTACGACAACGTGTTGCTGAACCTCCTGGCGGCGGACGAGGAATGGCTCCGCCGGATGATCGAAGGCGCGTGGCGTTTCAAGGCCGCGAAAAGACAGGTGGCCGCCTACGAGGCTACGAGGGTGAAGGCACGGGATTAGGCAAGGTCCGGCGGAGCAGCCAGGGAATCGTCGTGCCCTGCACCAGGATCGAAAACGCAACCACGACGTAAGTCACCACCAGCAGGAGGTCGCGTTCGCTGCCTGCGGGCAGCGAGAGGGCCATCGCCACGGACACTCCGCCGCGCAGGCCGCCCCAGACCAGCAAGAGAAAGCCGCCGCGCCCTTCGACGGGCCGCCCGAACAAGCGGAACAACGTGCCCGGTCCGGCGACGCTGACGGTCCGGGTCAACAGCATGGCCGGAATCATCACCAGCGCAGCGAAGAAATAGCCGCCGTGCAACTTGAGCGCGACCACTTGCAGGCCGATCACCGCGAAAAGCAGCGCGTTGAGGATTTCGTCGGCCAAGTCCCAGAAAGTGTCCAGATTGCGCCGGGCTTTGTCACTCATGGCGAGCCGCCGTCCCGGGTTGCCGATGACGATGCCCGCGACGGCGATGGTCAACGGACCGCTGACGTGGAGGGCGAGCGCCAGCGCATAACTGCCGGTGACGAGCGCAAGCGTCAACAGGACTTCGATGCGGTACTCGTCCACGGACTTGATGAGATGGAAAGCCACCCAGCCGAGCGCCAGCCCGAGGGCGATGCCGCCGCCCGCTTCGCGCAGGATCAGTTCGAGCGCGCGCTGCCATACCAGGTCGAGCACGGGTCCGGTCGCCAGGAGCGATTCGAGGAAAAACACGAAGGCAACGACGCCCACGCCATCGTTGAGCAGGGATTCCCCGGCGATCTTGACTTCCAGCGCGGCGGGAGCATTGGCGTTTTTCAGCAGGCCGAGCACGGCGATGGGATCGGTCGGCGAGATCAATGCGCCGAAAATCAGGCAGTACAGAAACGGGATCGGCACGGCCAACCACCGAAAGACCCAGTAGGCAAGACCGGCGGCGAGACAGACCGAGAGCAGCGTGCTGACGAAGGCGAGCGAGAACACGCGCCAGCGTTGCTCCTGCAACTGGTTGAGGTCGATATTGAGCGCCCCGGCGAAGAGGAGGAAACTGAGCACCCCGCCGAGTAGTGACTGGCTCAGGTTTACTTGCCGGAGCAGGGCTTCGAGGAATTCCTTGAGAGGCAAGCCGAAGACGCTGCCGACGATGAATCCGAGGGAGAGCAGCAGAGAAACGAGCATCAGCGCCGCCGTGTTCGGTAAGCCGACGAAGCGATGGTTCACGTAGCTCGAAAGCGCGGCGAGAGTCAGGAGCAGCGCAAGGGCAGTGAACGGAGACATAAAGATGGCACGTTATCCCATCTTTCTCCCGGCGTGTGCGAAAACTTACCGCTGATCACCGCTGGCGCCTGGCACCGGGATTTTAGAAAGTGGAGGTATGGGGATTCGAACCCCAGACCTTCTCATTGCGAACGAGACGCTCTACCAACTGAGCTATACCCCCATATCCACTTCTCTGCGTGGGCTTTAACGTGTCTGCCGCCGACTCGTGAAAGTCAGGGGGTCCACCCGTTTATCCGCCCCTCGACATTTTCGAGCAAGCCCGAAGGATGTCAAGGAAGCCACGCGGCGCAGGAGACAAGCTATGGCCTGAAAATAAATCTGCGCAAGTGGAAAGAGCCATTCAGTCAGCTTCAGTCCATTCGAGGCAACATGGGTCAATATATAATGCACTGATATTGAACGAGATGCGATGCGGTTCCACTTGAGCGTGTTCACGTTCGGTTGCACCATCCGAAAGCGGCAAATCAGCGCACCACGAGAGGGCTTACCTTCTTCGATGGATCGCTCAACCGCCCGCTCTGCGTCATGGTCAACGTCGCTCGTCCCGCCACCGCTGCTCCGACCTACGTCAAGGTCGCCAACTTCCCCGGCTTGTACCGTCACAGCCGCTCCGGTCGCTACTACGCCTGCAAAAAGCTCCACGGCGTCCGGCGGGAGCGCAGCTTGGAAACGTGTGACCGCAAGACTGCCGAACGCAGGCTCAAGGAATGGGTCGGCAACTTGGAAAAGGTGGACGCTGAGGTGGAGAAAACGACGCTGGACGAGCTGATCCAACGCTATTTTGCCGTCACCGCCAGCCTGAGCGAAAGCAGCCGGGCGACCGACAGGTCCATCATCAAGAAATTCCTCGGTTGGTGGCCGCACGGCAGGGACTGTCAGGTGCGCCAGATCCGCCCCTCCATGCTGGATGAGTGGCTGGCCCACGAAGCGCCCCGCCTGCGTAACGTGAGCTACAATGGATACACGGGCTTCCTCAAGCAGATGTTCGCCATCGCGGTGAAGGATCGCATTCTCGCTGAGTCACCAGCCGCCAGCCTGCGGGTACCGTGGAAGAAACCTCAGACGCCCAAACGCCTCGTTCCGACCGTCGAACAGTTCGAGGCCATTGTGGAGAGCGTCCGCTCGCAGCAGTTTGCCGACACGGCGCAGGAATCGGGTGACTTCATCGAATTCCTCGGACTGGCCGGGGTGGGGCAAGCCGAGGCGTCCTCTCTCACTTGGGGCGACATCGACTGGACGCGCAACCTCCTCTACTTCCGCCGGCACAAGACGGACACGCACTTCTACGTGCCCATCTATGCCCACCTGCGCCCGTTGCTAGTGCGCCTGAAGGAACAGGCCCGGGGACGCGCCTCCGACAGCGCGAGGGTCTTCAGGATCAAGGACGCCAAGAAGGCGCTCAGCGCGGCGTGCGAACGGCTCAATTTGCCGCATTTCTCCCAGCGTAACCTGCGGCAGAGTCTGATCCGGCGGCTCATCCGAGCGAAGGTGGACGTGAAATCAATCTCCAAGTGGCAGGGCCATCAGGACGGCGGTCAGCTCATCCTCGACACGTATACGGAGGTGTTCGGGGACGACGACGATACATACGAGCAGACCCAGTTGGCGAAGATTGGGAGCGGGGAAATTTCTGCGGCTCCCGTCGCTCAATTCTGCGGCGAGGGTGAGGTGAAGACACCTTCTGTCACTAAGAAGAAGCGCATGAGAAAGGCCCGCCCGAGGAAGCCGATTGCACCTGCCACTACGGGTCCAACCCTCAATCTCGTCAGCCTCGCGCCGGTGCCCGCCGTCGACCCAGCCGATTCGGCATCTTCCGTCCCAGCTCCCGATGCACCCGCCAGCCCGGCCCCCGCCGGTGCTCCGGTAGAGGCTCCGGCTGGAAATCTTTACAAGAAGGGTGACAGGGTGAAAACCCAGTGCAAGGGTGAAGAAGTGGAGGCCAAGGTGACCGCTGTGTTCAAGGGCGAGGTGCAGGTGCGCACGCAGGTCGGGGAACTGCGGTGGAGGACGGTCAGGACGGTACGCATGTCGGATATTGCAAATAAGACAAAAGTTCCTTTTGGCGAAAAACAACAGTGTAAATAACCGGACTGTGTACGCTAAGAGGTTCGCTGGAAAGGCATGATTATATATCTATCCTCGTTTCACATCGCCCATCTTTTGGCTGACGCGTTCAGCGCCATAAAATAACTTGTTTTCAGTTTCACGGTGCATCTTGACTCCAAGTGAAGTGACCCTATGGTCGCCATCAACAATTCACTTGGTCTGCCTGTTCCGAGAACGAAGGATTCACGCCATTTATGAGGCCTGCCGCAAAAGTAAAAATCCTCGCAGCAAGCTGCGAGGCATTTCAGAACCTGAACTCCGTCTGCCCCTTGTGCAACTGCCGGTAGTCCCCTGCCTGTCCCTGCCGTTTCACGTACTCGGCGATCACCTTTTCACTGCCATGTATCCGCGCAAAATGTTTTGCACCGGATTTTTGAGGGTCAACGGAAATGATTTTTGAGGGTCATTCCTATACTCCGCACAGCCTCTGCAACGACTCGGCGAGACCTCTGCGGACCTCTTGCAGATATTACAGATCAGGACATTGATTAGGCAAGTTTTGCAGCCACGAAGCTGGCTTTGA
>CAXUGY010000024.1:0-53253 GCA_964250695.1 uncultured Chthoniobacterales bacterium | reverse complement strand
CCACGTCGTCGCGCTCGCGGGTCATGCGCCGCCACCAGAAATCCTTCAGGTTGCGCTTGAGTTCGACCCCCAGCGGACCGTAATCCCAACAGCCGTTGAGGCCGCCGTAAATCTCGCTCGATTGGAAAACGAAACCGCGCCGCTTGCACAGGCTGACGATCTTTTCCATGCGCTCCGCGTTGGTCTTGGTATTTTGCTGGGACATAAACGGCACTCGGTAGAAAAAAATAAACCCTGCCTTCCGAAAAAGGGAAGGCAGGGTAAACGCAGCCGGGCCGCCCGGCAACGGAAGTTTACGGGTGGCTCACCGCCGATTGTTCCCGCCGCCCAACAGCGGCAGCAGGTAATACAGGAAGTAGGCCAACGAGGTCAGGAACGCCGCGAGGTAAGTCAGCGCCGCCGCGTCGAGCACCTTGGCGACCGCCCGCGATTCCTCGGGGCCGCGGGTGATGCCCATCTCGGGCAAAATCGCCTTGGCGCGCCGGGAAGCGTCGTATTCCACCGGCAGCGTCACGAGGTTGAACAACATGATGACCCCGAACGCGATAGCCATCGCCAACAGCCCGGTGTAAACCGAAATGATGTGCGTGAACATGAACAGAAACGGCACGATCATGACGATCTGGCTGGAAAACTGGGTCGCCCCGACGGCCATCGACCGGAGTTGCAGAAACGCGTAGCCTTCCTGGTGCTGCATCGCATGACCGCACTCGTGCGCGGCGATGCCGACCGCCGCCGTGGAGGTGCCCCGGTAAACGTCGGTGGAAAGCACCAGTTGCTTGTTGAGCGGGTTGTAATGGTCGCCCATCAGGCCGTCGCTTTCGAGGATGGTCACGTCGTGGATGCCGCGCGCTTGCAGGATGCGTTGCGCCGCCTGTGCGCCGCTGTACCCGCTCGACGCGGGCACCCGGCTGTACTTGGAAATCATGCCTTTGACGTAAAACGTCGCCAAGCCCGAGATCGCCAGGGTAAAGATAAAAAGCAGGAGGTACATGGTTTGGTTTGGTCGCCCGTTGGTTGGATCGGGGCTACCGAGTTAGACCGTCCCCACCCCGATTTCGTTCACGGAACCTTTGGCGGCGGGGTCGCTTTTTTGACCTGTTCCCAGAGTGCGTCCAACTCCTCGAACGTCGCGTCTTCCCACCGTCGGCCCGCCGCCCGGAGCGCGTCTTCGATGCGCTGGAACCGGCGCACGAACTTGTCCGTGGCGCGTTGGAGCGTCTGCTCGGCGTCCAGCCGGTGCCAGCGCGCGAGGTTGACCGTGGCGAACATCAAATCACCGATTTCGTCGGCCACAGCCTCGGCGTTGTGCCCGGGGCCGCCGGTCGTCTCCAGTTCGACCTCGGCGATTTCCTCGCGGATTTTCGCCTGCACCTCGTCCACGGTCGGCCAGTCGAACCCGACTTTCGCCGCCTTGCCCTGCGCCTTCTGCGCTCGCATCAGCGCGGGCAGTCCGGCGGGCAAACCGGCCAGGACGGAGGCGTCGGCGCCCGCGCCTTTTTCCTCGCGCTTGATCTCGTCCCAACGCTTCAGCACCGCCGCGCTGTCCGGCGCGCGGTCATCGGCAAAAACGTGGGGATGCCGCCGGATCATTTTCTCGGCCACCCCGGCGGCCACCGCGTCGAAATCGAACGCGCCGCGTTCCCCGGCGATCTGGCCGTGCAGGACGACGTGCAGCAGCACATCGCCCAGTTCCTCGCACAGATTCACGTCGTCGTTCGCCTCGATCGCCGCCAGAACCTCGTAAGTCTCCTCGACGAGCGCCGTGCGCAGACTGGCGTGCGTTTGCTCACGATCCCAGGGACAGCCGCCCGGACCACGCAGCCGCGCGACGATCTGACGCAAGCGGTCCATCGGTTCGCCGGAAAATTCGTGCGCGGGGTTCGACACCGGAAAGATGAGGTCTCTCAGTCCCCGCGATCCTTGCGCAGGAGCGACACGCGGGCCTTTTCCAACACCGCGCGTTCGCTGTGCGTCAGGCTGCCCAGCCCGTGCTTGCTGATCTTGTCGAGCAGCGGGTCGATGGAATCGTGTACGTCACTGCTCCGGTGGGGGTCTCCGCCGGACTGAGAATCCAACGCCCGGCGCACCCTGACCTGCACCCGGGGCGCGGCGGCGGACTTTTTACGCGGCAGCATTTCGCGGAAGCTGCCGAGCACCGCAAACGCCTCGCTGCCCATGCTGGCGTAGCGTGCGCCGTAGTACGCCGCCGCCACGGTTCCCGCCAGGATGAGTCCATCGTTCACCAGCCGGAAGGCGAAACATTGCAGGGCCGCGATGGCCACCAGCGCATAGGCGATCCATTTGCACGGGATGCCGAAGAAAAATTGCACGCCGGGATAAATCGTGGCAAAAATCAGGAAGACGCCGAAATGCACCGAGTTGGCGCCCGGAAACACGGCGACTTGGTCGAGGCCCGACAGCAGGCCATGCGTGAGCAGGACCACCGGGGTGACCGCCACCAGCCCGGCGTACAGCGCGATGAACGTCTTCCGCCCGAAGAATCGTTCCACCTCCCGGCCCCACATGAACAGAAAGAACATGTTCACCACGAACCAGAGGCTCGGGGTCTGGACAAAGACGTAGGTGACGACCTGCCAGAGCTTCCAGTGGCGCAGCACCGCCTCACTGGAAAACATCATCGCCATCCACGGGTTGGTCCCGGTTAAACCGTAGATCAGACAGCACGCCACCAGGGAAAAACTGTGCAGGATGACCAGCAGCGTGGTCACATGGACCGGGCGGCCCTGCACCCAGAACAGCGGCTGGTAATCGTCCGAACGTTCAAAACCCATCATGGCTGGAACGCAACGTAACGGACACCCCGCGCTTTCTCAAGGCCAACGTTGGGCTCGGCGGACGCTTTTCGCATGGCGAACGTCCGCGCGGCCCTTTACTTCGCCAACCCCAGCTTCGCCAACGCGTCCGGGTCTTTGCGAAACGCGGCGCGGGCCACGCCCTTGATCTCCTTCATGAAAGCCTTCAACTCGTTGTAGGCGGCGTCGCGCTCCTCCTTGCCGCTTGGCGCGCCTGCCTCCCCGGCGTCCGTCGCTTCCGTCGCTGCTTCGTGCGCGGCGTCCAGCCAGGCCAGGGCGTCGAGAAATTCGTGCAGGCTCTTGAGCCGGTCAGCGGGATAACCCCGCTTGGAGAGCTTTTCGGCGTAAGGTTCCTGCGCGGCGGTCGTGTACGCCGTGTGCGCCATGTTGATGAAGCGTTGCAAATCGTCGGGCACGTCGCCCATCACCCGCAGGCTGGCGCGGTCGCTCAGCGGCGGGAACACGGCCCGTGCCACGAGGCGGAACTCTTCGAAATCATCCCGGGCGGTCGCCACCTTCGCTTTCAATTCCTCCGCGCTGCGGTCCGGCGGGGAACCGGCGTGGTTCGCGCTGTAAGCCTGCATCGCCGCGCCTTGCAACGCCATGCCCACGGAAAGTGTCTCGTCGTCGAAACCGTAGCGGTACAGCACCTCGCAAATGTCCGTGCTGACCCGTGTTTCCTCCAAAAACCTGCCGGATTCCATGATGTACTGCTCGATGGCATGGTCTTCCACGGACCCGCTCAACCTGGGAGTGGACGCGGTGGGCGCGGCAAAATCGACGGCAACGGCAGGCAAAATATTTTCCATGAGACTTTCTTGATAGAGAACCGGCGGCGGACGGCGGGCTGGCCCGGGCGCAACTCCTTCCCGCCGCCAGCGTTTCAGCGCCGGATCATGCCGGTTTCGACCCGGGCTGGCAAGCGCGTCTTCCAAAAGAAATTTTGCCCCTTCCCTCCCGGCCCCGTCTGGCCGAACGTCCCGGCTCCCGCATGAGTGATTCCGCCACCCTCCCCCACTCGCCGCCCCTGTCGCGCCGCACGCTCGCCCTGCTCCTGCGCGGCCCGTTTGGCCGGTACGCCGCCGGGACGGCCGTTTCGCAGACCGGCACCTGGATGCAGAGCATGGCGCAAAGCTGGGTGATGACCAGCCTGACCACCGAGGCTTTCAAGCTCGCCTGGGTGCAGGCCGCCGTCAGCCTGCCGATGCTGGCGCTGACCATGTACGGGGGCACCCTGGCCGACCGCTACGACAAGCGCAAAATCCTCATCGCCACCCAGGTGGTCCAACTCTGCCTCGCGGTGGCCATCGGCGTGCTGGTGCTGACCGGACGCATCCAGATCTGGCACGTCCTGACGGCGGCATTTTTGCTCGGCATCTCGGCCTCCTTCGAGATGCCCGCCGACTCCGCGCTCGTGCCCGAGTTGGTGGACAAGGAAAACATCGCCAACGCCATCGCCGTGGACCGTTCTATCTTCCACGGCACGCGGCTCATCGGCCCGGCCGTCGCTGGCCAGCTCATCGACCTGCTCGGCGCGGCTGCGGCCTTTTTCGCCAACGCGCTGAGCTTCCTGGCGCTGATCGCCGCGCTGGCGTCCATCGAACCCCGCCCCCGGGGCAGCGAGGAAGAGGAGCAACAACGCAGCAGCGGCATGAAGGCGGGCGTCGATTACGTGCGGCAGGACCGGCCCACGCTGGCGATGCTCGGCATCATGGCCGCCAACGCCTCGTGCATCTTTCCGTTCATGGCGGTGATGATTTTCCCCTACGCCCGCCATGACCTCGGCTTGAGCGCCGGTTACGCCAGTTGGCTGATGACCGTCTCGGGCGTCGGCTCGCTGACGGCGTCCATCGGCATGTTGCGCGTGCCCCGGACGAGCCGGGTGCCGGTGATGGCCGTGGCCACGGTGGGCATCGTCGCGGCCATGCTCGCGCTGGCGGCGGCGCAGAATTTCTGGCAGGCAGTGGCCGCCATGGTCCTCCTCGCGGGCGGCACGTCGCTCAACTACGGCCTCGCCAACACCACCGTGCAGGAACGCGCCCCGGGGCCGTTGCGGGGGCGGGTGTCGGCCCTGGCCATGCTGTCGTTCGTGGGCGTCATGCCCTTTGCGTCGTTGGCCATCACCAAGATCGCGGACTTGACCAGTATCCGGCACACCATCGTCGGGTGCGCGGTCGGGTACGGACTCATCGCGTTTTACCTGTTCGCCGGTCCCGCGCGCCGTGCCGCCGAACTCCCTGCCGCTCAGGTACGCGCCGTGCCCGTGGAAGCCTGACCGCGCATGGACGCTCCCCCAACCGATCCGCCCGCCGACAAGCCGGAAGCTGCCCGCATCGGCTGGCGGGTGCTCGGTTCCCGGTTACCCTTCGAGAGTCCCGTCAACCGGATGCGCGCCGACCGGATCGAGGTCCCGGGTCGCGGCGAAATTCAGTATTCGTACCTGGAGCGCGGCGAGTCGGTCATCATCGTGCCGTTGACGGCGGACGGCCGCGTGGCCCTCATCCGGCAATACCGTTATCCCGTCGATGCGCAGTGCGTCGAACTGCCCGCCGGTTGCTGCCGGGACACGAGCGGCCAATCGCTCGAAGCGGTGGCGCGCAAGGAGTTGCGCGAGGAGATCGGCGCGACCGCCGAAAGTTTCGAATACGTGACGTGGTTTTACTCGTCGAGTTCGATCAGTGACGAGGTGTGCCACCTCTTTCTGGCGCGTGGCGTCGCGCTGACCCAGCCCGCCGAGACCGAGCCGGGCGAACATCTGGAGCCGCTGCTCGTGCCAGTGGCGGAAGCGTTGGCCATGGCGCGCCGCGGCCGGATAAAAACCGGCACCTGCGCGCTGGCCGTGCTGCTGTGCGAAAGCCGGTTGCTCTCGCCGTAGATTCCTCCGGGGAACCGCCCAACCAAAATCTCTACGGCGCGGGCTTCGCGGCGGCAGCAGGCGACGCGGCCGATTCCGGCGTCGGCGTCGGCGTCGCGGCCACCGGCACGGGTGCGGCCCCGTTCCTATCCGTCTTGTCCCAGCGCCGGGTGTCGCTGAAAAAGAGGTAGCCCGCCGGATCGCCCATCACCAGCAAACCCTCGTGAAACGGGAAAAGCGGCATGTCTGCCCGGCCAAAGATCAGTTGCTGATATTCCTGGTATTCCCCTTTGAGCACGCCCGTGAACAGCGGCGCGTTCCGGCTGATGGGAGTCAAGAGCACCCCGCCGATCACGCCGGGCAGCTTGGCGTTGTCGCTCAGGCCCATGAGCTGCGAAAATTTGTTGGGAATCCAGAGGCTTTTGCGGTCCGCGTACCAGGCCACGCCCCAAGGCATGTCCGAGCCGATGATCTCACTCGACTTCATCCAGCCGTTGAGACGGTTGATCCCCGGCTCAAAATAAGGCGGGTATTGGAACGGCGCGGCGTTGCGCGGCAGCAAGGCAAAAAGCAGCGGCAACCCGGACACCACGAACAACACCGTGAAAAGAATGAGCCGGGCCACCGAGCTGAGCGCCTCTTCCCGCCGACTGAAAAGCACCAGCACGAACGCCAATCCGAACCCGAGCATGATCGGCAGGAACAACACGCCGAGCTGGTTGGCCCCCAGCGGGGAGAACGGTTCCGGCACGTTGCCCAGCAACGCCATTCCGAACACCGCGAAAAGCCAGATGACCAGCACGGCGTTGCGCAACGCGTTGACGCCGGGACGCCGGAAGGAATGCAGCAGGCAGACGAAGAAAGCCAGCGCCAGCAGGTTGTCACCCAGCGTGGACGACAACCGACCGACCTGGGCATTGATGCCATCCTGCACTTTGGTGCGGAAAAACGTGGGCTGCACGTCCTCGGTGTTGGGGCCGTCCGTCGAACGCATCCGGTCGTTGGTCGAACCGGCAATCGCGTCGTAGACCGTGTAGCCCGCCACGCCGAAGGGGTGGCCGCTGACCTGCGAGTTCCGCACGATCCATGGCGTGACCACCAGCGCGAAAACCGCGAGCATCACCAGCACCGCCGCCGGCCGCCGCCGGAAATGCACTCCCGCAAAGGCCAGCAACCCCACGAAAAACCACACGGCCACCCCGTGCGAGAGCGTCAGCAGGGCGAAGCACAGCCCCGTCAGCGCGGACCAGCCCAGGACCGCGCCCAGCGTCGGGCGCACGAGGACGATGCCCTCCTCGCTCGTGGCCGTGGCCGGTTGGTCAAAACCCAGGTTGGCCTCCACGGCGCGGGTCAGCGCGTACAGCCCGGCGTTGAAGAGCAGCAGCATGAGCATCTGCGGCAGCCCGGTCAGCGTGAACTGCCAGCACAGGTTGCTCACCAGGGTCAGCGTCGCCGCCCAGAAGGCCAGCCGGGGGTCGAAGAGCCGTCGCAAGAGCAGGTATTCGATCAGCACCGACGCCAGGAAAAACAGCATCGAAAACGCCACGATGTACCGCTCCGCCGAGGCGATGTATTCGCCCTGCTTCAATTCCATCTTGTCGCCGGACATCTTGACCGCCAGGGCGTTGGCCAACGGCGGCAGCGGCGCGTTGAACGTGTCCGGGAAGTTCGTCTTCGGCAGGGCCTGGGTGCCGAGGTTTTTCTCGATCTGCCACACGGCCAGGGGACGGATGAACTGCGTGCTCCAGCCGTGGCCGCGCGAAATCTCCCGCGCCACCTGCGCCTGATCCATCGCCTCCGGGGCGGCAAAACCGCGAAACTTCCAGCCGAGCAGACCGAGCGCCACCGCGACGATAACCACCGCGATCACCAATCCCCGGATGAACGGCGCGAGGTTACCCTGTTCGAGCGAGTGGATGAAACCCTGCATGTCGGAGGACGAGGAAGAAGTGGCCATAGAAAGATCGGAGAGAGAAACAACGAATCGGTTGCCGGGAGAGGATGACGCGTGCGCGCCGGAAAAATTTACGCGGCGGCGGGCGGGCCGGGTTTGAGCTTGCGGTGGAGCGTGCGGCGGCTGATGCCCAGCTTGCGGGCGGCCTCGGTGATGTTGCCGCCGGTTTCGTCCAGCGCGCGGCGGATGAGGTGATCCTCGCTCTGGTGGATGTTCAACCGGTCGGTGGGTGCGGCGGACGGAGCCGGGGCCGTGCCGGTCCCGCCGGAGACCGCCACGCCGCCTTCGCCGCCCCACTGGCGGATGGCCAGCGGCAGATCGCGCAGCGTGATCTTCGGCCCGGTCGCCAGCACGACGCCGTTGTCGATGGCGGAGCGCAGTTGGCGCACGTTGCCGGGCCAGTGGTATTCGATCAGGCGGTTCATCGCGTCGGAGGTGAGTTCTCTTAGCGGTTTCTCGTTTTCCTGGCAAGACTGTTTGAGAAACGCCTGAATCATGAGCGGGATATCTTCGCGTCGTTCCCGCAGCGGCGGCATGGCGATGCGCACCACGTTGAGCCGGTAAAAGAGGTCCTCGCGGAACTTCCCCTGCTCCACCAGAGTTTCGAGGTGTTTGTTGGTCGCCGCCACCAGCCGCACGTCCGCCGAGACCGACGTGTTGCCGCCCACCCGCTCGAAGGTGCGCTCGCCGAGCACGCGCAGCAGCTTGACCTGCGTGCTGGCGTCGATCTCGCCGATTTCGTCCAGGAAAATGGTGCCGCCGTCCGCCTGCTCGAAGCGGCCGATGCGTTTTTCCGTCGCGCCGGTGAACGCCCCGCGCTCGTGGCCGAAGAGTTCGCTTTCCAGCAGTTGCGGGCTGAGCGCGGCGCAGTGGACGGCGATGAATTTCTTGTCGGCGCGGTTGCTCAGGGAGTGCAGGGCGCGCGCGACGAGTTCCTTGCCGGTGCCGCTCTCGCCTTCGATGAGCACGGTGGCCCGGGTCGGCGCGACCTGGCGGATCGTGTCGAACACCGCTTCCATCGGGGCCGAACTGCCGATGAGCGATTCCAGCCCCCGGCCCGAGCGTCGTTCGACCTGTTGGCGCAACTCCTTGTTTTCAGTCTCGACCTCCTTGCCCCGGAGCGCGCGGCGGATGAGAATTTCCAGCTTGTCGAGGTTGACGGGCTTGGTGACGAAGTCGTAGGCGCCACGTTTCATGGCCTCCACGGCGGTGTCCACGGAGCCGTAGGCGGTCATCATGATGCACACCGGCGGCGTGGGCATCTTGAGCGCGCGGTCGATGAGGGTCATGCCGTCGTCCGCGCCGAGACGCAGATCGGTCAGGAGCAGATCGACGCTTTCGGTTTCCAGCAGGGAAACCGCGCCCGCCACGTCGGCGGCGGTGTAGACCTCGAAATCGTCTTCCTCCTCCAGCGAACGGCGCAATCCCTCCCGGGTGTGCTTCTCGTCGTCAACGATGAGGAGGGTTTTGCTTTTCACGCAGGTGTCGGTTGGCGGCCCAACATACCCGCGAACCGGCGCGGGCCAAGCCGGGAATTCGCTTGGGAAGCAGTCGCCGCTGGAAAAGCGAAGGCCGCCCTGGTTTTCACCAGGACGGCCTTTGAAACTTGTCCCCTTTGAACGAATTCTCTGGGGATGCTTTAAAAGAACTCAGGCGGCGCGGCGGCGGAGACGCTGGGTGACACCAAGTAGAATAAGTCCACCCGCAGCCAACGCATAGGAGGAGGGCTCGGGGACCGGGAAGACGGCAGCACCGGTGCTGATGTAAAAATCATCAATACGCGACGACCCTGCAGTCGCAACCGGATTGGCTGAGCTGATTGCGGTCGTGGAGGTGTCGACTAGCCGGAAGACTACATTCGCAGCATCATTCAAGCTCGTGATCGCTGAGAGATCGAATGTTTTCTCGGAACCCGTTTTTATGGTTGACGCAGACCAACTGTCGTTTGTCACCGTATACGGAAAAAGCGTAGGGGCAGAGAAGGCAGCGCCGGCCACGCTATATTCCAGCGAAAAGTTCGCTGGACCCGTGTTACTCCCGGTCTGACCCACCGTGATGAAGAGCCCGGAGAACCCCGTGGTATTCACTGAAATTTGGTAGTAATCTCCGACTGCCCATGTGTTGGAACTGAAAGATTTGGAGCTTCCGTTTCCAGCAGGCGAGGAATAGGTCGAGGCCCCAGCGTGAAAACCAAGCGCGGTAGCGGCCGCAGTCGTGTTGTTCACTTCGGCGTTGAAGGGACCCGCCGTCGTAGGTGCCGAAGTTTCAAAGGTAAACTGCGTCAAAATTTGCTGTGCGTGTGCGCCAGCGGTGAATGCAACCGAACCGATGATAGTGAGAAGGAGTTTTCGAATCATTGATAATGTTATGGAGTGTCCTGGGTGATTTAACCTAGCCAAATCCGTGTGTTTTCGGTGACATTATCGTCACCTCGATCTTCGCCCAACCCATTAGCAAACGGCACGCCGAGCAGGCGAAATCATCCCGAAAATCGTGATTTCCCTCTGAAAAATTATTTCATGGTCGTGAGAGATATCGGTGACTATCACCAAACCCTATGACGTTCGGAACCTCTCCGCGCGACAATAGCCACCGAACTGTTTACTTTTGTCCAGGCCGCTTGGATCGGATTAGTGCGGCTCGCCAAAATCGCCCACTCTCGTTATCCAGTGGCTGTTCGGAACGCAGCACGAAATATTGAAAAATGATCCTGGATCACAGCGAGCCTGATAGCCGGTATTCAACGAAGCGAAATGTGGTTCCCGTTCACCCCAGCGCCGTTGATGACATGGTAGCCATTCTGACCATGGTGGCCATTCGTGCCATTGTGACCGTTTACCTTCTTGCCGTTAGCCTTTGAGACCACCCGTGAGCTGTTGCGGCGGAATTGCAGGCGCGCGGTGTTCTTGGCCAGTTCCATGATCGGTCCGGGGAAACGGCTGCATTCCGTCAACGTCTCGTCGAGCGCATTGATGAAATAATTCACTTCCTTCTCGCCGATGGTCAGCGGCGGCAGGATCTTGATCACATCCATGTTGTGCCCCGCCACCTGCGTGAGGATGCGGTGCTTGCTGAGCATCGGCACGATGACCAACTGCGGAAAAAGCGACTGGTCGATCTTGTGCATCAGCCGCCACGCCAGCTTGCTCTTGAACTGCGGCGGTTCATGGAACTCGATGGCGATCATGAGTCCCTTGCCGCGTACTTCCTTGATGAAAGGATGCCGGGTCTTGAGGGCAGTCAACCGTTCCATGAGCAACGCACCGATGCGGGCCGAGTTTCCGATCAGGTCCTCGTCTTCCAACACGGAGAGCGACGCCATCGCGCAGGTCATCGCCAGGTTGTTCCGGCCAAACGTGCTCGAATGGACCACGCAACGATCCAACCGGCTGAACACCTTCTGATAGATGCGTCGCCGGGTGACGATGGCTCCGCACGGCACGTAGCCGCCGCTGAGCGTCTTGGCCATCGTGACGATGTCCGGCTCCAGGTTCCAATGCTCGAAGGCGAACCACTTGCCCGTGCGGCCCAGGCCGGTCTGCACCTCGTCGCAAATCAACAACGTGCCGTGTTCATGGCAAAGCGCCTGGGCCCGCTGGAAATAATCGTCCAAGGGATAATGGACCCCCTTGCCCTGGATCGGCTCGACGATGAACGCGGCCACATCCCGCTGGGAAAGCGTCGCTTCGAGCGCGGCCAGATCGCCGAGCTTCACCATTTCGGTGTCCGCCAGGAACGGGCCGAACCCCTCCTGAAACGTCTCGCTGCCGGTGATCGACAACGCCCCGTAACTCAGGCCGTGGTAGCTGCTCTTGAGGCTGACGATGCGGGGACGGCCCGTGGCGGCGCGCGCAAACTTCATCGCGCCTTCGACCGCCTCGGTGCCCGAGTTGCAGAAGAAAACGGCGTTGAGGTGCGGCGGCGTCTTCTTCAGGAGCGCCTCGCCGAGCAGGCCGCTGAGCAGAGAGCAATCCATCTGCACCATGTTCGGCAGATCGAGATCGAGCGCGTCGCGGATCGCCTGGGCAACGACCGGATGGTTGCGCCCGATGTTGAACACGCTGTAGCCGCTCAGGAAATCGAGGTAGGCATTGCCCTCGGCATCGTAGAGGTAGGCTCCCTCCGCCCGGACGTAAACGCGGTCGAACCCGATGGTGCGTTGCACCTGCACGAGCGTCGGGTTGAGGTGCTGGCTGTGCAGGTCGTAATTCTCACCCATACGGGCGGCCACGAGAGATTTGAGGTCGAAGGGCATCGAAGTGCGGGACTGACGGGTCAGTTCAAATGCGGACAACAAGCGAATGATCAACGAAAGGAACGTTCGCGTCGATTCTAATGATCATACGCTTCGAAAGGCGGAAACGGAACGCGGTTCAGTCGCTTTCGTCTTTCGTTTGGTCGGCCGGCGGAGCATTATCGTCCATGTTTTCGTCGTTGTCGCCGTCATCCGAGTGCCGTTTCTTCTTCCGGTCGGGCTTGTCTGGTTTGTTCTTCTTGTAGATGTCGCGCAAGACTTTGCCGATGATCGGGACGGCGGTCGTGCCGCTGTGCCGGTTGTCGCCCGCGTCGCCTTCGACCACCGCCGCGAAGGCGTATTGCGGCTTGTCCACCGGCGCAAAGCCGACGAACCACCACGCCGTGCGTGACTTGCTCTTGTCGTTGTTGCCCGCGCCCCACTGCGCCGTGCCCGTCTTGCCGCCGACATCCACGCCGGGGACGTGCGCCTGGTGGGCCGTGCCCATGCCGCTATCCACCACCATGCTCATGCCCTTCTTGAGCGTTTCCACCACGTCCTCGGTCAACCCGACATCGCGCCGGGCACGCACCTGATAGGCGGAGGCGATGCCGTTGTCCAAGGTTTGCACCTGCTCGACGAGCCGCGTCTGGTGGAAGGTCCCGCCGTTGGCCAGGGTCGCCATCGCCTGCGCCATCTGGATGGGCGTCACCTCCAGATCACCCTGCCCGATGGAAAGGTTCGCCGTGTCGCCGTCGTAAAATTTGCGCTTGTGAACGCGCTTCATGTACTCGTTGTCCGGCACCAATCCGGCAGCCTCGTCGCGCAACGGCAGACCCGTTTTCTGGCCGAACCCGAACCGGCGTGCCATGTCGATGATCTTGTCAGGGCCGGTCTTGATGCCCACCTGGTAGAACCAGGTGTCGCAACTCTGCGCGAGCGCCTCCACGAAATTCAGGTCGCCCGCGTCCGTTTTCTTCCAGTTGTGGAAGACGATGTTGCCGAGGGTGATGGCGGTCGGGCCGGTGAACTCGTCATCCTTGTCAATCGTCCGGCTCTGGAGCGCCGCCGCGCCGACGATGATCTTGAAGGTGGACCCCGCCGGATAGGTGGAGCGAAAGGCGCGCGGGATCAGCGGAATGTCCGGGTCCTCGTCGATCCTCTTGAGGTCGGCGGACGAGATTTTCGGCACGAAAAGATTGGGGTCAAACGAGGGATTCGAGGCCATCGCCAACACGTCGCCGGTGTTCGGGTCCATGACGACCATGGCCCCGCGCTTGGTGCCTTTGGCGAGGGTCTGCTCGCAGAGTTTTTGCAGCGGAAGATCGAGCGTGGTGACGACGGTGTTGCCGGGGATGGGCGGCGTCACGATGCGCTCGCTCGTTTTGTTCCCTTTGGCGTCGAAGGTCATGTTCAAGACGCCGGGTTTGCCGGTGAGTTGTTCGTTGAACGTTTTTTCCAACCCTTCGTGCCCTTCGAGATCGGGCCAGAGCAGTTCGTTCGGCTGAAGCGCACCCCGGGCCTGTCCGCCGGTCTTGCCGCTGTAGCCGATGATGTGCGCGGCAGTCGAGCCGTTCGGGTAGAAACGCAGGTAAACCGTGCGCAGGCCGAGTTGGCTGTCGGGCGCCAGCTTTTTGCGGACGGTTTCGACTTCCTCGGGCGTCAGGTAAGTGGCGATGTCCAGGGGGAGCATCCGCCGGTTGTGATAGTGGTCGAGCACCTCGGAGGTGGTCACCTCCAGCGGGCGGCGCATGAAACTCTGGGCCAGCACGAGCTGGGTTTTGACGTATGCAGCCACCTGCGAGTCATTCAGTTCGTCGCCCACCGGAAACCTTAAATTCAAGTGATAGCCGAGGCGCGATTGGGCCAACGGCAAGCCGTTGCGGTCCGTGATCTGGCCGCGCGGGGCCGGGATGGAAAAATACAAGGTGCGGTCATCGGGCCGGGTATCCCAACTCGGCTCGATGGTCCCTGGAATTGCGGCGGACCCTTCGTTCGACACCGAACGCAAGCCACCGCTGCCGGGAGCCAACGCGGTAGATTGCTGGGCACAGACCGTTGTCAGCCCTGCCAAGAGGCAGCAGACAGCAAAGACCCCAAAGGGACGAAAGGCATGCATGGACCGACAAATTTAGACAAAAACGCGACGGTTGCGACTGAATTTTCGACCCGCCGGTTCTGCGGTCTTGAACAGTAAATCAATATGACCCACCGCGCACCTCTGTCAACGACACGCCCGATCCACGCTCGGCATGGGCGCAGGTGCCCCCGCAGCCTCCTGAGGATCAGTAAGCCTTGCGGCTCGTAAGCCTCCGCTCAGGATGACAGAGCTTCGGGAAGGACCACGCGGCTGATCCCATCGGGAGGCGCGCTACAGCGGTGGCCAAGTTCATTGAGCGAAGGTGGATGGCGACCTCCGGGCGCCATGGGCCGGGCGTGTGTCTCCCTCATGGCGCCCGGAGGTCGCCATCCACCTCGCCCAGAGGTCGCCCTCCACCTCGGCAGGTCCTGTGCGCTTCGCTCAATCGCTTTGAAAACCGCTCTAAACGCTTCGTTTGACCGGCTCGCCGATAAAAGCCAGCAGATCGCGGTTGAGCCTTTCCTTGGCGGTCAGGTGCAACCCGTGGCCTTCGCCTTCGTAAACCAGGTACTGTGCTTCCGGCAGCCGCTGGGCGGTCAACGCGCCGCTCGAAGCAACCGGCACCGTCTTGTCGCTGTCGCCGTGAACGATCAAAGTCGGCACCGTGATCGACACCAAATCACTGCGGAAATCCGTGGCGCTGAAAGCACGCACGCAATCCAGCGTCGCCTTGGGCGAAGCTGGCATCGCCATGCTGAAGGTCCATTGCAACTCCGCGTCGCTCACCGCCGCGCCCACGCCCAACGGGCCGGAACCGTAAAACTGCTTGCCGAAACCTTGCAGAAAATCGGCGCGGTCCTCGTTCAAACTCGCCAACATCTGGTCAAACGTCGCCGGGTCCACGCCGTCGGGATTGTCCGCCGTTTTCACCAAAAAGGGCGTGACCGAACTCACGAAGGCCACTTTCGACACCCGCGCGCCGCCGTGCCGGCTCATGTAGCGGGCCACCTCGCCGCCGCCCATCGAAAAACCCACCAGGGTCACGTTTTGCAGGTCCAGCCCGTCGAGCACCGCCTTGAGATCGTCGGCCAGCGTGTCGTAATCGTATCCCTGCCAGGGGTGCGACGACTTGCCGAATCCCCGGCGGTCATACGTGATCACGCGCAGACCGTGACCGGCCAGGAACACGCTTTGATATTCCCACATCTGGTGATCCAGCGGCCACCCGTGGATGAGGACCACCGGTGCGCCGTGGCCCCAGTCCGTGTAAAAAAGTTCGACCGGTTTCCCGGCTGCGTCCTTGCCCACTTGGATGAAGTTCATCCTCCAAATCCGGCTCCTGCCGGGTGCTTGGATGTGTGATCCGCGCCGGCGACACCTTTCCGTGTTGCCATCACGCACGCTTTCTCCTATTTTAGAAACCCCAAACGCGCATCTGCATGAATCAAGGCCCGACCTCTCCCACCACGACCCCCGCTTCCTCGACGAATGCCCCCGCCCCCGTCCCTGACCGTGGGCCGGTCATGGACGGCGCGGAAATCCTGGTCGCGTGTCTGGAACGCGAAGGCGTGGACACGATCTTCGCTTATCCGGGCGGGGCGTCGATGCCCATCCACCAGGCCTTGACGAAATCGACCAAAATCCGCACGATCCTACCGCGCCACGAACAGGGCGGCGTTTTCGCGGCGGAAGGCTACGCCCGCGCCACCGGGCGGGCCGGGGTGTGCATGGCGACCAGCGGCCCCGGCGCGACCAACCTGCTCTCCGGCATCGCGGACGCCTACATGGACTCCATCCCCCTCGTGGCCATCACGGGCCAGGTGCCGCAGTGGATGATCGGACGCGGCGCGTTTCAAGAGACCGACGTGTTCGGCATGACGCTGCCCATCGTCAAGCACTCCTACCTCGTGTGGGACATCAACGACATCCCGCGCGTGGTGAAGGAGGCGTTTCACATCGCGCAGAGCGGTCGGCCCGGTCCGGTGCTCATCGACGTGCCCAAGAACATCCAGCAGCAGAAGGCGCAACCCATTTTCCCGGCGAAGATCAACCTGCGCGGCTACGACGAGGACGGCCCGGCGGCGGACGAGGTCGCGCTCAACGAGGTCATCGGCCTGATCGGCGGCGCCAGGCGTCCGATGCTCTACGTCGGCGGCGGGATCATTTCCTCCGGGGCGGCGGCGGAACTCATGGAATTCGTCGAACGCACGCAAATTCCCGTGGCGACCACGCTCATGGGCATCGGCTGTTTCCCGGAAACGCATCCGCTTTCGCTCAAGTGGCTCGGGATGCACGGCACGGTGTACGCCAACAACGCGGTCAACGAGGCCGACGTGCTGCTGGCGATGGGCGTGCGCTTCGACGACCGTGTGACCGGCAAGGTGGAAAAGTTCGCCGAGCACGGCACCATCGTTCACATCGACATCGACGCCAGCGAGATCAACAAGAACAAAGTGGTGCGGCTGCCGATCATCGCCGACGTGAAGAAGGCGCTCACGCGGCTCAACGCCCTGCTCGCCAAGGCAGGCTGGGAGCGCACCCCGACCGGCGAGCACAGCCGGTTCCCCGAGTGGTACGCCGCGATCCAGGATTGGAAGACGAAATTCCCGCTGAAATTTACCGACAAGAGCGAGAAAATTCAGCCGCAGTACGCCATCCAGTTGCTCAACGAGTTGACCAAAGGCGAGGCGATCATCACCACCGGCGTCGGCCAGCACCAGATGTGGGCCGCTCAATTCTACGATTACCTCACGCCCCGCACGCTGATCACCTCGGCGGGTCTCGGCGCGATGGGCTTTGGCTTCCCGTCCGCGCTGGGCGCGAAAGTGGCCTGTCCCGACCGCGAAGTGATCGACATCGACGGCGACGGCTCCTTCCTGATGAACGTGCAGGAACTCGCCTGCGCCAAGGTGGAAAACATCGCGGCCAAGGCGATCATCCTCAACAACCAGCACCTCGGCATGGTGGTGCAATGGGAGGACCGTTTCTACAAGAGCAACCGCGGGCACACGGTCCTCTCCGACCCCAAACAACCAGGGGTCATCTACCCCGATTACGTGCAGATTTGCGCCGGTTTCGGCGTGACCTGCGAACGCGTCACCCGCAAGGAAGACCTGCGCGCGGCAATGGAGCGGATGCTCGCCTCGAAAGAGTGCTACGTGCTCGACGTGATGACCCCCTACACGGAACACGTTCTGCCGATGATCCCGGCGGGCGGCACGTACAAGGACATCATCACGGACTAAGAGCGTGTTTATTCGCTTCCTCGTTCCCAAGTTGTACTTGGGAAAGGTCTTGTCGGCGAAGTTGGACTTTGTCCGGCCCGCCCGGCAGAGGCAGTGCCACTGCCAAGACAAGCGCGTTCCCAAGTGCAACTTGGGAACGAGGGAAACGAGGGATTAGAGTTCTGACAAAAATCAGGGATGGTCCGCAGATGCCGCAGATTGCCGCAGAGTTGGAACCAGGGCAGGAGCGCAGCACCCTCTTTTTCTCTTCCTTCTGCGAAAATCTGCGGCATCTGCGGACCATTTCCGGCTTGCGATGGGCACTTTGGTCAGAAGTCTAATGAACAAACCGCCGCGCTTCGTGACCCGGGTTGGCTGCTCACTCTTCCTCGGAGTGGCTGCGCTTTCGTCTCTCACTGCCCAGGAACCCGCCCCGTCCGCTTCACCGGCCGCCGCCATACCGACCCCACGCCGGGCCGAACGCGTGGTCATCGTGGTCTGGGACGGCTTGAGACCGGATTCCGTCACCGACGAGGCCACCCCCACGCTGGCCCGTCTGGCCCGTGAAGGGGTGACCTTCACCCGCCACCACAGCGTTTACCCGAGCAGCACGGAGGTCAACGGCACGGCCATGGCGACCGGGTGTTATCCCGGGCACAGCGGCGTGATCGGCAATCGCATGTTCATCCCGGGCATCGACCCGTTCCGCTCCGTCGCCACGGAATCGTTGGCGACGATCCGCAAGGGCGACGAGGTCAGCGGCGGCAAGTACGTCGGGGTGCCCACGCTCGCCGAACTGGCGCACGCGGCGGGTTGGCGCACCGTCATCGCCGGCACGAAGAACGTCGTGTTGTTGCAGGACCGGGCCGTGCGCCCGGAGGGCGATCTCGCCACGGAGTCGGTGGTGCTCCACGCGGGCGACACGCTGCCGCCCGGGGTGGTGGCAAAGCTCAACGATGCCAACGGCGCGCCGTTCCCTGTCGCCGTCCAGCTTCCCAACGTCGTGGCCGACGCGTGGACCACCAACGCGCTCACCGGCACGCTCTGGAACGGCGCGCCGCCAAAGTTTTCCATGCTCTGGCTCAGTGACCCGGACTTTACGCAGCACCAGCACGGGCCGGACTCGCCGCAGGCGCACCGTGCGCTGGCGAGCAGCGACGGCAACCTCGCGGCCGTGCTCGCCGCGCTCGACGCCCGGCATTGGCGGGAAACCACCGACGTGTTCGTGGTGTCGGACCACGGGTTTTCCACCGTCGGGCAACCGGTGGACGTAACCGATGCGCTGGTCGCCGCCGGTTTCAACGCAGCGCATGAATACAAAAAACCGCCGCAGCCGGGTGAGATTCTCGTCGTCGGGTTGGGCGGCAGCGTGTACCTGTACGTTGCCGGGCACGACGCGCCGACGATCCGCCGCCTGACGGAATTTTTCCAGCAGTCCGCGTTCGCCGGGGTGATTCTTGCCAACGGCGGGTTGCCGGGCACGTTCGGGTTGAACGCCCTTCACATCGACTCGCCCAACGCGCCGGATGTCGTCGTCGCCATGCGCTGGAACGACGACAAAAACGCGCACGGTTTTCCGGGGCTGATCTTTTCCGAAGGACGCAAGCCCGGCCAGGGCAATCATGCGACGCTCAGCCGGTACGAACTGCACAACACCCTCATCGCCAGCGGGCCGGATTTCCGTGCCGGGTTCCGCGACGAGCTGCCCAGTTCCAACCTCGACCTCGCGCCGACGGTCGCCCGCATCCTCCGTCTGCCGAACGTCCCGCCGATGGACGGTCGGGTGCTGGCCGAAGCCTTCGCCAGCGACGTGGCGACGGAGGTCACCCAGCCGGTCACGCAGCGGGCGGAGGCCACGCGCGAGGTTGGAAACACCGTCGTCTGGCGGCAGTATTTGCAGACGACCCTTTACCAGGGTGAAACTTATTTCGACGAGGGCAACGCCGCGCTCCCTGCAAAGTAATCCGACCGCACTTCTCCTTGTGCCCAGGTCGTCCTTGGGAACACACTTGCCCGGGAAGCTGTGCTCCCCTGCCTGCAAACCAGGTGGCCTCCAGCGCCATCTCGGCAGGTCCTGCGCGCTTCGCTCCATCCCTTTGAAAACCGCTGTAGGATGACAATCGAAGCTGGTGTCGCGGTGGACCCATCGAGAGACACATCAGTCATTGCGCGCGCCGCCACCCGCCCGGCGGCGCGCCTTTGTGGTGGCCATTGGCGTCACCGCGAGGCTGTCGGGCTCGGTCGCCACGGCGGGACCGTCGTACTTTTTCGTCGAGGGCCAGAGGACGCGCCACGGCTGCCGCTTGAGCGTGTCGGTCATCTGCGCGAGGTTTTCGGTCGTCCGCTGCACCGAGGGGCGGATGCCCGTGAGCAGCGCGTTGGCGTTGCGGGCGGCGGTGTCGGCACGCGCACTCGCACTCTCGAAATTCGCCAGCATTTTCTCCACGCGGTTGTCCTTGTTGATGGCCGCCGTCGTCTTCTGGAGATTGTTGAGCGTACCCATGAGCGGGCCATCGTCGGACTTCAGCCGGTTTGTGAAATCCTGAAAGTTGTTCAGCGAATGGCTGAGCGCGCCGTCGGGCGCGGTGATCGTGGTCAGGTGATCGGCGGTCAGGCGCAGCTTGGTCAGCGCGCCGTTCATGTCGCCCGCCGCGCCGAACACGTTGTTGAGCGCGTCGATGGTTTTGCGCAGTTCGCTCAACGTCAGCGTCGCGGTGCTGGCCACCGGTTCGATGACGGCGAGAATCCTCGGCAGCGCGGAGTTGAGGTCCGGCACGCGCTCGCCGACGAATTGGTAATCGTTCGGAGCGTTGCCGGAATCCTCCGTGCCGCCGACGAAATCGATCACCTGTTCGCCGAGCAGCCCGTTCTGCAACATGCGCGGCGTGGCGTTGCGGTACACGACGGCCCCGTGGTTGATCCGCACCGTGAGCAGCACTTCGTCCTCGGGATACTTGACCGGGCGCAGCGCGCGCGGCACCGGCGCTTGGATGGCGGCAACCTGTCCGATCTGACGGCCCGCCACGAGCACCGGCGCGCCCTGCTTCACCCCGGCGGCGTTGTCGAAGAAAATCTGAAAACGGTCCTGCGTTTGAAAGAACCCCGGCGCGGACAACAACAGAACGACCCCCACCAGCAGGCCGACCGTCGAGACCACCAGCAGGCCGGTGAGGGTTTCGTTGCGCTCGAATTTCATGGCACGATGGGAAACGGCAGACGCCCGCCCGCCAGTGTCCGGCTGGCCGCGCGGGGATCGGACTGTTGATGCTTGGTGGGGTCGGAAATCGGGCCTTCGGTGCGGCCCTCGACGAATTGCGCCACCACCGGATTGTCCGAGTGGCGGAAAGTCTCGGGCGGACCATCGGCGATGAACCGGCCCTCGTAAAGCATGACCATGCGCGTGGCGATGCGGAACGCGCTGTCCATTTCGTGGGTCACGATCACACTCGTCGCCCTGGTCTGTTCGGTGAGCGAGATGATGAGGGCGTCGATGACCGAACTGGTCACCGGGTCCAGCCCGGCGGACGGCTCGTCGAACAGGATCAGCTCCGGTTCCAGCACGAGCGCGCGGGCGAGGCCGATGCGTTTTCTCATGCCGCCGCTCAGTTCGGCGGGCATCTGGTGCTTGGCGTGGCCCATCTGCACGAGTTCGAGTTTCTCGTCGATGGTCCGCTCGATTTCCGCCGGGGTCCGGCGGGTAAGTTCTTCCATCGGCAGCGCGAGGTTGTCGCGCACGTTCAGCGACGAAATCAGCGCGCTGTATTGGTAGACCATGCCCATCTTGGCGCGCATGGCGTTGAGCTGGCGGCGGCCCAGCCGGTTCACCTCGTGCTCGCCGAAACGCACCCGCCCTGCGGTGGGTTGGAGAATGCCCATCATCAGCCGCAGCAGCGTGCTTTTGCCGCCGCCGCTCTGGCCCATGACCACCACGCGCTCCTGCGGCTGCACCTGCAAGCTGATGCCGTTGAGGATCGTGTTTTCGTCAAACCGCAGCACCACGTCCTCCAGGCTCAGCAGCGGCGCGGAATGGAGATCGGTGTGGTCGCCCATAAACAAACGTCCGCGCGCTCAATCCAGCAACCGCACCAAGAGCACGTTAAAAACCGAATCGACGGCGATCACCGTCGTGATCGACGTGACGACGCTCGAGGTCGTCGCCGCGCCCACGCCCGCCGCGCCGCCCTTGACCGTCAGCCCCCGGTAGCAGGCCACCAGCGCGATGATCAGCCCGAAGAACCCGCTCTTGACGATGCCCGCGACGATGTCCTTCACCAGCAGCCCCTGGTGCACGAGATCGATGAAATACGGCAGGGCGATGTTGAGCGTCGTGATCGAGATCACCGCCGCGCCGACCAGCGCGGAGAGGTTGGAAACCACCACGAGGCAGGGCAGCAATCCCACGATGGCCGTCAGGCGCGGCCCGACCAGAAATCGCAACGGCCCGATGCCCATGGCCTCGATGGCTTCCACTTCCTCGCTGACCATCATCGTGCCCAACTCGGCGGTGTACGCCGCGCCGATGCGCGCCGCGACGACGATCCCGGTCATCAGCGGTCCCAACTCGCGGCAGAACGCGGTCGCCACCAGTTCGGGCACGAGCCGCTCCATGCCGAAGGTCCGCAGTTCGTAGCCGGTGAGCAGCGCCATGGTCAACCCCAGGAAGAATGACACCATCGCCACCAGCGGCACCGAGCCGACGCCCGTGCGCGCCGCCTGCTCGAAGAGCACCTTGCGCCGGAACGGCACCCTGCCCCGCGCGAGGTTGTCGCCGATCTCGCTCCCGAGGTTGAGCAACAGCCAAAGAAGGCTGCCGAGCTGCGCCAGCCCTCGTTGAATCCACCCCAAGCCGAACACCCCCATGAAATTGTCTCCTTCTCCGAGCGGACGCAGTTTCCGCAGACTGATCACGTTAAAAAACTAGCCACGATGATCCTCTTTTAGCCTGTCCATTTGCTTAAAGATGACCAATCGCCCCGATCATCGCACGTTAGACCCACTAAATCGACGGAAAACGGCTCGCGGATGCCTTGGCACATCTTTTGCTAATGTCAGACCGGCCAGAAGCTACACCGGTGAGGGGCGGGTGTTTTCGGGGGTTTACACCCGCCCCTTGCCATCAGCTCGCCGCCAGCTTTTTCCCGGGTCAAAACAACCCATTTTAGGGTGGTGACCCTTCGTTTTTCATGAAGAAGCTGGAAGCTATCATCAAACCTTTCAAGATCGAAGAGGTCAAGGACGCGCTGACCGACCTGGGAGTCGAGGGCATGACGTTGTGCGAGGTCAAGGGCTACGGCCACCACACCATGCACACCGAAATGTATCGGGACTCCACCTACCAGGTGGATTTTCTGCCGCGCATCAAGGTGGAAGTCATCCTGCCGGACGAGTTGATCGAGTCGGCGGTTCAGGCCGTTCTGCGGGCCGCGCGCACCGGCAAGACCGGCGACGGGAAATTGTTCATCACGCCCGTGGAGCAGGTCATCCGCATCCGCACGGAAGAAACCGGCGTGGCTGCGATCTGAGCGGAAGAAAACCTCACGCCAAGCCGCCAAGGGAAGAAAGGAGAAAAACAGGAGTTCTGCTTCCGCCTTTTCTTCCTTGGCGGCTTGGCGGCTTGGCGTGAGGTTTTCTCTACCGGCGGCCAAGCAAACAACGCCGCCCCTTTCGGAGCGGCGTTGTTGTACCCACACACGTCAGTCTGCCTTCCTCTACGCCGCCTCCACCGTCGCCACGGTCTGGAGGATACGACTGGCGATCTTGTAAGGGTCGCCCTGCGAATTTGGGCGGCGGTCTTCCAGGTATCCTTTGTAGCCGTTGTTGACGAAGCTGTGCGGGATGCGGATGGACGCCCCGCGATTCGCCACGCCGTAGTTAAACTTGTCGATGGACTGGGTCTCGTGCAGACCGGTCAGACGCAGGTGGTTGTCCGGGCCGTACACGGCGATATGCTCGTTCTTGTACTTGTCGAACGCACCCATGAGCTTCTCGAAATATTCCTTGCCGCCCTTGTCGCGCATGTATTCGGTCGAGAAATTACAGTGCATGCCCGAGCCGTTCCAGTCGCCCTTGATCGGCTTGCAATGCCACTCGATGTCCACGTCGTACTTCTCGCCGAGGCGCGCCAACAGATAACGCGCGACCCACATCTGGTCCGCCGCCGATTTCGACCCCTTGCCGAAAATCTGGAACTCCCACTGGCCCTTGGCGACTTCCGCGTTGATGCCTTCGTGGTTGATGCCCGCATCCAGACACAGGTCGAGGTGCTCCTCGACGATCTGGCGCGCGATGTCGCCCACGTTGCTGTAGCCGACGCCCGTGTAATACGGACCCTGCGGGCCGGGATAGCCTTCGTCCGGGAAACCGAGCGGCTTGCCGCCGTGGAAAAGGAAGTATTCCTGCTCGAAGCCGAACCACGCGCCGGGATCGTCCAGGATCGTCGCGCGGCCGTTCGACGGATGCGGGGACCCGTCCGGCATCAGCACTTCGCACATCACGAGCGCACCGTTCTTGCGCGTCGTGTCGGGGAACACCGCGACCGGCTTGAGCAAGCAATCCGAGCTGCCGCCTTCGGCCTGCTTGGTCGAGCTGCCGTCGAAGTTCCACATCGGCAGTTCTTCGAGCGTCGGAAAGCTTTCGAAATCCTTGATCGTGGTTTTACTGCGCAGATTGGGGACGGGTTCGTAACCGTCGAGCCAGATGTATTCCAGTTTATACTTCGCCATTATTGTGGTGGTTGGTGTCGTTTTTTGATCGCATTGTCCAGAACTGGCCGCCTCGGGGGAGCCATGGTTTCCCTCTCCTCCCCGGCAGGACCGTTGCAGGCCGCACCATTTAGCACGATCAGTGCCATTTTGGCAATCCCTTGCGTGTCGGCGGAGGTGGAGCATGATTCGAGGAGGATGCACGAGATCAAAGACACACTCCGCGCCCTGGTGCGCATCTCTTATGATGGGCGCGTCTTCAAGACGTTTCGCGGTCCGAAGGCGGACGAGCGTTTCGCCACCGAGGTCGAGGTGCTCCGCCACCTCGAAGCGCGCGGCTGCCCTTTCGTGCCCCGTTTGCTCGAAGCCGACCCGGCCACCCTGCGCATCGTGACCACCAACTGCGGCAGCCGCGTCGAACACCTCGACGACGCGCGCGCCAGGGAAATCTTCGCCGAATTGCTGCCCTACGGCGTCCGCCACGACGACGCCGAGGTCCGCAACATCACCTATAACCAGCGCGAAGGCCGCTTCTGCGTCATCGACTTCGAGTTCGCCACCCTGCTCGACGCCCCCGCCGCGCCGGAGCCTCCCACCCATGCAGCCCCCGCCCCCTGAACACCTCGCCCACGCCGCCCGCCACCGGCTGCGCTGGCACGGCGGCACGGATCGTGGCCGGGTCCGCGCCAACAACGAGGATGCCTTCCTTTGCCTGCAATTCGACGCGCAGGAGGTCCGCTATCTCGGCAAGACCGGCGACGCCTCCACGGTCGGCAACGATTTCGTTTTCGCCGTGAGCGACGGCATGGGCGGCGCGATGGCCGGGGAATTCGCCAGCCGGATCACGGTCGAAAAAATTACTCGCCTGATGCCGACGGTTTTCCGCCAATCGGAAATCGGCGTCGAGACCGGCCACCCGAAAGTGCTGGCCGAGTTGTTCGACCAAATCCACCGCGCGCTGATGTTCGTCGGCTATTCCTACGAGGAAACCGCCGGCATGGGCGCGACGCTGAGCCTTTGCTGGTTCACGTCCGGCCGGATGCACTTCGGGCACATCGGCGACAGCCGCCTTTACCACCTGCCCGGGCGCGAGGGGGGCATCCGTCAGCTCAGTCACGACGACACATACGTCGGCTGGTTGTACCGCCACGGCAAGCTCAACGAGCGCGAGGCCCGCACGCACCCTCGCCGTACCGTGCTGCAAAAGGCGCTCGGCGCGGGGCATCAGTTCGTCGATCCACAGGTCGGCGTGGTGGCGTGCGAACCGGGTGACCGTTTTCTGCTCTGTACGGACGGCCTCGTGGACGGTCTCTTCGACTACCAGCTCGCCGAGTTTGCGGACCACGCCGACCCCGCGCAAAACCTCATCGCCAACTCTCTGGAGCGCGCCGGACGCGACAACACGACCGCGCTCGTGGTCGAAGTCGTGGCCGGGCCGTAGCGCGCCATGCTCGCCACCACCCTGGCGCTTTGCGCGTGCGCGTTCCTGGCCGGGTTCGTGGATTCGGTCGTCGGTGGCGGCGGTCTCGTGCAGCTCCCCGCTCTGCTGATCCTGCTGCCGCCTCAGACGCCCACGGCGGACGTGTTCGGCACCAACAAACTCGTGGGCATTTCCGGCACGGCGATGGCGGCGTGGAACTACGCGCGGCAGGTGGAAATCGACTGGCGCGCCACGCTGCCCACGGCGTTCGCGGGCTTCGTTTTCTCTTATTTCGGGGCGCAGGCCGTCAGCCGTTTGCACCCTGCGACCCTGCGGCCTCTCGTGTTGGGTCTGCTCGTCGCGGTGGCGATTTACACGTTCGCGCGCAAGGATTTCGGCTCGCTGCACGCCCCGCGTTTGTCCCCGTCGGGCAAACGGTGGATCGGCCTGGGGGTCGGCGCGGTCATCGGGTTTTACGACGGCTTCTTCGGACCCGGCACCGGCAGCTTCCTGATTTTCGTCTTCATCGGGGTGTTCGGCTTCAACTTCGTGTCCGCCTCAGCGGCGGCAAAGGTCGTCAACACCGCCACGAATCTTTCGACGGTGATTTACTTCGCGTGGACCAACCACGTTATTTACCGGCTGGCGGTGCCGATGGCCGTTTGCAATGTGCTCGGCTCGCTGACCGGCACGCGGCTGGCGATCCTGCGCGGAAGCCGTTTCGTGCGGTGGTTTTTCCTCGCGGTCGTGGCGGCGATTATCTGCAAGCTGGCCTACGATCTGGCGTACACCCCTTGAAGGCGTGTTTGCGTCGCGCGCAAACTTCTCCGCCCGACCAGTTTCAAGCGTTGTAAAACGCTTTAGCCCGGTGCCAAGCTTCTTCTGGATACTAGACCTCCGACAAAAGTGCCGAGGTGAGACCAGAGTGGTCCGCAGATTCCGCGGATTGAGGAGAGAAGAAGGGGTAGGAGCCCACCGACTCCCCCTCCGTCCTCTGCGGAAATCTGCGGAATCTGCGGACCTTTCTACTTTTGTCGGAGGTCTAATTAGCCGTTTCAACGGCTTCTTCCCAGGCGCGTCTATGGCGATGCTTTACCGGAAGATGCTCCGGGGCTACGGGAGAACCGTGCGCAAAAACTCCACCGCCTTCGCCAGAGCCTTCCCGCGATGGCTCAACCGGTTCTTCACCTCGGAGGGCAGTTCGGCAAATGTGTCCTGATACCCCGCCGGAATGAACATCGGATCGTACCCGAACCCCCCTTCCCCGCGCGCCGCCGGAATGACCACTCCCTCCACCGTGCCGTCGAACCGACCCACCAACTCGCCGCCGCGCGCCACGGCGATGCAGCAGCGGAACCGCGCCGCCGGGGCGTGCCCGGAACCTGGCACCAGCACCGCGCGCAATTCCCGCACGAGCTTCTGGCGGTTCGCTTCGTCGTCGGCGTCCGGTCCGGCGTAACGCGCGGAATACACTCCCGGCGCGCCGCCGAGCGCATCCACTTCCAGCCCGGAATCGTCGGCGATCACCCAGCCGTCCGGGAAATGCGTGGAACCGGCGACCGCCTTGAGCGCGGCGTTTTCTGCGAAGGTGGTCCCGGTCTCCTCGACCTCGGGCAGTTCCGGGTGAGCTAGCAGGTCTTCCACCGTCCAGCCAGCGCCGAGGATGGCGCGGACCTCGCCGGTCTTGTGGGCGTTCCGGGTAGCCAACAGAAGACGCCCGGGGACGCAAGGTTCAGGGTTCAAGCTGCCAGCTTGAAGGAAGGCGCGACGCCGCGCAAGAGCCTCCGGACCAAAAATTCTTGGGCCGAAATGCAAATTTAGTTCGCAGAAGTCGCAGGCGTCGCAGCCGCACGAGACAACCGGCGCATCGCGTGCTTAGTTCCCGGGCACTGCATCACCGCTTGAATTTTGACTCCCCCGCTCCCCCGCAGTCCTATTCCTTTGTCGATATGAACGAAAAGCGCAAGCCCTATCCCCACGACCAGATCGAGCCGAAATGGCAGACGATCTGGGCCGAGCGGAAGACCTTTCGCACGCCCAACCCCGGCGACGCGGATTTCGACCCGGCCAAGCCGAAGTTCTACGTGCTCGACATGTTTCCTTACCCGAGCGGTTCGGGCCTGCACGTCGGCCATCCCGAGGGCTACACCGCCACGGACATCATTGCCCGCTACCGCCGCCAGCAGGGTTTCAACGTCCTGCACCCCATGGGCTGGGACGCCTTCGGGTTGCCTGCCGAACAGTACGCGATCAAGACCGGCCAGCATCCGCGTGCCACCACGGAAGGCAACATCGCCAAGTTCAAGCAGCAGCTCGACAGCATCGGTTTCAACTACGACTGGGAGCGCGAGGTCAACACGACCGACCCCGGCTATTTCAAGTGGACGCAGTGGATTTTCCGGCTGTTGTACGAGTCGTGGTTCAACCCGGCGACGAACCGGGCCGAGCCGATTTCCACTTACACCGGCAGCGACCCCGATCACGTCCGGCTGGCGTTCGTGTCCGAAGCGCCGGTGAACTGGTGCCAGGCGTTGGGCACGGTGTTGGCCAACGAGGAAGTGGTCGATGGCAAGAGCGAGGTCGGCGGGTTTCCCGTCGAACGCCGCCCCATGCGCCAGTGGATGCTGCGGATCACCGCTTACGCCGAACGGCTCATCGACGAATTGACCGGGCTGGACTGGCCCGAAGGGATCAAGTTGTTGCAAAAGAACTGGATCGGCCGCAGCGAGGGCGCCCACGTCCATTTCGTGCTGGAGAATTTCGAGCACCGCCCGACGAGCCTCGTCGCCATGGCGTTGGACACGGACAAGGCGGACCACCCGGCGGCGGATGCCGTGCCGGAAGGTCGGCGCGTCCACCAGACGGCGGAGTTGACCGTGTTCACCACCCGTCCAGACACCTTGTTCGGCGCGACGTACATGGTGCTCTCGCCCGAGCATCCGCTGGTGGACCTGTTTTCCACGGACGAGCACAAGGAAGCCATCGCCAGTTACCGCGCGGAAATCGGCGGCAAGTCCGACCTGGAGCGCACCGAATTGTCCAAGGAGAAAACCGGCGTGTTCACCGGCGCGTATGCGGTCAACCCGGTCAACGGCGAACGCATCCCGGTGTGGATCGCGGATTACGTGCTGATGGGTTACGGGACGGGCGCGATCATGGCCGTGCCCGCGCACGACGAGCGGGACTGGGAATTTGCGGTGAAGTTCGGTCTGCCAGTCCGCCCGGTAGTGCGGATTGGCGACGCCGACCCCTATGAGGCCTGCACCACCGGCGAAGGCACCGCGATCCACTCGCAGAGTGCCGCTGTTTCTCTCAATGGCCTTTCCACCGCCGAAGCAAAAAGCAAGATCATCGACTGGCTCGAAGGGAACGGCAGCGGCCAGCGCAAGATCAACTATAAATTGCGTGACTGGCTGTTTTCGCGGCAGCGGTACTGGGGCGAGCCGTTCCCGATCATTTGGAAGGACGGCAAGCACGAGTCGCTGCCGGAGGGCGAATTGCCGCTGTTGCCGCCCGAACTGGAGGATTTCAAGCCGACCGGCACCGGCGAACCCCCGTTGGCCAAGGCGACCGACTGGGTCCGCTATTCCGACGCTGCCACCCGCGAGACGAACACCATGCCGCAATGGGCCGGGTCGTGCTGGTATTACCTGCGGTTCTGCGACCCGCGCAACGCCGGGAATTTCGTCGGCCAAGACGCCGAGCGTTATTGGATGGACGGCGGCAAACCCGGCGGCGTGGATCTTTACGTCGGCGGGACGGAGCACGCCGTGTTGCACCTGCTCTACGCCCGGTTCTGGCACAAGGTGCTCTTCGATCATGGCTACGTGTCCACCCCCGAGCCGTTCCAGCGTTTGGTCAACCAGGGGCTGATCCTCGGCGAGGACGGTCAGAAGATGTCCAAGAGCCGGGGCAACGTCGTCAACCCGGACGAGGTGATCGGCGAATTCGGCGCGGACGCTCTGCGCCTTTACGAGATGTTCATGGGGCCATTGGAACAAGTGAAACCCTGGAGCATGACCGGGGTGCAAGGCGTGGCGCGGTTCCTGGCGCGGGTGTGGCGGCTGGTCATGGAGGAAGACCAGGAAGGCCGCTGGAACCTGAGCGGCTCCGTGCAGGACGTGGAGCCGACCCGTTCCCAGCAGCGCGCGGTCCATGCCGCGATCAAGAAAGTGACGGCGGACATCGAATCGCTCAGCTTCAACACGGCGATTTCCGCCATGATGGTCTGCACGAACGAACTGACCGCCGCGACGGTCAAACCCGTGTCGGCGTTGCGCGCGCTGGTGCAAATTTTGAATCCGTTCGCCCCGCATCTGACCGAAGAACTCAACGAGACGTTGGAAGCGAAGTTCCCCACCGGCGTCGGATTGCTCGCCGGACGCGTCTGGCCTGAATACGACGAGGGGTTGCTCGTCCAAGACGAGATCGAGATTCCCGTGCAGATCAACGGCAAACTGCGTGAACGGCTCACCGTCAAAAAAGAGGCTTCCGCCGCCGAGGTCGAAGCCGCCGCTTTGGCGAGCGCAAAGGTGCAAGAACACCTGGGTGGAAAAACGCCGCGCAAGGTGATCGTGGTGCCGGGCAAGCTGGTGAACATCGTCGCGTGACGCGCGGAATCGATCCGACCCCGATGAAGAATTTCTCGCTTTTCAACCTCCTGTTGGGCCTGACGTTGCCCCTCGGCCTGGCGGGCTGCGGCAAGCCGGAGCCGGAAAAGGCTCCGCTGGTCCAACCGACACCGGCGCCCAAGGCGGCGTCCAACGACGACGGCAAGGAGTTTTCCGCCAAGGACATCCGCCACAAAGCCGATCAGGCCGCCAACAGCCTCGAAAAATTTCTCAAGGATCAGGACCCCAAGCTGCGGGACAAGGTCCAGCGTTTGGCCGACAAGGTTTCCGATAAGCTCGGCAAAGACAAGGACCGCTGGCGGGAAAAATTGCAGGAGAAACGTCGCGAGCTCCAGCCGCAAATCGAGCAATTACGCGAGCAGTTGGGCCAGGTCGCCGGGGACAAGAACAAGGAAAAGCTCAAAGACGCGCTGTCCAAGCTCGAAGGCAAAAGTCAGGACGCAGACAAAAAACTGGCCGAACTCGAAACCGCGGGCGCGGACGCCTGGAGACAATTCAAAGCGCAGTGGAAGGAAGACGCCGCGAAGGACGACCGTACCCCGCCGGTCGATCCCGCCGATCCGACTCCAAAGCCGACGCCCGAAAGATGAGACCGCTCGACCGGTGAGAGCGCGCTTCACCATCTGTCGTTTACAGCCGTTTGCAAAAGGATGGAGCACGCCCGAAAGGAGATGTTCGCCACGCAACGGCATTTTGTATTTGTCCAGGGCGACCTCCAGCGGCTTTGATGTTCTTTCTTGACGGGGACACGAATTCCGAGCTTACTCGCGGCCGATCAGCCGCAAGCATCATTCCATAAGCCGTTAGTTTGGCGGCAGTTCGTGTCGGCTGGGCACCGGTAAAGGCCGGGGTAGGCCAAACGAAACGGTACTCATTTACTGATAAGGGATCACCATGAAAAAACTCAAAACATCACTCCGCACCCGTGTAGCCGCTTATGCCGCCGCAGGGACCACTCTCGCCGTGACCGGCGGGGCCAACACCGCACACGCCAGCGTCGTCTCCGTGGACCCGCCGGACATTGCCGTGCCGAACACTTTCGTGGGAGTCTACCTCAATTTTGTCACCGGCGTATCCAGCACGAATGCTGTCACTGCCAGCGGTTACGACCTCAATCCCTACGGCGACTCGGGCCTGTCTTTCTATTTTCCGACGGGTGCCGGCGGCGTCACCAGCGGCGGGGTTTTTTCCGCGCTGGCTCCCGGTGCGACCGTCGGGCCAGGTTCGACCTTCACCGGCGATGCGAGCAGTTCGCCGACCGCGCTGGCAAATTTCCGGACCACCGGCACGGAATATCTAGGGGTCGAATTTCTCAATGAGAGCACGGGCGTGGTGAACTACGGCTACGTGCATTTCTCGACCAACACCGCCACTGGTTTGCCCGCGACGATTCTGGATTACGCCTACGAGAATACCGGGGCCGCGATCACCCTCAACGCCGTCCCGGAGCCGGGGTCCGTGGCCGTCATGGCGACCCTGGGTCTCGGGGCCGCCGGACTCCGCGCCTGGCGCCGCCGCCAACCGGCCGCCTGACCCGCGCCGAACGGTCATGTCACCTGCGGTGGCAGGATGCGTTTCGGGCTGCACAGCCACCGGCGCGACCCGAACCCGAACTGTCCGCCGCCCCCCGCCGCCCACGGCGAAAAGGCTGGCAACACCCATTGGGTCGATGTTTGGACGAACGCAGGCAGCCTGAGCGACAGCCCCGCGCCATCGCGCAAGGTTCCCGCCGGATGGTGGTGTCCGATGACCAACCGCCGTCCGAGGGCTTCCGGCGGCGGAGCGTGGTCGCCGTGCTGGAAACAGAACTGCTCCGTCACGTAACAAGGCTGCATCTCGGCGGCGGTGAACGCCCGGCGGTCGTGGTTGCCCGCGACGAGCACCACCTCGCCGCGCGTCCGCAGACGCCGGAGCAGAGCCAACGCCGGTTCCCGGGCCGTGCGGTCATGGACGAAATCGCCCGCGATGATCAGCCGCGCCGGGCGGTAGTCGTCCAGCAGCGCGTCCAGCCGGGCTTCGACCGAGTCCATCCCCCACAGCGGGAACAATGCCCCCGCCGCACGCTGGCTCAGTTCGTAGCCGAAATGCACGTCCGCCACGGCCAGCCACCGCTCGGCCCGGTGAAAGAGCGCCAGCCGCGCGTCGAGCACGGTCTCCGCGTCCACCAGCGCGCGCGTCGGACCAGGCACCGGTTCGCGGGCCGCCGCAGGGTTCATCGTTCGACCCGCAAAACGCCTGCGGTCAGAATCTCGGCCCGCAAACCGCCCCGGCCTTTGAGCGCGGCCTCCGCCCCCGCGCCGAACGCCTGGTCCATCCAGTAGCACGGGCGGCATTCCTCGCGCCCGCGAAAAAGGACGCCCTGCACCTCAAACTCTTGGCCGCCCGTCAGCGTGTTCAAATCGACGCCCTCGCAGACCACGTTCCGGCGAAAAGCGGCGGGCGATTTGCCGGTCACGTTCAACTCCGCGCACAGCCGGGCGTACACCTCCTGCGCGAAAAACGTGATCTGCCCCTTGTAACCTGCCTTGAAATCGAAGAACCGGTCGCCCTCGATCCCCTGGCCCGGCACGCAGCGAATCTCCGGCACTTCCAGCGTCGCGTGTTCGCCCGCGGTCTGGCCGTGCCGCCCAAAGAAGTTGTGCCCGGGAGAAACGTACAGGTGCCGCACTCGCAACGGGGGTTGAAGCATTCGGCAATTTAGCGGACAATCCCGGCGGCGCAATCGTCGGCAGCCGTTTGCGAAGCTGCGCGCGATACTTTAGGGTTGAAACGGCAACCGGAGGGTCCCCCCGCTCCCATCCTTCCTCCAGGTCGCCACCAACCTCCCCGTGGTCATGGAACGCAGCGTCATCAAGAGCTTGATCGTCCGGGTCGAAGACCGGCAAGCCGGTGAACCTTGCGAGGATTTGCTCGCCGTCGAGGAACCGCTGGAAATCCAACTCGGGTACGAGCGAAAGGGGTGGCGGGTGCATAAAAGCGTGTCGATCACCATGCGCACGCCGGGCGCGGACGATGAACTCGCCGCCGGGTTTCTTTTCACCGAGGGCATCCTGAGTGACGGCGCGCAAATTGACGCGATCCGCGCCGGGGACGACAACGTCGTGCGGGTGGAACTCCGCGCCGGGGTGGCGGTCGATCTGCGGCGGCTGGAGCGGCATTTCTACACGGCGTCGAGCTGCGGCGTGTGCGGCAAGGCCTCCATCGCTGCGCTCAACCTGAACGCCCGGCAGCCACGACCGGGAGCCGGACCGGTTTTCGACGCGGCGACCATCCACGATTTCCCGGCGACGCTGCGCGCGACGCAGGCGGTGTTCGACCAGACCGGCGGGCTGCACGCGGCGGCGCTGTTCGATCCGGCGGGGCGGTTGCTCGGGCTGCGCGAGGACGTGGGCCGACACAACGCGGTGGACAAGCTCATCGGCGCGCAACTGCTGGCGGGCGTGCCGCTGCCGCTCGGCGGTTACGGGTTGTTCGTCAGCGGGCGGGCCAGCTTTGAACTGGTGCAGAAGGCGTTGGCAGCCGGATTGCCGTTGCTGGCGGCGGTGGGCGCGCCGTCGAGCCTCGCCGTCGAACTCGCGCAGACCCATGGCATAACCCTGCTCGGATTCGTGCGCGGCGGACGTTTCAACGTTTACGCGGGCGAACAACGCATCCACACCGCCGGTGGCGACGAATCGGAAGGGGTCCGCTTCGTCCCCGTCCGCCCTCGCGCCACGGCGGCGGCCTGACTACTTTTCCCCTCCTTTTTCCATGGACCCGCACACCACCCACGCCCCCGACCCTGCCAGAGACGCCGACCCGGCGCACGAGCAACAGCTCGACACCGTGGCACAGAAGCCCAGCCACATCGGCACCGGCACCCCGCACACGCCCCCGGCGGTGGACGCCCACCTCGCCGACGTGCCCGGTTCCGAACCGGTCGAGGAGACGGAGGGCGCGCGCATCGGCCACGTTCACCGCGTCGCGGCGGGCATCCCGGCGGTGTACCAGAGCCTGCGATTCACCCTGCGCGAGATGGGAGTCGGGCGCGGGCTGAAAACGTGGCTCGAAGTGAACAAGAAGGGCGGTTTCGACTGCCAGAGTTGCGCGTGGCCCAGCCCGGACGAAGGGCGCAAGATCTTCGAGTTCTGCGAGAACGGCGTCAAAGCCGTGGCGGACGAGGGGACGAAGCATTCCATCGCGGGCGATTTTTTTGCGAAACATTCCATCGCCGATTTGCAGGAAAAAAGCGACCTTTGGATGGGTCAGCAAGGACGGCTCACGACGCCGATGATCAAGCGGAAGGGGGGCACCCACTACGAGGAGACCACCTGGGAGGAGGCGTTCCGGCTCATGGCGGACGAACTGAACGCGCTCCCCTCGCCGGACGCGGCGGCGTTTTACACCAGCGGGCGCACCAACAACGAGGCGGCGTTTCTGTACCAGCTTTTCGTGCGGCAGTTCGGCACGAACAACCTGCCCGATTGCTCGAACATGTGCCACGAGGCGAGCGGCGCGGCGTTGAACGAAGCCATCGGCATCGGCAAGGGCTGCGTGACGCTGGACGACTTTCGGGAAACCGGGTGCGTGTTCATCATCGGGCAGAATCCCGGCACGAACCACCCGCGCATGATGACCTCGCTGGAACACGCCAAGAAACACGGCGCGACGATCATCGCCGCCAACCCGTTGCCCGAGACCGGGTTGATGAGCATCGTCAACCCCAACCCGCAGGACTACGGCAACCCGCTGGAGTTCGCCGCGCGGATGGTGTTCAACAAGGGCGTGCCGCTGACCGACATCTGGCTGCCGGTGCGGATCAACGGCGACATGGCCATGTTCAAAGGCATCATGAAGGAGATGCTCGCCGACGAGGATCGGAATCCGGGCAGCGTGTTCGACCTGGATTTCATCCGCGATTACACGGTGGAAGCCGAAGGGATGATCGCCGATTTGCGCGTGGCCGACTGGGACGAGATCACCACGCAGAGCGGGCTGTCGCGCCGGCAAATCCGCGAGACGGCGGAGGCGATCATGAAGTCCAAGAGCATGATCATCTGCTGGGCGATGGGCCTGACCCAACAACGGAACGCCGTGGCGACGATCCAGTACGCCATGAACCTGCTGCTCCTGCGCGGGGACATCGGCAAGCCGGGCGCGGGGCCCTGCCCGGTGCGTGGGCATTCCAACGTGCAGGGCGACCGCACGATGGGCATCTGGGAGCGGATGAACGACTCGTTCATGGACAAGCTCGGCAAGGTGTTTTCGTTCGTGCCGCCCAAGCCGCACGGCGTCGATGCCGTGGAATGCGTCAAGGGGATGCACCGGGGCGAAATCCAGTTTTTCCTGGGCATGGGCGGCAACTTCGTGTCCGCCATGTCGGACACGAATTATACCGCCGCCGCGATGCAGAAGTGCAAGCTGACGGCGCACGTTTCCATCAAGCTCAACCGTTCGCACCTCATCACGGGCGACACCGCGCTCATCCTGCCCGCGCTGGGCCGGTCGGAAAAGGACCACCAGAAAAGCGGGTTGCAATTCGTGACCGTGGAGGACTCGATGGGCATCGTGAATTCCTCGCGCGGGAGTCTGGCCCCGCACGGCCCGCTCCTGAAGAGTGAAGTGGCGGTCGTTTGCGGTCTCGCCCGGGCGACGCTCGGCGCGAAATCGAGCGTCGATTGGCAGGCGATGGAGGACAACTATGATCTGATCCGGGACGGGATCGAAGCGGTCATCCCCGGGTTCGAGCGTTTCAACGAGCGCATCCGGCAGAACATCTTTTATTTGCCCAACGACCCGCGCGATCACCGCAAGTTCAACAACGGCATCGGCAAGGCGAAGTTCATCACCGCGCCGCTGCCCGATCACCGGCTGGAAAAGGGTCAGTACGTGATGATGAGCATCCGTAGCCACGATCAGTTCAACACGCACATCTACGGGTTGGACGACCGTTACCGGGGCGTTTACAACGGACGGCGCGTCATCTTCATGCACCAGGACGACGTGCGCGACGCGGGTTTGCAGCCGGGGCAACTGGTGGACCTGACCAGCCACCACGAAGGCGAGACCCGGACGGCGCGGCACTTCATGGTGACGCCGTACAACATTCCGCGCGGCTGCACGGCAACCTATTACCCGGAAACCAACGTGCTCGTGCCCATCAACAGCACCGCCGAACGCGCGAACACCCCGGCGTCAAAGTTCATCGTCATTTCCCTCGTGCCGTCGCCGGACGCCGACATGGCCGTCAACAAAATCATCAGCGGAGCGCGTGAAAACACCACGCACGAACCGGCCGCGTTGACCGCGAAGTAGAATCACCCGTCAGTTATTACCCGTCAGTATTACTTACCCCCTCATGTCCTTCCTCGACCGAGAGTCCATCGTGGCGAAACCCGGCTATTCCCGCTGGATGTTTCCACCGGCCGCCATCGCCGTGCAAATGTGCATCGGCCAGGTTTACGCGTTCAGCGTTTTCAACGTGCCGCTGACCAAGCTGCTCGGCAAGACAGCCCCGATCAAGGGTCAGGACTGGACGATTGTTCAAGTGGGCTGGATTTATTCTTTGGCGCTCATCCTCCTGGGTCTCTCGGCCGCCATCTTCGGCAAGTGGGTGGAACGCAGCGGCCCGCGCAAGACGATGGTTGCCAGCGCGCTGTGTTTCTGCGGCGGCCTGGGGATCGCCGCCATCGGCGTGGCATACCACCAGTTATGGTTGCTCTACGCCGGTTACGGGTTGATCGGCGGGATCGGCCTCGGACTGGGTTACATCGCGCCGGTTTCGACGCTGATCAAGTGGTTCCCCGACCGGCCGGGCATGGCGACGGGGTTTGCCATCATGGGCTTCGGCAGCGGCGCGTTGATCGGCAGCCCGCTCGCTAACATTCTGATGTCTCACTACCACGCGGCGAACCCGGGTTCGTTGGGCGTGGGCGAGGCGTTCCTGACCATGGGGGCTATTTACATCGTGCTCATGCTCTTCGGGGCGGCCATCGCCCGGGTGCCCGCACCCGATTGGAAGCCGGAAGGCTGGACCGCTCCCGCGCAGAGCACCAACGCCATGATGACCAGCGGCAGCGTCTCGGCGGACGAAGCGATCAAGACCCCGCAGTTCTGGCTGCTGTGGCTCGTGCTCTGCATGAACGTGTCGGCTGGCATCGGCATCCTCGGGCAAGCGTCTCTGATGACGCAGGATATGTTTGGGGTGACGGCGGCGGTGGGCACGGGGTTCGTCGGCCTGTTGTCGATCTTCAACATGGGTGGACGTTTCCTGTGGTCCTCCGCGTCGGACGCCACCGGCCGCAAGGGAGTCTACTTTATTTACTTTCTGCTCGGCATCTGCCTGTACCTGACGATTCCTTACGCGCAGAAAACCGGCAGCCAGGTTCTCTTCGTGGCGTTGGCTTGCGTCATCATCTCGATGTACGGCGGCGGGTTCGCCACCATTCCGGCTTACCTGCGCGATATGTTCGGCACTTATCAGGTGGGCGCGATCCATGGGCGGTTGATCACGGCCTGGTCGTTGGCGGCGGTCATCGGGCCACTGACTTTGAACAGCATTTCCACTTACAACAAGGAACACGGCGTGCCGAAAGCGGAAGCGTACAATCAGGTGATGTACATCTGCGTGGGGCTGCTGGTGATCGGGTGCATTGCCAATCTGCTCGTGCGGCCCGTGGACCCGAAGCATTACGTCAGCGACGCCAACAAGGTTTGAACCGTTCCATTTTTCTCTCAGCACTTTTTCTTCGCGTATGAACATCCGTATTCTACTCTTTTGGGTCATCGTCGCCATCCCGCTCACGTGGGGCGTCTTGCAATCCGTCAACGCGGCTTTGCCACTCTTCGGCGCAAAGTCGATCTACATCCCCGGCTTGACGGTCCCACCGCCTGCCCCGGCAGCAAAGCCGGTGACCGTGGTCGCGCCTTCGCCCTTGCCATCGGCGACGGTGACGCCCTAGCGACAGGCGAGCCGTGGTTTACCCCGCATCGGCGGGGGTGTTCCAATTGGTGAGACATTGCAAATCCGCCGGGCGATCCAACGACCATTGCTGTAATCGTCCGGCGGACACGGCGGCGCGCACGAACGCCTGTAGTGAGCGATTCTCACCAGCCAGCCGGGCGGTGGCCAACGCGCGGGCGCTCGATGGGTACACGGCGGCCAGCGGTTCGTAAAATCCGCTGGTGCCGTGCATCGGCACCACGCCGCTGTCTTCCCTTGATATCGCCAGTAACCCGCGCAGGAACCCGGTGGTCATCCGCGGCAGGTCCACGGCCAGCACGACCAGCAACGGCGAACGCATCGCCGCAAGGGCAGCCGCGATGCCGGAGAGCGGACCCAGGCCCGGCGTGGCGTCAGGCAGCAGCGGCACGTCCGGCGGGAAGCCTTCCCGCGCCGGGCCGGAGAAGAACAACTCCGCCGGTTCCAACGCGCGCAAAACGTCGAGTTGCCGCTGCCAGAGCAGGCGTCCGTCCGGCAGCGGCAGGAGCGCCTTGTCGCGGCCCATCCGCCGGCTCAGGCCACCGGCCAGCAGCACGGCGGCAAACGGGATCATGGCTGCACGGGGGCTGCCGAGGGGACTTGCCTGCCGGGAAGCTGATACTGCCGCGTCAGCAGCGACCACCCGATAAAAGCGCCGCCGATCAGAAACATGAACAACGACAAAAACTGACCGCGCGTCAGGCCCCAGGTCAGCGGAATGCCGACATCCGGCTCGCGGAACTGTTCACCGATGATCCGCAAGGCCGCGTAGGCCACCATGAACACGCCCGTCAGCATCCCCACGGGTGCGCGCATCCGCGTGCGGACGACCCAGAGCAGCGTGAACAGGACGACGCCTTCCAACGCCGCCTCGAAAAGCTGCGAAGGATACCGCAGCGGCAGGAGGGATTCGAGGTAGCTCAGGGCGTGCGGGTTGTGCGCGTAGGCTTCGGCCAGCAGGGTGTTCCCCTGCTCGGGGCTCACCCCGTACCCGCCCGTTTCGAGTTCCTTGGGGAAACGCATCGCCGCCCAGAGCGGCGGATGGGGCGCGGTGACGATCCGGCCCCACAACTCGCCGTTGACGAAGTTGGCCAGCCGCCCGAAAAACAGTCCGATGGGCGCGACGACCACCAGATTATCCCCCACCCCGGGCCAACTGATCCGCTGCCACCGGGCGTAGACCCACGTGAAGATCACCAGTCCGAGGATGCCGCCGTGGCTGGACATGCCGCCTTCCCAGAGCTTGACGGCGTCCAGCGGGTGCGCGCGGACCTTGTCCCAACCGTAAAAAACGATCCAGCCCAGCCGTCCGCCGAGCATCACCCCAAAGATCGCCGCGAACGTGATGAAATCCGCGACCTTCGCCGGGGGGAGTTCCCCGTAGCCCTGCGCCGCCAGCCGGTGGTAGAGCAGGTAACCGCAGAAAAACGCCATCACGTAAGCGAACCCGTACCAGTGCAGGCCGAAATTCCCGCCGAAACGCACGATGAACGGGCTGAGTTGATGGATATAATACGCCAGCGGCAAGGGCGGGGCGTCGAAAAGGAGAGCGGCGAACATGGAGAAGGTGGAACGACCAGCCCGAACATTTCAGCGGGGCGGGCGGCGCGGGCAACAGGAATCGTCGGAAAATCCCGGGTCGGTGTCGTCATGGGAGGGTGTACGGAGAAGGTTCATCCCGACCCGTGCGCCGTTTCCAACTTGCCGTCCGCTGATCATGCTCGATGATCCGCAGGGTTTCAGAACTCCTTGGCCGGAGAACTCGCCGCCGGTAAGAAGTAGGGGGTGCGAGACACTTAGCGGTTGCTCCCGGTGCCGTCGTCGTGCCTTGATGACGGTGTGTCCGTTCCTGTCTCCAACGATTTGTCGCCCCTGCCTCCGTCCACCCGGCCCCCGGCACCCTGGCGCGGGTTATCGTTGACGGAGTGGCGGCTGCTGGCGGTGATGCTGGCGTTGTTCGCCGTGCGGGATTTGCCGTGGCGATTGGATGATTTCGATCAGGCCAAACAGGCGTTCACCTCGCTGGAGATGGTCCAGGGCGGCCAGTGGTGGTTCCAACACACGCCCGGCGGCCGGAGCGTAGCCACGAAACCGCCGCTGATCGGCTGGATTTCCGCCGCGTTTTACGGGCTGACGGGCGGCCACTGGGACCTCGCCTGGCGGCTGCCGTCGCTGTTGGCGGCAGCGGCGCTGGTCGTCGCGCTCTGGCGGGCAGGTGAACACCTCTGGCCGGGCAAGGGCGGCACGCTGGCGGCGGCGGCGTTCGGGTTCAACCTGCTCACGCCCCGGCTGGCGACCCTCGTGCGGACGGATATGCCGCTGACGCTCTGGATCGGTTTGATCGGGCTGGTCGTGTGGCGCCACGTCCGCGACGGTGGGCGGCCCTGGACCCCCCGGGCGCGCTGGACGGTGGGCGCACTTTTGCTGGCGAGCATTTGGACCAAAGGCCCCATCGCCTACGCGTTCCTGCTCCCGGGCATGACCGTGCTGACGTGGATCGTCCACCGGCGCGGAGGCAGTCCCGGCCAGGTCTGGGGCGGGTGGTGGCATTGGGTGCTGCCGCTGGTGCCGTTTCTGGTTTGGATCGAACGCGGCATGGTGCTGGTGCCGGGGTTCAAAGACCAGGTGGTGATCCACGAGTTCATGGGCCGGTTCACCGTAGGCGAAAAGGCGGTCCATCATAACCAACCTTTCTATTTTTATTTTACCCAATTATTCACGCGTTGGGCACCGTGGAGCCTCCTGCTGCTGGCGGTGCGGGTGCGGGCGGCGCGGGTCTGGTGGTCGCTTTGCCAAGAGACGGGTACGCTCTGGCTCGTGTGCTGGGCGGCGGGCGGGCTGCTGTGCATGACGGTCGTGCCGTCCAAACGCACCGACCGTATTTTCCCGGTGGTGCCGCCGTTTTGCCTGGTGCTGACCGCCCTGCTGTCGGCGGCGCGCCGACCGGCGGGGATCGCCGCTTCATCACCCGACGAGAGCTGGCCCGAGCACTGGGGCCGCGTGACCACGGGTGCGTCGGTGGCAGTGGCCATCGTGACGACGCTGACCGGCATCGTGCAGGTTTACCGCACGGGACAGAACGCGCCGTCGCAGTTCGGCGCGCGGGTGCGGGCGGCCACGACCGGACGCCGGCTGGAGATGGTCACCGGGCAGCAGCCCGTGGTCGGCGAGGAAGCGATGATCGTCTACCTGCGGCGGATCAAATATCTCACCGGCGGGGCGGCAGCGAAATTGGCGGAATTGGAGAATCTCGACGCCGTCGTGCTGCACGAAAAGAGCCTCGGATCGACGCGCGGATTGCTGGAGCCTTTCGCCCCCGGCCAGCCCGAACTGGGAGCCGCTTCGTTTTTGCTGCTCTCGAAACCCGCGCCGACTCCGCCCGTGACCCCTGCCCGTCCGCGCCAGCGGCACTAACGCATTCGGGCCGGTCCTCTCGCGGCGAAGAAAAATAAGAGTTTGGCACGAGCTTTTGCGATTCATGACGTAGGTGATCCCCTTACCAACGTCTCAGGGACCGACCAGACCAACTGGCGTTGCCCGCGAAGCTTTTTATGAATCCGCCCGATCTTTCCATCACCGGCAGCCAGCGGCGGCTGCTCGTCGTGGATGACCATCCGATCATGCGCAAAGGTCTGGCCAAGTTGCTGGACCTGGAAACGGATCTCGTCGTCTGCGGGGAAGCGGAAAACACCGAACAGGCCCTGGCCGAACTACGGGCCAAGCCGTTCGATCTGGCCATCGTCGATATTTCCCTGCGCGGCGTCAGCGGCATCGACCTGCTCAAGGACCTGAAGACCCACTGGCCGCAAATGCCGGTCTTGATCCTCTCGATGCACGACGAAACCCTCTACGCCGAGCGCGCGTTGCGGGCCGGGGCGCGCGGCTACGTGATGAAGGGTGAGCCGTTCGAGCAGATCGTGGCCGCCATCCGGCGCGTCCTGGCCGGGAACATCTTCGTGAGCGATGCGGTGAACGGGCGGATTCTCAGCCGCATGACGGAGAGCAGCGGCAAGACCGGCGGCGGCCAACTGGTCGATGCGTTGAGCAACCGGGAGTTGGAAGTTTTCCAGTTCATCGGCCATGGGCGTGGCACGCGCGACATCGCCACGGAAATGCAGGTCAGCGTGAAAACGGTGGAAACGTACCGGGCACACATCAAAGACAAGCTCCAATTGCGAAGCGCGCCGGAGTTGATGCGTTTCGCCGTGGATTGGGTGAGTCACCAGAGTGTGGGGTGACGTTTCGTCAAACAGGTAGGGATGGCTCTCCGAGCCAGTCTCTGTTTATCCGGCTCAGCTCGAAAGGTCAGGGACTGGCTCGGAGAGCCATCGGGACCTTGACCGACCCTGCCGCGAGCAGGTCGCGCAGGAACGGCGCGATGTGGCTGCCTTTATGCCTGGCGATCTGTTCCGGCGTGCCGCTGGCCACGAGTTTGCCACCGTCCTCACCTGCTTCCGGGCCGATGTCTATCAGATGATCGGCCTCGGCAATGACGCTGAGATGGTGCTCGATGACGACCACCGTGTTCCCTTCGTCCACCAGCCGGTGCAACACGCGGAGCAGTTGCTCCACGTCCGCCATGTGCAGCCCCACCGTGGGTTCCTCCAGCAGGTAGAGCGTCGATTTGGTCGCGCGCGCCTGCCGCAGCCGCTTGTGCTGGGCGGCCCCGACCCCGCGCGTCAACTCGGTGACGAGCTTGAGCCGTTGCGCCTCGCCGCCGCTGAGCGTCGGGCTGGGCTGGCCGAGTTTGAGGTACCCGAGGCCGGTTTCCGTGAGCAACGAAAGCGGGCGATGGATTTTCGAGACCGCCGCGAAAAATTCCGCCGCCTGTTCAATCGTCAGATTGAGCACCTGCCCGATGTTCCGGTCGTTGTAGAGCACTTCGAGGGTCTGCGCGTTGTAGCGCAAGCCGCCGCAGTCCTCGCACGGGACGTAGCTCGTCGGCAGGAAACTCATCTCGTGGCGGATCACCCCTTGCCCCTGGCAGCTTTCGCAACGGCCACCCTCGTTGTTGAACGAGAAGCGGCTGTTCGTGTAGCCGCGGATGCGCGACAGCGGCAGTTGCGCGAACAGGGCGCGAATCTCGTCGAGCACGCCGACGTAGGTCGCCGGGGTCGAGCGCGAGGTCTTGCCGATGGGCGACTGGTCCACCTCGTACACGGCTTCGAGGTGTTCGGCGCCGGTGAAGGTTTTCCACGTCGGCGCGTGCTTGCGGGCGTTTTTGCGGATTTCCGCCGCCCTGGCCGTTTTGCCGGTTTTGGCCAGGGCCTGTTGCGCGGCGGGCAGCAGGACCGAGCGCATGAGACTGCTCTTGCCCGAACCGCTGATGCCCGTGATGACCGTCAACCGCCCGACCGGGAAGCGCGTGTTCACGTCCTGCAAATTGTTGGCCGACGCGCCCTTGAGTTCGAGCCAACGCTCGGAGCTTTTCACCGGGCGGCGCTGGCCGTTCATCGGGTGATTGATCGGGTCCTTGAGGCAGCGTCCCGTCACCGACTGCGGGTTGGCCTGGATTTCCGCCAGGGTCCCCTGGGCGACGACCTCGCCGCCGTGAACGCCCGGGCCGGGTCCGAGATCGACGATGTGGTCCGCCCGGCGCATCGTCTCGTCGTCGTGCTCGACGATGACCAGCGAATTGCCCTTCGACTTGAGCGCGACCAGCGTGTCGAGCAACCGGTCGTTGTCGCGCGGGTGCAGCCCGATGGTCGGTTCGTCGAGGACGTAGAGCACGCCGCGCAGGTTCGAGCCGAGCTGCGCCGAAAGCCGGATGCGCTGGGTCTCGCCGCCGCTCAGGGTTTTGGCCGAACGGTCCAGCGCGAGGTAGCCCAGGCCGACCTCTTCCATGAACGTCAGCCGCTGGCGGATTTCGTCGATGATGTCGGCGGCGATCAGCGCCTGCGTGCCCTTGAATTTGAACTTCTCGGCGGCGGCCCGCGCGCCGGACACCGGCAGGGCGGCGAAGGCGTCGATGGTCAGGTTGCGCACGCGGACGTGGCGCGCCACGGGGTTGAGGCGACCGCCCTCGCATTGCGGACAGGGCTTCGATTCGTCCTCGTCGAGCCATTGCGTGGCCCGCTCCTCGGCGAGTTCCTGCTCGGCGGCGGAGAGGCCGTCGTCTTCCTTGACGAGGTTGCCTTTCCACACGATGCCGAACCCCCGGCAACCGGGGCACCAGCCGTGCGGCGAGTTGTAGGAGAACAGCCGCGGGTCGAGTTCCTCGAACGCCGTGCCGCATTCGGGGCAGCTCATTTCCGTGCTCAGCACCAGGGATTTGCCCTTCGCATCGACCAGCCGCGCGGTGCCCTTGCCGATCTCCAGCGCGCGCTTGACGATCTCGCGCGGGTCGTCGTTGACGGCGGCGTTTTTCAGCACACGGCCCTTTACCTTCGCCGCCACTTCGACCGGCTTTTTCTTCGCGCCGCCGACCTCGCCGACGACCACGTCAATCGAGTGCTCGCGGAAGCGTTCCAGTTTTTCAAAGCCGAACGCCGACAGGAACTTGCCGTCCACCAGCAGCGTCTCGAAACCGTGTTTGACGGCCCAGGCGGCGACCTCCGTGTGAAAGCCCTTGCGCGCCTTGATGAGCGGAGCCAGCACGCGGACCTTGCCTTTTTTCGCCGCGTCTTCGACCTGCTTGACGATGGCGGCGACGCTCTGCTTCTCGACGGGCACGTTGCAGCGCGGGCAGTATTGCGTGCCGAGCTTGGCGAAAAGCAGACGCAGGAAATGGTAGACCTCGGTCACCGTGGCGACGGTCGATTTGCCGCCGCCGCGCGTGACGCGCTGCTCGATGGCCACGCTGGGCGGCAACCCTTCGATCAGATCGACGTCCGGTTTCTCTAACTGCTCGACGAACTGCCGCGCATAGGGCGACATACTGTCGAGGAAGCGCCGCTGGCCCTCGGCGAAGAGGATGTCGAAGGCGAGCGTCGATTTGCCCGACCCGCTCAGGCCGGTCACGATGACCATCTGCCCGCGCGGCAGGTCGAGCGTGAGGTTCTTGAGATTATGCTCGCGCGCGCCCTTGATGCGGATGGCGGGCGCGGCTTTCGGAGCGTGGTAGCCGTTCGGCTCGCGGGAGGGCATTTCCACCCCGCGAATAGCGGGCGGACGGCTGCCGTAGACGTTCACCGCCTGCTCGACGGCCACGCCATCGAACGCGATCACCTTTTCGTTGAGCGCGCCACCCAGCAGCGGGCGGACGTAATAACCCGTGTGCGAGGCATCCACGGCGGCGACTTCTTCGGGCGTGCCCACCGCCACGAGCAGCCCGCCGTCCGAGCCAGCTTCGGGGCCGAGATCGACGAGGTAATCGGCGCATTTGATGACCTCCAGGTTGTGTTCGATGACGAGCAGACTGTCGCCCTGCTCGACCAACCGTTGAAACACGCGGATCAGGAGGGCCACGTCGTCGAAGTGCAGGCCGGTGGTCGGTTCGTCGAAGATGAGCAGCGCGCCCCTGGTGCCGGGATTGCGCTCGCGTTCGACGAGGTGGCCGACCAGCTTCAAGCGTTGCGCCTCGCCGCCGCTGAGGGTGTTGAGCGGTTGGCCGAGCCGCAGGTAGCCGAGGCCGACCTCGTTCAGAATACGCAGGGCGGCCAGCGGCGTTTTGAGCATGTTCGGGATGCCCTTGAGACCGTGGCGCGCTTCCAGGAAACCGACGGACTCCGCCACCGTCATTTCCAGCACTTCGTGAATGTTCCTGCCGTGGTAGCGGACCTTCAGGACGTGCGGCTGGAAACGTTTGCCCTCGCATTCCGAGCAACGCACGTACAGGTCGCTCAGGAACTGCATCTCGATCTTCTCGAACCCGATGCCGCCGCAGCGTTCGCAACGCCCGTCGCCCGAGTTGAACGAGAACGATCCCGCCGACAACCCGGCGGCGCGCGCCTCGTCGCTGGTGGCGAAAAGCTCGCGCACGGCGTCGAACACCCCGAGGTAGACGACCGGGTTGGAACGCGGCGTCTTGGACAGCGGCGTCTGGTCCACCATGACCACCGTGCCGAACTGGTCCGCGCCGGTGATCTCGTCGCAAACACCCACGGTCTCGGCGTTGGTGAGGCCGCGCTGGCGGAGCAGGTTCTGGTAAACCACGTCGTGGATGAGCGTGCTCTTGCCGGAGCCGCTGACCCCGGTGATGCAGGCGAAAACGCCCAGCGGCAGGTCCACGTCGATGCGACGCAGGTTGTGTTCGCGCGCGCCCCGGATTTTCAGCCAGCGGTCCACCGGACGGCGGCGCGCCGGGAGCGGAATCGTCTTGCGGCCCGTGAGGTAATCCGCCGTCAGCGAGCCGGGGCAGCTTCCCAACGCGGACAGCGGACCGGAAAACACCAGTTCGCCGCCGCCCTCGCCGCGCCCGGGGCCGATGTCGATGAGGTTGTCCGCCGAGCGGATGACGGCCTCCTCGTGCTCCACGACGAGGAGCGTGTTGCCCTTGTCGCGCAGGTCTTCCATGACGCGGATGAGCCGGCCCACATCGCGCGGGTGCAGCCCGACGCTCGGCTCGTCGAGGACGAACAGCGTGTTGACCAGGGAGGCGCCCAGGCAGGTCGTCAAATTGACGCGCTCGATCTCCCCGCCGGAAAGGGTGCGCGTAGGCCGGTCGAGGTTGAGATAACCCAGACCGACCGCGAGCAGATAATTCAGGCGCGTGACGATCTCTTTTTGCAACATTTCGGCGCTGGAATCGTTGGGCGGCAGGGTCAGCGCCTCCATGACCGGCGTCAGTTCCGTGACCGGCAGTTGCGCGAGTTCCGGCAGATTGAACCCGGGCAGCAGGGAGTACCGCTTTTTGGGCGGGGTCCATTCCGCGCCCGGCACGAGGCGGAAATTGAGCGTGGCGGGCTGGAACCGGCCGCCGTCGCATTCCGGGCAGAGCGTGTAGGCCCGGTAGCGGCTGAGCAGCACCCGCACGTGCATCTTGTAGGTCTTGGTTTCCAACCATTCGAAGTAACCTTTGACCCCGTACCAGCCCCCACCCGCGTAGAGTTCCTCGGCGTCCGCGCGACCGCCGCCCTCGCCCTGGAGGACGAACTTCTGGTCGGCCTTGGGCAAATCCTCGAACGGCACGTTCACGTCGATTTCCTGCCGGGCGGCAGCCCGCAGGAGGTCGCGCTGGCAATCGGCGGATTGGCCGCTCTGGAACGGCTTGACCACCCCACGCGCAATCGAGAGCCGTTTGTCCGGCAACGCGCGGTCCAGATCAATGCCGATGGTCCGACCGAACCCGCGGCATTTCGGACACGCGCCGACCGGGTTGTTAAACGAAAACAACCCCGGCGTCGGGGGCTTGATGTCGAGGTCGCACTTCGGGCAATGCCAGCCGGTGGAAAAACAATCCTCCTGCCCGTTGGCCGGGTCGATGAAGCGAATCTTGCCCTTGCCGAAACGGAGGGCCGTTTCGATGGACTCCGTGATGCGCGAACGGCTTTCCGCGCCGACGGTCACCCGGTCCTGGATGACGTGGACCCGCAACGGCAGCCGCTTGAGAGTGACGGCGGGCGTTTCGTCCGTGCGGAGCACCGCGCCGTCCACCCAGACACGCAAATATCCCTGCGCCTGGAGGAACGCGAAAAACTCCGCCGGAACCGCCCCGACCGGAGCAGGCACGGCGAAGGTGATGAGCAGGGTGGCCCCGGCCCGGCGAGCCAGGATTTGCTCGGCGATCCCGCGCGATGCATCCGGCTTGATCGGCCCGTGGCACGACGGGCAAAATGCCTGCGCCACCCGGGGCACCAGGAGCTTCAGGTAATCGTTGATTTCCGTGATCGTCCCGACCGTCGAGCGCGTGCTCTTGACCTGGTTGGACTGCTCAATGGCGATGGCCGGTGGGATGCCGTGGATGGCGTCCACCTTGGGCTTATCCATGCGGTCCAGGAACTGCCGCGTGTACGGGCTGAAAGTCTCGACGTAACGGCGCTGGCCCTCGGCGTAAATCGTGTCGAAAGCGAGCGAGCTTTTGCCGCTGCCGCTAGGCCCGGTGATGACGTTTAGCCGCCCGAGTGGCAGGTCTAAGTCAATGCCCTTGAGGTTGTTCTGCCGCGCCCCGCGAATCTCGACGACTTCGATGGGAGCGCCATCGTTCGTGACGGCGGGAGGGGCCGGGAGCAGGTCTTTCTGAGGGCGGGTTTGCGGCACCCGGGAGTTTAGCCGAATTCACTAAAAAGGGAAGGGGTCAGCACACATTTTCCAACGAACGCGCCAGCGGTTTTCGGGCCGGAACGAAGGCCCATTCCGTTAAGTATCCACGAGAGAAGATGGCAGCGTGATCACCCTCGCTTTCCTCGTTCCCAAGTGCAGCTTGGGGACGAGGAAACTTGTACCGCAATAAGAGGGGAGCTTTGTACAGCCTGCCCGGGCGGCAGGATTCGTGAAACAGAAATCTGGAGCGCGTCTCGATTGTGTAAGCATGGTGGCCCGTGGATTCTGTCATCCTGAGCGGAGGATAACGAGGCTTGCCCAATCGGGATGTGCTCTAATTATTTCCGTTTGCCACCTTCGCTTTTTTCGTGGCGGTGGTGGCGGTCTTCCCGTTCGGTTTGGCGGTAGCTTTGGTGCCGTTGCCCTTCTTCATCGCATCGGAAAGATCGAGCACGTCGCGGCGCATGATCTTGCCACTCTTGAACTTGACGGTCGCACGCGGCGGGATGGCAAAATTGCTGCCGGGAACGTTCGGATTACGCCCCACGCGCGCCTTGCTCAGACGCACCTGAAAAACGCCAAAATTGCGTAGCTCCACGTCCTGCCCTTTGGACAAGGCGGAAGTGATGTGATCGAGCGTCTTCTGGATGACCTCGAAAACCTGGTGTTGGACCAGACCCGTTTCGTTGCTGATTTTTACTACCAGATCGCGTTTCGTGAGATTGGACATAGGATGGAATCTACTGTCTTCGATGTGAGGTGGCGGAGCCAGACAGCACCCGCGTCTTCGCGGAGCTTCGCGTGATACCGTTGATCTTCCACCGAAGGTTTCTCTGAATTTTCACCACAGGCGGCAGGGGCAACTGCCACCAAATATTCAGACGCACCTTACGGGTTTCTGTTCAATCAACGTTTCATTATCTATTCGCTCGCAAGTGAATAGGCGGATGGCTATTTAGCGCGTTGCCCGACAAAAACTGACAAACACTCCGTGGGAGCCCTGTCGTTTCTTGGAAAAGCCCGCCGCGTCTCAGGGCAGATCGGACGACGGAGGCGTCTCTTCCACCGGGCCGAATTCCGAGGGGGCGATTTCCCGGGCGGTTTTGAAATGCGTCTTGGCCAGTTGCCGCAAAATCGCTGCTGAATTTTTCCTAACGAGTTCCTTGGCGGCGGCCTTGACCTGCGCGGAGGCCCCCCGAGGCAGGGTGATCCCCTGTGCGCGCCCGGCGGCTTCCAGCCAGTCGATGAATTTTTCGCGCGCCAGGATGGATGCCGCCGCGACGGCGGGGTCGCTCTCGGCTTTGGTGCGCTGGTCGAGTTGAATCCGGCGGCCTTTTTCCAGGAGGCTGCGCCGGATGATGCTCGGGTTGGCGAACTGGTCGCTGAGCGAACGCGGGCAATCCGGCCGTTGGGCGAGGAGGTTTTCGATCACGCGCGCGTGCCCCCAACCGAGCAGGTTGTTGACGTTGCGCATCTTCTGTTGGAGCGCGTTGTAACGCTCGGGGCCGATGGAAACCACGTTGTGCGCCGCGCCCGGCAGGGTCTTGATGACCTGGGCGAGGGCGCGGATTTTGGCGTCGGACGTGATGCGTTTACTGTCTTGCACGCCGGCGTCGATGAGCGCGCGGGCGATGTGCTTGTCCACGTAGACGCCCGCGATCACCAGCGGACCGAAGAAATCGCCCTTGCCGCTTTCGTCGATGCCGAAGTGCGGCTCGAAGCGTTCCGGCGTGAGCACCTCCTCGTAGCCCAGCCTGGCTTCGCCGAGGATTTCCGGCTCCAGGGTGAACCGCACGAAATCCTCGGTTTCCTTGCCCTGGACGAGGACTTTCGGGCCTTTTTCGTAGACGGCCAGGTTGAGTTTGCCCTTCTGCGCCGCGTAGAGGGTGTAGGGCTTATCCACGAAGTCGAAACCCATTTCTCGCAGGCGCAGACGCAGCTTGGCGGCTTGTGCGGAGGTCAGGGGCGAGGTAAAGGAAGTCAGAGGTGGCATCGGCAAGAAAAACGGGTTCGCGGACGAGGCTCAAGCTTCCAGAAAATCAGCGCGCGTTCCAGTCCGCGTTGCTGGATTGGTTCGCCCGGCATGGCCGCGACCTGCCCTGGCGGCAGACGCGCGACCCGTATGCCGTGCTGGTGAGCGAGTTCATGCTCCAGCAGACCCAGGTGGTGACGGTGTTGGATTATTATCGGCGGTGGCTGGAGCGTTTTCCCAGCGTGCGGGCGTTGGCGGATGCCCCGCAGGAGGAGGTGCTGCGGCAGTGGGAGGGCCTCGGTTATTATGCACGGGCGCGCAATTTGCACCGGGCCGCGCAGATCGTCCGCGACGAGCACGGCGGCGAGTTTCCGCGTAGCCTGGAACAAATCGCCGCGCTGCCCGGCGTGGGCCGTTACACGGCGGGCGCGGTGTTTTCCTTCGCCTACGATCTGCCCGCGCCCATCGTGGACGCGAACATCGCCCGCGTTTTCTCGCGGCTCATCCACCTGCGCATTCCCATCGACACGGCCCCCGGTCAGCGTGCCTTGTGGGCGACCGCGGAACAACTCCTGCCCGCCGAAAACGTCCGCCTCTATAACAATGCGCTGATGGAACTGGGCGCGACGGTCTGCCGGGTGCGCGCGCCGCAGTGTTTGCTCTGCCCGGCGCTGGCGTTTTGCGCGGCGGCTCCGCATGACCCGGAGCGGTTGCCGATCAAACGGGCGCGCAAGGCCACCATCGCCCTAACGGAGGACTGCGCCTGGATCGTCCACGACGGGCGGCTGCTTTTGCAACAGGGCGTCGGTTCGCGCTGGAAGGGATTGTGGAAATTACCGGCCCTGGTAGAGCCGGCCCCGCCGGGCACCGAGCCGTTGATGCACCTCGCTTATCCGTTCACCCATTATCAGGTGACGTTGCGCGTGTTCCCCGAAGCCGCGCCGCTCGTGCCCGACCAGCACCAGGCCTGGTGTCCGCTCGACAACCTGGAAAATGTGGCGATGGCCGCCCCGCATCGCCGGGCCGTGCGGCAACTTTTGCGGGCCTGACACCGCAGAGAAGGAGGCAGATCGGCCCGGCGCACTTGTCCCGCGCGCTTTCCGGCTTACGTTTCCCGTCTCCCGACCCCTTTCCCATGCAAACCTTTCCCGACGCACACGGTTATTTCGGCCCCTATGGCGGCATGTTCGTGCCCGAGACGTTGATGACCCCGCTGCGCGAACTCGCCGACGAATACGAGCGTGCCCGGCGCGACCCCGCGTTCCAACAGGAACTGGCCAGCCTGTTGCGAGATTTCGCGGGGCGGCCCACGCCGCTCTACCTCGCCGAACGTCTCACCGAAAAACTCGGCGGCGCGAAGATTTACTTCAAGCGCGAAGACCTCCTGCACACCGGCGCGCACAAGATCAATAATGCCCTCGGGCAAATCCTGCTCGCCCGGCGGATGGGCAAGAAGCGCATCATCGCCGAAACCGGCGCGGGGCAGCACGGCGTCGCCACGGCCACAGTGGCGGCGCATTTCGGCTGCGAATGCATCGTCTACATGGGCAAGGTGGACATGGAACGACAGGCGCTCAACGTCGCGCGGATGCGTTTTCTCGGCGCGAAGGTGGTGCCGGTGACGGCGGGCGCGGCCACGTTGAAGGAAGCGATCAACGAGGCGATGCGCGACTGGGTCACGCACGTGCGGACGACGTTTTACATCCTCGGCAGCGCGCTCGGCTCGCATCCCTATCCGATGATGGTGCGTGATTTTCACCGGGTCATCGGCGACGAGGCGCGCCACCAGATGCTTGCCCGCGAGGGGCGTTTGCCGGATTTGCTGCTCGCCTGCGTGGGCGGCGGCAGCAACGCCATCGGGTTGTTTTATCCGTTCCTGGACGATACCGAGGTGCGCATGGTCGGCGTCGAGGCGGGCGGCGAAGGCGTCGGCCCGGGCCAGATGCACGCCGCGCGTTTTCAGGGCGGACGACTGGGAGTCCTCCAAGGCACGAAGACTTTTCTGCTGGCGGACGAAGACGGGCAGATCCAGTTGACCCATTCCATTTCCGCCGGACTGGATTACGCCGCCGTCGGTCCCGAGCACAGCCATCTGCGCGACATCGGACGCGCCGAGTACGAGCACGCCACCGACGAGGAAGCCCTCGCCGCCTTTCACGAACTGTCCGCCACGGAAGGGATCATCCCGGCGTTGGAAACGGCGCACGCCGTGGCCCATGCGATCCGCGTCGCCCCGACCATGGGCAAGGACGAAATCATCCTCGTCAATCTTTCCGGGCGCGGGGACAAAGACGTGCAACAGGTCGCCGCGCTGGAGGACCTCCCGACGATCCAGTCGCCGAAGCTCGAAACGGAACACCGGTTGCCTTCGCCGGTGCAGTAATTATTTTCTGACGATGCGCAGCATGACGGGTTACGGCAGCGGACGCGCCACGGCGGCCAACGGGGCGCAATGCGCCGTCGAGGTCCAGAGCGTCAACCGCAAGCAGACGGAATTGATGATCAATTTGCCGCGCGACCTGAGCAGCCTGGAACCGTCGGTGCGCGAGATCGTCAACGCCCATGTGGCGCGGGGGCGTTTTGTCATTAACGTGAGTTTTCAGGCGCGTCCGGTCGCTTCGGCGAACACGGCCCCGTCGCTCGACGTGGCCACCGCCCGTGCCTATTACGAAGCGATGCGCGCGCTGCAAACCGAACTCGGCGCGGGTGGGGAAATCAGCATCGAGACGATCTTGCGCGCGCCGGGGGTGTTGCGGTTGCAGGAGCAGGAGGCGGTGGCGCCGGAACAGGTCTGGCCGCAGGTCAAGACGGCGTTGGAAGCGTCACTCGCCGCGCTGGTCGAGATGCGCGGACGCGAAGGACAGCGGCTGGCCGATGATCTGCGCGCGCGGCTCCAGTTCATCGACGGGTTGCTCGCCGACGTGCGCGCCCGGGTGCCGCTCGTCGTGCAGCAGCACCGGCAGGCGATGCAGGAACGGCTCGCGCGCGCCGGACTCGAAACGCCCATCGACGAGGATCGGCTCGCCAAGGAAATCGCGCTGTTCGCCGACCGCAGCGATGTTTCCGAAGAAGTCACGCGGCTCGCAAGCCACTTCGATCAGTTCGCCGCGCTGCTCGACGAAAAAGAAAAACCCATCGGGCGCACGCTCGATTTCCTGACCCAGGAGATCGCGCGCGAGTTGAACACGTTGGGCGCAAAAGCCAACGATCTGGCCATCGGCCAGAGCGTGCTCGCCGCGAAGACGGAGTTGGACAAAATCCGCGAAC